>USBK01000008.1:0-66195 GCA_900552895.1 uncultured Collinsella sp.
AAAAAATAATCAGCCCCCGCATATCGAAACGGTCGAGAGGGCCTTGCCCGGCGGGGCGGCCTTGCTCCGGGAAGTGGGCTTCGCGAACTTCTCGGAGCAAGGCCGCCCAGCCGGGCAAGGCCCCAGCGCGAGACCGTCCCGGATGCCTATCTACTCGTTGTCGCCCGCGGTCATCTGCGTTGCGGAGAGTGCGCCGTCGGCAGCGGTTGCAGCTGCTGCGTCGGGCCAGACCCAGTCGGTAAAGGCCGGGTGATCGAAGCCCTCGTCGCACGCGAACTCAAAGGCCTCGGTGCGGAACGCCTCCCATTCATCAATCTGCTCGGCAAACTTGTCGGCGTCGACCATGCGCAGCACGTCGGCGGCCAGTGCCCAGCGGTCCATGCTGTTCAGGCGCAGCATGTCGAACGGCGTTGTCGTGGAACCTTTCTCCTCGTAGCCGTGGACGCGGAAGGCATCGTGGCCGGGGCGGTTCCAAATCAGACGGCGAATCGTGCCGGCATAGGCGTGGAACGCGAAGAGGACGGGCTTCTCGCCGCAGCCGAACAGCTCAGCCCAGCGCTCGTCGCTGAGAGCCTGGTCGTTCTCGCAGACGTTCTGGATCTTGAGCAGATCGACCACGTTGACGAACCATACCTTGATGCCCAGCTCGCGCAGCATGTCGGTTGCAGCCAGAGCCTCGAGCGTCGGCACGTCGCCGCAGGTGGCGACCACGACATCGGCCTCGGCGAGCGAATCGGCGGTCGATGCCCACTCCCAGGTCGCAACGCCCTCGGCGAGCTCCGCCTTGGCCTCGTCGACCGTCTGGAAGGTCGGAGCAGGCTGCTTGCCGCAGAAGATGGCGTTGACGCAGTCGGTGGACTGGTAGACGCGCTCGGCAACGGCAAGGGCCATGTTGGCGTCGGCCGGATAGTAGGCATTCACGATGTGCGTGTCGTTGGCCTTGTTGAGCAGCAGGTCGATAAAGCCGGGGTCCTGATGCGAGAAGCCGTTGTGGTCCTGACGCCAGACGTGGCTCGACAGCAAAATGTTAAGGCCGCTGATGGGGGCACGCCACGGAATCTCGCGCTTGGTAGCCTCGAGCCACTTGCAGTGCTGGTTGACCATGGAGTCGACCACATGGACAAAGCTCTCGTAGGAGCTCCACACGCCGGAGCGGCCGGTGAGCACATAGGCCTCGAGGAAGCCCTCGCACTGGTGCTCGGACAGCTGCTCGACAACCTTGCCGGAGCCAGCGAGCAGCTCGTCGTTGGCCTCGTCCTCGTAGAAGCCGGCGTCCCACTGCTTCTTGGTCACCTTGTAGGCAGCCTGCAGACGGTTGGACGCGGTCTCGTCGGGACCAAAGATGCGGAAGTCATCCATGTTCTTGGCCAGAACGTCGGCAGTGTACTCACCAAAGACGCGGGCGGCCTCGGTGGAGCCCCAGCCATGACCCTTAGTTGCGACGGGGACCTCGTGGGCATGAATATCGGGCAGCTCGAGCTCGCGACGCACCTTACCGCCGTTCGCGTTGGGGTTGGCGCCGATGCGCAACTCGCCGGTCGGCATAAAGGCCGTCACCTCGGGGCGCACCTGGCCCTCGGGCGTAAAGAGCTCCTCGGGCTTGTAGGAACGCAGCCACTCGCGCAGCACGCGGAAGTGCTCGTGGGTGTCCTTGGCACTCGCCAGCGGCACCTGATGCGCGCGCCAGGAGTCCTCGGTCTTCTTACCGTCGATGTGCTTGGGGCAAGTCCAGCCCTTGGGCGTACGGAACACAATCATGGGGTAGGCCGGGCGGACCACGGTCTCGCCTGAGGCGGCCTGGGCCTGCGCGGTGGCCTTGATGTCACAAATCTCATCGAAGACCTGCTCAAACAGGGCAGCGAAACGCGCATGAATGCTTGCGTGGCTCTCGTCGTCAAAGCCGGCGACAAAGAAGTGCGGCTTATAGCCCATGCCCTCAAAGAACTTGGTGAGCTCCTCATCGGACACGCGGGCAAGGATGGTGGGGTTGGCGATCTTGTAGCCGTTGAGGTGCAGGATCGTCAGGACGATGCCGTCGGTTGCCGGGTTCACGAGCTTGTTGGACTGCCAAGAGGTCGCGAGCGGACCGGTCTCGGACTCGCCGTCGCCCACCACGGCCACGGCCAGCAGGCTCGGGTTGTCCATAACGGCACCGTAAGCGTGGCTGAGCGTGTAGCCGAGCTCGCCGCCCTCGTGGATGGAACCGGGCGTCTCGGGCGCAAAGTGGCTCGGGATGCCGCCGGGATAGGAGAACTGGCGGAAGAACTTCTGCAGGCCGGCCTCGTCATTGGTGATGTCGGGGCGAATCTCGCGGTAGGTGCCGTCGAGCAGCGACTGAGCAGTACCGGCGGGGCCACCGTGACCAGGGCCCATCAAGAAGATAGCATTCTGGTTGTGGTCGGCGATCAGTCGATTGACGTGACCGAACAGGAAGTTGATGCCGGGCGTGGTGCCCCAGTGGCCAACCAGGCGGTGCTTAACGTCCGGACGACCGAAGTCGCGCACCTCACCGGTTTTCTCGTCGACAAAGTCGGGGCGCATTAGCGGGTTAGAACGAAGGTAGATCTGACCGACGGACAGATAGTTCGATGCGCGCCAATACAGGTCGACGCCCTCGAGCTCGGAAGCCGGCACCTCGTGGCCCAGCTTTTGCCACGGCGTCCCCAGTGTTTTAGCCATTGTTTATGTCCCTTCGCTGTGCGGTCACCCTCCAATACGGCAACCTTTCGTTGGGACCAGTATATTTGCTAAAACGTTTTATCATGGTGAAAAAACGTTTTACCACCCTTATCAATCCCATCGATCAGCAAAACGCGACATTCACCTGCGGCGTTGATTGTCACAGGTGCTCCACATTCGGTCTCTGCAAATTGGTAAACGTGTTTAGTTGTGTTTAGTAAGCTCGAGCACGCTGTCCTTAACGATAAGCTCCGGCTCCAGAACGACCTCTTCGGCACGCCTGCCGCCCCTACCGGCAAGACGCTTGGACATGCAGCCAAAAGCATGCTCCGCAAGGACACCAGGGTCCTGCTCAATCGCGGTCAGTGCCGGCTCAAAGAGAACGTCGGCCGCCGAGTTGTCATAGCTCACCACCGAGATATCGCCCGGGATGCTCTTCCCCATCTCGTGCAAGCGCTTGAGCAAACCGAGGGCAATGTTATCCGAGCTTGCGAACACGGCAGTGGCGTCAGTTGCGAGCACTGCCTCCGAGGCCTCGTATGCGCTCGGAATGTAGTACTCGCTCTCAAACTCCAAACGCGCGTCGATCGGCAGGCCAACCTCGCGCAGCGCGCGCTCATAGCCGGCAAGTCGCTTGCGACCCGTATTGGAACGGCGGGCATTAACCAGGCAGGCAATACGGCGGTGGCCTTGCTCGATCAGATAGCGGGTGGCCATATAGCCGCCCATCTCGTGGTCGAACATCACCTTGTCGCACTCGAGCCCCTCAATGGCACGGTCGACCATTACGGCCGGGATGGGCAGGTGGCTGACTTCTTCGCGAAGCGCACGGTCGTCGGAGAACTCGTCACCTACCACCAGGAAGACGCCATCAACGCCGCGCGTCACCAGCTGGCGCAGCAGCTCCAGATCGTCATCGGCGCTTCCGCCCGAGCTGGTAATGAAGAGCGCATAGCCGTCCTCGCGGCAGCGCTTTTCCAGGCTACCGGCGAGCGAGGCAAAAAAGCGGCTCTCGATGTTAGGGACGATAAGGCCCAGCGTGCGCGACTCGCGCATGACCAGGCTGCGCGCAATCTGGTTGGGAACATAGTGGTTGCGCGCCGCGACCTCTTTGATGAGCTTGCGGTTTTCTTCCGAGATGCGACAGGGCCGATTATTGAGAACAAGCGAGACCGACGAGGGGGAAAGCCCCACCTCCTGGGCGATCTGCTTGAGGGTGACTTTGTTGGCCATCTCGCTCCTTCCGGGTTTACGCGCAATCTCTTGAAAGTATAGCGACTACCCCTCTACCTCGGTGATAAACACTTTACCAATCCGGTGGACGGCTGTTTTATCGCCGCCAGCGCACCAAATCCGTCCGGGTGGGGTATATTGCAATCGATTGATGACAACGACCACCAAAAGGCGGATATTCGTATGCACGAGAACGATTTTTTTAACGAGGACCTGCTGTGCGCGCTCGCTGGCGTTGCCGGCGAGGACAACGTGCTGATGAGCGAGCCCATGCGCGAGCACACCACGTTTAAGATCGGCGGTCCGGCCGACGTCTTTGTCACGCCCGATACTGAGCAGGGCCTCGTCGCCACGCTCGATACCTGCTATCGCTGCAATCTACCACTCACCATCGTGGGCAACGGCTCCGACTTGCTCGTCGGCGACAAGGGCATCCGCGGCGTCGTCGTAGCGCTGGGCGAGGGCCTCTCCGACATTACGGTCGACGGCACGCACGTCACGGCGGCAGCCGGCGCCTTGCTTTCCGATGTCGCAGCCGCGGCAGCCGAGGCCGGCCTTACCGGCATGGAGCCCATCTCGGGCATTCCCGGATCGGTCGGCGGTGCCTGCTACATGAACGCCGGAGCATACGGCGCTTGCATGGCCGATGTGCTGGAGTCCGTGCGCGCCTACAAGCCCGCCCGCATGCTCGACGACGGCACCCGCGGTAGCGGCAGCATTATCGAGTTCGATGTCGATGAGCTCAACCTGGGCTATCGCAAGAGCCGCATTGCCGACGACGGTTTCGTCGTGCTTTCGGCCACTTTCAATCTCGCCCCGGGCAACGCCGCGATGATCAAGGCCGACATGGACGACTACCGCCAGCGCCGCGAGGACAAGCAGCCGCTCGACATGCCGAGTGCCGGCTCCACCTTCAAGCGCCCCGAGGGCTACTTTGCCGGCAAGCTCATCATGGACGCCGGCCTGCGAGGACACGCCATCGGCGGCGCGCAGGTGAGCGAAAAGCACTGCGGCTTCATCGTCAACGCCGACCACGCCACCGCAGCCGACGTCGACGAACTCATCCGCCACATCCAAACAACCGTCAAAGACCAATTCGGAGTAGACCTAGAACCCGAAGTCCACCGAGTAGGCGAATTCCTCTAACAAAGAAGGCCCCGAAAGGGGCCTTCGCCATATTTATTCAGATAAACCAGTCCGGTATGTGACGTATTGGACCCGAGAGGTCCATAGCTGCCCGAAAGACATTAGGTTGATCGCAAGTTCCGCACGAGCCGGAGAGCACTTAATGTGCTCTCCGTGCGAGCAGGACTGTCCGAGCAGGGAGTAAAGTCCTCCGGCTGCCTCCGGACAGGTCAGTCTGCTAGCAAGTCGGGTACTCGCCCTCCCAGACGATGCGACGGTACTGATCCGGATCGGTGTCGCCCTCGGTGGAGAAGCAGAGCACGGAGCTCGTCTTGTCCAGGCCGATGAGCTCCTTGAGCTCGGCGTACTCGGGGTCGAGCATGAGGGTCTCGACCAGACCGGTGGTCACTGCGCCGGACTCGCCGGAGATGACGCGCGGGTCGCCCTTCTCGGGAGCGCCCAGGGTGCGCATGCCGCGAGCGGTGACCCAGTCGGGGCAGGACACGAAGGCGGTGGTGTGGTTGCGCAGGATATCCCAGCCCAAGATGTTGGGCTCGCCGCAGCACAGGCCGGCCATGATGGAGGGCATGTCACCGTCTACGATGCGCGGATCTCCGTCGCCGGCGGCAGCGCCCTTGTACAGGCAGGCGGCAGGAGCGCACTCGACCACGACAAAGGTGGGCGGGTTATCGGGATACAGGTTGGTGAAGTAGCCCACCACGGCGCCAGCGAGCGAACCCACGCCAGCCTGGACAAACACGTGCGTCGGGCGGTTGATGGCCATCTCGCGCAGCTGCTCGGCAGCCTCGGAAGCCATGGTGCCGTAGCCCTCCATGATCCAAGACGGGATCTTCTCGTAGCCCTCCCAGGCGGTGTCCTGAACGATGACGCCGCGCTCGCAGGCGTCAGCCTCGGCGGCGGCCATGCGCACGCACTCGTCGTAGTTGACCTCTTCGATGGTCACCGTGGCGCCCTCGGCGGCGATGTTATCGAAGCGGGGCTTGGTGGAACCCTTGGGCATGTGCACGACGGCCTTCTGGCCCAGCTTGTTGGCAGCCCATGCCACGCCGCGGCCATGGTTGCCGTCGGTGGCGGTAAAGAAGGTGGCCTGGCCAAAGTCCTTGGCAAGCTGATCGGAGGTCAGGTAATCGAAGGTGCACTCGGCAACGTCCTTGCCGGTCTCGTCGGCAATGTAGTTGGCCATGGCAAACGAACCGCCCAGGACCTTAAAGGCGTTGAGGCCAAAGCGATAGCTCTCGTCCTTAACGCACAGGTTGGACAGGCCCAGGCGCGCGGCCTGGCCATCCAGGCGGGCAAGCGGAGTGACGGTGTACTGGGGGAACGACTGGTGGAAGGCGCGGGCCTTCTTCACGTGGTCGAGGCTCATGATTCCCAAGTGCTTGTCATCGCTCTTGGGCATCGTGTTGCCCGCCCACTGGATCTTATCGGCCATACGGCGAACTCCTTAAGTTCTCTCTTGCCGGCCCCCGCATACGCGTTTCAGCCTGATCCCATTCACACGGCTGAACTTTTATGTGGATGCCAAACAATAAGTTTGTTAGCACTGTTCTATCACACTTTTTGATTGGAAAACCTAACAAATTGTTTGTTGCCGTAATCGGTACCTTTTCGCCGCCGAACGGTCACATAACACGGCGACGCTTTCGTTATTTGCGAACAAGTGGGGTTTATGGCACAGTGAGCCCAAACTAATTTTTAGGAAGGCACCCATGACCCCCGCACAGATTGAGTTCTACAAGCGCCTTGCACACGGCCTGGCGCTCCAATTTGGCCCCAACTGCGAAGTCGTCGTCCACGACCTGGAGACCGAGGACGTGGACCGCTCCATCGTAGTGATCGAAAACGGCCACGTCAGCGGGCGCAAACTGGGTGACGGCCCCAGCCATATTGTGCTTGAATCTATGCACGAGGGCACCGCCGACGTGCACGACCGCGAGCCGTACCTCACCAAAACCGCCGATGGCAAGCTGCTCAAATCGTCGACGATCTTTATCCGCAACGACGAGGGCAAGCCCGTCGGCATTTTGGGCATCAACTTTGACATTACGCTTATGAAGGCTTTTGAGCGTTCGCTCGACGCCTTTACCGGCACCGGCGGCACGGGCTACACCGAGCCCGAGCCCATTACCAAGAACATCGGCGACCTGCTCGAGGACCTGCTGCACGAGTGCGAGCAGTTTGTGGGCAAGCCCGCGGCGCTCATGACCAAAGATGAGCGCATTCGCGCCATTGGCTACCTCGACCGTCGCGGCGCCTTCCTCATTTCCAAGTCGAGCGAGCGCGCCTGCGAGTTCTTTGGCATCTCCAAGTACAGCTTCTATAGCTACCTCAATGAGGCCAAGGCGGCGGCCGACGACAAGTAGGCACTCGCCTAGATTGCCCCTCCCCTTTTGGGCGCGAGTTCTGGAAAGCTCGAATCCAAGACCGAGCCGCTTGGGAAGTTCCATATAATCGATGTCATTAGCATTTCGAAAGGGTGGAACAGAATGGCGTTGAGCAAGGCATCATGCACCGGTCGCGGATTGATTCCGGCAATTGGTGGACATGTGCACCGCATGTTCGATGAGGGTGAAGACGACCTGTTTTCGCTGAGCCTTGACGACGTGATGGATGATCGCCCGTGGACCGCCGACGAACTCATGGGTGGCGGGGCTCGCCCGTCAAGCCCCAATCCCGCACTTGCGCCCAAGCCCGCATCTGCGCCGACTCCTGCGCAGTCGCCTGTTTCGACGCCCGCGCCTACACCCGCACCCACTTCGGCGCCCACACCCGCTCCCCGCCCCGCAAGCGACCCGTCCGAGACGGCGGCATTTCTCGCTGCAGCGACGCAGGGCAAATCGGCCGACAGCACCGTTATGTACAACGCCCAGCAGTTGCCCGTTCCTGCGGCACGCAAGCCTCCGGTCACAAGGCTCGATGAGCCCGTTGCCCATCAGGTTGCCTACGATTCCTGGGCTGCAGCCGATCTGGATGAGACCTCTACCGGCATGCCGGCGCTCGACGTTCCAGTTAACCCGCTTTTTGCCGCCAACACGAGCGCCGCGGACTATGAGGGCGGTGCGGCATATTCCGATGGCTATGCTGGCACCGATCGCATCGAGACCGAGGATTATGGCACCGCATCGAGCGATTATCTCAACGATCCGTACGCTGCCACGCCTGCACCGGAATATGACCCGGAGGCCGCGTCCGCGCCGGCGTATACCAAAAGCACGGGCGAAGAGCGCTTCGCCGATTATTACGCCGAGGAAAAGGCGCTGCGTTTCTCGGAATTTCCGCAGGCAGTCAAGGTTGCCTTTATCGCCATTGTCATTGCCCTGCTCGGCGTCATTGCGTTTGAGGGATTCCGGCTGTTCTCCGGCCCCACCCAAGCGGAGTCGGCAACGCAGGAAAAAGAGGACGACAACCAGTACCTGGACATCAACACCCTCAAGGGCGACCCCAACGACGGAGACGACGAGTAGCGAGGGTTAAGGGAGGGCCGGAAGAGCCGGCGGCACGTTACGGCTCCAAAAGCCCTGCCATAAAGATGGGCAGATACAGCACGTCACCATCGCGGTGAAGATTACATTCCGCAAGTACCAGGGCGCGATCGATTCCGTAGCCCTTCGTCGCGAGCGCGTTGTCGAGCGCCGCATGGGACTTAAAGCTCTTGCCCGACTTGACCTCGATGGCAAGGACCTCCCCATCGAGCGTCTCCTCCACAAAATCGAGCTCGCCGACTTTTTTAGACGTAAAGTAGCGCAATCTGAATCCGTGGGCTTTGAGCTCTTGGGCAACGAAGCCCTCAAATGCCGCCCCCATGTTCATGCCAAAGGGGTCTTCCACCTCCCCATCAAAAACACCTTGGGCGACCTTCTTGGAATACGACGACATGAGCATTCCGGTGTCCAAGTAAAACAGCTTAAAGAGATTTCGCTGCTCCCCCATTAAAAGAGGCGCTACCGGAGCTGTCACGTTATACACGGGAAGCGCGACACCCGCCTCCGAGAGCCAGAGAAAATGGTCTGTAACCTGCGAAAAGCGCTTAACACCGCTAATCGACGACAGCTTGAATCGCTTGTTTTTGGAGCCGGCCTCGCTGGGAATCAAATCATAGATATCACGAATAACCAAGCGCAGCTCGGGCGGAGCGTACTTTGCGATGTCATCGCGATACAGGGCGTGAAGATCGCGGTGGATGTTTCGAACCTCGTCGACATTGCGCGTCGCCAAGAAGGAATTGACCGCGTCGGGCATGCCTCCCACCACCACATACTGATGGAACAGATCGAGCAAGCGGTCATACAGATAGTCGGGGAGCTCCTTTTCGTCCTTTAGACAACCCCTGAGCATCTCAAACGCTCCGGCAGCAACGCCGCTTGCCCAGCAGAACTCCTCAAAGTCGAGCGGGTACATCTGGACCTGCTCGACATACCCCACCGGCAGGGAATCGATGCCCTCGAGCTCAACGCCAAGGAGCGATCCGGTAAGGATGTATCGAAAGTCGCCGCGCTGGACCAGGTACTTGATAAACGTCACCACGTTGGGGCATCGCTGCACCTCGTCGATAACCACGACGGTCTTGTTCGCAACCATCGGCTGCGTCGCAGCGATAGACATGCGCATAAGCAGGTCATCCGCGCTTTTTGCCGCCAAAAACGAATCGCGCACGGACGCGTCGGCGATAAGGTCGAACGTCACGACGTTTTCGAACGATTCGTTTGCAAAGACGTTGACCAAATATGACTTTCCTACCTGTCGGGCGCCCTTGACCAAAAGAGCCTTGTTAGGCGATGAGGCAAGCCAAGATTCAAACTGTGCTTTCGCTTTTCTCTGCAGCATAAGCGTACCCCTTATTACGTGCTGTTTTAGCACTAGGATACACTTTTCCGTGGTTGTTAGGCGCTCATTTCGACACTTTTCGAAGCTTTAAAGTGTGTATTTCGACATTTTTCCGTACTTATATGCAGGATATTTCGACACTTTTTCGGATTTAAGCCATGCAGCAGTCGGCGAAATCAAGCGTCGCTTGCACCTCATTTCGCAGGCGGCGCTTGATTTGTGTCCGCGCATGCTGATAGACTCCATCGTGCCCGCAAGGAGCGGGCGCGTTTTATCCAGAGTCGGGGTAGAGAGTTGGCTCCACGATCCCGACGCCAACCGGCCAAGAGGCACGGTGGCCCTGCCAACATCGATGAAAGGAGTCCGTATGGACAATTTCTCCGTGCGTAGCGAGCGCAACTTCCACAATCTGGTCGTCAAACCAAAACGAATACATCTTCTGGACAAGCCGAACGGCTATGCCTCGGCCATGGTCAAGAGTAGTCTCTCCCACCAGATGCGCTTTACGGTACAGAAGCTCGAGGAAGAGCTCTGTGCTGCTGGCAACCCGCATGTTCTGCAGATCAAGCTGCTCGGAGACGACTCGCGCGAGCCGTCGAGTTGGAAGCTGTTTGCAGACGGCGTGTGCGTTGCGGACGGATCCGGCGTCTTTGCTCGCGAGTGCTTCTGCGAGAGAGCCGAGGCGTTTTTGGACTTGTGTCGTGACGCCGTCGACGCGGCCGAGCTGCGCCATTGGAGCCAGAGGGAGTATGAGCTGTTGAGTGCGGCACGCGGGATTGCGATGGTGTAGGCAGCATTGGCCGCCATGCCGTGCCGGTCTCGTCGAAAGCCCATGCGGCATGGCGACAAGTCGGTTAACTGACACCCGCCTCATGTAACCGACCGTTCGCGTAATCGATTTTGTTGCTCAACAAAATTGCTGGCAGCCTCCGTAGAATTGACTATTAGTCGGTCATCTGTCTTGGCAGTGTTGAAAGGAGCCGCTCATGGGCTTCACGCTCGCATCGCGTAAGGTTACGAGTATCTCGGAATGCGTTCGCAAGGAAATGATCACCTACGTGGAGTACGGTGGCCCATCTCCAAAACGAGCAATTACCTATCCTCAATACCTCGTAGACGAAGACAAGATAACGCGAATCGATACCACGACCTTCCCCGAAATCGGCGGCCTCCCGGTAACACTCGAAGGCAAAACCAAAGAAGAATACGAAGGTATTTTTGGCCGACTCGTCGTTATGAAAACCAACGTTGATGTCGACCAGTTCATGGAGAATAACTACTATCCCCATCTGGAACATCATCGCTACAACTCAATTGCCAATTACAACTGGAGGCCGGGACGCAGCAACATCGACTTTGTCGAGTTCAGAAAAAGCCAAATCTCATCACGCCTTGTTCAGATTATCTCCGCAGACGACGGGCTGATCGATTTCAGCCAACCGCTCGTCAGCACCATTCATCCGTCTGTTTCACAGGCAATGCCGCTCACCAAGTACATCATGCTGCGCCAGGAAATAGACGACCAGCCTTACCTCTACGGGCCATTCGAGATTGAGCAAAAGGCACCCGGCGTCTATTCCATCAAGGCCGTTCAGTCTTTTGACGAGTACATCTTTGCCGAAAAAGCGTCGAGCTTTGCCTTTAAGCTCACCGTAAACGATGGGGAGGGCAATCCCTATGCACGCCTTCTCGACATCGACGAAATCAAAACTCGATTTACATCCAGCAATCGCAAGTATGACTGGATGCCCAATGAAACGGTTTTGAGCGCTATCGCCCGAGTATCCCGCACCACCGAAGTTGGCCTCTCAAAAAACGAAGCCCGCAATCTTAAGACGGCTATTGAGGCCTGTACCGACCTCGAGACGAAGATCGTCACAACCCCAGAGCGACGCAAACGTATGCTCACCGCACTGAGCAAGTACGAAGAGTGGTCGACCCTTTCCGACAGCCGCAAACGCGAGATTATCGACACCGTCTCTAGCGAGCAGCTCGCACAGTACGTTCTAGACGACGAGCACTTTGCAGAGTTCTACGACAAGGTCAAAGAGAACGAGCAGATTCGCCAAGAGGTTGCACGCCGCCAAGCGGACCTGGAAAAACAAATCCAAAAAGCCCAAGAAGAAACTGCTCAAGCAGAGCAGCGAGCGCGTGACGCCAAGGCAGCCGCCGATGAGGCGGAAGCTAGCCGCGACGAAGTCAAAGCACGAATCGTAGCCGAGACGGAAGCGGAGCTCACCGGACGCAAGGCAGAGCTCGATAAGACGCTCGAGGACCTCAGAAGCGCGAAAGCAGATCTCGAAAACCTAGAAGAAGGCAAGGTCCTTGCCAAGCGAGCCATTAAAAATGTCGTCGAGTCGTTTAAGGATGAGATGACTGCGAGCGAAAAGCTCCTCGAGTCGACCGTCGTTCGCGAGATTCTGGGAGCGGTCAATCCCGTACCGGCGGGAACCGCCCCCTTGGCAAACCCGCAACAAGCAAATGAAGTAGCCCCCACTTTGACCATGCCCGCCATGCTGCCCGACGATAAACTGTCAGCTTCGGACCTTTTAGACCGCATGAGCGATACCGTCATCAATCGAGCTGGACGCGACTTTACCCGCAACGATATCGCTAACCTTATGATCTGCCTTACGCAAGGCTATATCACTACCTTTGCCGGTATGCCGGGCACGGGCAAGACGAGCCTCGCGGGAATACTCGCCGGAGCCTTGGGGCTTACCCAGCCCCAGGCAAACCGCTTCTGCGAGGTCTCAGTCGAGCGCGGATGGACCAGCTATAAGGACTTCATCGGCTTCTACAATCCCTTTATGGAGCGCGTGGAGCCTGCAAACGCTGCCGCTTACCAAGCCTTTGAGCAACTCGACACCGAGCAACAGCTCAAAGACCTCACCCCTATCCCCTACATCATGCTCCTAGACGAAGCAAACCTTAGCTCGCTCGAGCACTACTGGTCACCGTTCCTCCTAGCGTGCGACAAGTTTAGGAACCGTCCCACGGCGCTCTCCCTTGGCGGCGGGCACGCCTTTACGACCCCTTCCTGGCTGCGCTTTATCGCGACAGTTAACTTTGACCACACAACCGAAGAGCTCTCTCCCCGCTTCCTCGACCGAAGCTGGGTCATTATGCTCGACGCGCAGGACACGCCTCTGGATATCGATGACATTCAGAGCGAAGAGCACGACTTTTCCGACGAGCCAGCTATCCCCCTCTCGACGATCGAATCCGCATTTGGAGCCCGCGATACGCAGATGCCCGCTGGCCTTGCGGCGAAATTCCAGGAAGTGCTCGCGTGCTGCGCTGCATCCAACCATCCCGTAAGCCCGCGCTCCCAGCTCATGATGCGCAATTACATCGTTACCGCGAGCGACCTTATGGATACCTCCTCGGCATCGACCACCTATGATCCGGTCGATTTCGCGGTTGCCCAAAAAGTCCTTCCCCAAATCTGCGGAACAGAGGATCGCGTGAGAAACCTGCTCGATGGCCTGGGAGCCATAACCGGCCTTCCCAAGACAAAGCAGCGTATTGAGCACATTCTCGAGGTTGGTGGAGACAGTGGCTTCTACCAGTTCTTCGCTTAAAGCCTGCTCGATCCGGCTTATCCTGCGCGACCCCCGTAACCCTTCCGTTCCCCTGTCGTTTGAGATGCACGAGGGTCGCAGGACGCCGGGCTTGGGCGAAATAGACTACAGCGCGGCAATTGTCGATCGTGCCCAGTACGAGCTGTCGCTGTTTGCCGACCGCAACCTGGGCGCGGTCAAGATAACGCTGAGGATTAACGAAGACGAGCATCAGTGGCGTTGCATCATGCCGGAGCAGGCTGGCGGCAGCTACGTTTATCGGCTTGTCCCAGCCTATGGAAGCGGCAACTGGAGACCGTTCTCGGATACCTATGGATTCGCCACCGTCGAAGCTCGTATCTATTCGTGCCAACGCCGCTTTGAGCCGTTCGCGGTAAAGACAAAAGAAATCCCTTGTTCCAGCACTATTAGCAATCAGCGCCAGTATGTCGTGGGATTGCTGGACGAACTTGCCGGGCAGGAACTTGCCACGCCCATCGGATGGATGCTGTCGGCAGGAAATACGCAGGACAGCGACTCCCTTGGCGATGCAGAGGGCTCGGAGGCGAACAGCCTTCAATCGTTCGTTTTGCTCGCCGAGACAATTCTCACCGGCATCGAGGCGGAACTTCCCAATTTTAAAACGCGGCCATATACCAAAACCGATCGGTCGGAGCAGCTCGTTGCCGCCGAAAAGCTGCGACAAATCGGTCGAAACGAGATTGAATGGCTTTACAAAAATCCCGACCGGCTGTTCCCGGTACGCCAAAGCACCGCCATCCGCATGCAGGGACGCAACTGGTATAGCCGTAAGATTCAAACGAAGCAAACCGTTCGCTCGTGCGACACATATGAAAACAGGGCCATCGTTTCCTTCATCTCGCATGTTTTTCGAACAATCGTGCAGGCAATCGCGGGCATCAAACAGAAAATGGACGCGCTTCGCGAGGCGAAAAGCAAGCTGTCCGGCATACAGGGTACCGAGGGGCACCTCATTCCCGTCATGATTATCGACGCGCAGATTGAACGCGACCAGCCCCTGCTGTCGAAACTCGAGGCACAGCGGACTCGTGCACAACGCTTTTACAGGCTTCTTTCCGAAGCCGTGTCCGTCACCGTTTCCAACACGTTCCGGATGCCTCGCAAAACCAAGATCTTCCAGGAAATACCCCATTACGCACGCCTTTTTCAGCTCATGCGCACGTGGGACGCTTTTGGTGAATTTGACTTTGCGCGCGAAGGCCTCATTTTGAGCATGCATCGTGTCTCGCGCCTTTACGAGCTGTACTCGCTCGCCTCTCTGCTCCATTGGTTCGACGCCCAGGGATATACGCCGGACAGTTCGTACGAAACTCCCTTTGAGCGAGTTGAGCGAACTCAGGAATACGGAATGCCCGACAACGAACGAGAAGTCGCAAACGTCTACCGGCTTCAGCGCGGAGGCGCGCAAGTCACGCTGTGGTATCAGCCCGTGCTTTATGGAGGCGACCAAGAATTCGCCAGCCTTGGCGCTCATCGCCTGCTGCCAAACGACCTATTTGACCAGCAGCCGGGCGACTCGTATTGGACACCGGATTTTGCCCTGAGTTTTAAAGAGGCAGGTCGAGATTCCCTGTTTTTGCTCGACTCCAAGTTCACATCGATCGAAAATGCAAAAGAGCAGCGCTTTACCCCCTGCCTTACCAAATACCGTTTTCAAACCATTCGTTCCAACGGCATGCCCATCGATAGCGTATGGCTCCTTTGCGGACAGGCGCCCGAGTCAGCTTGCGTTCCAACGGGAACGATGTCTTGGGCTCGCAAACAGGGCATTCCCCCTATCGGAGGACTGGCGGCGCTTTCCCCCTTTGGCAACTCTATTGACCAGATGATGCAGTGCCTGGGAATTGCGAAGGACGCTACGGTCGAGGATGCCATGCAGGCTACCGAGGAGGTTGTTGAGGTAAGTCCTGAACCGCAATGGGAGCCGCTTGCTGCAACCATGGTGATGCCGGAGAATCCGGCGGTGCCTGCTCAGGTCGAAATTGAACAAGTGGTGGAGCCAGATCCTGTAGAGCCCATGCACGAACCGAAACCAGAACCCGAGGAGTCTATCGAGGCCCCGGCAGTCGTTGAAGCCGAGCCCATAGTAGAGGCAACCGATACGGTCGAGAAGTCCGCGGAGGAAGCTAGCGCAGCCAATCCCGCTGAGCCCGACAAGCCTGCTAAGCCCAAAAAGGAGAAGAAGCGCAAACCGAAGAGCAAGGCTAAGCCAAAGCACCCCGCCGGACCGACAATAGATACTGCCGAAGTTCGCCGCATGCTGCTCCAGATTATCGACGGAACGCCCGACAGGCGCGCACTTTACGACCAGCGGTGCTCATTCGACACCTTGGGTATTAGCCATCCGCTGCTTCGCGACAAAATACCAGCGGGCCGCGAAGGCAAGTTCTACGATGCAGAGCCCATCTCCGTCGACGGCAAGGATGCCTTTGTCTTTAAGGCTTGGACGCCGATGAATGTGAACCAGATCAAACGCGCCTGCGCTCGATTGGCTAAGGAGCAGGCTGGGGATTGATGACTTGTTTGAAGGCCTAATGGCAGGGGGAGGATGTGCGCCGTTCATGACTACAATCTACAACGTTCCATTAGCCAACATCGAGCAGTGTATGTAATTACTGCAGTACCACCCAACGCATTGCCCTCAGCGCAAAACTTATGAATACGGTCAAGCAAGCGAACGGCACACAAACTATTCGCTTGCTTGTTTTTCCTCAAGCATCTCGCAAAACTCGCCTACGCTCATCAACCATTTTTGTTGTTCGGCAGTATATGAAACAAAAACGGGACGAGGCACAACTAGTTGCAGATTGTGTTCGCGCATCGAATCCGTGTACTCTGTGCTAACCGCAGCATCGAGCGTAATTAGGTGCTTATGATCAATTCGATTTGCCTCTTCGAGAACCTGACGCCAACGCTCTTTTATTGTCGTCTTTGCCCCGAGCATCGTCAGCCGCTCTACCGGAAAACAAGCATCTCTGTACGCCTCAATGGACGGCATAATGAAATCCGGCTTCGATTTACCCTCAGTGTAGGGCTGAGCGGTATAACGAATGCCCCTTCCTTTAAACAGAAACTCGAGCTGGTGTTCAAACGCCGCGCCTGCTCGCGACTTCCTTCGCTGAAATGTTGACATCGTTATTCGAAGTACCGCGTCAACATCCAGCACTCCCCTCATATAGGGAGTGAGGTCATTTTCAAGTAAGTACCTTTCGAATACCTTGAATAGAATCTCTTCTCGTTCATAGCAATCAAGTAAGCACTGGTCAGGAAATCCCCTCCAGTCAAGATCGCCAAGCGTCGAGGCAGAATACCTTGTGAAGTCGATTCCTTTGGGAAACGAGTCGCCGAATTTATCGATCATATCGTCCAGATATGACTCGGCAGAAGCAGGCAAGGCAACCTCAACACCAATTGCCTCGAGAATAGATGCCGCAATCGATCCGACTCTAATGTCATCGGTCGTTGACCGCGAGAATCTGCCACTAGAGACATCCTCTAAACCAAACAGCCACCTCAGTTGACTTTCGGCATTTGATCCTCGACTCGCGAACACAACCAAAAGACCGTGCTCATCAGAAATCGCCATGATCATTAGGTCGTCGATATGAGCGGCCTTAATTGCATCATTGTCATTGTAGTAAAGCCTATATTCAGTCCTAGTAGGATGCTTCCTGCGGGCGTCATACCAAGTTGTGAAGCCATGGTCAAACAGCGGGTTAGCATCGTCGCACAGATAAGCAAAGGTCGTCGGTATGCCCCTGATATCATTATCGCCAAAGAGCGATCGAAGCTCAGCGGTACCATTGAATTCGTGCTGATTGCTTACTTTCCCATCGATATCAACCGCGACCAGTCTCTTTGCGACTGCGCCATCAAAGTAGCTACTCAGTACACCGTAATCCATCGAAATAAGCCTCCATCATTGCCTTGGCGACCGCCCGCACTGCTGGAACAGTAACGGAGTTTCCGAATTGATGATATGCCTGCGTGTCAGACACCGGAATGATGAATTGATCGGGAAAGCCCTGGAGCCTTGCACATTCACGCGGAGTGAGCTTGCGGGGATTGACTCCCTCGCCACGAGAAATAAGGATTTCGCTACCGTCCTTATGATATCGCGCTGAAAGGGTACGCGTGGTGTCGTCGGGGCCCACTGTGCTATAGCCAAATCCATTGCCAGCCGCCTGATGCTTTTTCTTATAAGCACGCAAATAGTCCCATAACTTATCCGACAAAATGTATCGATTATCCGGGCTGTCTTCAAGAATCTCCTTAACAGTATGACCACCAGACCCCATATCAAGCTGATTCCAGTCAAATGGAGTCTTTTTCTTGAAGCCGACAATATAGATGCGCTCACGGTGTTGGCAAGTCCAATTTTTACTGTCGAGCACTTTGTAATGGACGTCATAACCCAGTTCATCTTCAAGCGTCTGCATAATAATCTTGAAGGTCTTGCCATGGTCATGGCTCGTTAAATTCTTAACGTTCTCAAGCAGGAAAGCCTCCGGCTTCTTATCGCGCAGAATGCGAGCTACTTCAAAGAATAAAGTACCCTGAGTTTTGTCTTCGAATCCCGTCGCCCTGCCCATAGATTTCTTTTTCGACACACCTGCAAGTGAAAAGGGCTGACACGGAAAGCCTGCTAGCAGCACATTAAAACTCGGAATGTCTTCCGAGCGGACCTCGTGAATATCTCCCGCAGGGGTGTCACCGTAATTCATTCGATAGGTCTTCTGAGCGAACTTATCCCACTCGCAAGAGAAAACGCACCTGCCACCCAATTCTTGAAAGGGCATGCGTATGCCACCGATGCCCGCAAAGAGGTCAATATAAGTAAAGGGAGCGTCCTTGCGATCGCCTTGTGCAAATGGAGCCTTATGGCCAAAAGAGCGAATAAAAGCCAGCTCAGCTGCAGAAGGACAAGATTCTCCCGTCTCCCAACGGCGCACAGTTCTATCACCATTTGGCCCCATCCCAAGGGCAGCGGCGAACTCTTTTTGAGTTAACGCAAGCTCTTTACGCTTTGCAGTTATCTCCCCTTTTACGTCTAACATGCTATCCAATCGGAATAAACTGCGGACGATTTGTCCGCTAATTGACACAGCGAATCACTAGCTTAAGGCGTATCACAACGCATGGCAATAGTGACTGTATGACAGTAAACTAAATGCGCATGCGGACATATTTAGCCGAATAGTCTTTATGACCTTCAATTAACTAGTGGGCCAGCTTTCGCTAACCCACTAGTTAAACAGGCGTTTGAGCAGTCTGATTCCTGTTCCAATTTCCTCAAAGGGCATTGTAAAGATCAGCACTAAATAAACCAGTCGTCGGCATGCCGAACGTACCTACGATTAGAGCCCTATCGAGAAACCTATTGCCGTTTTCGCAAGCGGTTTCCGGAACAAGTGCACAGTTATAACAAGCTGCCAGATTGCAAGAGTCAAGCCCTTGGCCCCGCGATTCAATACAGACAGGGTCATCTGAGCACCAAGTAGCTTTCCGCATGGAATTGTTTAGAATCTCTTCGAACCTGCCCGGCTCCCCGGATCTGACCAATCCGCCCAGAGAACCATCTCCCGACGCGGACGCAGTGTAGATTAGAACGCCATGCATGTCCTCGAACTCCTCGGCGCCATCCTCTAGGTACGCTTGGCAATATACTCTTTCACGAAGAGATGCAGCTGAGTAACCGCAGACTTCGCTGATACCCAATAAAACAAGATGAGAAAAAGTGTGAATAGCGACGAACAGAGGGTTAATTTCCCTAGGTTCAGCATTACGGCTTTTTATCGAGTTATTCAGGTTTTCCTGCATTACCTCGATTCTGGCAGCAACCTCGGGGCGCGCACACCACTCTTCCAAAACACTCTGGTCGAATTCAACAAACACTCCCTCACCAACGGTTTGGTTTGCAAGCGTCCAGTCAAGTCGTTTTCTCGAAAGCTCTCTTCGCCTTTCCTCCATACTCTTCAGATCGTTGTATTCAGGGTTCAATCTGGTGAACCCAACGAGAGCCCGGGTTACGGTCAAAGTATCTATCAGGGATACACCCGCTATATAGTTGCGGATAAGCGGCGACTCATATTCACTGGGGTTAACGGCACGGCCGACAAATTCGCCATTTTTCTTTATTTTAGGATCTCGCAGCGTCAGATACTCATCATGAAGATACTCGATTCCGGATTGCCCGGAGTCACCTTCAGTCTTCTTTCGTTGATAAGCCAGACGCAGATCCTCTTGGTCAACTCCCCCCATGCTTGCGACCAGCGATAGCGCGGTATCTAAATCGCCTTTTCTATCAAATTCGAGCATCGTAACAAACCGTTCATCGGCAATCGCCTTCACCCGCTCATCCAGTGCGTCGGGGATAAGCACAGAACTAACCACATCGGGATAGCATACGTTCGTTGCGCCCATAATAACGACGCGCAGGTCTTTCCCGTCGCAAGAACATTGTTGTTTGGAAATACGATTAAGCCATGGCTGCCTGCCGCTGCAGTGATAACCAATCTTGTTCAGTCCTTCTGGTCTATTAGCTCCGTGGAGCGATTTACGAGCTCCGCAAGTGCACTGATAGACGATATCGCCCATGGTCGTACTTCCGCCCATGGTCCTTCTGCTTACAACATGTTCTCTTGATTTCGGATCAATGTCTGTTCCGTTATGCACCCACTGCATAACGGGAAAATTATCGATATGGCCATGTGGACACACGACGACAAAACGCTCTGGAATGAGCTTAATATCGCGCTTAAATTTTTTTGAACAAGCCTCACATCGAATCTGTGTACTTACATTGGTCGACTCTTTGTATTGCATTTGACCGCATCGTGGGCAATACAACCAGTTGGGAAAACGAAGCGCTGGGACGAAACCGCCGTGGTGCCCGTCATCAACTGGAGGCGCATACAACCTATTTACTCCAACGTATCTTTTCAGCCTTGAATCTGCAATTGTCTCCAGGTCCCCCTTGTTTACCTGTTGCTCATAAGCATCAAGGCCGGCAATCATTACCGTAGTATTGGCATCGCACGGGTAAATTGCGCCAACGCTATACGGCCCGAACATCTGGCCCATGCGAAGCGAATAACTTTTTCCTCTTCCCTGTTTGCGAGTATTTCCAGCATTGAACCTAGGCATTACATTCCGCCTCCCTCTCGTTATATTCGCCATATGAGCCTACAATCCGCAGCTTGCATTGAGCGTCAACGCTTCTCATCGAAGTCGGAACATCAAACGTTCCCCCGCTCCATGCATCGCTCGTCTTGCTTCCCGAAGGATGCATAAGCGGAGTCGGCGGATCAAGATTATCCGGCTTAAGTTCGAACCATCGGTCATAGTCACTCTCTTGCCAAATGGCGCGAATGGCTTCTATATCCTGTTTGGCACCAGCAAGCTCATGAGGATCAACCTTTTCGATTCGAGATAGTATCGTTTCCGCCGCAAGTGAAAAAGCCCTTTCCTCGGGGCTTCGGAACGCCTCGGAATCTTCTTCATCCACAGACCGATAAATACCGATCAAGGTTCCGAACAGAGCACGATCGCGAACCTGTCTACAAAATGAGGTGACACTAGATGGCTCAACGTTTTGATAAAACCCATTGTGATACATTGCAAAATTCTCGTAATGCGAACGATCGCGTGGCTTCGTAGCACTATAAACAACAAACACAATGCCCTTGGCCTTACCGCGGCCAACACGACTACTTGCCTGAATGTATTCTGCCGTTGTCTTGGGCTGGCCCTCGACAACCATCAGCCCAAGACGCCCGACATCCAAGCCTACAGAAATCATATTAGTCGCAAAACAAAGGTCAACAGCCTTACTTGAAGGATATGAAATAGTGAGGCTGTCTAAGCCCTTTCTCACCTCGTCGGCATCCTTACGTCCCGTCAGCTCTTTAGCCACGTTGATATACCGCACGGATTTATCGCCAACTCGCTCCGCACGCAACTTGTGTTCGTGAAGTCGTTCCGGAATATCACCGCCCATCCAAGTGACGGCTTGTCCAAGTTCTCTCGTTGTCCCATAGTAGCCAACGATGGTCCAATAAGGATCTTTTTGTTCATCAGTAACATCATTCCATGTTGCAGGCTCCCAAAGAAGGTCTGCATAGAGGCGTATGTTTGCAGAAGCAGCATTCAATGTCGGGATAAACAAACCAGCATATCGGCGACCTCGAGCTTCCTTGTCTTCATAGGAAAAGAAAGAGTCGTCGTAGTCTATTCCTGAAGACGGAAACTGAAATACCTTGTCTTCCCCACAGGCATATAACTGATTGCACTGCTCTTTAGCCCTGCTAACCGTCGCTGTCGAAGCAACGACTTTTGGCAAAATCTTGGAAGAGTCGTCAGCGCGCTCACAAAGCGCAGAAACAAGGGTTTCGTAATGGCCCGCCATCGACCCTAGCGGTCCAGATATTAAATGTAACTCATCCTGGATGATCAGTTTGGGAGGACGGCCCCTTCTGCCATTGTCAATTCCGAACAAAGCAAAGGCTTCGTGACGGTAGGGCAGCATTGCGAACTTATCAATTGTTCCGACAAGAAGTGATGGCGGGTTTTGATAAATCTCCTCATCGACGACATCCAAAGGCAGTCCGTCGCCTTTCGAATAGCCGCATTCAGGATTCGAGCAGACAAACAATAGCTTTTTTGTCCGCCTTTGACGCACATAAGATGTCCTGCGGTCGTCTTCAAAACTACTCCCACACCAAGGGCACTTGCGCACTGGAAATGGATTAAGGCCTTCGTTTCTATCAACATAAGCCTGCCTCTTTTTCTCAGCTTCGTCACGCTTATTCGGGCTTGCATCACTACCAGCCCATAATCCAATTCTGAACTCGCGACTACCGAGTAGCTCGGGCTCCTTGCGCCTCATCGCTTCAAGAGAGCAGATAAGGGAAGAGGCGCGATCGAATTGTTGTGAAGTCAGAAGACGTAAGGTATACCGCATAAACACGGTGACGCCTTCACTCTCATTATGCGACAGACGCTCCCAAATTAGCACGAATGCTGTTAGCCCCAGATACGCCTCCGTTTTACCGCCACCAGTTGGGAACCAGATCAAGTCGACGACCTTCCTGTCGTCGCATGTCTCATCCACCATCGATCTGATATTCATCAAAATAAAGGCCAGCTGAAAGGGCCTCCAACTACGCGTGTATCCAAGGGGCTCATCAAGGCTGCCACGCTCTCCTGAGACAACGCTATAATGCAAGAACTGCTCATACATGGCCTCGTTGGCCATTATGAACGCCTTTTTTGCTATGTCATTCGCTTCCAACGTGCCGATACCCTCTTCAATACGATTAAGACAAATATCGCACTGAGCCAAGTTATCCCAAGCTGTCGCTTGATAGCATTCCGCTAGGCCTTCAGCTTTACTCCTTACCTCAGCAATCCACTGAGCATATTTCTTGCATAAAAGCCGCATCGACCTAACAGTGTCTTCCCAATGATTGGGATTGCCAAAATCTTCGATCGATAAGGTCACGTTTTCCATAGATGGGTGAATTGGCTTCATTGAGCGTGTTTCGGCAATTGGAATAATTTGGGTTTCAGCCCATAGTACAGGCCGATTGTCATCCCAACGAGTTGCGCACCCATGCCCTATCGCATAGTTTCGAATATTGCGATAGATAAGTCGTTTTGTCGCATCTTCCGCCGATACAACATCATTTGCCTGATTCCATACCGGCGGAATTAGACCGCTGTCAGAGTTAATTCTCAAATAGGTTTGGTAATAGCACTTAAGATCATCATCGGATCGATTGTCTGTAACGTAATCTGTATTGCATACGGCCACCGTAAGCACAACGCCGCCCGAAATAGCACGACGGTAAACGAGCCATAGCTCGAGATGCTCTTCCCCCAGTCTGTAAACACGTTTAACATCGTCATGACGTCCGCTTGGAATTTTGAGGTCTCCCTGGTTGAAAACAAAGTGTACGGGGACGCGTTTAAAATGGCTCTTGTCGTCAACTTTAACTCGGACATATTTTGCGCAACGGATATCAGCCGACAAGACATCTTCAGGCTGAACTGCCACGGTCATGCTGATGGCAGACTGCGCACGCGCATTGGATAACGCGACCGGCTCTTCATAGTCCTCGTCAGATGAAGCCTCGCTCACATCCGAGGCATCCGCTACATCTAGCAAACCACTGTCGCAGACAGAACCTTCATTGCTTCTATCCAGAACTGCATCCGATTCTCCGCCGGTGCTCTTCTCTTGAGCGATATCAACGTGAGCGCCCCGTGGGTGCAGAACCCCCGCATGATAGCGAAGCGCGGGAGAAGCGCCCTCATCGAGCATTTCCTCAGAGTCCGGGTCCATTGGACCAACAAATTCCTCATGCACAGACTTATACAGACGGTTCCTGAGCTCTTCATCAATAGCGTCATCGAATTTTGTATTCATCTAAAAGCACTCCCTACAAAACGTCAACGCGATTAATCGCCACGTCCTTTTGATCGCCAACGCAAGCCACTCTGAGCAACTCGATATCGCCCGCCTCATGTCGCTCGTCGAAACCGGCAACCGCGCTATCCAAGCCATATTTAGCCAAATCGCGAATAAACGCTGCAACCATATCTTTCGCCGCAATTCTGCCGACCGCGCGGTGCTTGTTCCTAATGGCGGTGACGGCACGCTCGATAGAATTTAATTCTTCGTCGGTTATCGAAAAACCAAGCGCAACGAATATCGCCCGCACGTCCTCTTTCGCTTGCGGTGCAATATTCCTCCCTCTCACCCAAGCTCGGACTGCGCTTTTCGTTCGTGTTTCCGACACCTCTGAGTAAATCTTGTCTATTATTTCGGCATCTGTGTATCCAGCCATACGCGCATCCTTAATTGGTTCACGCCATTTATGCGCCGCAGCCAGCACGTTGTCGTAGTTTTCTGTGGACCTTTCAGATTCCCTTTTTATATACGACTTATCCGAATGAGTTCGCAAAACCACGTCCCCCGGGAGAAGAGCCGAAGCGGATTTCTGATCAGGCTCTGCACTTTTTCCAGCAAGACAATTGCTGATAACAAGAAGACGGCCACCCTTCCTACCCGAAGTTTTGGCTCTAAGCCAAACGTGAGTTCCATCATGAAACAACACCGGCGTTGCGAGAACTGATTCTTCTCCGTCTTTTGCAATGTCTTTGCTTATTCTCTTTTCCTCTAATTTACTAACGAAAGACGATGGCTGTTCTCCGCAAATAACTTCAGTTTCAACCGGTACACCTGCCCGTCTCGACGGCAAGACTCTATTTATTCTCTTAAGCGGCGAAACGTCCAATGCATCCAATGTCTTATCCGATATTTTGAGACAGCGGTTTGTCATTTCATTCCATTGCAAGCGGGCATTTGTCCGCCAACCAACTTCTAGTCCACCGTTTCCATCTTCATATCCATAGAGAACGAGATAGACATTGTTCGCCAAACCAGCATGAAGGGCCTTGACCATAGTCCCCTTGTCATACCATCCGCTAAAAATAACTCGGTCCTGGCTGCCGAGATATTTTCCTCGCAGATAGTCTCTTACCGCAATCACTTTAAATTGCTTCGCGCTATATCCGTTTAGCTCAAGTTCCTTTGCCCAATAAGCATAGACTTCGTCAACCCGATTTCTGTCAACAACAAGAATGGTAGACAAGCCATCCTCAATGCCGTCGACAATTAAATCGTATATGACCTGTTCTTTTGGCATTCGATGTCCCGCTCTAAATACAGCAGTTAAAATACCGCATGCCTCAACGAGCAGATTGTAATCAGGGAGCATCAAAACTCTCGAGTCTTCAATCAATTCACGCGCGGAGTTGATAATGTCACACTGCAAATCGCTGTATTTTTTGTCAGGCGCTTCCGTCATTCGAATTGCAGACCCCAAAACAACATAGATGTCTTGGATTGCTCCAAGGACATCGTCGTCATCCACATCAATGCTGCCCAATGTGTTATATACGATCTCGGCAGCACGCGTTAAGCCCGCCCGTTCATCGGGCACCGGATACACAATTTCATGCGGCTTATCAAGAACCCTGCGCTGGATATCGGACAGAACTGGGTCATCTGACAACAGCGCAGCATTGCAGTCGTCCCAGTCAAATAGTAGAAAGCCCTGATCGCCAAGCTGACGCAAACGATCCATAGTCCAACGATCACAGAAGCCTATAGCCTCAATTCCACAATCTTTTAAATCTAAGATGTCACTTAGAAGTGTTGTGTTCATCAGATCGGGAGTAGAAATGTTCAGGGACACAAATTCAACGGGAAGCGATTCATCCATAGAGATGTCGATTATTTGAGAAATGCTACCTACTCCGTCTACCCGCGGACCAATATAAATGGATGGAGTGCATGCAAAAGGCCATTTAAAGCCACAGTGTTCCTCGCCGTTTTGGTCAACGTAAGCCACTGGCATTGCTTCATTCAGGTCGTATTCCCGGCCCCCTATACGCACTTTGCCTTTACAGATGGCAGTCGGTGCATCATTCGCGTATTGGGATGGAGAGGTAACGTAACCAACTGGTTGAACGGTTCTGCCGCATTGATTCAAAATGTCTCTGAGTGTTGGGGCAAGCGACTGATAGAGCTCTTCTTCTCTAAGCAATGAATTACGCTTGCGTTTTTTCGTGCTTCGCGTCAACGAGAGTTCCGCGGCAGCGGAAGCGTTGTGGGCAAGCGGAAACTCCCTCACCTCTCTGCTGAGGCCAAGCGATTCATCTTGAGAAGAAAATCTGACTGTTTTTTCGTCAATCGAGGTAATCTTGACGACACAGTTTCCGATCGCGACCTTATCGCCAACCTGAACCTTATGAAGTCCTTGGCGAGGCCCACCAGTCATCAAGTTCTCCAGCGCCGCCAAGAGCACAATAGCAATGGCTTCTCTTTCGAAATCAGGGCAGCTGACAATTAGGCCCGGGCATCCCTTTGTTCGAGCCCTGCGCAGTAAAGACAAGTTCGCCCGCGTAATCGACGTAATTTCAACCTCACCCATATTTGGGAAAGAGAAATGGATGTCATTTCCTACGCAAGAATGAGAGTTAAATAGATCAGCGAACGACACCCTTTGACTACTGTTCACAATACCCTCGTTATCTTAGCCATTCTGTTGTTTGGCTACCCGAAATGAAGCCAGCAACCCCATAACCTTATCTTGAATTATATTCGGTTCCGTATTTTTTATTGCCAAGCTCGGCATATTAACGATGAGCGGTAGCTATTCTCGCGCCGCAGGTACAGTACAAATTGTTGAACAACAATTCAGGTTCAAGACTCAAACAGAGTTCGATATATTGCACCTATGCGCAAAGAGTGTGAGACGCTCAAAATGCGGTCGCCTCTCATTCGAATAGCTTAGTTGCAAACGAGCTTTCCGACCTAGCACTTCAACATTTCGAAGACCGCTGATGAAGAATGGAGCAAAAGGAACAGCTTCTTGCATGTCTGTTTTCTTACCGGCTTGTACATCATCCCGTGCATCAGAAAATTTCGGTTGAGTTCGCCTTCGATATCGCGATTGAAGTTGTTTGCATTGTGGAAAAAGTAATCATACACAGTTAGGCAATTATTAAGCCAAACCAGAGACATTGCATCACTTTCAAAGCAATCAACATCCCGCTTCGCTTTTTCTAAAGCGGCTTTGCCATTTCGCCTCTTTTCCCCCTTGGGCATCTCAAGTATCAACTGACCCTCTATCAAGCTGCAAAGCATCATGGCGCAGGGCTTGTAATGGCGTTGCCGAAAAAGCTCAACGCACTCTTGCAAATCGCGCTTTTTCCTAACGCCCTGCTCAAACTCCTTTAATAGCTTACACATTTCATCATCGGTCAAAATGCTCGAGTAGAGAGCGTTGGCCTCCTGAAACGTGGAAGGTGGATCACAAACATCTGAAAACGGCAGATAGGAAATAGGCCACCCATATCTTCCCCAACAAGCAGCACCGTCTTTGTAACAATCCCATCTGAAATTCTCAAAACGCGGCCCTAGCGATTGCCAATTGATTTGATTAATGGCCTCAGAAAGAGCAGTCGTTAAGGGCTTAAGCGCCTCGTGAACGGCACTCGATGTGTCAAAGAAAGAGTCTCTTTGAGCGGCCAGACAATTTTGGAGCTCGCGATACGGGGCGAAGACTTCGCTCGGTATTACAATCCTTGGGACTTTAACTCTTGCTATTGTTTCCGATAAGACTTTCATGGATTCGCCGATTTGCGGTGCGAGGTTAATGCGAATTTGTGAAAATGACGAGTCGGCTGCCCCACTTAAGCATGAGCCCGATTTTTGCAATCTCACAGAGCAATCCGTCGGCCGACCCTCTTGCAGGCTAGTCATTAAACCTATTCCAAACAGTCGCAATAAAATGGTCCTGCCATATCCCAAAGTCTTTAGACACATGCTTCGAGGCGTTTTGCCACTCCCGCGTTGCCAGATCAAACTTTTCGCGATCGTGCTCAGCTGCAGCATCGCGTGTTTTATATGCAAGGTCATTACACCTAGCGCATAGGTTTAATGCCAAATCGCCATTTTTGACGACCGCAAAAGACTCAAAAAAGCCTTTCCTGCGTCCGCAACAATCACATCTCATCGAGAACCACATCCCGAACAATCAAATCAGCCATTTCGCTCTCCATGTTAAGCTCATCCCGAAAAGACACTCTCGCCCTGCCGCTCTTAGCTTTCTCAATTTTCGGCTCGAGAAACAGCAAGATATCCTTAGATTGGGAGCTAGATCCAAGCAAATCTCTCTGAAGCCGTGATAGTTCCTTTTTACTGGCTCCAAGATCGTCAAACAATGCCTCTTGTTCTTCCGACGACAACATGTGCTCAAATAACGCACTGGTTAGCACTGCATTGACCAGCCTTCCCGTCAAAATACAGTCATCCTCTTTGAATAGGTTTCCGACCATTTTTGCCACGCCACCGCAAAGCCCCCCGCCAACTAACCCAGCACTAAGGCCAACAGCTTTTCCTATATTTTTATTCACACGCTCCCCAAAGCTTCCGCAAAGCACTGCACCTGCTGCAGCGGTTGCGCCTATGGACCCCGCAAATGATGCAACAAGCGCAAACATATTCTTTGCGTACTGAGCCGTCGACATCCTGTCGGTTATTCTATTAAGCGTATCCGGAACGGCGAACACTATGAACATGACACCTTCAGCCATAGCGTTTGAGCCAATAAACTTTACGAAACTCTTCTGAGCGGCGGAACCGTAAATAGCCTTTTTGCCGGCAAGTGCCCTAAAGGAATTAACGAAGCCTTGAACCACGCTCTTGTCGAGATTATTTGCAAGACCAACGGCAAGTGGCTGGAGGACGTTTGGTGCGTTTGTTCTTGCGATTTGAGATGCAAGGATGCTCCCTGTGAAACTCAGTCCATATACTCTCAATCCCGTCCAAAGCGCACTTTTTGCTGCCACTCTGGCATTTTTAGTTTTCCAAAATACCTGCGCAAACGTTACAACCGCAGAAATTCCAAAGGCGGATGCGCAGGCAACGGCTCCCGTAGCGGCGTCAAAAGAAATGGACTCTATTGTTCCGGCCTTTGCCAAATTCAAAGCCTGAGAGTATGACAGGCGTCCTTTTCTAATGATGTCATACGCAGCACAAGGATCATCCACGTTGGGAACTTGTCCGGCCGCAATCTTCGTCTTCATTTTCTCAACCGCTGCCGCGTATTGATCTGAAGGGACCTCGATCTTCATCGGATTGCCCGAGAGATCGAGATACCTAAATACTTTTTTCCCAGCAGAATCAAGCTGAAAGCAAGCGTCAACAGAAGCACTGGCAGTGCGACAATATTTGCACTGGACAGGAGCTGCATTGACAATTTTATCGGGGCCGTTTTTTGCGTTATCTCTTCCGACAACCGTTGAACTTTCTCCGTTAAATACGTCCAGAAGTGTACCAGCTTCTTCGGCGTATATTCCGTGTCCCGTCTTAGTTTGACCTGAGCCGTACGCCGCATTAAACATGACGGCTTCAGAATTCAAAGCGTTTATAGCGCTGAAAGAAGCATTCTTCAGAATCTCCTCGGCAGCCCTCCGCCTTTCCTTATAGTCGCGACTTAATTTGTTGAGAGCGTCGCAGAATTCGGGGCTGGCAAACCTTGCAACCTCCATGCCTCCAGACCGCAAGACAAAACTATCCTTCGAAATTGCATCAACGCAATACTCATCGGGAGAAAAGTATTCCCAGGGAATGATTCTGTAGAGATCTTTAGGGACAGGAGCGCGGTCCTTCTTTTCAAGGTTCTTGTTATTGGCTTTGATGTCTTTAGCCCGCTCCCTGACCGCTTCTTTAGTCGACTTGACGATAAGACATTTATCCGTAACAACCACCCCGGCTGGATAGCCGCCAAAGCTTTGGATATCAGCCCATAAGACCTCGTAGTCGTTTGGAACGGGAATATTAGTTGCAATATTACGTCGATTGTCCTGCGTCAGCGGAGTAGGCGACTCGGGCAGCCTTTCCAAAAGACCTTCTAGCGCTGAGTTCATACGCTCCTCTTTCCAAAGAAAATAGCAAACACTTTTTACCCAATTATGCTAGGGGCATATTGCACCAGCAGCTCGTATGGCTCATTTTGATCTGACCTTGCTCCACGCCGAATTTGATGCAGAGTCAGGTCTCCACAATCTACCTACCTCCCCTCCGCCTTCAGCTTCAGCAGCAGGTCGCCCAGCTCGGGGCACTTGCTGGAAAGGGGCGTCTGAGCTCGCTCGCCCATCCCCCACCGCTGGCGGACTTCCTGGGCGCGCGGGCTCACGCGATAGTCCCCGTCCATCATCTGCTTGAGTAACTTGGCGGTTACGCGCGCATCGGCTAGGGCACTGTGGGCATGGCCCGTCGACTCGTCGAACTCGATGCCAAACCACGTTGCCGCGTCGCCCAACGAGACGCGCCCGTGGCTGCCCACGTCCATAATCGAGGTGTAAAACGCCTGTAGGTCGGCCCAGTCCGTAGGAAATGCGGAAAGGTCGATGTGCTTTGCCTGGCACTCGGTCAAAAGCTGTCGACGGTCCGTCCCGCTCCAGCAAACCACCTGAGCGGAGTAGCGACCAATCCAATCGCTGAGCCTTTTGATCACCACATAGAGCGGATCGGCCATCGCGGTGTCCACGGCCGATATCCCTGTGAGCTCGCGGACGGGGAATGCAACGCCTTCGGTAAATTCCGTCTGCACAAACTGCGAGAACTCGCCCATAACGTTGCCGTGGTAATCGAGCTTGACAGCGCCAACCTCGATAATCTCATTGCGCAGTCCACGGCGCTGGCGCTGCTTTGGCACCGGCGCAAACTCAAAGTCCAGCACAATCTGGCGCGCAAAGTTCGTCGTATCGATAGCCGAGATACACGGCGTCTTTTCAGCTGACACGGTTAGGGCCTTTCTCCGTTGCCTGCCGCTTGCTACACAGGCGGCTACATTGCCGTAAGGATAGGCGCTCGTGCGGACATGAAATGTCCGATCTGATTGATTTCGTGAAGCTCCTGGCCGCTTTGGTCTCGCTCCTCGCAGCGCTTATCGGACTTTCCGAGGCACTCAAGCAGCATTCGAAGCAAAACAAGAGGGGTCGACGCCGTTAAGGCATTGACCCCTTAAATTGAGTAACGGCGCTGCCCAGCTAACCACAACTTGGGCTGCCGTCGAGTTTATTCTACCCACGGGCGCCAGGTTTAACAAATGGTTTTCAGCCATGAAGGCTCGATGCCCGCTCGTTCAACCACCTGACCACCGAATTGCCCGGATTCCGGGACGCTCTTTCCGTCCCAGGCCTCTACCGGAAAATGCGTCCCACCCTGAGGCTCGATTCCGGGACGCAGCTTCCGCTTGAGGTCCGATCCGGAAACGGCATCCCACTCTGGGGCCGAAATCCGGGACGCAGTTTCCGCCGGCACAGACGACGATCCGCAGCCCATATCACATGCCTTCAAGCATGCGATCCAGAAACACAAAACAGCAGATAGATTGCTCTTTTTCGGAAAAGTACACGTCCCTAAACTTACCAAGGCTTCATAACTCGCTACCGTTCACGGTCGCCGATTACCGCCCACCGATTCAAACATGAAATATGTCGCCAAAAGCAGGCCGTCTACCTGCTTGGTTAGATTCTGGTCAGCTTTTGGTCAGTTGGGCGGCAAGTTGCGGCTGATACGTTTTTGCTACCCAAAAAAGGAGGCGGTAGCCCATGGCGCATTGCAATGACCAGCTCATCGACCAACTGCTCACTCAAGCCGAACAGGAAGGACGATGCCTGATTCCCCCGAGCACGGCGATTCGTAAAGCGTTACTTCGGCGCATCGGCGACACGGTCGTCTCCCCCATGCCGGGACTGTTTGCGTGAAAAACGCGCTGGGATGAACTCAACCGAGCGCAACGCCATTGCGAGATTATCCACGCCCTTGCAATCATCCACCCCGATTGGACGTTCTGCTCGTTTTCGGCAGCTTGCCTGCTGGGGCTCGAGGTCTCGTGGCGACACCTGAATGTCGTGCATGTCTGCAGTACCACCAAGCCGTCGGCTCGTCCGGCCGTCCGAATCCAGCGGCACCAGATTGAGCCGGCGGGAGCAATACACAGAGCCGGCATATCGGTAACGCCGCCCATCCAAACGACCACAGATTGCCTGCTGCAAACTGGTTTTGTCGACGGCATGCCCATTGCCGATTCGGCGATCTCAAAGCTCGTCCTTGTGCGGGAACAGCTGATGGAGGCCATCGAGCAACGAGCGACTGCCCGCAATGGTCGCGCGATTCGCACCGCCCTCACAACGCTTCGATATGCCGACGCCCGCGCCGAGAGCGGCGGGGAATCAGTCGCCCGAGCCGTCATGATCGAGACGGGCTTTGCACCCGACTGGCTTCAATACGAGCTGACGGACCCCTTCGATTCGGCCAAGCCCATACGAACGGACTTTGCCTGGGAGCGCCAGGCGCGGGAACTCACGCTGGGCGAACTCGACGGGCTTGTCAAATATACCGACCAGACCATGCTTGCGGGACGCACTACGGCCGAGACGCTCGTTGCCGAACGTCAGCGCGAGGCACACCTATCGCTCTACGGCCATCCCTTGCTGCGCTTTACCATGAGTGAAATCCGCTCGGCAGGAGTGCTCGCGAAAAAGCTGCAGACGGCAGGCATCCGGCAGACCGCTCTGCCGGCATGGCTTAACGACGTGGAGCTGTAGGGGCCGCTGAACGGCGACTCGCCGCGTCGCATCTTGCCAATCTGGGACATGCTTTCCCAGCAGCCACGCTGGCGGAAAGCGCGTCCCAGTCTGGACGCTCAAAACGGGATGCACTTTCCGGATGGTAGGCCTAACGGAAAGCGTGTCCCAGAATGAACGCTCAAACTGGGATGCAGTTTCCAAGTGAACGACAACCGGAAAGTGTGTCCCATTCCAGGCGCGGATTCCGGGATGCACTTTCCGTTTGAGGCTCCAACCGGAAAGCGCGTCCCACTCTGGAGCCGAATTCCGGGACACGCTTTCCGCCAGAAGCTCTACCGGAAAGCGCATCCCATTCTGAGCATCGATTCCGGGTCGCAGTTTCCGCCTGAGAGCCGATCCGGAAACTGCATCCCATTCTGAGCGCCAATTCCGGGACGCAGTTTCCGCTCCAAACAAAAGGCCCCGGCTCGCGATGGAGCCGGGGCCAAAGGCGCAGCTTATACAGTTGATGGCAAGCGCAGACGGTAGTCAGCAATGGCCGTCCGCGCTCTACCCTACCCGCGGTGACGGGCGCGGCTGTACGGCGTATCCGCCATGGGCAGATCCGGACGCAGCTTGCCGTCGAATGCGCGGTAGGCGTTCTGCACGGCGGGCGCCGTGGGGATCGTTGCGATCTCTCCAATGCCCTTGCCGCCGTATGCCACGGGCAGCAGCTCGTCCTTCTCCACGTAGATGGCGTGGATATCCGGAATCTCGGGCGCACGGAACAGCCCGAGCGTGCCGTACCTTGCCTGGGGTACGCAGTCCTTGAGCGGCCAGTCCTCGGTCAGCGCATAGCCCATACCCATGAGCACGCCGCCTTCGATCTGACCCTGGATGGAGATGGGGTTGACCACCTTGCCGGAATCGTGTGCGGCATAGACCTCGCTCACGCGGCCGTCATCATCCAGAATGACCACATGTGTGGCAAAACCGTAGCAGATGTGGCTCTTGGGGTTGGGAACATCGGCGCCCAGCTTGTCGGTCGGCTCCAGATACACGTAGCCAAACTCGCATCCCTCGAGTGCCTTGATGGCGGCCGCAGGGTCCTGAGGATGCATACCCTGGCCGGCGACGAGTTCCTGTGTGCGCAGCTGGTAGGCGCGACCGTCATCATACTCGATCTTGACGCCGTCGCCGTGCGCGCTCACCGGGGCGGTAGGCGCAGGCTTGCCGGCCTCGATGCCAACCATGGCGTCGCGCAGCAGGAAGGCGGCGCCGCGCACGGCCTCGCCGGTCACGACCGTCTGGCGCGAACCAGACGTGGTGCCGGAGTCGGGAGCGTTCTCGGTGGAGCACTCGCCGTTGGCGATGCAGCTCAGCGGCAGACCGCATGCCTCGGCAACGTCCTGCAAAAAGACCGTGTTGCAGCCCTGGCCGATGTCGGACGTGGCGGCGTAGACCACGGCGCGGCCACCCTCGACGCGAATCTTGCAGCGGCCGGCATCGGGCAGGCCCACGCCCACGCCGGCGTTCTTCATGGCGCAGGCGATACCGGCGTGTCCGGGATGCGCGTAATAGGCATCCTTGACCTCGAGCAGCGTCTCCTTAAGCGCCGTGGAGCAGTCGGCAATCTGGCCGTTGGGCAAAACCTCACCCGGCTCGATGGCGTTGCGGTAGCGAATCTCCCACGGATCCAAACCGACCTTCTCGGCCAGCAGGTCGATCAGGCTCTCGAGCGCAAACTCGGATTGGCAAACGCCAAAGCCGCGGTACGCACCGGCGGGCGGGTTGTTGGTGTAGTAGCCAAAACCGCGAATGTCGGTGTTCTGGTACTTGTAGGGACCGACGGCATGCGTGCAGGCGCGCTCGAGCACCGGGCCGCACAGCGACGCGTAGGCGCCGGTGTCAAAGTTGATCTCGCAGTCCAGACCGGTAAAGTTGCCCTCGGCGTCGCAGCCCAGCGTAAAGGTGCCGTCCATGGCATGGCGCTTGGGGTGGAAGGCAAGCGACTCAGCGCGCGTGAGCTTGCACTTCACAGGACGCTGGAGCTTATAGGCAGCAAGCGCGGCCAGGTGCTGGATGGATACGTCCTCCTTACCGCCAAAGCCGCCACCCACGAGCATGGTCTCGACGACCACACGCTCGGGCTCGTTGTCCCAGCCAAACATGTGGGCACACTCTTTGCGCGTGTCGTAGGCGCCCTGGTCGGTCGACTGCACCTTGACGCCGTTCTTGTACGGGAAGGCGACGGCGCACTCAGGCTCCAAGAAGGCATGCTCGGTAAAGGGCGTGGTAAAGCGCTGCGTCACGGTGAACGCGCTCTCTGCCAGCGCCTTGGCGGCGTCGCCGCGCGTCACATGGCGGCTCTGGCACACGTTGTCCTTGAGCTCCACCGTGTTGCCGAAGGCAAAGAAGCTGTCATGCAGGCGTGGGGCGTCGTCGGCCTTGGCCTCGACAATGTTGCGCACGGGCTCCAGCGGCTCGTAATCGATCTTTACGAGCTTCTTGGCCTTCTCGAGCGTCGCCTCGTCCTCGGCAACCACCAGCACGATGGCATCGCCCACGCAGCGGGTGATATCGCCCGCCGCGATCATGACGTCCCAGTCCTGGATAAGGTGGCCGACTTGGTTGACCGGCACGTCCTCGGCGCGCAGGATACCCACCACACCGGGCAGGGCCTCGGCCTTGGAAGTGTCGATGGAGAGCACGCGGGCGCGCGGATACTTGGAGCGCACGGCGCTGGCGTAGGTCAGACCTGGCTGATCGAGCTCGTCGATGTCGTCGGGATACTTGCCCTCGCCGAGCACCTTCTTGCGCACGTCGATACGGAAGGCGCGCTTGCCTACGCCGTAGTTGTCGCCGCGCTCCAGATCCTCGTCGATCTGCTTTTCGCCGCGGAGCACCGCAGCGGCCAGCGAAATGCCCTCGATAATCTTCTTGTAGCCGGTGCAGCGGCAGACGTTGCCGCGGATGGCGTACTTGATCTGCTCCTCGGTGGGCTCGGGATCCTCGGCGATGAGCGCCGCGCCCGCCATGACCATACCGGGGATGCAAAAACCGCACTGTACGGCGCCCACGGCGCCAAAGGCGTACACAAAGGCCTCGCGCACGTCCTCGGGCAGGCCCTCGACGGTCACGATGTTGCGGCCGGCGGCAAGGGCGGTGGTCAGTACGCACGCCTTGACGGCCGCACCGTCCACATGGATGGTGCAGGTGCCGCAGGCGCCCTCGGAGCAGCCGTCCTTGGCGGAATGGATGTGCAGGTCGTCGCGCAGGTAGCGCAGCAGCGGCTTGTTCTGAGTCGTTGTGCGCTCCACGCCGTTAACGGTAAAAGTGAATTCCTGTGCCATGGTGATTCCCTTCTACACGCCGGCGGCGATGCCGGTGCGGTCGTGAATGGCGCCATGCGGGCAGACGACGGCGCACATGCCGCACGACAGGCAGTCCGCGCCGTCGATATGGGCGCAGTTGTCCTCGATGCGGATAGCGCCTGCAGGGCACTTTTTGGCGCACATGCCGCAACCGATGCAGCTCGTGTCGCAGATCTTGCGCGCAATGGCACCCTTATCGGTGTTGTTGCAGCGCACCAGGATGTTCTGGTAGCCGGGAACGAAGGCAATCACGCGCTGCGGGCACGCCATGCCGCACAGGCCACAGCCCGTGCACTTTGAGCGATCCACGCGGGCGATGCCATCGACCAGCGCAATGGCGCCGTGGGGGCAGGCCGTGACGCAGGCGCCACAGCCAATGCAGCCTTCGCTGCAGTGGGCGTCGCCGCCTGCGGAAGCACAGCCGCTTCCGCAGGCAACGTAGGCCACGTTATGTTGAATGGATTTGGCCATAAGAGACTCGCCTATTTCTTAAGAAGATACGGATAGCTGTCGCGCACGGCCTTGATGGTCAGGCGGACGGCCTCGGGAAGGCCGGTGTTGACGGCATCGACCGAGACGGTACGGACCGTGCCGGCAACACGGACCTTAAAGTGATCCTCGTCCACGGCCAGGAAACCCTCGTTCTCGGAGTTCTCCATGTCCTGCTCGCTCCAGAACAGGGTGAGCTTGTCCTTGTAGGGACGACCCTCCTGGTAGGGGCAGAACACAGCGCAGTTGCCGCACTCGTTGCACATGCCATCGACATGTACCACCTGATGCTTGGCCAGGCCCGGCACCTTAATAGCAACGTTTGCGCGGTTGGGGCACACGTCGCAGCAAACCTCGCACACCGAGCCGCAGCCCAGGCAGCGGGTCTTGGTGCAGTTGCGCTTGTCGCGGCACAGCGATCCCTTGCGCTCGTAGCAGGTGTCCTCGCGACCGGCCTGCTCGTTGCAGTCGGCGTACTTGTTAAAGTCCACGCCGGCGATGGCACGGGCGACCTCGGCGGCGTCGGCAATAGCCTCGACCACGGTGGCAGGACCGCGGCGGCAGTCGCCCGCAGCCCAGACGCCCTCGACGCCGGTGGAGGTGGCGGCAAGGCGACCGCGACGGTCGTGTTCGACGCCCGCGGCATCGTACAGGCTGGCGTCGATGCCCTCGCCCACGGCGCAGATCACCGTGGTGGCGGAAAGCTCGACGGTCTCGCCCGTGGCGACGGGGCTGCGACGGCCGCTTGCATCCGGCTCGCCAAGCTCCATGACGTCGCAGGTCAGCACGGCGCCGTTGAGCGCCTTGGGCGCCAGCAGCTCGCAAAACTCAACGCCGTCGGCAAGAGCAAGATCGAGCTCTTCCTCGTCGGCGGGCATCTGCTTCTTGGTGCGGCGATACACCAGGCGCACGTTCTTCACACCAACCAGGCGCTTGGCCACGCGGGCGGCGTCCATGGCGGTGTTGCCGGCGCCAATGACCACGACGTCCTCGCCCAGCTCGAGCTTCTCGCCCTTCTTGGCGGCCTCGAGGAACTCCAGCACGTCGAGCTCGGCACCCTCGCCCAAACCGGCGGAACCGGGCATCCAGGCACCGGTGGCCACGACCACGTCGGTAAAGCCCTGGGCCTTGAGCTCGTCGATGGACTCCACGCGGGCGTTGAGCTGCACCTTGGCGCCAAAGGCCAGGCAGAGCTCGGCGTCGTGCGAGATATCGTCGCTCGCGATACGGAACTCGGGGATCACGTGACGGACCACGCCGCCGAGCGAATCGCGGGCCTCAAAGATGGTAACGGGCACGCCGGCACGCGTCAGGAAGAACGCCGTTGCCAGACCGGCCGGGCCGCCGCCGATAACGGCAACGTTGCGCTCACCGTCGTTGGCGATAGCCTGGGCGCGCAGCTTGGGCAGCACGGCGGTCATGGCCTCGCGGGCGGCCTTGAGCTTGCTGGCGCGAATCTGGGCGCCCTCGGGCTCGTAGAATGCACGCTCGCAGGCACGGCCGCAGGGATGCGGGCAGATGGTGCCGGTAATGAACGGCAGGGCGTTACGCTCGATGATAATGTTGAGTGCATCCTCGTAGCGGTCCTCGTCAACAGCCGCCAGGTAGGCGGGAATATCCTGCTGGATGGGGCAGCTCGTGCGGCACGGCGTGGTAAAGCAGTCGGAAAGCGGGCTCTTGCCGGCGACCTTGCGATCGGGCAGCGGGCGCAGCGGCTTCTTGTAGAGCGGGTTGGTGAGCGAGTCGGTCTGGATCGCGGTCACGGCCTCGAGAGAGACGCCCGCGAACGGCTTGCCGTCCAGATCGCTAAACTCGCCGGCCATCTGGCTAAAGCGCTCGTAGCCACCGGGCTTGAGCACGTCGGTCGCCAGAGTAACGGGCCAAATGCCGGCATCGTACAGGGCACGGATGTTGTAGACCGTGGCACCGCCGGAATAGCTGATGCGCAGCTTGCCATCGAACTGCTCGGTAATGCGGCGGGCGGCCTCGATGGTCAGTGAGAACAGCGAACGGCCCGACATGTACATCTCGGTGGAGGGCAGCTCGTTCCTCGTCACGTCGACGGGGAACGTGTTGGTCAGCTTGACGCCAAACTCCAGGCCGCGCTCGGCGCACAGGGCAATCAGGCGCTCGAACATGGGCACGGCATCGGCCCACTGCAGATCCTCGCGGAAGTGCGTGTCATCGAAGACGATGTAGTCAAAGCCCAGCTCGTTGAGGCGCTGACGGGCAAACTCATAGCCCAGCAGCGTGGGGTTGCACTTGATGTAGGTATTGAGGCCCTTCTCGGTGATGAGGTAGGTCGCGATGCGCTCGATCTCCGCCGGCGGGCAGCCGTGCAGGGTAGACTCGGTGATGGAGTTGGAGACGCGCGCCGGGATGGACTCGACAAACGCAGCGTCGACATGCTCAAACTTGTCCAGGTTAGCGAGCGCCCACGTGCGGCACTCGTCCCAAACCTCGGAGCCGCTGGCGTCCTTCATGCCCTCGATGTAGGCGTCGACCTTGGGGCTCTTGATGCCCTCGAGGTCATAGCCCACCGACATGTTGAAGACAAAGCCGTCCGGGCTGCCCAGGCCGTATTCGCGGGCAATCAGGTGGCAGGCAAACCATGCCTTCACGTACTCGGCAAAGGCCTGCGGAACCTCGAGCTCGGTCGACCACTCGCAGTTGTAGCACTCGTCCTGCGCCACGATGCAGGGCTTGTTGACGCACTTGGAGAGCTCCTCGCCGTCCATAACCTGGACGGTCTTGAGCTCAAAGAAGCGGGAACCAGCCACATAGGATGCCACGATGTTCTGGGCAAGCTGCGTATTGGGACCGGCGGCCGGGCCAAACGGAGTCTCGATGCGCTCGTCAAAAATGGGAAGCGCACCCTCCTGGTTGGTCGTGACCATCTTGCGCACGCCAAAGATGGCGTCCTGGGTCTTGTGCTCCTCGATGATCCAGTTCATCAGCTGCGAAAACGGGATCGGCCTCATGATGTCGCTCATAGTGAGCTCCTCTCTGTAACGCCCGGCGAGACCGCGCGGCGGGCGCAAATACGGTGTAGCGCTAGCACAGCGCCGGCGACCCCGCGGAGGTCGCCTATACGCGCGTCGGATGCGGCGAAACATCCGACGCGCGCGAATCTACTTGTAATTAGTAGGTGCGATCGTTGAGCGTGCTCCAGAGCTTCTTGGACTCGGCCATGGTCCACGCGTTGATCTTGTCCTCATCAATGCCAACGAACTCGCGATCCTTGTACAGGACGCGGCCGTTGATGATGGTAGTGCGGCAGTTTTTGCCCATCATGCCAAAGAGCATGTGGCCGTCGATATTCTCCTCGCTCAGCGGCGTAAAGGGCTTGTAGTCCATGACGATGACGTCGGCGGCAGCGCCGGCCTCGAGCACGCCGAGCTTGCGATCGAAGTACTTGCTCGCCATCTTGGCGTTGTTCTCGAACAGCATGGTCATGGCCTCGCACCAGCCCACGTTGGGCATGGCGGCGTTGTGGCGCTGAATGATCAGGAAGACCTTGAGGCTCTCGAGCATATCGTGGGTGTAGGCGTCGGTGCCCATGCACACGGGGATGCCGCGGCGGAAGAACTCGAGCACGGGAGCGCAGCCCACGGCGTTGCCCATATTGGATTCGGGGTTGTTGACCAGCCAGGTGCCGGACTCCTTGACGATATCCATCTCGGCGGGCGTCACGTGGATGCAGTGGCCGAGCATGGTGTCGGGACCCAGCAGGTTGTGCTGCAGCAGGCGCTCGACGGGGCTGATGCCACCGCGGTTGAGGCGGGAGTCCCACACGTCGTTCATGCCCTCGCACACATGGATGTGGAAGCCGGTCAGGCCGTTGTTGGCCTCGGCCATCTTATCCATGGTCTCGTCCGACAGCGTAAAGGTGGCGTGACCGCCAAACATGGCGGCGATCATGTGGTTGTCGTTATCGCGACGCTCCTTGGCGGCCCACTGGGCAAACTCGGCGTTCTCGGCAATGGCCTGGTCGCATTTTTCCTGGCCACGGCGGTCGGAGACCTCGTAGCACAGGCACGAACGCATGCCCAGCTCCTGAGCGGCGTCCTTAATGGTAAAGAGGCTTCCCGGGATCTCGCAGAAGCTCGCGTGGTGATCGAAGATCGTGGTGACGCCATCGCGGATGGAGTCAAGAATCGTGGCATAGGCGCTGGCCTTGGTGCCGTCGAGCGTCAGGTTGTCGTCGATCTTCCACCACTGCTGCTCAAGATTCTCCAGGAAGTTGGTGGGGTTGCAGCCCTTAATGGCAAGGCCGCGGGCCAGACCCGAGTAGATGTGGGTGTGGCAGTTGATGAGTCCGGGCATGATGAGGTTGCCCTGGGCGTCGACGTACTCGGCATCCGGGTACTTGGCCTTGAGCTCGCACTCGGGGCCTACTTCGACGATCGTATCTCCGTCAATGGCGACCGCGCCGTTGGGAATGAACGGGGTCTGAGCGTTGCGGGTAAAAACGGAACCGTTAGCGACCAGAAGCATGAATGCTCCCTTCAACATCAGGGGCGGGGTTTGACACCTCTGACATGGCGGAGTGCGAAGCGCCGGCCTACACCGGAAACGGGCCCTCTCCCGTCAACGCTTCACCAAAGGGACAAACCCTTTGAAGTGCGGCTTGGCGCCGCATGACGTCGGCGGACGAGGCGATGCGCCCGCCGACGAATAGCACCGAATTGGTTACTTCTTGCTCTCGGGCAAGACCAGATCCACGGCAGCGTCCTTGGCAGCATCGATGTGCTGAGCCACGACCGGCGTCTGCGGAAGGATCAGGTTAAGGACAATGGCCATAATGGCGGTGGGGGTTACGGCATTGGAGCCGATGACGGTGGATACCCAGGCGGGCATACCCTCGCCGGCAAGGCAACCGCTGGCCATCCAGATACCCAGGCCAAAGACGACGGAGGTACCGACGATGGTGGTAGTGCGCTGCGTGAGGCCCTCGCGGGTGAACATGCGCACGCCGTTCATGGTGATGGTGCCAAAGACGCCGACGGTCGCGCCGCCGATGACGGGCTGCGGGATAGCGGAAAGGACGGCAGAGAGCTGCGGGAACAGACCGGCGATGGCAAAGACGGCCGCGATGATCACAAAGACCCACTTGTTGACGACCTTGTTGGAGCAGATGATGCCCACGTTCTGGCCAAGGGCGCTGGTGGGAAGACCGCCCAGCAGGCCGCCGACCATAGAGGTGAGGCCCTGGGACACGATAGCGCCGGAGAGCTCGCGCTCGGTGGGCATACGGTCGATGGAGCCCAGGCAGGCGGCGGAGACGTCGCCGATAACCTGAATGGCAACCATGGGGAACACGACGGCGAGGGTAATGCAGACCTCGGGATCAAACTCGAGCGCATAGGGCATGAGCTTGGGAAGGGCGAAGACCTGAGCGGTGGCGACGCTTGAGAAGTCGATCATGCCAAAGGGGATGGAGACGATCATGCCAACGATCATGCCAAAGAACACGGATCCCAGCTTGAGCGTGCCCTTGCCAAAGTTGGCGAGCGCAAAGACCACGGCGAAGGTGATAAGAGCGACGCACCAGGCCTGCGGGGTGCCCCACAGCGGCGTGCCCATGCCGCCGGCCATGTACTTGACGGCCGTGGGATAGAGAGAGACGCCAATGGAGAAGATGACCGTACCGGTCACGACGGGCGGGAACAGCCACTTAATCTTGCTGTAGGCCAGACCAAAGAGGACCGCGACGGCACCGCCGACAATCTCGCCGCCCAGCAGTGCACCAAAGCTAAAGCCCGAGGCACCCATAGCCTGCAGGGCCGGCAGGAACGCGAACGAAACGCCCATGACGATGGGCAGGCCGCCGCCGATGCGACGGAAGGGAGCGAAGGCCTGAAGGGCCGTATCGATCGCCGAAAGAATGAGCGCGACCTGGATGATGTCGGTGCTCTGCTGGCTATTAAAGCCGTAGACGCCGGCCATGATGACCGCCGGGGTAATGATGCCGGCAAACGATGCCAGTACGTGCTGAAGGGCACACGGGATCATTTCCTTAACGGGAGGCATGCCTTCGCGAGTGAACAGGGCTTCAGTGCCGTTCGTAACCGTCTCCTGGGTCATTTGACCACCAATCCTCGAAGTAGTTGTTTTCGCATCTAACGCTCTATTGTGACGCAGTGCGGGGTTGAGGTTGTGCCTTCGTTGCATATCGTATTAAAGATGATTCTCATTCTCAATAATAATTTTTTGTTATCAGACTATTCTTAAGCTGAGACAATGCATTTCCGCAGGTCAGGAAAGTGTCCGGTCAAAATAACATCTAACTTTTCTTTTGGTCAACCGTTTACCGCCAAAATCCTACCGCTCGTCTGTATTACGCAATGTACCTGCGAATATGCGAGTCAATAGACACCGTGTTACCATGAGAAAAAATTGTTATGAACATTTCCGATTTCACCCAAAGGAGTTGCCCGTGAACGAGACCGTACGCCGCTTTTTGCCGATGGTCGATTTCCTGGAGCAGATACTCGGTAAGAACAGCGAGATCGTGCTGCACGATTTCTCGGATCCCGACCACGCCATCGTCGATATTCGCAACGGCATTGTGAGCGGCCGTAAGGTCGGCGGTCCCGCCACCGATCTGGCGCTCAAGATCATGCACGACCCCAAGTATCGCGACCTGCCGTTTATTACGGGCTACGAGGGCCGCGGCGCCGGAGGCAAGACGCTGGAGTCCGCGACGTTCTTTATCCGCGAGGATGACGAGATCGTCGGTATGCTCTGCGTCAACACCGACCTCTCGACCGTACGCTCCATAAACGCCATGGCGCAGCAGCTCATGGCGTGCTTCGACGCAGCGCCGACGCGCACGGAGCCCGCCCCTATCGAGGTCGAAAGCCTTTCGGAGTCCACCCAGGAGCTCATCGACCGCAGCATTGCCGAGTTGCTGAGCGCGCGCGGGCTGGATGTAGCGTCGCTTGGTCAGAGCGACCGCGTGGACGTCATTCGCCACCTCAACGGCAACGGGGTGTTCATGCTCAAGGGCGCCGTGGCCTGCGCTGCCACCGCGTTGGGCATCTCGGAGCCCAGCGTGTACCGCTACCTGCAAAAAGTCCGCAAGGAGGGCTAAACGTGATCCCTTGGGGACGAAGGGAAACGGATCATTTTTGTCGCATCGCTTGACAAAAGACCCTGCAGCTCGCACGCGCTGCAGGGTCTTTTTGCATGTCATGTTTAGTTGTTACCAACACCTTAGAGAGCGGCGACAACCTCGATCTCGACCAGACCGCCAGCCGGAAGGGCGACAACCTGGAAAGCGCTGCGCGCGGGGAACGGAGCCTCGAACTTGGAGGCGTAAATCTCGTTCACGGCGTCAAAGTCGGCGATGTCGGCCAGGTAGACCGTGGTCTTGACGACATCGGCAAACGTGGCGCCGGCAGCGGTCAGCAGGGCCTCGACGTTAGCAAGGGACTGCTTGGCCTGGGCCTCGACGCCCTCGGGCATCTTACCGGTTGCGGGGTCGATGCCCAGCTGGCCGGACAGGAACACCATGTTGCCAGTCTGGATACCGGGGGAATACGGGCCGATGGCTGCGGGTGCGTTATCGGAAGACACGACGGTCTTGCTCATGTTTTTCTCCTTACAAGTAAAAGGGAACGGGAGCGCGGCGTTCACACCGGGAGGCACAGTTCGGTCTGAACACCGCGCTTGATTGGGATAGTACTCAAGGTTTCCGCGCGATGCAAGATTATTATCACGTTGCGAGAATATTTTATCGTCCAACGGTTTCCCCGGACCGCTGAACGGTTCTCATGTGAAGCAGCCAGTCCAAGCTGCTGAAGACTTTATCCCGCTTAGAGCACGGGCATCGCCTGCCGCGACGGCACCACTATACTTTTGAGTATCTGAGCATTTTGAAAGGCAGGATATGACCGCAACCGCCAGTCGAACCACCAACCGCAGACCCGAGCTTTTGGCGCCCGCCGGAGGCCCGGAGCCCTTTGCCGCCGCGCTCGCCGCCGGGGCAGACGCCATCTACTGCGGCATGGGCAGCTTCAACGCCCGCCGCAAGGCCACCAACTTTACCGACGAGGCCTTTGAGCAGGCCTGCCGCGCCGCGCATCTGGCCGGCTCGCGCGTCTACGTCACGGTCAACATCGTCATCAAGGAATCCGAGATGAGCGATGCGCTGCAGCTCATCCATCGCTGCTCCACGCTGGGCGCCGACGCCTTCATCATCCAGGACTGGGGCCTGTTCTTTGAGGTCAAGCGCACGATGCCCAGCATCGAGACGCATATCTCGACCCAGGCAAACATCCACGACGACCGCGGAACCCTTTGGTGCCGCGAGCAGGGCGCCGACCGCGTGACCCTCTCGCGCGAGCTTTCCATCGACGAGATTGCCGCCATTCACGATGCCGCGCCCGATGTGGACCTTGAGGTCTTTAGCCATGGCGCCATCTGCTTTTGCTACTCGGGTCTGTGCCTGCTGTCGAGCTTTGCCATGGCGGGCCGCTCGGCCAACCGCGGCATGTGCGCCCAGCCCTGCCGCCTGCCCTACGAGCTGATCGACGAGAACGGCCGCACGCTCTCCCCCGCCGGCCGCGAGCGCGCGCTGTGCCCGCGCGACACCAACACTTCGCAGCTTGTTCGCCGTCTGTATGACGCCGGCGCCGCGTCGCTCAAGCTCGAGGGCCGCATGAAGGCGCCCGATTACGTGTACTCCATCGTTGATGTGTATCGTCACGAAATTGACGACATGCTATCCGGAGCCACCGTTGCCAAGGACGAGGAAGCCGCCCGCCAGCGCCAGCTCAAGCGCTGCTTTAACCGCGACTTTACGCACGCCTATCAGGACGGCACCTCGGGCGACGAGATGATGAGCTATGAGCGTTCCAACAACCGCGGCCAGATCGTGGGCACGGTGCTGGGCAGCCGCCCGGCCAACCGCGATGTGCGCGGCCTCAAGCCCGACGACCGCCGTCGCCGCGCCGCCATCGCCCGCATTGAGCTGTTTGAGCCCGTGGGCAAGGGCGACCTGCTGGAGCTTCGCCACGATAACGAGTTTGACCAGTTCCTGACCACCATTGCCGCCGATGATGCCGCTGCCGGCGATGTTATCGAGTGTCGCGTGCCCCGTAGCATGCCCGAGGGCTGCCGCGTCCGCGTGATTCGCAGCCAGCGTGCCATCGACGCCGCCGGCGCCGCGCTCAAGCGCGATGTGCTGCGCCGCCGCGCTGTTGATGTGTCCGTCGTGGCGCGCCTGGGCAAGCCGTTTACTGTCACACTCACCTGCTGTGACGACCCCGCGCTCACCGCCACCGCCACAGGCTTCACCGTCGAGGCCGCCAAGACACGCGCCGTCGATGCATCCGATCTGGTTGAGCACGTCGGGCGCATGGGCTCCTCTCCCTTTGAGGCCGCGAGCTTTGACGTGGCCCTCGACGAGAGTTGCGGCATGGGCTTTTCCGCCGTGCACAAGGTGCGCGCCGCCGCTTGTAAGGCGCTGGAAGAGGCCATTCTGGCACCGTACGAGGAGCGCGCCCGCACGCTCGAGCTACCGGCGATTGTCACCAATGATTCCCGCCCCGCGCCCGAGCACTACCGCGATGAGCCGCAGATCTGCGCTACCGTCACCTCGCTCGAGGCCGCCGAGGCCGCTCGCGCCGAGGGTGCAACGCGCATCTACATGACCACCGACGCACTCGATGCGGCCGAACTCTCCCCCGCCGATACGTTTGAGCAGGGCATCGTACCCGTGCTCGATGAGGTCTGCCGCGCCGTTGACCACGTCCGCGTTGACCCATGGGTTGTTGCCGGCGCCACGGTCGCTATTGGCAACATCTCTGAGCTTGCCCTGGCCGCCCAGGTTGGCGCCACGGCCGAGATTCGCTCTTGCCTGCCGGTGCACAACACGCCCTGCATGGAGGCGCTTGCCGAGCGCGGAGCCGGTGCGTTTTGGCTCTCGCCCGAGATCACGCTCGACGAGATTATCTCGCTCGGCACCGCCGCGCCCGCGGCTCTGGGCATCACCGTCTTTGGCCGCCCGCGCGTCATGACAAGCGAGCATTGCATTCTGCAGGTTGCCAACGGCTGCATCCACGATTGTGCCAACTGCCGCCTGCGTGCCCGCAAGCTCTCGCTCAAGAATATCGACGGCAAGGTCATGCCGGTGCGTACCGACATCCACGGCCGCTCACGCCTGTACGACGCCTACCCCATCGACCTCACGCCGCAAGTTCCGCAGCTGCTCGATGCCGGCGTGCGCCGTCTTATGGTCGACGGAACCTTGCTCGAGGCCGATGAGATTGGCCGTGCCGTCGCTCGCGTCCGTCGCGCTGTCGAGGCGGCTCAAGCCGGCCGCAAGCCGGCCGCCCGCCTGCGCGGCGCCACCTCGGGCTGCATGTTTGTGGGAATTAGCTAACCGAAAGGCTTACACGTGAACGAAGAACCTCAAGTCCTCTACTGCGACGCCTGGCTCATGGCCATCGACAAGCCCGCCGGCATGATCGTCCACGGTGACGGCACCGGCGAGCGCACACTTACCGACTACGCCAGCGACCTGCTGCTGGCGATGGGCGACGGCTTTGCCGCGACCGACATGCAGCCGCTCAATCGCCTGGACCGTGACACCACCGGCGTGGTGCTGTTCTCACTCGACAAGCAGACGCAGCCCGCCTTTGACCAGATGATCATCGACCACGCGTTCGAAAAGCACTACCTGGCGCTCGCCGAGGGCAAGATCGACTGGAACGAAAAGCTCATCGACAAGCCCATCGCCCGCGACCGTCACGACAGCCGAAAGATGCGCGTCGGCGCCAGCGGCAAGCCGTCTCAAACGCGCGTGAAGGTGCTCAAGCGTCTTAAGAGCCGCCGCGGCCTGCCCACGCGCTCGTATATCGATGTCGAGCTGCTCACCGGCCGCAAACACCAGATTCGCGTGCACCTGGCGAGCGAGCGCCATCCCCTGGTGGGCGACGACCTGTACGGGACGCCGCGTCCTTGTGGCCTCATGCTCCACGCCCACAGCGTGTCCTTTACGCATCCCGTAACCGGCGAGCACATCCACATCGAAGCCCCCTGCCCCTGGGAGCCCTAAACCACCACAAAGGGGACAGGCACCTTTGTGGTGGTTTTGCCGCGATGGCCCTGCCGGATTCCCAAACATCTCGATCTGTAACAGCTGAAGCCCATTTTGCGGTCTATCTGTTACAGATCGAGACATTCGAATTCCCTCAAGGGAATAGTCTCAATCTGTAACAGTAACTCGGCAAAATCAGTCCCAGATGTTACAGATTGAGACAAAGGGGCGGCGCGGTTCGTAAGTATCTCGATCTGTAACATCTAGCCTGCTTTTAACGGTCTGGTTGTTACAGATTTAGATAAACCGGTAGACAACAAAAGCGGCAGCGCCCGGGATGGTCGTTGCCGCTTTTCCATTGACCCACCACAAAGGTGCCTGTCCCCTTTGTGGTGGTTTTGGCCTTCCCGTCGCTAGACCGTGATGACGTTGTCCATTGCCCGGTACTTGGCGGGGACCTCGCCTGCGGTAATAATCGTTGCTTCGCGGAAGTCCGCGAACTTGACGGGCGCCACCATGCCAAATTTGCTGGCATCCGAGATTACGAAGCGTTTGGCCGTATGGCGCATCGAGATGCGCTTGACCTGTGCCTCCTCGATATCGGGCGTCGTAAAGCCCTGCTCGGCGGCAATGCCGTTGGAACCCCAAAAGCCGCAGTTGAAGTTGTAGCGGTCTAGAGTTGCCAAGGCATCGGGGCCAACGAGCGCCTCGGTCTCGGGTTTGAGCTCGCCGCCCAGCACCACGGTACGCATGCCGCGCAAAGCGAGATGCTGAGCATGGAGCACGGAATCAGTCACATAGGTGACCCCTTCGAGATGCGGAAGATGCTCGATGAGCCTGAGCGTCGTCGAACCCGAATCGATGTACACAAAGCTCTCGGGCTCTACCAGCGCCGCCGCACGGGCGCAGATACGTTCCTTGTCGTCGTTATGGAGATCGCTGCGCTCATTAAGCGTTAGGTCGCGCGTCACGTGCGCGCGCTCAAGGCTCGTCGCCCCACCGTGCACCTTGGCGATACGGTGTGCGCGATTGAGCGTCTGCAGGTCGCGCCGAATGGTAGACGCCGTCACGCCCAGGGCCTCAGCAAGCTCCGGTACGGTAACCGAGCCCGTCTGTTGCACCATCGATACGATTGCGTTGAGCCTATCTTCCGCAAGCATCGCTTACTCCTCCTCGGGGTACACGACTCCCCAGTCGGCGCGAAGCTTGGTCATAAGCTCCATAACATCAGAAGCATAATCCAGCAGCTCGCGCTTGGAGTCGTCGCCGGCAACGGCCTTCTCAAGATCGGCCATCTCGTAGCACAGTGCGTAGGCCTCGGTGCCAGCGTGGACCTCCTCGCGGTAGCCGTCGGCAGTCCACACGATGGTCGCGTGATCGGCACGCGGATATTCGTTGACCTCGATGTAGCACTTGTCAAAGCTGATGACCGAGCGCTTGGGCTGCTTGGAGTGAAGCGTAAGGCTCACGACGCCCAGCTGCTGCTCGGCATTGCGGCAGACGATGCCGCCCGCAACGTCAACGCCAGTCTCACAGGTGTTGCCCAGTGAAACGACCTCAGCGGGCTGGCTGGCCATAAAGAGACGCATGACGGACAGGGCATACACGCCAATATCGAGCATGGCACCGCCAGCAAGGTTGCGGTTGTAGAAGCGATTGGTCAGATCGCCGTACTCCTTGTAGCTGCCAAAGTTGAGCTGAGCGAGATTCATGCGGCCGAACTCACCGACATCCATGCGACGACGCAGCTCCTGATACAAAGGCATGTGGAGCACCGTGGTGGCGTCCATGAGGACGACGTTGTGCTCGTCGGCGATGGCACGCGCCTCGTCGAGCTCAGCGGAATTGAGGGTAATGGCTTTCTCGCAGAGCACGTGCTTGCCGGCTGCCAGGGCAGCGCGCAGATAGGTGATATGCGTGTTGTGCGGCGTGGTGATATAGACGGCGTCGATGCCCGGATCGGCGTAGAGGTCCTCAACCGATTCATAGACCTTCTCGATGCCATACTGCTCAGCAAAAGCCTGAGCCTTGGACAGCGTACGGTTGGCGACGCCCGCAAGCTTGCGGCCGGCAAGAGCGAGAGACTGGGCCATCTGGTTGGCGATAACGCCGCACCCGATCACAGCCCAACGAAGCTCGGGAGCCGTAAAGATATCATCGGGGAATGGCTTGTCCTGGACCGAAGCGAACGCTGCTTTTGCGGCTGCCGCGGAGTCGAGTGGAGCCTGCTTGGAATCTACCATATGTGCCTCCTGTGTCATAGAACGTCTTGCATTTCGGATAGCTCTATATTCGCACAAACACGCGCGTCTGTGCGCGTTTTTGCGTATCTCACCGCTAAACGGTCATTTTTGTCCCGTAAACGGCGCATCTATACGCATATTCACGCAATCCCACGCACGCAAATACGCACAAATGCGAACCGGTCATTGCTCAGAGACAGGGGCTTATGCTTAGAACTCAAAAGACAGGATGATCCGCTTCGCCTTCGCTCATGGCGCGCTGCAGCTCTAAGGACCGTCCCAAACTGCCGACAGAAAAGGAACGTTCCAAACTGCAGACAGAAAAAGAACGTCCCCAGACGCCGGCATTTCAAGAGCACTCATTTAAGTCTGTCCCCAATGAGTGGGAGTAATCAGAGACCCTTTGCGAGGGAGGCCGGACGTGGCCTTCCTCGTTTTTATTCATGGACTTTAGTCCGTGCCGCGCGGCACGCGCGGCATAGAAAGCCACCCGCTCAGCGGGTGGAGGCCAATTTCCGCTACGCGACAAAAACCTTCCCCCTAGCATGAGGATTGTTCAGGTCATCATACTAGGGGGAGGTGATTGCTGTGGCCCAGAAAGCCAACAGCCTCGCGTACACGAAATGGCTGTGCAAGTACCGCATCGCACCGAGGTCAAGCTCATCGCCGCCATCGTCGAGAAGCACCCCAAGGTGCGCTTTGCCGCGAGCCGCACCTCGGCCCACGCCGACCTCTACGACCGCATGGAGCAGGCCCTGTGCGAGCGCGTGGCCAACGCGGTGGAGGTCGTCCGCTCCGACATCAGCCCCGCGCTTCTTGTCCACACCGGTCCAAACCTCGTGGGTGTGGCGGTCCAGGGACTCTAGCGGAGGCGGGGCGTCCTGCCCCAAAAACAAATGCAAAAGACGAGCACTTCTTGCCGCTCAATTGGCAAGAAGCGCTCGTCTTTTCTTAACGCGTTGTATGGCGGAGAGAGCGCAAGTTACGCGAGCGCCCTTCTTGCCAGCTCGGCCGCGCCGAGGATTCCTTGGTCGCCGCCGCAGCCCGGGGCGCAGATGTAGCTCTCCATGTCCTTAAGCTCGGCGGTCTGGATGTAGCCACCCAGATATTCGAGGGTCTTCTTGCGGACGATGCCGTAGAGCTGCTCCTGGTGCATCACGCCGCCGCCGAGGACGATGCGGCGAGGCGAGTACATGAGCACGAGGTTCGCACACATCTGCCCCAGATAATCCCCCTCGAGCGCCCACACCTCATCGTTGTCCGCGAGCTCGGCCGCGGGCTTTCCCCAGCGCGCGGCGATGGCGGGGCCGGAGGCGAGCCCCTCGAGACAGCTCGCGTGGCTCGGGCAGACGCAGCGTCCCTCCTCGATGGGACGGGTCCTTACCAGCATGTGACCGGCCTCGGGGTGCAGCATGCCGTGAAGGAGTCTGCCCGCGCACATGACGCCCGCGCCCACGCCGGTGCCGATGGTCACGTAGACGGCGTCCTCGAGCCCCTTGCAGCAGCCGAAGACCACTTCGCCGAGGCAGGCAACGTTCACGTCCGTGTCGTAGGCCACCGGAATCCCGAGGGCGTCGGCGAACGCGGCGCGAAGACCATGGCCTCGCCACGCGAGCTTGGGCGTCTGGAGGATGGAGCCGTAGCGCTCGTCGTTGGGGTTGACGCAGGTCGGGCCGAAGGCGCCGATGCCCAACGCGTCCACATCGCGGGCGGTGAACCACTCGATCATCTGCGGGACGGTCTCGGCGGGCGTAAGCGTCGGGGTCTCCATACGGTCGAGGACCTCGCCGTCGCCGGACACCACGGCACAGACCATCTTGGTCCCGCCGGCTTCGAGGGCGCCGAGCCTCATTTGCTTTTCGCTCATGTGATCCTCCTTACAAAGGGACGCCCGCAGTCATGGTCAACCGCGGGCGCCCATAACGTTGGCTTGTTTCGAGGCGACCCTACCTGGGCACGCGGTCCTGCCTTGCGGCAAACGGGGCGAGCACGGCGTGCGGCTCGCTTTGGTACCAGTAGGCGACGGTGGAGATGTCGTCCTCGCGCTCGTAGAGCTTGATGTCGTCGTTGCCGAGGTCCTGGAACGTCACGCGCAGGTCCTCCTTGAACGAGATCGGGTCGGGAAGGTGCCACCTGTAGAGGCCGTGCCTGGGCAGCGCGTCGTCGTTAGTCGCGAGCATCGGATTCGGGTTCGGCTTGCCCGCGCTGAAGCGGTCGCGCGTGGCGTCGCGCGTCGAGCGGTACGGGTAGCCGGCGAACAGCGTGTTGAAGCACTGCGCCTCGGGCAGCGCGTGGGGCGGCCTGTCGAGGAAGGCCCAGGCACCGCCGAAGTAGTCCTCGGCTCCCGTCGAGGTGACCGTGGGGAACTCCTCGTCGCCGTCGAGGAAGAACTTCATCTCGCCCTCGCCCCACCAATAGCGCTCCAGGGCGCACAGGGCCATGTAGGTGCCGACGTAGTAGCCCTTGCCGCGCACGCCGTCGAGCACGGTGTAGTCGACGCCCCTGCGGGTGCTGCGCTCGCGGTTAAAGCGGGCGTGGAAGTACATGGCGTCGTCCGGCACGTCGGTGAGCGCGTAGTTGAACGTGTAGAAGATGTATTTAATGAACCCGGGGTGCTCGCTCGTAAGCGTGACCTTGGCGTGCTTCCTGAAGGGCATCTCGAAGTAGCAGTTCATGCCGCCCGTCGGGTTCACGCAGATGGGCATCGAGTTGACGATGGCGCGCTCACCGAAGCCGTTGCAGAAGAAGTCGCCGACAGGGCACTCGACCGAGGGGGTCTCCTCGTCGTCCCAGTAGAAGCGCAGCACGAGGTCACGCATGACGAAGCTGCCGGCGGCGGTCTTGTCGGGGACGGTCATCCAGATGTGGCGGATGATGCCGGGGCCCTCGATGTCCGCGAGCGTGATGGTCTCGCCGGACTCAAGGGGCACGCAGCACGAGCCCTTGCGGCCGACGCCGAGGTGGCTGGCCGACATGGCGGCGCGGCCCTTCTCGCCCGTGATGTTCTCGGGGGTGATGGCGCGGCTTTCCTCACCGCCGTGCATCCACACGTCCTTAAGGAACTCTCTCATCGTCGACCTCCTCTATTCGTCGTCGTCGCACTCGGCGGAACTGGCACCGTTCACGTAGATGATCTGCTGGCGCGCCTCGTTGACGAGGGCGTCGAAGTCGAGTTTCTCGTCGGGGCGCGCGAGCGCGACCGTCATGGCGAGCGGGAGGTTGACACCCGCGATCACGTGGATCCGGTCGGAGGCGAAGCGGGAAAAGCGCTGGTTCACGCTGCCGCCGTACGCGTCGGTGAGGACGACGACCTCGTCAGTGCCCGAAAGAGCCGCCTCGACCGCCGCGTCGAGCCCCTCGCCGTTGTCGTTCACGTAGGCGCACACGGCGTTGACGGCGTCGCCCTTACCCGTAAGGAACTCGAGGGTGTCCTTGAAGCCCTGGGCGAGAAGGGAATGGCTCGCCACAACTATCTTTCTCATTGATTCACCAATCTCTTGGGTCGAAGCTAGGCGAGGATGCCGGCGGCGGAGGCGACCATCGCGAGGACGATCACCACGAGGATGAGGGCCGTCATGCTCGCGTTCTTCTTGGTAAGAAGGTAATACGCGCTTCCCGTGATGGCGGCGGGGATCATGGCAGGCAGGATCTTGTCGAGCAGCGGCTGAATCTCCATCGCGACGTCGCCGAAGCTGAAGCTAATCGGGCAGGTGACGCCGATGACCGAGGCGATGAGGCAGCCGACCACGGTGAGGCCGAGCACGGAGGCGGCGGCAGTGAGGTTGGGAAGCTTCTCGCTGAAGTCGGTGACGAGCTTCACGCCCTGCTTGTAGCCGAACTCGAGGGCGTGCATGCGGACCCAGAAGATGGCCAGGATGAGCGCGAACCAGATGCCGGCTCCCACGGGGTTGCCCTCGATGGCCATGTAGGCGGCGATGGAGCCCATGATGGTCGGGATCATGGTCATGAGCAGGGAGTCGCCGACGCCGGCGAGCGGTCCCATGGTGCCGATCTTCAGGTCTTGGACGGCGTCCGCCGCCGCTAGGCCGTCGCGCTCCTCCATGGCCACGCAGGCGCCAAGGATGATGGCGGCGAGCCAAGGCTGGGTGTTGTAGTAACGGAAGTGGTTGTTGAGCGCTTGCTTATAGTCCTCGTCGTTCGTGTAGATCTTCCTCAGGACCGGCGAGAGGGCGTAGGCGACTGAGGCGCCCTGCTGGGTCTGGTAGTTGAAGGTGCATACGCTCATGAGCCAGCGCCAGTTCGCGTTGCGCAGGTCCTTCTTGGTGACCTTGTAGCCGGAGGGCTTGCCCTCAGCGACGGCGGTGATGTTCTCGTTTTCCATGGTTACTCATCCTCTCCGATGAAGGCGTCTGCGGAAGCGTGGGCGGCGAGCTCGGTGTCCCTCTCGGCACGCTGGTAGAACGCAATCGCGAGGGCAACGCCGACGATGGCGGCGCCGATGATGGGCACGTTCAGGAAGGCCGAGAGGAAGAAGCCGGCGAGCAGGTACTGGAAGTACTTGGCGGTTGGCATGTAGCGGAGCAGCATGGCGATACCGACGGCCGGGAGCATCTTGCCGGCGAGGGTGAGGCCGGAGAGGAACCACTGGGGCATGACCTCGAGGAGCCAGTTGACGGCGGGCTGGCCGAGCGTCACGGAGACAAAGACGGGCAGGGCGGCGCACAGGCCGAAGAGCGCGGGGCAGACCCACAGGATGGCGTTCATCTGATTGAACTTACCCTCGTTGCAGAACTTCTGGGACTTCTCGACGACAAAGCCGTTGAGGATCTTGGCGACGACGTCGAGCTGGATGCCGAGCATGCCGACCGGCAGGCCGATGGCGAGGCCCGTGTCGGAGCCCAGGGTCACGCCGTAGGCGGTGGCGATGATGGCCATCGTGCCGTAGTCGGGAATGGAGGAGCCGCCGAAGCCCGCGACGCCGAGCTGCATGAGCTGAATGGTGCCGCCGATGACAAGGCCGGTCTTCCAGTCGCCCATGACGACTCCGGTGATGAGGCCCCAGAAAACGGCGTAATTGACGAAGATCATCGGGATGCCGTAGTAGTCCACGTGCTTGATGAAGGCCAGCAGGGTCAAAAGGACGACCTGCAGGATAGTGAAGTTGACCATATTTCCCCCTTAGATGAGGTCTGCGACGGAGACGGGCTTGTCGGCGGGCACGAACTGGGCCGTCACCTTGACGCCACGGGCGATGAGCGCCTTGTAGCTCTGGACGTTCTCGGCGGAGGCGTAGGCGCGCTGGGTGAGCTGGATGCCGTCCTCCTTGACGAGCGAGCCGCCGACGACCAGCGACGGGAGCTCGACGCCCGACTCGACCAGGCGAAGCATCGTCTCGGGCTCCTTGGCGATGACGAAGACCTTCTCGCGGTCGTACTTGCCCGCGGCGAAGTTCTTGAGCGCGGTCTGCTCGGAGATGATCGAAACGGCCATGCCCGCGGGGCGCGCCATCCTCATGGTGGACTTCAGGACCTCGTCGCCGGCGACCTTGTCGTCGATGACCATGACTCGGGTCGCGCCCGACACCGGGGCCCACTGCGTCACGATGATGCCGTGAAGCAGGCGATTGTCGATTCGTGCCATAACAACACTCATGTTTGCTCCTATCAAATGAAGTTTTGCGTTCGGTACTGCCTCGGCGCTATCCGGATTCGCGCCGGGCAAGGGGTTATCGGATTATTGAGGACGCGCGGTCAGCTTGCGGCGGCGCGGGGAAGGTCACTCGTCGAGCAGGAGGTCCGAGGAGCCGAGGCGCTCTTCTCGCGCCGGGGCGGCGCTCACGCTTATGTAGTCGAAGACATATGCGATCTCGCTTACGGGAACCTCTACGCGATAGCGCGTCGAGATGCTCGAGAAGCCCTGCCTGAAGGACTCGATGAAATCGGCGCGTTCCTCCTCGAAGCGGTCCTGGCCAACGTAGGTCTCAATGGGGTTTCTGGTAACAAGGCGCTCGACGAGACAGCAGAGGTGAACGTAGAGCCCAATGATGGCGTTGCTGCCGATCTTCTCGCCTGTCCTGCGCTGAAGCTCGTGCACGGCGCTCTCGATCTCATGGAATAGCCGCTCCGGGTCGAGGATGGTGATGGAGCGGATGACGTTCTGCAGCGTCATGTTCGAGAGCAGCTTCTCGTGGAAAGAAGAGAGCTCGGAAGCGTCAAGCCACCTGCCGAACACGGCATCAACCTTAGAGGCGGACGCCGTCGACATGATGTCCTCGAGGGCGACGAAGGGGACGGAGGCGACCCCGGGGTCTCCCGTGCCGATGACGGCGCAGACGCGGTGCTCGGAGAAAACGGCGTCGTTCGACCCGTTCGCGACGAGCTGCTTGAAGGGCCTCGTGAGCAGGCGCGCGCCTATGGTGCGCGGGAGGCTCTGCGAGACGAGCTGGCGTATCCTCTCCGCGGCGTCGACCCCGGACTCGGAGCAGAAGACGATGGCGTCCTCACGGTTGACGCGCTCGATCACCTTGCAGTGCATCACGCACGCGGCGGTCGCATCGCCAAGAACCTCGGCGATGGACTTGCCGCCGAGCAGCCCGACCCCGATCTCGAGCGCAAGACCGGTAGAGACGTTGTTCACCACGCCGATAGTGGAGTCGGTAACGTTCTCGAGGGCCTTATAGGCCTCCTCCAAGGAGCCCATGTCGACGAGGAACACGACCCCGGTGCAGTAGGAATGGCGGTCGACGAGGCGCTGGAGCGGACCGACGATGTCCTTCAGCTGCTGGTCGTAGGGCATGTCGACAGCCTCGTACACATGCATGCCGAGCATACGGTTCGCCGCGTCGGCGATGCTCGTCGCCGTTGAGTAGCCGTGGGACAAGATGACGCAGAGCGTCCGAAGGGCCTTCGCATCGCGAGACTCCGATGCGACGCACAGCGTCAGAAGCGTCTTCGTGAAGTGATCGAGCGAGATTCCCAGCGCCCCTTCCACGTCTGCGGCGACCTGATCGGAGACACTCGAGGCAAACGGCAATTCGGAGGTCACGGCACCGAGGAGATGGGAGATTTGCTCCGCACAGGCAGACTTTCGCTTAGCCAGGCCGATACCCGGCCACAACTGCAGGCAAATCTCCTGGGCCAGTAGAAAAGCGACCTTCCTCGAAAGCTCGATGCCATAAGAAGAGCCTGCGTCGGCAAGGACCGCGCCCACGACGCGCTCGAAGGCGCGCGACCTCGAGGAGGCGACGCCGTGGTCGAAGATCAAGTGATCCTCAACGCCGCGCACAGCGGAGACAGCTTGCGAGACAAGCTCGGAGACAGAGAGCTCCCCGGCGCAGAATCGCTCATCGAGAGAGCACAGGGCATCGAGCGCCTGCTCGACCGGCCCTGTGCTCTCGGCGGCATCCAGAGACGCGTCGATCAGAACGCCATCGTCGGGCTGTTGATCGATCTGCGCGGAGGAGAGGAGCCCGCTGGGAAGAAGATACGGGCGAACGACGACGTAGTCGCCCTCGCGATTGAGGAACGCTTTGGCACAGCAGTTCGTCACGCAGGCGCGCAAGCCGGCGATGTTATCGGAAAAGTCCGCGTTCACGAGGCAACGGTATGCGCCGCGGCTGATCTTCACATCAGAACCGATTCGGCACCCCTCGCTGCGCAGGAAGCTCAAGATGAGATCCTCGCGCTCCTCGGGGGTCCGCTCCTTGAGTGAGGGGACGCGGGCACAGATGGGCATTTTGCTGTAGGCCGAGGAAACCTTCAGGTCATCGGCGGAAAGCGTCGTCGAAAGAACGAGGCGAGCGCGCGGCGCATCCTGGGAGGCATCGAGCCCGAGGGCCGTCGCAAGGCAGTGCTCCATCGCAGAGGGAGAGAGTGCCTCGATGCCGTTGACAAAGACCACACCCCCGCGCGCTTTCGCGATCGACTCGTCAAGAAGCCCGTTGAACGAGGCGGCGTCCGGGACCCCGGCGCAGTCGATGCGCACATAGGAGGAGTCGCGGGACAGCAAGCCCTGGTTCTTGCCGTACTCGTACACAAGGCGAGAAAGGAAAGACTTACCGACACCCACGCCGCCGCTCAAGAGGATGGGCAGGCCAAACGGAGGGTACTGAACCGCAGCCTTGCACTGCTCGACAACGGAGCTGAGGCTCATGTCGAAGCCCACGGCACGCGCGAAGTCGCGGTGATCGGCGATTCCCGTCGCCTGGATGAGGTCGGCGAGCGAGGCGTACTCGCTTGCAGAGAGCTTTACCTGAAAACGCTTCTGGAACGCGCGGCGATGAAAATAACGGACAGGCCTGCCCGCCACCTTAACCACAAGACCGGCGCGAACAAGGTCGTTGAGGTACTGGCTCGCCAGGCTCCTGGAGATGATGAGCGTCTCGGCGATGTCGGAGGTGGACAGACGGGCAAGGTCGTCGAGCGAGACGGCAGAGGTGAGGGTCTCGAGATGCTCGAGAATCCTGTCCCTCATGTCGACGGGTTTCTTTGCCAAGCTGTCCTGTGTAGTCTTGTCCATGACTTCTTACCTCCTCGTACAAGGAGTATAAGGGGAGAACAGAGAACGGAAGGGGGCGCGTGGGGGAATCAACAGCTCCGAGGAAAAGTCCACCACTTGAGGGGCAGAAAACAACGGCCATTGAACATTCAGGGCCGACGCTCAACACTTCGGCTCGACACTTCGCTTTGGAAAGGGCCCCGGCGCGCCGGGGTCCCAACATAAAGAAGGGCCCCGGCGCGCAGGGCCTAAAGCTTAACCATGCGCGCGGCGATGCGGGCGCAGTCGCAGGCGGCCTTCTTCTCGAAGGTGTTGTAGTCGACGACCCGGCCCTCGGCGCAGGGCTTGTCGCTGATGGCGCGCACGACGACGAGGGGCACGCCGTTGAGATAAGCGGCCTGCGCGATGGTGCAGCCCTCCATCTCGCAGCACAGGTCGCCGAAGGTCGCGAGGATTCGCTCCTTCTGTTCCGCGGGCGAGACGAACTGGTCGCCGGAGACGACGCGGCCCTTGAGGACCTTAATGTCGGGGGCGACGGCGGCCGCGGCGGCGCACGCCGCCAGCAAGGGCCGGTACGGCTCGCGCAAGATAAAGGCGTCGCCCGGGAGGTCGGGCGTCACCGTCAGCCGGCGCCGGGTCTGCCGCATCATGAGGGAGAACGGCCTGGCCGGCGCATACGGCAGGAAGAGGTTCAAGGTGCACCCCGGGGCGGTCAACGAGGCCGACGTGCCCAACGTCGTCGCGCGCGGCTTCGGCGGCAGGGCGCCGCGCACCCATATATGCAGCGACCTGACCTACGTGCGCGTCGGGGCCTCGTGGAACTACGTCTGCCTGCTCGTCGACCTCTGCAACGGGGAGATCGTCGGCCACTCCGAAGGACCGAGGAGGGACGCGCGAGCTCCGAGCCAAGCTCTTGGATTACGTGCACTGGTACAACAACTTCAGGATCCACTCGACGCTGGGCTACATGTCGCCGGTCGAGTTCAGGGAGGCGGGGCCGTCCCTCCCGGAATCGTCCAAATAAGTGTTGCCAATCCATAGCCAATCCAGCCATCATCTTCGCGAAGGCGGACGTCAGGAAAAGCTCGGCTTGAGCTCGGTCAGACGCGGTCTGTGGGGCATCATTCAGGCTCAGGGGGTCTCCTTGTCTTCTTCGGTCGCAACTTGAATGATAGGGACGGTCCCTTCTCTCTTTCCCCTTCGTTTTCGACGCGTCACCCTCTCGGCGGGCTTAAGGCCCGCGCTCGCGGGTGCAGGGGCTACGCCCAAACCCCAAAAACGTAACGCCGTGCTCGAAGCGTTTCCGGACGTCAGCGTAATCTCAAATCCCGTTCGTCAACTCATGGGCAAGCCACCTGAGACTACTCATTTCTCCTACTGGCAATGAAGACCTGCGACCTGCAGTTTTGCAAACTGCTTGAAAGCCACCTGCGTTGATTCACTTCCTATTGCAGCTGGCGGCTTGCACGCGAAAAGGCATTTAAGTTTCAAAACGGGCGTTTTCGGCGCTATCGAGCCTCCAAAGGCATCCCGCCGCGCCCTTTGGGACAAAAACAAAAACTCAAAGCCCTGAGTTCGAAAATAGTTTTTGGAGTTGTCCCGACTTTTGTCCCCGAAGCCGACGAAACGCGACAGGGTGTCACCTGGCGGCACTCGATTCGAGACGGCACCGAAAACTGGATGCAACCGGAATGACAGGACGGCAGAACCGAAGCCATCGAGTAGGGATAGAAAAAGGCCCGGGTGCCATGGCATCCGGGCCTTTGCTAGCAACTTGATGTTGCGGGCAGCTTAGAACTTGTGGCCGCACTTCTTGCAGACGCGCAGCTTGTTCTTGCCGTCCTTCTCGTGACCGACGCGGGTAACCTTACCGCACTCGGGGCAAACGAGATTGACGTTGGAGGCGTCGATGGGAGCCTCCTGCGAAACGATGCCGCCCTGCTGGTTGGCAGCGTTGGGCTTGACGGCCTTCTTGACGACCGAAACGCCCTCGACAACGACCTTGTTCTCGGCGGGGAGAGCACGCAGGACAACGCCCTGCTTGCCGCGATCCTTACCAGAGAGAACCTGGACCTTATCGCCCTTCTTGATATACATATATCTCCCCTAACTACAGGGTCTCGGGAGCGAGCGAGACGATCTTCATGTACTTCTTGTCACGAAGCTCGCGAGCGACGGGCCCGAAGATACGGGTGCCGACGGGCGAACCATCGTTGTTGATGACAACGCAGGCGTTCTCATCAAAGCGAATGTAGGAGCCATCCTTGCGGCGGATCTCCTTAACGGTGCGAACGACGACGCAACGGACAACGTCCTTCTTCTTGACGTTGGCGCCAGGGGTAGCCTCCTGGACAGCACCGATGAACACATCGCCGATGCCTGCATAACGACGCTTGGAACCGCCAAGCACCTTGATGCAGCGAATCTTGCGAGCGCCGGAGTTGTCGGCGACGTTCAGCATGGTTTGCATCTGAATCATGGTAGATGTTCCTCCGAACTAAGAACCGAAGAGAGGTGCGCAGCCTTTATACGGCCCGTGGTATGCAAGCCAGGCATACGCACATCTTCGGAAACGTACAAGTCGTAAGAGCGACTGCTTATTTAGCGCGCTCGACGACCTCGATGAGGCGCCAACGCTTCATCTTGGACATAGGACGGGTCTCCATAACGCGGACGGTATCGCCCACGCCAGCCGTGCACTCCTCGTCGTGAGCGTGCAGCTTCTTGGAGCTGGTCATCATCTTGCCGTACTTGGGGTGACGCTTGCGCTCGGTGATGGTGACAACAATGGTCTTGGCACCGGAGACGGAGGTAACGACACCCGTACGGACCTTACGCGAGTTACGCGAATCAGTCATGTTCTCTCCTTAGGTCCTACTCGGCGACAGCGGACTTCTCCGCTGCGATCTCGCGGGCGCGCTGCTCCGTGAGGACGCGAGCGATGTCCTTCTTCACGGTGTTGACGCGAGCGGTGTTGTCCAGCTGGCTGGTGGCCATCTGGAAACGAAGGTTAAAGAGCTCGGCGCGCATTTCCTTCAGCTTCTCAACGAGCTGAGCGTCCGAGAGCTCACGAATCTCTGCGGGCTTCATTAGTTCTCCTCCTTGGCGGCGGCGGCGTCCTCAGCAGCCCACTTGGCCTCGAGAGCGGCCTCCTCAGCCATCTCCTTCTCGATGCGCTGCTCAGCGTTCTTGGCAGCAACAATCTTGGTCTTGATGGGAAGCTTGTGCTGTGCAAGACGCAGAGCCTCGCGAGCGACCTCCTCGGGCACGCCCTTGACCTCGAACATGATGCGGCCGGGCTTGACGACGGCCACCCACTCCTCGGGATTACCCTTACCAGAACCCATGCGAGTCTCGGCAGGCTTCTTGGTGATGGGCTTATCGGGGAAGATCGTGATGTAGACACGACCGCCACGCTTCATGTAGCGGGTCATGGCAATACGAGCGGCCTCGATCTGACGGTTGGTGATCCAATGGGCCTCGAGAGCCTGGATACCAAACTCGCCGAAATGCAGCTCGGTATTACCCTTGGCCTGGCCCTTCATGGAGCCACGCTGCACCTTGCGGTGAAGAATACGCTTAGGGGCAAGCACTACTGACCCCTCCTCTCGGAGTTACGACGACGAGGACGGGAAGAGCCCTCGAGTGCAGGGTTGGGAACAGGCTGGCCCGGGAGCTTCTCGCCCAGGTAGATCCAGACCTTCACGCCGCAAGCGCCCATGGTGGTGCTGGCGACAGCCGTGCCGTAGTCGATCTTGGCACGGAGGGTGTGCAGAGGCACGCGACCCTCGCGGTACCACTCACGACGGCCCATCTCGGCACCGCCGAGACGACCGGAGCACTGGATACGGATGCCCTTAGCGCCGGCCTTGCGGGCAGACTGGACAGCCTTGCGCATAGCGCGACGGAAGGCAACGCGGCCCTCGAGCTGCTCGGCGATAGACTGAGCAACGAGGTTGGCGTCGAGCTCGGGGCGCTTGATCTCGACAACGTCGACGGAGAGCTGGCCCTTGGAGACGCCAGCGACCTTCTCGAGCTCGGTGCGAAGGGTATCGATCTCGGCACCCTTCTTACCGATGACAACGCCGGGGCGAGCAGTGAGGATGATGACCTTCACCTTGTCGCCAGCGCGCTCGATCTCGACGCGGGAGACAGCTGCGCGGGAAAGACGCTTCTCGAGGTACTTGCGGATCTCGAGATCGTTACCGAGGGTCTTAGCGTAATCCTTCTCTGCGAACCAGCGGGAGCGCCAGTTCTCGGTGATGCCAAGACGGAAGCCGGTGGGGTAGACTTTCTGACCCATACAGCTTTACGCCTCCTTTCGAGGAGCAACGACGACGGTGATGTGGGAAGTACGCTTCAGAATGCGAGAAGCGGAACCCTTGGCGCGGGGACGGATGCGCTTAAGCGTCGGACCCTCGTCAACATAGGCAGCGGCGACAACCAGGTTGTCGGCACGCAGACCGTTGTTGTTCTCGGCGTTCGCAACGGCGGAACGGAGAACCTTCTCGACATCCACGGCGACGGCGCGGTCGCAGAAGTGGAGGATGTCGAAGGCCTGAGCGACAGGCTTGCGGCGGATCAGATCAACCACCAGGCGGGCCTTGCTGGGGGAAACACGCACGTACTTAGCGACGGCGCGAACCTCGGTGGCCTCAGTTTCAATAGACTTAGTTGCCATTTACGGTTAACCCCCTATTTGGCCTTGTGGCCACGGAACGTACGAGTCGGCGCGAACTCGCCGAGCTTGTGACCAACCATGGACTCGGTAACATACACGGGCACATGCTTGCGGCCGTCGTGGACGGCGATGGTGTGACCAACCATCTCGGGGAAGATGGTGGACGCGCGGGACCAGGTCTTCACGACGTCCTTCTTGCCAGCCTCGTTCATCGCGGTGATACGCGAGAGAAGGCGAGTCTCCACGAACGGGCCCTTTTTGAGACTTCTGCTCATAAGTGCTTTCTCCTAAAACTCGGTATCCGAAATTACTTCTTACGGCGACGAATAATGTGCTGGTTCGAGACCTTCTTCTTCTTGCGCGTACGAAGGCCCTTCGTCGGCTTACCCCAGGGGGTAACGGAGGGACGACCAGAGGTGTGGTTCTTGCCCTCGCCACCGCCGTGCGGGTGGTCGACAGGGTTCATGACGGTACCGCGGACGGTCGGGCGCACGTTCATGTGACGCTTACGGCCGGCCTTGCCGATGACGATGTTGGCGTGATCGGCGTTGCCGACCTCACCGACGGTGGCGCGGCAGGTAACGAGGATGCGGCGCATCTCGGAGGAAGGCATACGGACGATAGCGTACTTGCCCTCCTTACCCATCAGCTGGCAGGAGTTACCGGCGGAACGGGCGATAGCAGCGCCCTTGCCCGGCTGGAACTCGACGGCGTGGATGAGCGTACCGACGGGGATGTCGGCGAGGGGCAGAGCGTTGCCCGGCTTGATGTCGGCGTCAGAACCGGACATGATGGTCTGACCGACCTCGAGGCCCTTGGGGGCCAGGATGTAGCGCTTCTCACCGTCAGCGTAGTGCAGCAGAGCGATGCGAGCGGAACGGTTCGGATCGTACTCGATCGTGGCAACCTTGGCGGGCACGCCGTCCTTGTTGCGCTTGAAGTCAATCACGCGGTAACGACGCTTCACGCCGCCGCCCTGGTGGCGGGTGGTGATGCGGCCGTTGTTGTTACGACCGGCCTTCTTGGGCAGGGGCTCGAGAAGGGACTTCTCGGGCTTGGTGCAGGTGATCTCAGAGAAATCGGAGATCGTCTGCCAACGCCTACCAGCGGAGGTCGGCTTAAGGTGCTTTACAGCCATTACAATCCCTTTCAATAGGAATCCGTTAGCCATCGCAGACAGGGATTCGAGGTTCTGCCTCGGGTGCGATGACACCGGACGTATACACGGTTCCGGGCGTGTCCATTTTATACGCCCGAAACCTTGAGCTCTCGCCTCCCCTATTTGGGAGGCATGAGCTCACTCAACAGCAGCGAGTCTTAGGCCTGGTTGCCAAAGACCTCGATGGTGTCGCCCTCGGCCAGCGTGACGATGGCCTTCTTCCAAGAACGGGTCTTGCCGGCGACATAGCGCACGCGCTTGGTCTTGGGCTTGACCGTCAAGGTGTTCACGCGAACGACCTTGACGCCGAAGATCTCCTCGACAGCGTCCTTGATCTGATACTTGTTAGCATCCTTGGCGACCTCGAACGTGTACTTGTTCTGCTCCATGCCGGAGAAGGAACGCTCGGACACGATCGGACGGATGATGATCTCGTGGGCGGTCATTTATGCAAGCACCTCCCCGAAGTGAGCGGCGATGTCGGCGGGCATCAGCACAGCGTTGTTGTTGACGAGATCGTAGGTGTTGGCCTCGTCAGCGGTGATGATGAACGTCTTGGGAATATTGCGGAACGACAGGTAGGCGTTGACGTCCTCATCGCGAACGATGATGGTCAGACGCTTGCCCTCAAGGCCAAGAGCCTTGAGCATGGCAACGGCAGCCTTGGTGGAAGGCTTCTCGAAGCCGTAGTCGTCGACGAGCACGAGCTCGCCATCGGCCAGCTTGGCGGACAGCGCGGAGCGCATAGCCAGCTTGACCTCCTTGTTGTTCATACGCTTAGCGTAGGAACGGGGCTTGGGGGCGAAGACAACGCCACCGTGACGCCACTGGGCAGCACGGATGGAACCCTGGCGGGCACGGCCGGTGCCCTTCTGACGCCAAGGCTTCTTGCCGCCACCGGAAACCTCAGAGCGGCCCTTAGCGGACTGGGTGCCCTGACGCCAAGAGGCCATCTGGCACTTGACGATGTGGTGCATAACGTGGATGTTCGGCTCGATGCCGTACACCTCAGCGGCGAGCTCGGCCTCGGCGACCTTCTTGCCCTCGCTGTTCTTTACTTCAAACTTTGCCATTTAAGTGTTCTCCTTGGTATGACGCTGGGCTAAATGGGCTGGGCCCTTAGGCCATACGGATGGCGACGAGACCATTCTTGGCACCCGGGACAGCGCCCTTGACCAAGATGAGGTTCTGCTCGGCATCGATGCGGACAACGGAAAGGTTCTTGACGGTAACACGCTCGTTACCCATGTGACCGGCCATCTTGACGCCCTTGAGGACGCGCGCAGGATAGGCGCACTGACCGATAGAACCGGGGTGACGCTGGAAGTGAGAACCATGCGTCATAGGACCGCGGCGCTGACCCCAGCGCTTGATGCGACCCTGGAAGCCCTTACCCTTGGAGGTACCGATGACGTCGACCTTCTCGACATCAGCGAAATCAGCGACGGTGACGACCTCGCCGACCTTGTGCTCCTCGCCGTTCTCGACGCGGACCTCACGAAGGAAGCGGACAGGCTCGACGCCAGCCTTGGCGAAGTGACCAGCCATGGGCTTGTTCACGTTCTTGGCCTTGATGTCGCCGAAACCGATCTGGACGGCGTCATAGCCGTCGGTTGCCTGAGTTTTAACCTGCGAGACAGCGCAGGGGCCAGCCTGGATGACCGTGACGGGAACGACGTTATCGTCCTCGTCCCAAACCTGGGTCATGCCAATCTTGCGGCCGAGAATCATGCTGATCAAGATATGATCCCAACTCTCGCGTGGTCTTGGGACAATGCGTACACCACCGAGCGTACGCCCCTAGAGGACCACTACTTACACGACGTGCTCCCCAGTCTTGTATTGCGCCCGGACTACCTGACAACCCTATTAAGCAGGCATTTTGTCCAGCCAGAATACTCCCCTGGTTTCACACAGCTGTTTAGTATACACGGCTGCGGGCGTATCCATCGAGATTCATATTTCACTCACATTGTTTACGCAGGTAAAGTGCGTGGATGGCTCCCGAGCACGGCGGAGGGCCGGAGAAATATATTAAGGTCCCTGCTCTACAGTCCTGCGCAAGACGGAGAGCACATTAAGTGCTCTCCTTTGCGTGCGGAACTC
>USBK01000009.1:0-59965 GCA_900552895.1 uncultured Collinsella sp.
AAAGGGCGGAGGCGGGGCATTCCCCGCCTCTTACACCACATCTCTGCGCGCTACCTCTCGGCCGGCTAGTTACGGGCTGATTTCCTCAATCAAGGGGAGATGGTGTAGAGTATTTTCCTACAATACAAAAGCTCTTCGGGAGCTTTAAGGGCGACGCTTTCTGTTAGAGAGTGTTGCCCTTTTTTCATGCATGTAATGTGCGACGTGCTTGCTAAACGCCATTCCGGCAATGGGATGGTCGAGTGTGGGCGGTTTGCACCTTGCGCCTGCTGTCATTGGTGTAGCAAGCACTTGATTTAGCCTACTTAAAGTCTATAATCAAAGAAAAACTCTGATATACCTTTTAAAACAATGAAAAGAATGTTGAGTACCATGCTTTGCCAGTTCACCTTCAGGAACTATAGATCCTATCGCGACGAGACCGAGCTTTCCATGCAGGCAACATCGATGAGGGAGTTCGAGCGTTCCCTCATAGAGTGCCCTGACGGGCAGAATTTCCTTCCGGTAGCTGCGGTGTACGGGCCTAACGCTGGCGGCAAGTCTAACCTGCTCGAAGCTCTTGACTATATTCGTTCGGCGGTGGCAAGGCCGATCAGATTGTTGTCTGCCAGCACTGATGTGCCAGAAGGTAACCGCTCTTCGATACCCCGTTGCTCTGCGTTCGAGTTCGATGACGTGTCGGCTGCTAAGCCCACCGAGTTCGAGCTCTACTATCGCGCAGGTGAGCATGAGTACCGCTATGCCCTGTCCGTGCATGCGGACGAGATTGTGTCCGAAGGACTGTGGCGGCGCAAATTGGGGGCGTCACGCACAGCGATGCTGTTCGAGCGCGAGGGCACAGGGGTTGAGCTTGGTCCCACTCTGCGTAAGCTTGTGACGGCCGCGAGGTTCAACCCAAGTCTGCCGTACCTATCGTTCCTTTGCATCAACTTCGATGCACCGGTGGTCCAGGAGGCGGCCAGCTGGTTTCTCGACGCTGTGTTTCTCAACTACAACAGTTCCTACCTGGAGCGGATGCTCGAGCAAATGCTCGACGAGGGCGACTCGCGCGAGGTCACGCGTTTTTTGCGCGCCGTTGATGTGCGTATTGACGGCTTCAGAGTGGAGAGGGCGCCGGAATGGCGCGGCCGGCGCGTCTTCGTGAGACACGAGGTGGGCGGCAAAGCGTACGAGCTGCGTTTATCCGAGGAATCTGCCGGCACCCAGAAGCTCATGGGGTTGGCTGCGTATCTGATGGCAGCGCTTGAGTGTGGTGGCACCGTTGTGGTAGACGAGCTCGACGCCAAACTGCACCCGAAGCTTCTTCGCTATGTGATCCTGCTGTTTAAGGATCCTGAGGTCAACAAGAGTGGCGCACAGCTCATCTTCTCGTCCCAGGACGTGTCTACCATGCGAAACGATGTGTTCCGCCGTGACGAGATATGGTTCGCTGCGCGCGGCGAGGGGGAGGCGAGCCAACTGTGGTCTCTCGCCGACATCCACGAGGCAAACGGTAATCTGGTAAGCAAGAACGCGGCTTTCGACAAGCAATACCTGTCCGGTCGCTACGGCGCCGATCCGTATCTCACCCGCATCGAGGAGTGGGATTAGCATGGTCCTTTTCATGAACAGAAGCCGCAGGTAGAAGCGTTGCTACTATCCAGTGTTGTCGGCATGTCTTGAATTTGCCGCATACTTCCGAATTGGTCGCTCATTTAGCACTCTTGATGTCCCCACATCCTCTAAAAAAGTTCTTAAAACAGCCTTAAAGGCGTTCCAACTCGCGTTGACAGCGTAAAATACGCATGTTTGACTATGACAGAAGTGGATTTTAGGGGAGGAGTACGCCATGGAGGTGCTGGTTGTTGGCAACACCGCATATGTTGACGATGACTTTTGTGCCAAGGCGTTCCCCGGGGACCACGTTAAGGTCGTCGCTGCCGCGGAAGCGCGCCGCGACGAGTCGTCGCCCCATGCCTCGTGGAAAGAGCTCCTCCAGCACCTGGATCAGGCCTACGAGTTCGACCGCGTGGTTTACCTGTCTAATTACCTTACCCCGCATACCGATTCCGTGGGCGATATCGAGCTGCTGCGCTCGGTCTTTCGTACGTGCGCGGGTCGCCGGGTCCAACTGCTGTATGTAGCGGGGCCCGCGGGTGCCGAGGGTGCCGCCGATGCCGCGGGGCGAACGGGCAAGGGCATTATCGCGCACGCAGCCAACGACCTGTGCCGCTACTACGCTGCTCGCGAGGGCGTTCAGACCAAGATCCTGCGCGTGCCGTTCCTCTATACCGCGTCTGCCGCGCTGGAGGACCCGTTTTTGGTGCCGATGTTCGACGCATGCTCAACCGGATCGGCCGCTCTGCAGGGCGCGCAGGATGCGGCGTTTCCCCTGCTGTGTGCCGAGGAGCTTTCGGTGCTGGTACGCCGTATCTTCGACAGCTGGAATGCTAACTTTGAGACGCTCGACGTAGTCGATACCTTCCATCACACGGTGGGTGAGGTGGGCGACGCCCTCAAGGCGCTGTTCCCAGGGCTCTCAGTTGCCTATGGCGATTCTGCCGGCTACGCCCTGCCCGCCAGCGACGTCGCTCGCGTGCGCTATGGCTGGTTTCAGCGCTACGACTTGCTGCGCGACCTCTCGACCATTCAGGCTCGCTGGGATGCTGGCCGTGCAAAGAAGGTCAACCCCTTGCGCGCGGCCATCGACCGCATTCAAATGCGCACGCTGCCTGTCAAATGCCTGGAGACGGCAGCCGCCTGGGTGCTCTTTGAAGTGCTGGAGCGCTTGTTCTCCCAATCGACCCAGCTCAACGTGCTCGATTATCGCCTGCTCTACGTGGTGCTGATCGGCACGCTGTATGGCTTGGACTTTGGCCTGGTTGCGGCGCTGCTGGCGTCGGTGGGTTTGGCTGCGAGTTACTTTACTCTGTACGGCTATACCTTCCAGGGCCTGTTCTACGAGCCGTCCAACTGGCTGCCGTTTATTGCGTACTTTGTTGTGGGTGCCGTGTGCGGCTATGTGCAGCTGCGCAACAGCGAAGCCATTAGGGCGGAGCGCGATCAAAACGAGCTCGTGCGCAACCGCAATACGTTCCTTACGCAGCTCTATCACGACGCGATCGAGGACAAGCGTGCGTACAGGCGCCAGATCGTGGGTCGCCACGACAGCTTTGGCAAGATCTTTGCCGTGACGCAGGAGCTCGACGTGCTCAACCCACGCGACATCTATCGCAAGTGCTGCGAGCTTCTGGGCGAGATCCTCGAGAACGATTCGGTGGCGATCTACCATGTTTCGGGCGGGGCATTTGCACGCCTGGTGGCGGCAAGTCCCGCGATTGCCGAAGATGCCGCACGTTCGCTCACGCTTGAGCAGCTTGCACCTCTTTTGAGCGACGGGGGTCGTTCGAACCTGTGGGTGAACCGCGAACTGATGCCGGGGCTTCCCATGTTTGGATATACGATCGAGCGCGATGGGGCACCCGCCGTGTTGATCTTTGTGCGTCGCGCGGCCGAAAACCAAATGACCCTCTATTATCAAAATCTGTTCCGCATCTTGTGCGGCCTGGTCGAAAGCGCGCTGGGCCGTGCCTTTGACTATGAGGCGGTGGCACAGGATAAACGCTGCGTTGACGGCACTTGCGTGCTCAAGCAGGCTGCCTTTGGCCAAGAGCTCGCGGCCGAGCAGGCGCTGGCAGATGGCAAGATGGGGAGTTTTTTGCTCCTGCGCGTGGTACCGGGCATGGAGCCTATCGGCGAGCTGGTGGGCGCGATTGGGTCGGCGATCCGCGAGAGCGATGCGGCGGGCCTGATCGACGGCGACGTGCTCTACCTGCTTATGCGCCAGGCAAAGGCATGCGATCTGCCCATTATCCGCGAGCGCCTGAGCGAAAAGCAGATTGAGGTGGAGCCCGTCGACGGCGAGGATATCGTGGCGCTGTTGCAGCACATCTCTTACACCGGTGACGGTGAGGGGGGTGCCGCTTGATCTCGCTTGTCGTTGCTGCCGTCTTGCTGCTGATTCATGCGCTGGTTTGCCTGGTGCTGTGGACGCTCATGAAGTTGGGCCTGCTGCCGGTGCGCGGGCACATGCTGCCTGTGATAGTGCTGGTGCCGCTGTGGGGCCCGTTGCTGGTGGTTCTGCTATCGGTCTGCAGCGCGGTGTTTGGCGAGGGACTGAATGAGTCTGCGCTGGAGTCGCTGCGCTTCAACGACGACCTGCATCGCAGCATCTTAGTGCACGAACGTGATGCCGATGCAGGCGTGATCCCGCTCGAGGAGGCGCTCATCGTCAACGACCCGGCAGACCGGCGCCGCCTAATGCTCTCCATGCTCACCGAGGAGCCCGACGCGTACCTGGCGCAGCTGCAGGCGGCTAAGCTTAACGACGACGTTGAGGTGGCTCACTATGCCGCGACGGCGGTGGCGCAGATCTCCAAGGAGTCCGACCTTAAACTGCAGCAGCTGGAGCGTGCCTTTAAGACGGACCCGAGCGCGCAAAACCTCAACGAATACTGCGATTTTCTTGGTGAATACTTGGGCTCGGGCTTGGCTGAGGGGCGCGTGGCTCAGATTCAACGCCAACAGTACGCGCGCTTGCTTGCGCGTCGCTGCGAGCGCGAGGACACCCTTGAGCTTCGCATTCGATACGCGACGGCGCTGGCCGATGTCGGACAGATCGACGAGGCGCAGGCCGTGACCGACCAGCTGGTGCTCGACGTGCCCGAGGAGCAGGAGGTTTGGATGCTTTGCCTGCGCCTGGCGGTGATGCGCCGCGACGGTGACGAGGTCCACCGCGTGATCGATGCGATTGACAAACAGCATGTATACTTGAGCGCCGCCAACCGCGAGGAACTGGCGTTTTGGCGCAACGGAGAGGAGGCCCGATGAGCGTGGTGCAGCATATCCGCGACCGTGCGGGCCATTTTCGCTGGATGGGGCTGCTTGTGGTGTGGGCGGTCTTTATTGCCATGGCGGCCGTGCTGCTGGTGGAGCGCGCCGGCGTGCAGTACAGTGCGGGCCAGCATAAGCTGGGGATGCTTGCCGCCAACGATGCGGTGCCGGCTTCCTCCGCAATATTTGGCCAAAAGCCCACGTGCCTGGTCATTACCGATTCCGACCAAGCTGGCGTCGAGGACGTAAAGGAGCAGTTTGACCAGATCCTGCTCGACATGAAGATCGCGCACCGCGACGTGGACCTTGCCCTGGACGGCGTGGATGCCATTCCCTCGCTGACCTCCTTCGATCGCGTGATTTTGCTCATGCCGTCGCTCGATGGGCTCGGTACGCACCTGAGTGACATTATGAGTTGGGTGAGTGCCGGTGGTTCGCTTATGCTCGCCATGCCTCCGGATAACTCGAGCTATCTGCAAGTAATTGCCCCCAAGCTTGGCATTGAATCGGCCGGATATGACTATGTAAAAGCCGAAAGCATTGTGCCGAGCGAGGACTTTATGCTGGGCGGGGGAGAGCGCTACGAGCTCTCGGACCCCTTCGATTCGTCGCTTTCGGTTTCGCTGCGCGAGACGGCTCGTGTGTGGGCTAAGACCGGCGATGCGGGCGCCCCGCTCATTTGGTCGAATGACTGCGGTAGCGGGCGCACCGTGGTATGCAATATCGGTATCTATGACAAGGTTATGCGCGGTTTTTACGCCGCGGCGATCAGCCTGCTGGGCGATGCCACGGCCTATCCGGTCATCAACAGCGCCGTTTTCTACCTAGACGACTTTCCCAGCCCCGTGCCCTCGGGCGATGGCACCTACATCAAGCGCGACTACGGGCTTTCCATTGCCGATTTTTACACCAAGGTTTGGTGGCCCGATCTGCAAAAGCTCGCGCAAAAATATGGCATTCGCTTTACCGGCGTGATGATCGAAAACTACGAGGACGCGGTCAACCAGACCGAGCCCGCGCGCCAGGCCGATACCACGCAGTTCCGCTACTTTGGCGGCATGCTGCTGCAGATGGGCGGAGAGCTGGGCTTTCACGGCTACAACCATCAGCCTCTGGCGCTCTGGGATACCGACTATGGCAAGCTGTACGACTACAAGACGTGGAAGAACGAGGAAACGCTCGTCGCGTCGCTCAACGAGCTCATCGCCTTTCAGGACGAGGTGCTGCCCAACGCGCACGGCTCGGTCTATGTGCCACCGTCGAATATCCTTTCGGCCCGTGCGCGCAAGCTTATTGGCACCGACGTTCCGCGCATTAAGACCATCGCCAGTACGTATTTTGAGGATGGCACCGTCTTGCCCTATGTGCAGGAGTTTGGCGTGGCGAGCGATGGCATTGTGGAGCAGCCACGTATTGTCTCGGGCGGCATGGTCAACGATTCCTATATGCGTCTGGCAGCCGTGTCCGAGCTCAACATGCACTACGTGAGTACGCACTTTATGCACCCGGATGATCTGCTCGATCCCGATCGCGGCGCCAAGGAGGGCTGGGAGGTCTACAAGGGCGGTCTGACCAACTACCTGGAGTGGCTTACCAAGTCTGCGCCCGACCTGCGGCGCCAGACCGGTTCGGAATGCTCGGGCGCCATCCAGCGCTTTTCGTCCGTGACGGTGAGCGTGGATACAAGTGCGGATGCCTGGACGCTCAGCCTGGGCAATTTCCACGACGAGGCGTGGCTCATGTTCCGCGCCAACAACGGTGAGCCCGGTGCAGTCACGGGTGGCGAGATTACGCATCTGACGGGCGACCTGTACCTGGTCAAAGCCACGGACAAGACGGTGACCATTGCACGCAAGGAGGGTGGCGACAAATGAGAATCTGCTTGGTACTCGAGGGTTGCTACCCCTATGTGCACGGCGGCGTGTCCACCTGGATGCACGGCTACATACAGGCCATGCCCGAGCACGAGTTTGTGCTGTGGGTGATTGGCGCGCATGCTGTCGACCGCGGCAAGTTTGTCTACGAGCTGCCCGGCAACGTGGTCGAGGTGCACGAGGTGTTTCTGGACGACGCCCTGCGCCTATCGGGCGAGCAAGAAGAGGCCGACTTTAACGCCCGCGAGCGCGAGGCGCTGCGCCGCCTGGTGTCGCTCTCCAATCCGGACTGGGACGTGCTATTCGATATCTTCCAGCGCCGTCGCGTGCATCCGCTCTCGTTTTTGCAGAGTCGCGCCTTTATGGATATCTTTCGCGACGTGTGCCTGGCCGAGTACCCATACACGCCCTTTGCCGATGCATTCCACACCATGCGCTCCATGCTGCTGCCCGTGCTCTACCTTCTGGGCAGCGAGGTGCCGGTGGCCGATGTGTACCACGCCATCTCGACCGGCTACGGTGGCCTGCTCGCCTGCCTGGGCTCAAGCGTTCACCATGCGCCGGTGCTGCTGACCGAGCATGGCATCTATACTCGCGAACGCGAGGAAGAGATCATTCGCGCTGACTGGGTGGTGCCGTCGTTTAAGGACCGCTGGATCCGCTTTTTCTACCTGCTTTCGGAGGAGATCTACCGTCGCGCCTTCCGCGTGACCAGTTTGTTCCATAACGCCCGTAAGACGCAGATCGACATGGGCTGCGATGCGGACAAGTGCCTGGTCATCCCCAACGGCATCCAGTTCGATCGCTTTAAGGACATTCCCTTAAAGCCCGATGACGGCTGGGTGGACATTGGCGCGGTGGTGCGCCTGGCGCCCATCAAGGACGTCAAGACCATGATCTATGCCTTCTTTGAGCTGCACGAGCGCCTGCCCCGCGTGCGCCTGCACATCATGGGTGGCGTGGATGACGAGGAGTACGGCGCCGAGTGTCACGCGCTGGTCGATACCCTGGGCGTGCGCGACTTGATCTTTACCGGCCGCGTCAACGTGGTTGAGTACATGGAAAAGCTTGACTTTACCATTTTGACGAGCATCTCCGAGGGCCAGCCGCTCAGCGTGCTGGAGTCGCTTGCAGCGCGCCGTCCCTGCGTGACGACCGAGGTGGGCTGCTGCCGCGAGCTGCTCGAAGGCGCCCCGGGCGACGACTTTGGCGTGGCGGGTTTTGTGACGCCGCCTATGTATCGCAAGGGCTTGGCTGATGCCATGGAGCGCATGTGCGTGAGCCGGGCCCGTCGTATTGAGATGGGGGAGCGTGGCCAGCGTCGCGTTGCCACGTACTTTTTGCACGAGCAGATGCTCGCCAACTATCGCGCGCTGTACGACGAGACGGCGCAAGCGTTTGACCTGCCCAGAGAGGGGGAGTAGCCGGTGGCCGGAATCGGTTTTGAGCTCAAACGCCTGTTTAGGCGCAAGGGTCTGTTTGCCACGATGCGCGCCTATGGCTACGCTGGCATTGTGTGCACGGGCCCCATGCTGCTGGGCGTGCTGCTCCAGGTGGGTATCTTGGTGCTGTGCGGTCTGTGGGGTGTGGGCCGCGCCAACCAGGATCTGCTGGTGTGCATGGTGACCTATACGCTGCTGGCATCGCTCACGCTCACAAGCTTTTTCTCCATGCCGGTCACGCGCTTTTTGGCCGACATGCTCTTTGCCGAGCGCGAGGATGAGATCCTGCCTTCGTTTTGGGGGTCTAATGCCATCATGCTCGTTGCGGGCACGGTGCTCTACGGCGTCTTTTTGCTGTTCTCGGGCGCCACGCTGCTGCAGGGGCTGCTGTGCCTGTGGCTATTCAACATTATGATCGTCAACTGGAACGGCATGAGCTATCTCACGGCCATCAAAGATTACCGCGGCATCCTGTGCAGCTTTGCGGCTGCCATTGGCGTGGCGTGCCTGTGCGCCCTGGCCGCGCTGGCGCTGGGACTGCCGCCGGTCGAGGGCTTGCTGGCGTCAATCGCCCTAGGCTACGGCGTCATGCTCGCCTGGGATGTGGTGCTGCTGTACCGGTATTTTCCGCAGAGCGACCGCAGCCCCTGGCTCTTTTTACGGTGGCTTGATCAGTTTATGCCGTTGGCGCTCACGGGCTTGTTCACCAACCTGGGCCTCTTTGCGCACTTGGTGATAATTTGGGCCGGTCCCATTGGCGTGCAGGTCAAGGGCTTGTTTTATGGTGCGCCCTACCACGATGTGCCGGCGCTCATCGCGTTTTTGACGATCCTGGTCACGTCCGTCAACTTTGTGGTCTCGGTCGAGGTCAATTTCTATCCGCGCTACCGCGACTACTATAGCCTGTTCAACGACGGTGGTGTAGTGGGCGACATTGTGGTGGCTGAGGAGGAAATGCTTGCTACGCTCAACCGAGAACTACGGTTTTGTGCGCTCAAGCAACTGTTTGTGACGGCGGCGGCCATCTCGCTCGAGACCACGGTGCTGTCGGCCCTACCGTTGGGCTTTAACAACCTGATGCACGGGTATTTCCGCACGTTATGCGTGGGCTATGGCCTGTATGCCGTGGGCAACACGATCCTGCTGATCTTGCTGTACTTTACCGACTACAAGGGGGCCGTGCTGGCTTCGGGACTGTTTGCCGGTGTGGCCGGGCTGGCGACTGCCGTTTCTCTGCTCTTGCCGCAGCAGTTTTACGGCTTTGGCTTTTTGTTGGGTGCAGCGGTGTTTTTTATCGTGGCGCTGCTGCGGCTCGATACCTATACCGCCAACTTGCCATATCGTATCCTGAGCCAGCAGCCCATTGTGGCTACTGACAAAACGGGCTGGTTTACCGAACTTGGTCGGGTGCTCGACCGTGTTGAGCAACGCTACGAGGACAAGCGCGTGGGCGGTGAGCCGCGCTGTGCGTTTGAACGTATGGTGGTTCGCCTGTACCAAAAACATTGGGGAGGTTCTGATGATCGCTAAGTTGATGTCTCGCCGCTGCCTGATCGAGGCGGCTGCCGGCGCGCTGTTGCTTTCGGGCTGTTCGTCTCAGGACGAATCCTCGACTAAAAAGGTCAAAAAGCAGGATAAGATAAAAAAGGCCGAGGCCTCCGACCAGTCCAAGCACCTGCGCGATAAGGACGAGCTGTACGAGGTCTACGACGACTCGGGCATTGTGACCATGTACCTGACGGTCTCGCGCGGTAACAGTTCCGAGAACACGGACCACAGCTGGGCCGAGATCAACACGTACTCGGTGTATGACTATGCCGACATGGGTGTGACGCGCTATCAGGTTATGGGCCTGCTGCAGCCGGGCGACGAAGAGGGCCCAGTTGCCGGCGAGGTTGGCTATGGCGAGGAAGCGCCCAATGCCACCGTGCAGGTGCGCGGCCAGACGTCGAGCGGTTATACGCAGAAGAATTACAAGGTGGAGCTCAAAAAGGGCAAGGGTACCTGGCGCCAGCAGCGCGCGATTGCGCTCAACAAGCACATGGGCGAGGGTATGCGTTATCGCAACAAGATGGCCTACGATCTTATCCGCGGGATTCCCCAGATGATGGGCCTGCGCACACAGTTTGTGCATCTGTGGGTGTGCGACCAGACCGAAAAGTCCAACGATACCTTTGAGGACTACGGCCTGTTTACGCAGGTGGAGCAACTCAACAAGACGGCGCTTAAGGCGCACGGCTTGGATAAGAACGGGCACCTGTACAAGGTGAACAACTTCGATTTCCATCGCTACGAGGACACCATTAAGCTTGCCGACGATCCAGACTACAGCCAGGTAAACTTTGAGGGCATGCTCGAGATCAAGGGCGATTCGGACCACACCAAGCTCATCGAGATGCTCGATGCGCTCAACGATGATTCGCAAAAGATCGATGACGTGCTCGACACCTACTTTGATACCGAGAACCTGGTCTATTGGCTGGCGTTTCAGATCCTTACGGGCAACTGCGATACGCAGAACCGCAACTGCTATCTGTACAGCCCGCTTAACTCCAAGGTCTGGTATATCCTGGATTGGGATAACGACGGCATGCTGCGTAAGTTGGAGCTTTCTCTTACCGGGTTTTCGGACTACGCGAGCTGGGAGCGCGGCGCAAGCAACTACTGGGGCAACGTGCTGTTTAACCGCGCGTTGCGCAGCAAGTCGTTCCGCAGCGAACTCGACCGTGCCGTCAAGGACTTGCGCTCGTATTTGACCGAGACTCGCCTGACCAAGATGATCAAGCACTACCGCGAGGTGACTGAATCCCTGGTCTTTGCTTCGCCCGATATCGACAATCTGCCTGTCACCAAGGACCAATACGAGCAGATCGCCGCGGCGATTCCCTCCGAGATCGAGGAGAACTATAAGAGCTACCGCGAGAGCTATAAAAAGCCCATGCCGTTCTATATCGGCGTGCCGCAGATCGATAACGGTAAGCTGCGCATTAACTGGGATGCGTCCTACGACTTTGAGGCGCGCGACATTCGCTACACCGTAGAGCTTGCGCGCGACTATGCCATAAGCGATGTGGTCTTTAAGGCCGAGGACGTGCTGCTTCCCGAGGTGACCTGCGATGCGCCCGATACCGGCCAGTATTTTGTGCGCGTGCGTGCCACCAACTCCGACGGCTTTTCGCAAGATGCGTTTGACTACTATGTGACCGACGACGGCAAGCACTATGGCATGAAGTGTTTTTACGTGCAAGACGGCGGTAAGGTCGTGGAGGACACGTATGAGGAGGGCTAGCGCGCTGCTTGAGCGCTTGGCGGCCCCGCCTGTGCGTGCCACGCAGGAGCGTTACCGCCATGAGCTCAAATATCTCATTAACGAGGGCGAGCACGCCGCGCTTGCCTGTCGCATGGCGCCGGTGTTTAAGCTGGACAAGCATGCGCGAGCGGGCGGTTACACTATTCGCAGCCTGTATTTTGATGACTACTGCAACTCGGCCTACGAGGAAAAAGACGCCGGTATTCTCATGCGCAAAAAGTATCGCGTGCGCATCTATAACGGCAGCGACAAGGTGATTAAGCTCGAGCGCAAAAAGAAGTACGGTAGCTGGATTTACAAGGAGGATGCGCCACTTACGCGCGGTGAGTTTGAGCAGATTCTGGCTGGCGACTACGACTTTTTGCTGAGGAGCCCTTATCCGCTCTGTCGCGAATTCTACATCGAGTGTATCTGCAACATGATGCGCCCGCGGACCATCGTGGACTATGAGCGCGAGCCGTGGGTGATGGACGAGGGCACTGTGCGCATCACGTTTGACATGAACGTGCGTGCCGCGGTGGGTAGCTTTGACATCTTTGACGCTACCTTGCCCGCGCTGCCCGTGCTGGAGCCCGGCAAGCTGGTGATGGAGGTCAAGTTTACCGAGTTCTGCCCGCAACTGGTGCGCGATTTGGTGCCGCCGGGCGCAGCCGAGCTTGCGGCGGTCTCCAAGTACTGCCTGTGCTACGACAAGACCGCCTACCTTCGCGGATTTAACTACTGGGAATCGGATTTTGGGAACCGAGGGGATATTTAGACCATGAGCACCAGGGACTTTTTTAAGAACTCCGTCTTGGAGGCGTTTGGCCAGGTTGACCCTGCCAAGATTGGCCTTTCGCTGCTCGTGGCGCTCGCCATGGGCATCCTGATCTATTACGTGTACAAGCGCTTTTTTACTGGCGTGGTGTATTCGCGTAGCTTTGCCGTGACGCTCGTGGGCATGTGTGTGCTCACCTGCATGGTCACGCTCGCGATCTCGACAAACGTGGTCATCTCGCTCGGTATGGTCGGTGCTCTGTCCATCGTCCGCTACCGTACGGCGGTCAAGGACCCGCTCGACCTGCTGTATCTGTTTTGGGCCATTACCACGGGCATTACGGCCGGCGCCGGCATGTACGCGCTCGTGGGGCTCACGGCGGTGGTGATCGTGGTGATGATCGCCGGCTTTGCGAGTCACCAGGACAAGTCGCGCGTGTACATGATGGTCATCCACTACACGGGCCAGACCACCGGCGACGATATCGTGCGTGCATTTGGGCGCACCAAGTTCACCGTTAAGTCCAAGACTATGCGCGGCGACAAGGTCGAAATGGCCGCCGAGGTGTTCTCGGATGGTGTGGATATGCCCTATGCTGACGCCATTCGCGCGCTCGACGGCGTTGAGGACCTCACGCTCATCCAGTACAACGGCGAGTACCACGGCTAACTATGTTCCGGCGTTTTAACAAGCGCCGGACTGCTCGACGCTGCGCGGGCATCTGCCGGGCGATCTGCCGCTCAAGCCGTCGCTCGCGTACATAAAGTACGCTTCGCTCTTCTTTCGCGGCACCTCGCCACGGCAGCTGCCCGCTCGCTGACGTTTGCTCGACCTGGGTGGGCCGATTTTGTTCGGATGCCGTCTTCACGGGTATCATGGTGAAAGCGATTTCAATGACAGGGGTGCTCGTGGTAAAGATGAAAGATGTGGCCGAGTTGGCGGGCGTTTCGAGCGCCGCCGTCTCGCGCTACCTCAACGGTGGCTACATATCGACGGACAAGGCCGAGCGCATTAAGCAGGCGATCGAGTTGACCGGATACGTGCGATCCAGCCAGGCTCGCGCGCTGCGCACCGGTTCCACCAAGCTCATCGGTGTCATCGTACCTAAGATTAACTCGGAATCCGTAAGCCGCATTACCGCCGGTATTGGCCAGGTGCTTGGTCGCCGTGGCTACCAGATGCTGCTTGCCAATACCGATAACGTTGCCAATCGCGAGCTCGAATACCTCGATTTATTCCAAAACCACCCGGTCGATGGCATTGTGCTGGTGGCAACCATGATCACCGACGAGCACCGTCGCGCGATTGAGTCGTGCCGCGTGCCCATTGTGTTGATCGGCCAACATGTCGAGGGCGCGGCGTGTGTCTATCACGACGATTACGAGGCTGCCTTTGAGCTGGGCCGTGCGCTTGCGGGTCGCGTGGACGGCAAGATCGCCTACATTGGAGTTACCGAAGAGGACCGCGCGGCCGGTTTCGACCGTCGTCGCGGCTTTGAGGCCGGTTTGCGCGCCGCGGGTAACCCACTCGATGCCGCCTTGATTCGCCTGGGCTCGTTTACGCTCGACTCGGGCTATCGCGCTGCGCGCGAGCTGCTTGTCGATGCCCCCGATGTTTCGTTTGTCGCCTGCGCGACCGACACCATGGCGGCGGGCGCGCTGCGTGCTATCGATGAGGTTCGCGGCATGGGCGAGGGCATACACCGCGTGAGCGGTTTTGGCGACAACGCGTTTTTGCGCGCGCTGACGGGTGGCATTCCCACCGTGCATTATGGCTACCTGACCAGTGGCGTCGAGGCGACCAATATGTTGCTCAACACGCTCGATGGCGCGGAGGGGGAGAGTGGTCTAAAGACGCTCAAGCTCGGCCATCAGCTTATGAATGTCTAGGCCTTTGACACGTCTGCCTGCCTCTGAGTCGTCTGTTTTTGCCTTAAAACTACCATTCGCCGGCCTATTCCTACCGTTCACCCTAAAGTGAAAACGATTACAGACATATGAAACTGAAAACGATTACAGTATAAGTGTCAAAGATGGCCGGGTGCACATGCGCCCGTTGGAGGAAAGGGAAGTCATGGACTACCGCAAATCAGCCCAAGAGGTGCTCGACAACATCGGTGGCGCCGACAACGTTATTTCGGCCGCACACTGCGCCACGCGTCTGCGCCTGGTGATTGCCGATAACGCCAAGGTTAACAAGGAGGCCCTCGAGAATATCGACGGCGCCAAGGGCGTCTTTGAGGCCCAGGGCCAGCTCCAGATTATTTTTGGTACCGGCACCGTCAACAAGGTCTACGAAGAGTTCATCGCGCTTAGCGGCGTCGAGGCTTCCACCAAGGCCGAGGTCAAGGAGGCTGCGGCGCAGCAACAGAACATCTTTATGCGTGCCATTAAGGTGCTCGGCGACGTCTTTGTCCCCATCATCCCCGCCATCGTGGCTTCGGGCCTGCTGCTGGGCATTATGAGCGCCCTCAACTTTATGGCCTCCAACGGCTTTATCGCGCTCGACACCAATAACTTTATCTACAAGATCGCCGACCTGGTCTCGGGCACGTCCTTTGGCATTCTGCAGATCCTGATCGGTTACTCCGCGGCTAAGGCCTTTGGCGCCAACCCGTACCTGGGCGCCGTCGTCGGCGGTGCGTTCATCAACTCCTCGCTGCAGAGCGCCTACACGGTTGCCTCCGAGGGCGTGCAGACCATGGTCACCGTCATCCCCGGCGCGTACAGCTTTGAGTGGGTCGGCTATCAGGGCCACGTGATCCCCATCGTTATCGCCTGCGCCATTCTGGCTTTCCTCGAGAAGCGCCTGCACAAGATCGTTCCCGAGATGTTCGATCTCTTTGTGACTCCGCTCGTCTCGGTGTTCGTGACCGTACTCGTGACGCTCGTTGCCGTCGGCCCCATCTTTGTCTGGGCCGAGAACGCCATCCTCGGTCTGATTCAGGCCCTGCTGACCCTGCCCTTCGGCATCGGTTCCTTTATCGTCGGCCTGTTCTATGCCCCCACGGTCGTTACCGGTATCCACCAGATGTACACCGCCATCGACCTGGGCCAGCTTGCCCAGTACGGCGTGACCTACTGGCTGCCCATCGCCAGTGCTGCCAACATCGCTCAGGGTGGCGCCGCACTCGCCGTTGCCTTTAAGACCCGCGATGCCAAGATCAAGGGTCTGGCGCTTCCTTCGGCTCTGTCCGCCTTCATGGGCATTACCGAGCCTGCCATCTTTGGTGTGAACCTGCGCTTCTTTAAGCCCTTCATCGCCGGCTGCATCGGCGGCGGTTGCGGTGCCCTGGTCTGCGCGCTCACCTCGCTGGCTGCCTCCGGCACGGGCGTTACCGGTATCTTCGGTATCCTGCTGTGCCTGGCCCAACCCGTGCAGTACGCGATCATGTTTGCGGTCGCCGCGCTGGTTTCCTTTGCCGTCTCGTTTGTCCTGTACAAGGACGAGCCCAAGGCTTCCGAGCAGGCCTAAGAGCTTTTGATTGAGGGGATGCCCGCGGGTTGTATGCTCGCGGGCGTTTCCCGTATCTGGTGCTGATCTCTGGTGCCTTGTAACTTTCGATCCGTTAGGACTTTGATATGTCTAATGCACTTGGTCGCGACCTTGCAAAGCTGGTCGCCGCTGTTGACGCCGCCGCCTCTGAGTGCGGTCATGGCGCGTATGGCCAACGCTTCCATATTATGCCGCCGGCGGGTTGGCTCAACGACCCCAACGGTCTTTGCCAGGCGGGTGGCGTGTTCCATGCCTATTTTCAGTATGCGCCGTTTGATGTCGAGGGCGGCGTTAAGGCCTGGGGCCATGCGACGAGCCGCGATCTTATGACGTGGGACTACGTTGGCGCCCCGCTGCTGCCCGACGAGCCGTTCGATTGCCACGGCGTGTATTCGGGCTCCGCGCTTGCCGAGGACGGTCGCATTCGCGTACTTTATACGGGCAACGTTAAGCTTTCCGATTCGGACGGGACGTACGACTACGTCAATACCGGCCGCCGCGCCGATACTGTTTATGTCGAGAGCGTTGATGGCCTTGCCGGTCGGGAGTTCAGCCAAAAGCGCGTGGTGCTGGCTTCCGAGGATTATCCCGAGGATTTGACCTGCCACGTGCGTGACCCCAAGGTGTGGCGCGATGATGATGGGCGTTACCACATGGTGCTGGGCGCGCGTCGTCGCGTGGACGGGCCGCATGTCGAGAGCCGTTTTTGCGTCATGCACGGCGAGGGCGCCGGGCGCGATGTGGGTGAGATCCTGGTGTATGGCTCGGCCGATATGCTGAGTTGGGAGCTCGAGAGCCGCGTGTCTACGCCCGAGCGTTTTGGCTTTATGTGGGAGTGCCCGGGATACCTTGAGCTCGAGGCGGATGGCGGTGTACCGGCAAGGTTTCTGTCTTTCTCTCCCCAGGGGCTCGAGGGCGGTCGTTGGAACCGCGGCAACGTATACGCTGCTGGCTACATGCCTGTAACGGGCGACATCACCCGTGGTGACGGTGCCTATGAACTGGGCGAGTTCCGCCTGTGGGACGCTGGTTTTGACTTCTATGCTCCGCAGGAGTTCACGGCCGAGGACGGTCGCCATATTCTAATCGGCTGGATGGGCATGCCCGACGAGCCGACCTATGACAATGCGCCCACCGTGGCGTGCGGCTGGCAGCACTGCATGACAGTGCCGCGCGAGCTTACGGCCGGTGACGGCGGCGTGGTGCTGCAGCAGCCGGCGCGCGAGATCGAGCTCCATTATGCCTCGGTGCGTGTGGGGGAGGGCTCGTTGAGGGCTGCCGGCGATACCTGCTTTGACGTTGTTGTTGACGGTGTCGACGGCGCGTTTACCGCGACCGTTGATGGCGAGCTGAAGCTGGCGCTTGTGCCCGCTGGGGACGAACTGCCCTCGCGCTTTGAGATGCGATTTACCGATGAGGGTCGCGCTTCTGCCGGCTGCGGTCGTACCGTGCGTTGGGAGCCCGTCGACGAGGTTAGTAACGTGCGCATTGTTGGCGATGCCTCTTCGGTCGAGGTGTTTGTGAACGATGGTGCGCTCGTGTTCTCGACGCGCATCTATCCCGAGGCCTATGGCGTGACCGTTGACGCTCCGGGTGCGAGCGTGAACTATCACACGCTTAACATCTAGGCGTTTCGTCGCATATCGGCGCTATACTGCAGCCGTTGCCCACGATGCGGGGAACACCCGCATCGTGGGTTTTTGTTTTGAAGGGACGGTACCGCATGGGCGTACAGCAGCTAGAAGAGGCCTGGGCTTTGAGGACCGGCGCGCGTGAAGCGCGGTTGCTCGCGGCCTCGCATGTGCCAGCAGCGTTGTCGCAATTGGGGATTGTGCGCTCCGGTGACCGCCTGGTGGCCTTTGCGGATGACTTTGCCGAAGCCTTTGCGCGCGGCTTTGATGCCTGCGACGTGGCTATGGTGGGCTCACCGTCCGCCGATGCGCTTGCTGCCGCATCCAAGGGCTTTGATGCTTCATTTGATGCCGAAGGGCCGCATCTGTGGTGGTTCGTCAACTCCATCGGTGGGTTTGGACTGCGCGTGCCCGATCTGCGTGCGCTGGGTCGAGCGGCTCGCGAGGCCCATGCGCTGCTGGTTGTGGACAACACCGTGGCATGCGTCTTTGGCTGCGATCCGCTGCGGTTGGGTGCCGCGCTGTCGTTCGAGGCACTTGACCGCGTGTGCGCCGGTAAGGCTCCGCGCAAGCTCGTTGCCGCTTCGGTCGCGCGCTCGCAGCTCAAGCGCCATCGTGTGGATGCTGCTGCCGAGTGCGCGCATGCGTTGTATGCGGGCTGCGGTGCTTTGGCGCTCGACCTTTCTACCGAGGAGGCCGACGTGCTGGAGCGCGGGCTTTCCTCGCTCGACGCCCGCATGCAGGCACACTTCGACCGCGCCCGTGCGCTGGCCGAGTATCTGGCCGCCAACGAGATGGTGCGCAACGTGCGCTATCCCGGGCTGAGCTCGCATCCCGACCATGCGGTTGCAACGGGAATCCTCGAGCACGGCTTTGGTCCGGCAGTTGAATTTGATCTTATCGAGCGTAGCGCGGATGATCTGTTCATTGTTTTGCCGGGGGAGTTTCGCACATCGCCCGCCGGCGGCGCAACGACGCGCCTTTCGGCCCCACGCGGCAAGCAGGGGAGCACCATCCGCCTCTTCGCTGGCACCGACAATCCTCTGGTCGTAGCGTCCGTCCTAGACAACGCCCTCCGCAAATTAGCTACTTTTTGATGCTGGCGATGAGGGCGTTGGCTTTGGTGGCGATGACGTTGTTGATGTCGGCCTGCAGCTCCTCGTAGACCGCTATGGCTCGCTTGCCGGCGGGGGTGAGCGTGGATCCGCGGGCTCCGTCGCGCTCGATGAGTTTGCAGCCCAGCTGGCCTTCGGCTTCGTTCACAATGCGCCAGGCCTTGGAATACGCCATGCCCATGCTCTTGGCGGAACGGTTGAGCGAGTGCTCGCGGGCGATACCTTGCAGCAGCAAGACACAGCCGTGGCCGAAGACGCCCGGCAAATCCTTGTCGCACGCTTGAATGACCAACTTTGCCGTCGTCTTGTACTTCATACGCTCCACGTCTCCCCGCTAAAGTGTTTGCTGGGCAAACGCAAAGCCTGCGTCAAACCCTCGTGTGCTCTTCTTAAATCATGCATTGTAGCAGTCAAAGTGCGTTAAGATACTTCCCCAGTATTGGGCGCCCAAGGTTGGGCTGGGTCCTACGAGGCCTGCAGCCGACCGGTCGCATGGAAAAAGGAGAAACATGGCTACGTTCTTTCCCGGTGAGTCCCACACGTTTTCGGAGTATCTGCTGGTCCCTGGTTACTCGTCCTCGCAGTGCATCCCCAACAACGTCTCTCTTAAGACGCCGCTAACCCGCTTTAAGCGCGGTGAGAAGCCGGCAATCACCCTGAACATCCCCATGGTTTCCGCCATCATGCAGTCCGTCTCGGGCGTCGACATGGGTGTCGCGCTCGCTACCGAGGGTGGCCTGTCCTTCATTTACGGTTCCCAGAGCGCCGAGTCCGAGGCCGCTATGGTCAAGGCCGTCAAGGATCACAAGGCCGGCTTCGTTCAGTCCGATTCCACGCTGACCCCCGACATGACCATGGAGCAGGTTATTGAGCTCAAGGAGAAGACCGGCCACTCCACCATGCCGGTTACCGACGACGGCACTCCCAAGGGCAAGCTCCTGGGCATCGTCACCAGCCGTGACTATCGCCCCAGTCGCGATGACCACCAGACGAAGGTCTCCGAGTTCATGACCCCGCGTGAGCAGCTCATCGTGGGCGACAAGAACATCAGCCTCAAGGTTGCCAACGACGTCATCTGGGATAACAAGCTCAACGCCCTGCCCATCGTCGACGACAACGATCACCTCATGGGCATCGTCTTCCGCAAGGACTACGACAGCCATAAGACCAACCCCAACGAGCTGCTCGATAACGACAAGCGCTACATGGTCGGCGCCGGTATCAATACCCGCGACTATGCCGAGCGCGTGCCGCTGCTCATCGAGGCCGGTGCCGATGTCCTGTGCATCGACTCCTCCGAGGGCTTCAGCGAGTGGCAGAAGCGCACCATCGAGTGGATCCGCGCCAACTACGGCGAGGACGTCAAGGTCGGTGCCGGTAACGTCGTCGACGCCGAGGGCTTCCGCTTCCTGGCCGACTGTGGTGCCGACTTCATCAAGGTCGGTATCGGCGGCGGTTCCATCTGCATTACCCGCGAGACCAAGGGTATTGGTCGTGGCCAGGCTACCGCGCTGATCGACGTCTGCCGCGCCCGTGACGAGTACTACGAGGAGACCGGCGTCTACGTGCCCGTGTGCTCCGACGGCGGTATCGTCTACGACTACCACATGACGCTCGCCCTTGCGATGGGTGCCGACTTTATGATGCTGGGTCGCTACTTCGCTCGCTTTGACGAGAGCCCGACCGAGCGCGTTAACGTTAACGGTCAGTACATGAAGGAGTACTGGGGCGAGGGCTCTGCGCGTGCCCGTAACTGGCAGCGCTACGACCTGGGCGGCGCCGCGAAGCTCAGCTTCGTCGAGGGCGTCGACTCCTACGTCCCGTACGCCGGATCCCTTAAGGACGGCGTGGGCGGCACGCTCTACAAGGTTAAGTCCACGATGTGCAACTGCGGTGCCCTCTCGATCCCCGAGCTCCAGGAAAAGGCACGCCTGACACTGGTCAGCTCCACCTCCATCGTCGAAGGCGGCGCCCACGACGTTGTTGTGAAGGATTCTCAGCAGTCCGTATCTTATCGATAAGGTAAGAGCCTCATATAAAGGTTGAGTTTCAACCACGTTATTTAGATAAAGCGAGATGCCTGCAAGTCGCAGGCATCTCGCTTGTCGTATTTGCTATCATCAGTCAAGTTAACCTTAGGGTCGGTCGGCTTAGCTTTGTTCGCTACAAGTTCCGCACGCAAAGAAGAGCACTAAATGTGCTCTTCGTCTTGCGCAGGACTGTCCGCAGTAGCGAATAAAGCTAAGCCGACCGACCCCAGCTAAGATTAAAGGAGCTGATATGTGCGATTGCACAGATCATAAGGATGAGATCCCTGTCTATGACGCGCAGGCCATTGAGTCCAGGTGGATGAAGGCCTGGGAGGATTCCAACCTCTTTGCCGTCGACACCGACGACAGCAAGCCCAAGAAGTACGTGCTCGAGATGTTCCCGTATCCGTCGGGAGACCTCCACATGGGCCACGCGCGCAACTATACCATCGGCGATGCCATGGCCCGTCAGGCCCGCATGCGCGGTTACGACGTGCTGCACCCCATCGGCTTCGATGCCTTTGGCCTGCCCGCCGAGAACGCCGCCATCAAGCACAACACGCAGGCTGCCGCCTGGACTTATAAGAACATGGACCAGGCGCTCGCCACGATGAAGCGCATGGGCTTCTCCTACGATCTGGATCGCATGGTCAAGACCTGCAGCCCCGACTACTACCGCTGGGGCCAGTGGATTTTTGAGAAGATGTGGGAAAAGGGCCTGGTCTACCGTAAGAAGAACCCGGTCAACTGGTGCCCCACCTGCAAGACCGTTCTGGCCAACGAGCAGGTTACCGAGGGCAAGTGCTGGCGCTGCGGCACCGAGCCCGAGAAGCGCGACCTTGAGCAGTGGTACTACAAGATTACCGAGTACTCTCAGGAGCTGCTCGACGATCTGGAGAAGCTCCCCGGCTGGCCCGAGCGCGTCAAGCAGATGCAGGCTAACTGGATCGGTCGCTCCGAGGGCGCCGAGGTCGACTTTACCCTGTGCGACAAGGACGGCGAGCCCATCGAGGGCGACGAGGGTAAGATCACCGTCTTCACCACGCGAGCCGATACCCTTTTTGGCGTCTCCTTCTTTGTCCTGGCTCCCGAGTACGCCGGCCTGCACGAGCTCGTCGAGGGCACGGAGTACGAGGAGGCCGTCACCAAGATCGTCGAGGACTCTAAGCATATTTCTGCCGTCGAGCGTGCCCAGGGCACCCTCGAGAAGCACGGTGCCTTCACGGGCCGCTATGTGGTAAACCCCGTCAACGGCGAGAAGGTCCCCGTGTGGGTTGCCGATTATGTCGTCGCCGACTACGGTACCGGTGCCGTCATGGCCGTTCCCTGTGGCGACCAGCGCGACTTTGAGTTTGCCCGTAAGTACGACCTGCCAATCGTGCCGATCATCCTGGACGATGACGATCGCGCTGCCGTCGAGGCCAGCGGCGAGACCATCGATACCTTCCATGCCGAGACCGTTGACTGGGATTGCGCTCACGCTGCCGAGGGCACGCTCGTCCAGTCCGGCAAGTACACTGGCATGCGCGGCGGCAAGCACTCCGAGGGCGAGGCTGCGATCGTGGCCGACCTCGAGGCCATGGGCTGCGGTCGTCGCAAGGTCGAGTTTCGTCTGCGCGACTGGCTCATCAGCCGCCAGCGTTATTGGGGCAACCCCATCCCGGCCATCCACTGCGAGCACTGCGGCATTGTGCCCGTGCCCGAGGACCAGCTGCCGGTGACGCTGCCCGAGAACCTTGACCTGGGCGCCGGCGAGACCCTCGCCGAGTGCAAGGAGTTCTACGAGACCACCTGCCCGGTCTGCGGCCGCCCGGCCAAGCGCGAGACCGATACCATGGACACCTTTACCTGCTCCAGCTGGTACTACCTGCGCTATACCGACCCGCACAACACCGTGCTGCCCTTCTCCAAGGAAGCCGCCGACCGTTGGATGCCCGTCGATAACTACATCGGCGGCATCGAGCACGCCATTCTGCACCTGCTCTACAGCCGCTTCTTTACCAAGGCACTGCGCGACCTGGGCCTGCTGAGTGTGGACGAACCCTTCACTAACCTGCTGTGCCAGGGCATGGTCAAGGACGAGAACGGCGACACCATGTCCAAGTCCAAGGGCAATGTCGTGCCCCCGAGCTCGGTCATCGAGCCCTACGGCGCCGACACCATGCGTTTGGCGATCCTGTTTATCGCCCCGCCCGAGAAGGACTTCGACTGGGATCCCAAGGCCGTTGAGGGCGCCAACCGCTTCATCAAGCGCGCCTGGCGTATCGTTTGGCAGCTCGTCCAGTCCGGTGACGCCAACGTGGCCTTCGACAAGTCCGCACTCGACGAGGTTGCGATGAAGCTCTATCGCGAGCGTCACCGCACCATCGCCAAGTGCACCGAGGACTTCGATCGCGGCCAGTTCAACACCGCCATCTCGGCCGTCATGGAGCTCGTCAACGCGGCGAGCGCCTACCTCAACGCCACCGAGGGTACCGCCCGCGACAAGGCGCTGTGCTACGGCGTGGCTAAGGATATCGTGAGCGTCCTTGCCCCCATCTGCCCGTTCTGGGCCGACGAGCTGTGGCACGAGGCGCTCGGCTGCGAGGGCAACGCCTACACCGCCGCCTGGCCCGAGTTCGACCTGGCCGAGTCCATCGAGGACACGGTGCAGATCGTCGTACAGGTGCTCGGCAAGGTCCGCGGCCGCGTCGACGTTGCCCGCGATGCCTCCAATGAGGATATGCAGACTGCCGCTGAGGAAGCCGTTGCCAAGTGGCTCGAGGGCAAGACGGTCGTCAAGGCCATTTGCGTGCCCGGCAAGCTGGTCAACCTGGTGGTCAAGTAAGCGCTGCGCGTAAAGCTGACATGCAATAAACGAGGGACGGTCCGGTTGGGTCGTCCCTCGTTTTGTGTTGTATGCCCTGCTTAGTCAGTGCGTGGCACCGTCTTCTACGGGATGTGTGCCAGGTCCCTAAAGTAAACGTTGCCCGTTGCCTCTTCGAACATCCAAATGTTGAGGTAGATGTCGTTGAGGTCGTTGTTCACATCAAAGTCCGGGTCGTCGAAGGTGCCTACAAAGGTGAGCATGGCGCGCGTTTCCTCGCCCGCTGCGACCTGCTGGCGCATGCGCACATCGCGGACCACGCCGTTGACGTAGGCATAGGAGTCCACATCGCCAAACATCATGTCGACACCGGTGTTGTTGGTCACCGTAAAGACGAGCGCGGCGTCGCCGTAGCCGTCGGTGTCCTTGCCCACGCAGGTAACATGGACGTTCTCGTCTGCCTCAAGGTCGATGGGGAACTGTTCTTGGGGGTCGGGACCCAGGCCCTGGGGATCGACGATGTCTTCGTTTATTTTGTCGAAGCTCTCCGATGGCGTCGTTTTCTCGATGGCTTTGGTGCTGCCACGATCCGGTTCGCATGTTCCGGTTTTGCCATCGATGTTGTTGCAGCCCGTCAGAGCGAACGAGCAGGCAGCGACGACGAGCGCGGTCGCGCAGAGGGTGCCTAGGCGTTCCATGGATCCTCCTTGCCGTAGAGATGCTGGAAGGTTGTGCGGTCAATGCGTGCGGCAGGCTTTCTCGCTATAGAATGCCTCTCGGCTCTAGTTTGGCCGATGTGCGCTCAGGGATGGAATGCCCATAGGGCCCGATTCGGTCGGCACGCTGGGACGCATGGCCCGTTTTGGGGCTGTTGAGGGTGCGTCGCATCGGGTTCCTCGGTCAATTGTCCTATTCTTGTGGAGAACCTGTGCGCACGCTGACCTGCAGATTCGTACTGTGCTTGCATGTTTCCGCAGCTATTGGTATAGTTTGCTTGCAAATGAAGTTGTAATTGAAAGAAGTGGGGTTTCGGCCCCGCTTCTTTTTTGTATGGATGGAGGTGCCGCAATGGTCAAGACCAAGACCGAGCAGGCGATCATTGACGCGCTCGAGGCCGTCGCCCCCCAGCACGATGTCGACATCGTCGACGTCGAGCTCGTGGGCGCCACCAAGGCCCCCTGCGTGCGCGTGCGTATCGAGGGTGCCGAGGGTCAGAGCCTGTCGCTCAACGACGTCACGGCCAACACCAAGTGGGTCGGCGATGTGATTGAGGATCTCGACCCCATCTCTTCGAGCTATACGCTTGAGGTGTCGAGCCCGGGTATGGCACGCCCGCTGCGCCGCCCGTGCGACTTTGCCCGCTTTGTGGGCGAGAACTGCGAGCTCGCCTCCACCGCCACCGAGGGCCGTCGCAAGTACACCGGCAAGATTGCCGCCGCCACCGAGACGAACGTGACCCTCGAGCTCGAGGACGGCGAGTCCGTCACCCTCGATTTCTCTGATGTTAAAAAGTGCAAGTTGAAGCCCACCTATGACTTCAAGCCCGCGAAGGAAGGAAAGTAAGATGGCAGCATCCGACATGATGTCCGCCCTGATGGAGCTTTGCCAGGAGAAGCACATCGACCAGCTCTACCTGATCGACCGCCTGGAGCAGTCGCTCGCCAAGAGCTATGCCGAGATCCTGCATCTTGAGTGGGGCGCCAAGGTGACCATCGACCGCACCACCGGCAAGATCTATGTCTACCGCCTGGAGCCGATCGACGATTCCATGGACGAGGAGGGCAACTTCACCGAGTTCGAGGAGATCGACGTCACCCCCAAGAACACGAGCCGCATCGCTGCCCAGCACGCCAAGGCCGAGATCAACGCCATCGTGCGTAACTCCGCCCGCGAGCAGATTTACGAGGAGTTCTCCGGCCGCATCGGTGATCTCATCAGCGGTACCGTTCTGCAGTCCACGCCCGACTTCACGATCGTCAAGATCCGCGAGGGCGTCGAGGCCGAGCTGCCGCACTTCGATCAGCGTCGTTACGAGAACGAGCGCAACGAGCGTCCGATGGGCGAGCGCTACCTGCACAACCAGCACATCAAGGCCGTGATCATCGACGTTCGCGACCCCAACTCCAACCTGCAGCCGGTTCGTGGCGAGCACAGCCGTCCGCCGATTGTCATCTCCCGTACCCACCCCGAGCTCATGCGTCGTCTGTTTGAGCAGGAGGTGCCCGAGATCTATGAGGGCACCGTCCAGATCAAGTCGATCGCCCGCGAGCCCGGTCAGCGCTCCAAGGTCGCCGTCCACTCGCTCGACGACCGTCTGGATCCCGTGGGCGCCTGCGTTGGCCCCAAGGGCAGCCGTGTTCGCGCTGTCGTGGGCGAGCTCCGTGGCGAGCGCGTCGACGTCATCCTGTGGGATGCCGATCCTGCCGTCTACGTCGCCAACGCCCTGTCGCCCGCTAAGGTCACCCGCGTCCTCATCGACGAGGAGAAGGCCTACGCTGGCGTCATCGTGCCCGACGACCAGCTGTCCCTCGCCATCGGCAAGGAGGGCCAGAACGCCCGCCTCGCCGCGCGCCTGACCGGCTGGCACATCGACATCAAGTCCGAGACGCTTGCCGCCGACATCCTCAAGAACGTTCCTGTTCACGAGGAGCCCGCTGCCGACCTGATCGGTGACGAGGAGGACGAGGACGTCCGCCGCTGCGAGTACGTGTCCGAGGACGGCATCCAGTGCCGCAACCAGGCTCGTCCCGGCTCCCGTTTCTGCGGTGTCCACGACACCGACGCCTTCGATGATGCGGAGGACCTGATCTAGCGCGCGGTCGCGCCGGGCGGGTCCCGGCGCGTCTCCCACGCTCGTTCAGTCTCTAGGCACCCAAGGTGCCAGAAAGGGTAGGTGAAGTCATATGGCAAAAGTCCGTGTGTCCACCCTGGCCAAAGAGTTCGGCATGACCTCCAAGGAACTGATGGGTCATCTCGCCGATATGAAGATTCCCGCTAAGTCCGCTTCCTCCACCCTGGAGGACGCCTATGTCGCCATGGTCCGCAAGCAGCTCGCCTCGGTGATCGAGGCCCGCGCCCAGGAAGTCGAGGCCGCCAAGCAGGCCGAGGAGCAGGCAGCTGCCGCCGAGGAGGCCGCACGCGCTGCCGAGGCCGAGCGCGAGCGCATCGCCGCCGAGAAGGCACGCGAGGAGGAGCGCCGCCAGTTTGCCGCAGCTCAGGCTGCCGAGGAGGCTGCCCGCGCCGAGGCCGAGGCCAAGAAGAAGGCCGAGCAGGAGCGCCTTGCCCGCGAGAAGGAGGAGGCTGCCCGCGAGGCCCAGCGCCGCGCCGTTCCCGCTTCCGACTCCGGTTCGCGCTTCCGTTCGCTGCTCGACCAGATCGCCGCACAGGAGACCGTGCTCAAGGAGAAGAAGGACGCCGAGGACAAGGCCAAGGCCGAGCGCGCCGCCGAGCGCGGTAACCGTCGTGGCGGCAACAACGACCGCCGCGGTGGCCGTCGTAACGATCGCAACGCCTCCGACAACAACTCCGAGCGCAACGCTTCCGAGAGCCGTCCGCACAGCCATCGCACCAACGCCAGCAACAACGTCGCTGCCGGCATGGACTTCCCCAACCCCGATAAGCAGGGCAAGGGCAAGAAGCGCAAGGGCGGTCATAACAACGAAGAGGACCACTACAGCCGCATGGCTCGCGAGGCCGAGGAGTACAGCCGCGAGAAGGTGCTCGAGGAGGCCCGCGCCGCCGTCGAGGAGGCCTCTCGCGAGTCCACCGGTCGCCGCAAGAAGCGCAAGGAGAAGCGCGAGCGCGAGGCTGCCAAGGCTCAGGAGGAGCGCAAGATAGAGGAGGCGCTGGCCCAGGGCGTGAATCCCGAGGACCTCGACGCCATCAAGGTCTCCCAGGGCGTTACCGTTCAGGAGCTTGCCGAGGCGCTCGACGTTCCGGCCAACGACATCATCAAGCGCCTGTTCCTGCTTGGTACGCCGCTCACCATGACGCAGTCCATGTCCGACGACCTCGTCGAGCTCGTCGCCGACGACCTGGGCCGTCAGATCAAGATCATCACCCCCGAGGAGGAGAACACCTTCTCGTTCTACGACGATCCCGCCGACCTTAAGCCGCGCGCCCCGGTCGTCACCGTCATGGGTCACGTCGACCACGGCAAGACGTCGCTGCTCGACGCCATCCGTCACACCGGCGTTGCTGCCGGCGAGGCGGGCGGCATTACGCAGGCCATCGGCGCTTCGCAGGTCATGATCAACGACCGCAAGATCACCTTCATCGATACCCCGGGTCACGCCACCTTTACGGCCATGCGTGCCCGTGGTGCCAAGGTGACCGACATCGTCATCCTGATCGTCGCCGCCGACGACGGCGTCATGCCCCAGACGGTCGAGTCGATCAACCACGCCAAGGCCGCCGGCGTACCCATCGTCGTCGCCGTCAACAAGATCGATAAGCCGGGCGCCAACCCCGACCGTGTGCGTCAGGAGCTCACCGAGTACGGCGTCATCCCCGAGGAGTGGGGCGGACAGAACATGTTCGTAAACATCTCGGCCAAGCAGAAGATCGGTATCGACGACCTGCTCGAGACTGTGCTGCTCCAGGCCGACGTGCTTGAGCTCAAGGCCAACCCCGACACCTTTGCCTCCGGTAACGTCCTCGAGGCTAAGCTCGACAAGGGCCGCGGTTCGGTTGCCACGGTGCTCGTGACCCGCGGTACCCTGCATGTGGGCGATACGCTGGTTGCCGGCCTTGCCTACGGCCGCGTCCGCGCCATGCTCGACCCCAAGGGCAACGCCGTCACCGAGGCCGGTCCCTCCGACGCCGTCGAGATCCTGGGCCTGCAGTCCGTGCCCAACGCCGGCGACGAGTTCCGCGTGTTCGAGGACGAGCGCGAGGCTCGCGCGCTTGCTGACGAGCGTTCGCTCAAGGCCCGTATCGAGGAGCAGAGCCGCGTCAAGCACGTCACGCTCGAGAACCTCTTCGAGACCATTGCCGACGCCGAGGTCAAGGAGCTTAACCTGATCATCAAGGCCGACGTCCAGGGTTCCATCGAGGCCCTTCAGGACTCGCTCGACAAGATGGATCAGTCCGAGGTTCGTATCAACACGATCCACTCCGCCGTTGGCGCCATCAACGAGACCGACGTCGTCCTGGCCGACGCCTCCAACGCCATCATCATCGGCTTTGGCGTCCGCCCCGACGGTAAGGCCCGTTCCGCCGCCGAGCGCGAGGGCGTCGAGATCCGTTGCTACGACGTTATCTACAAGTGCCTCGAGGAACTTGACGCTGCCCGTATCGGCATGCTCAAGCCCACCGAGGTCGAGGTCTCCACGGGTACCGCGACCGTCCTGGACACCTTCAAGGTGCCCAAAGTCGGTATCGCTGCCGGTGTCCGCGTCGAAGAGGGCGAGATCGCCGCGACCGATTCCGTGCGTCTGGTGCGCGACGGCATCGTGGTCTTCAACGGCAAGATCGCCTCGATGCGCCACTACAAGGATGAGGCCAAGAGCCTCAAGAGCGGTTCCGAGGGCGGCATTGGCCTGGAGAACTTCCAGGACATCAAGCCCGGCGACCAGATCGAGGGTTACCGCATCGACCAGGTTGCCCGTACCGAGTAGGGGGTAGCGCTATGAAGCAAACGCAGGCAACCCGCCGTCTGGGCGAGCAGCTTCGCGAGAAGCTTGGTTATATCCTGCTATTTGAGGTTTCCGATCCGCGTCTCGACCTGGTTACTTTGACCGCGGTTGAGGTCGCGGTGGACCGTTCGTTCGCGCGTGTGTACGTGTCGTGCGATGCGAGCCGCTACGACGAGGTCATGGAGGCGCTCGCTAGCGCCAAGGGCCGTATTCGCAGCCTGTTGGCTCGCTCGCTCGATTGGCGTGTTACGCCCGAGCTCGATTTTCGCATCGATCGCTCGACCGATGAGGCCGAGCGCATCACCCGTGCGCTGGAAAACGTTCCCGCCACGCTTGCGATCGAAAAGGACGAGGACGGCTATCCGATAGCGGATGCCGCCCAGGAGGCAGCTTTAGATGACTAATTCCGCCGACCTCGCCTCGTGCGAGTCTGCAGATATTCAGCGGCGCATCCTCGAGCTCATCGAGGGTGCGTCCTCCATTGCGATTTCGGGACATACTTCTCCCGATGGCGATGCCTTGGGCTCCGTGTTGGGTCTGGGCCTTTCGCTCATGAAGTTTTTTCCCAACAAGGACATTGCGCTGCTGTTGGCAGACGATGACCCGGTTCCGCGCATCTACCGCTTTATGGAAGGCTCCGATCGCCTGGTGCCGGCATCTGCGTACACCGGCAATCCGGACCTGTTCATCTCGGTGGACGTACCGGTCGTCGAGCGCCTGAACAACTCCGCCGAGGTGCTTCGTCGCTCCAAGCATGTGGTGTGCTTCGATCATCATCCGGCGCGCGAGGAGTTTGCCGAGCTGAGCCTGAGGCGCGTCGATGCTGCGGCCTGCGCCATGATCATCGACCGCTTTTTGGACAATTGCGGCATTGTCGCACGTGATGGCGTTGCGACCTGCCTGCTGTGTGGCTTGGTTACCGATACCGGCCGTTTTCAGTACCAAAACGCCGATGCCGCCGCGTTCCATGCGGCCTCGCGCCTGGTGGCGCACGGTGCCGATCCGGCGCGCGTTGCGCTCGAGGTCTACCAGAGCATGCGCGTTGAGTTTTTGCACCTCAAGTCCATTGTCATGGGTCGCATTAAGACGGTCGCGCATGGGCGCGTGGCGTATAGCTATGCCTACCAGAGCGACCTTGAGGCCTGCGGTGTCACCTCGGACGAGTGCGACGGCCTGGTCGATGTGGTGCGTTCGGTGATGGGCGTCGAGGTCTGCATGTTCTTAAAGGGCATTGAGGGCGATACCAAGGTGCGTGGCAACCTGCGCTCCAAGGGCGACCTCGATGTGTCCGAGATTGCTGCCAACTTTGGCGGTGGCGGGCATCATGCCGCCGCCGGCTTTTCCAACAACGGAACAATTCGCGAGACGCTCGCCGTGGCACTTCCCATGCTGGCCGAGCTGGTGGGGGAGGATCCCGCTTCGGTGACCGTCGAGCTCTAACTTATTGGATGGTACATGGCTCGTCGAACGCCTTCTCAATTGAATATGCTGCTCGCCGTCGATAAGCCGGTGGGCTGCACGTCCCATGACGTGGTCTCGCAATGCCGACGCGCCCTCCATGAGCGGCGCGTCGGCCATGCCGGTACGCTCGACCCCATGGCATCGGGTGTCATGGTTGTGGGCGTGGGTCAGGCCACCCGTCTGCTGGGCATGCTCACGCTCGATACCAAAAGCTACGTCGCCGATATTTCGTTTGGCGCCGAGACGAATACCGATGATGCGGAGGGCGAGGCGGTCCGCACGGTGGCTGTTGCCAACGAGCTCCGCGATCCTGCCTATGCGCGTGAGCAATTGGCCTCCATGCTGGGTCCGCAGATGCAGGTGCCGCCGGCGTTTTCGGCTATCTCGGTCAATGGCGTTCGTGCCTACAAGTCTGCTCGCGAGGGCAATGCGGTGGACCTACCTCCGCGTCCCGTCGAGGTCTATGCCGCCGACCTGATCGCCGTGGGCGGCGAAGGTGATATGTGCGTGTGGACCGTGGCGTTCTCGGTGAGCAAGGGAACCTATATCCGAGCGCTCGCTCGCGACCTGGGCCGCGCCTGCGAGAGCGCCGCGCACATTTCCGCGCTGCGCCGCACGGCCTCCGGTATTGTTTCCGTTGGCGCCTGTCATGCGGTTGAGGAGCTTTCTCCCGAGTCCGCGGCGGGGTTTGCACTGGATCCCATTGCGGCCCTGGGCGCTACGCGTGTTGACTTGCCGGGCAATCTTGCCGACGACCTGCTCTGCGGCCGTCGCATTCCCGTTGAGCATGCGCTTGCCGATTTCTATGCCTCGAAGGCGCCGTTTGCGTTGGTGCTCGATGGGGGACTCAAGGCGCTCGCCCGTATTGAGGGTGGCCGCTTTGTCATGGAGCACGTATTTCCTCAGGCAATCGGCGGTGTTCGATGATGTTGTCCGCTCGCGAGCTCGCGCGTATTTTTTTCGTGGGCGGGTCGGACGAGGCTCGCATCGTTGCTGCCGATGCGTTTGATGAGTTCGAGCACCTGGGCATCGATTGCCATCGGTGTGTTCGACGGCGTGCACCGTGGACACCAGGAGCTCATTACGGCGCTTGTCCGTGATGCCCGTGCCCATGGCTGTAAGGCGGTCGTGGTTACCTTCGATCCCGACCCGGACGTTGTGGTGAGCTCTTCGCCCGCTCAAAAATTGATGACGACGGCCGACCGTCTGCATGCCCTGGCTCAAACTGGGGTCGATGCGGTGGTGGCCGTTCCCTTTACGCCTGAGGTTGCGGCGCTTGACCATGTTGATTTTCTCTCGCTGGTGTCGCGTCTGGTCGACATTCGATCGATTCGCGTTGGCAGTGACTTTAGGCTGGGTCGTGGCGGTGCTTCTGGTGTTGCCGAGATGCGCGCCTGGGGTGCCGAGCACGGCGTTGACGTGTACGGTCACGACCTGCTTTGCGAGGGCGGTGAGGCCATTTGCGCCACCCGTATCCGTCATGAGCTCGGACAGGGCCATGTGGAGCTTGCTGCTGAGTTACTCGGCCGCCCGTATATGGTGCGTGGCGGTGTTATTCGCGGCCGTCACGAGGGTTCTGGCATGGGCTTTCCCACGGCAAACCTGCAGGTTCCCGACGGCATTCAGGTGCCTGCCGATGGCGTGTATGAGGGTCTGGTGCTGGTCGATGACACCGTGTGGCCCGCTGCCGTTAACGTCGGACTGCCGCCGACGTATGCCGACGATGCGGCATCTGCACATCTTGAGGCTAATTTAATTGGTTATACGGGCGACCTCTATGGCGCTTCCGTTTCGCTGGCGTTTACGCGCTGGCTGCGTCCCTCGCGTCTGTTCGATTCGCTGGATGAGTTGATCGCGACCGTCGAGGGTAATATCGAGGACATTCGTCACAACTTGGGTGAGCAGGGGGTGAGCATCCGTGATTAGCGATGAGGAAAAAGACCAGGTACGCGCTGCGTCCGACCTGGTCGCCATCGTGCAGGAAACGGTTGAGCTCAAGCCCCGCGGCCATGAGTTTTGGGGCTGCTGCCCCTTCCATGGCGAAAAGACGCCGTCCTTCCACATTATTCCCGCCACGCAGGTGTGGCATTGCTTTGGCTGCGGCGAGGGTGGCGACGTCTTCACCTATATCATGAAGCGCGAGAACCTGAGCTTTCCCGAGTCAATCCGTTATTTGGCCGATCGCGCAGGTATTGAGCTGCACGACACCGGAGATCGCCGCGAGCGCGGTACTAAGCGTGCCCGCATCTACGATCTGTGCGCCGAGACCGCCCAGTTCTACCACACCATGCTTATGCGCGGTAAGGACGGTCGTCCGCGCGAGTACTTTGCCAGCCGCGGCATGGGTGGCGACGTCTGCCGCCGCTACTGCCTGGGCTTTGCACCAGGCCGTAACGCGCTGGTGTCGCACCTGTCCCAGGCGGGTTTTACCCCGCAGGAGATGATCGACGCCAATGTTGCCGTGAGCCGCGGGCGCGGGCAGCTTGCCGACCGCTTCTACGACCGTGTGATGTTCCCCATCTTTGACGAGCAGGGTCACAACATTGCCTTTGGCGGTCGCATTATGGGCGACGGCCAGCCTAAGTACCTCAACACCGCCGAGACGAGCGTGTTTCATAAAAAGCGAAACCTCTACGGTTTTAATTGGGCCAAGGAGTTTATCGTCGCGCAGGATACCGCCATCGTGGTGGAGGGCTATACCGATTGCATCGCCTGCTGGGAGGCGGGGATTAAAAACGTTGTCGCCACGCTGGGCACCGCGCTCACGGAGCATCATGTAAAGACGCTCACCCGCTTTGCCAAGCGCATCGTGTATATGTTCGATGGCGATGCCGCGGGCCAGAAGGCCGCCCGCCGCGCGATTCAGTTTATCGAGCAGGATTCGATGGACCTGCGCTGCGTGGTACTGCCCGACGGCAACGACCCTATGGAGTTTATTACGGCGCACGGCGGCCAGGAGCTGCAGGCGCGCATCGACGCGGCCGAGCCGCTCATGGACTTTGTCTACCGTTCGCTGCAGGAGTCGAGCGACATCACCACGCCGGGCGGTCGCGCCAAGGCGCTCGAGGATGCGCTGACGCTCATCTATCCGCTGCGCGATAGCTATATGATCGACACGTACTTTATCCAGATTGCCGACCTGCTGGGTTTGGATCTGGAGACCGTGCGCGCGAGCTCGGGCCGTGTGTTTCGCGATGTCGCCAAGCGCGAGGATGCGGAACGACGTCGTGAGCAGAACTATGAGCGCCAGCGGGCACAGGCTGAGCGGTCCGGTAGCGCGGGCGGTCGGGCGTCGGGTTCTCGCGATGCCGGTCGCGGTGCTTGGGCATCGGGCGCGACGCCGCCGGTGTCCGCGCCGGTCGAAGAAGAGCCGTACGACTACGTCCCGCTCGATGCCTACGATGCCGCGCCCGTGGAGGTTGTCGACGACCTGCCGCCGATCGATGTGCCTGATGGTATGGGCTCTGTTCCTGTGCCTGATGGTTCGGACGCACCGGCTACGGCGGCGCCGATGGTTCTTACCGATCTTGAACGCAAGTCCTTGGCGGGGGAGCGTGAACTGCTGACCATGCTCACGAGCTACCCCGACCTGTTCCGCACGTATGCCGATCGCATCTGCTCCATCGAGTGGGTTGACCCACGTCACGAGTCCATCGCATGGGCCGTTCTGGCAACGCCGCCGGGAACCGATCCTGCAGCCTGCATGGATGCGGCGCGCTCGGTGTGTCCCGAGGCGGCAACGCTTGTGAGTGCCGGGCGCATCTCGGCGACGAGCAAGCACCCCACCGAGACGAACATCGTGTTTATGCTCGATACGCTTGAGCTCTACACCATCAAACGCCGCATGCGTGCCGCACAGGCCAAGCTGCGCCAGGACCGTTCGCTCGATGATGAGGCCCGTCGCGCGCTAACCATGCAGGCCGCGCAGGATTCGCAGCGTCAGCGCGAACTGCAAAAGTCAATCGGCGGCGTGGCGGACCCGTTCCGTTTGATTGGCCTGGAGGCCGCAGGCACCGAACAAGCCTAGATGTTGTGGTCAACCAGCGTATTCTCGCCTATATCCAGCCCTCTTTTTGGGTATAGACGTCAATGTGTGTGCTAAAGTATTGAGTCCTGTGGACTATGAAGGGAGAATCTGTGCCAAAAAAGACTGAGAGCACGGGTACTGGGCTGGAATCCTACGTTGCAAAGCTTATGGGCAACGGCTCAAACAGGACTTCGGTAACCGAGGACGAGATTCAGGTCGCCCTGAAGGATATCGATGTTTCTGACGAGCAGCTCACCGCGGTGTATTCCGCGCTGCGCAACAGCGGCATCCAGATTATCTCCGCGAGCGGTAACGACGACGCCCCCATGGACGTCGACGATGATGATAACGATACCGATACCGACGATTTCGATGATGACGACGAGCACGATTCCGGCTCGCTCGACGATCATGAGCTCAAGATGGCCCGTCAGGCCGACGCCGAGATGGGTTCTTCCAAGAGCAAGAAGAAGCGCACCGTGCGCACGTCCCGTTCACGCTCCCGTGTGCGTGGCATCGATGCCTCTACGGTGATGCTGACCGGCGATCCGGTTCGTATGTACCTCAAGGAGATCGGCAAGGTCGACCTGCTGACCGCCTCCGAAGAGGTCGATCTGGCCATGAAGATCGAGGCCGGTCTCGAGGCCACCGAGAAGCTCGAGGCTGCCGAGGCAGGCGAGCTCGAGCTCACGCGTTCCGAGATGCGTCGTCTTACGCGCATTGAGAACGTGGGCCTCGAAGCCAAGCAGGCACTCATCAGCGCAAACCTGCGTCTGGTCGTCTCCATCGCCAAGCGCTATGTCGGCCGCGGCATGCTGTTCCTTGACCTGATTCAGGAGGGCAACCTCGGTCTGATTCGCGCCGTCGAGAAGTTCGACTACCAGAAGGGCTTCAAGTTCTCCACGTACGCCACGTGGTGGATCCGTCAGGCCATTACGCGCGCTATCGCCGACCAGGCCCGTACCATCCGTATTCCCGTGCACATGGTTGAGACCATCAACAAACTCGTCCGCGTGCAGCGCCAGCTCCTTCAGGACCTTGGTCGCGACCCGACCCCCGAGGAGATCGGTGCCGAGATGGACATGAGCGCCGACCGCGTCCGCGAGATCCAGAAGATTTCGCAGGAGCCCGTGTCGCTCGAGACCCCCATCGGCGAAGAAGAGGATTCCCAGCTGGGCGACTTCATCGAGGACTCCCAGGCTATCGTTCCGCCTGATGCCGCCAGCTTCTCCATGCTGCAAGAGCAGCTCACCCAGGTGCTCGACTCGCTTGCCGATCGTGAGCGCAAGGTTATCGAGCTGCGCTTTGGCCTTGTCGACGGACATCCCCGTACGCTCGAGGAAGTCGGTCGCGAGTTTGGCGTCACGCGCGAGCGCATCCGCCAGATTGAGTCCAAGACCCTGGCCAAGCTTCGCCACCCGAGCCGCTCGAGCAAGCTGAAAGACTATATTGAGTCTTAACCTCGCAAGCAAGAAGCGCCCTCAAGCACATCTGCTTGGGGGCGCTTTCATGTAGTCGTTGGGGACGTTCTTGAATGACTAGTCGTTTAAGAACGTCCCCAATGACTGGGTCGGAAAATTTCTTAAAAAAGTTCTTGCCCTAAGCTGATTCGTCCGTATAATAAATTTCGTTGCTTGAGAGCACGCACCTATTCCTCGGTAGCTCAATGGTAGAGCACGCGGCTGTTAACCGCGCTGTTGTAGGTTCGAGTCCTACCCGGGGAGCCAGGTTGTAAAACCCGTCGCTTATGCGGCGGGTTTTTTCATGCCGCGATCGCCTGGCGCGAACGTTGCCATATCAACATTTCGTGTCGAGGATGTAATCCCGCGACCCACCACCTCAACATGGCGCGGTCGTTGTAGAATATTGCAATGATTGCTCCCACGACATGGTGCCGCGAGCACCAGATAAGGAGATTCTTGTGTCTGAGACCATTAACGGCAGCCTGAGCGTCTCGAACGACGTTATTGCCGATATTGCCGGTTATGCCGCGATGACGTGCTATGGCGTCGTCGGTATGGCTGAGCAGCTCCAGGGCGCCGAGAGCGTGCGCCTGCTTGCCGGTCAGCGCCTCCGCAAGGGCGTGCTTGTCTCCGCCGACGAGAACGGCCTTACGGTCGATCTTCACGTCGTGCTCGAGAACGGCGTCAACATGAAGTCCGTCTGCCACAATCTTTCGAGCTCCGTTGCCTTCACTCTGCAGGAGATCGCCCAGATCGATCCCGCCAGCCTTAAGATCGGCATCCATATCGACGCGCTCAAGAGCCGTCTGAACTAGCATCCGAAAACGGAGATTCAAATACCCATGATTGCAAAGACCATTCGCACCTGTTTTCCGATCGCTGCGGCTGCCGTTTCCGACAAGGCCGAGGAGATCAACAAGCTCAACGTCTTCCCCGTACCCGATGGCGATACCGGCACCAACATGTCGCTCACGCTCGCCTCGGTGACCAAGGAGCTCTCTGCCCTTCCCGCCGATGCCGATATGGAGGCCATCGCCGGTGCCATCACCCACGGCTCCCTGATGGGTGCCCGCGGTAACTCCGGAGTCATCACCTCGCAGATTCTTCGCGGCGTGGCCGAGGGCCTTGTCTCTGCCGACGAGCCTATTACGTCCGCCAACATTGCCTTCGCCTTCCGTCGTGCCGTCAAGGTCGCCTTCCAGGCTGTCCGCAAGCCCATCGAGGGCACGATCCTCACGGTCCTGCGCGATGTTTCGACCAAGGCCGATGAGTGCGAGAAGAAGAAGTTCTCGGCCGAGGATGCGCTCGATGCTATCGTCGTCGAGGCGTACCAGTCCGTCGCCCGCACACCCGACCTGTTGCCCGTTCTGAAGGAGAACGGCGTGGTCGACTCCGGCGCCTTTGGCTTTGCCATCTTCCTCGAGAACTTTGTGGCTGCCGCTCTTGGTCGCAGCACCGTGGTCGAGGATTTCTCCGCTACGTTTGACTCCGCCGGCTCTGCCCGCGATGCCGCTCTTGGCCGTGTTGAGATCGAGGCTAACGACGACTGGGAGGGCTCGGAGTTCCGCTACTGCAACGAGTTCCTCTTTAAGGCCGATGCCCCGTTTGACGAGGACGAGTGCCTTAAGTTCCTAGGCTCCATGGGCGACTGTGAGCTGCTCGTGGGCGCCTATCCCGACTACAAGATCCATGTGCACTCCAACACCCCCAACCTGGTGCTCGAGCACATGCTGCAGCTCGGTCAGATCTATGAGGTCTTTATCCACAACATGGAGATGGAGGCCCACGACCGTACCGCCAAGATTCACGAGGACCAGGAGAAGGCCGCCGAGCCCGCGAAGGCCCTGGGCTTTGTCGCCGTTGCCGCCGGTTCCGGCGAGGCAGACATCCTCAAGTCCCTCGGCGTCGACGTGATCGTGTCCGGTGGCCAGACCATGAACCCCTCGACTGCAGACCTGCTGGGCGCCGTTGACCAGGTCAACGCGACCTCGGTCATCATTCTGCCCAACAACGGCAACATCCGTATGGCCGCCGAGGCCGCTGCCTCAGCCTGCACCGACAAGAAGGTCGCCGTCGTTCCCACCAAGACCGTTCCGCAGGCCTTCTCCGCGCTGTTCGCCGTCCTGCCCGATTCCGAGCTCGAGGACGCCGTCGCCGCTATGGTCGACGCCATCAGCGAGGTCCGCGATGGCGAGGTCACCCGCGCCGTGCGCGACTCCAGCGCCTCCGACGGTTCGCCAATTCACTCCGGTGACGTCATGGGCATCATTGCCGGCTCCATCGATGTGGTCGGCTCCGACGTGAAGCAGGTCACGCTCGATTGCATCAACCGCATGCAGGAGGAAGAGGAGGGTGACGCGCTGACGATTCTGGCCGGCGAGGAGCTGTCCGATGAAGCCTTCCAGGAGATCGTCGACGCTATCGAGGAGGCTCAGCCCGACCTGGAGGTCGACGCCCATCGTGGCGAGCAGCCGCTCTATCCCGTGATCTTCTCGATCGAGTAGGCATCTGCCCATGTCCGAGCTCTGCTCCGTGCCGCGCGTCTCGGATCGCTTTGCCCAGAGCAATGCGCTCGACGAGGATATCGCGCGACTCAAATATGTTTCGGGTAAACGTGAGGAGGCCCTTCGCCGTCTGGGAATTCGGACGGTGGGGGACCTCCTTCTCCATATCCCTCATCGATACCTGGACTTTACGCGCTCCTGGTCCATCGAGATGGCGCCCATCGGTACCGTGTGCACCATCATCGCCACGGTCGACCGTATCGTTCAAAAGAAGCCGCGTCCGCGCATGCAGGTGACCGAGGTCTCACTCGTTGACGAGACGGGCGTGCTGCAGGTCGCCTTTTTCCGTCAGCCTTGGATTGCCCAGCAGCTTAAGCAGGGCGACCGCCTGGCCGTGATGGGCAAGGTCGAGTTTGCCTACGGTTTTAAGCAGATGGCCTCGCCGCACTTTGAAAAGCTCGATGACGGGCGTGCTGCGGGCACCATTTTGCCGGTCCATTATGTGAGTGACGGCGTGAGCCAGGCATGGATGCGCCGCATCGTAAGTGGCGCGCTCGAGGTCGTCGGCAATCCCTTCGACCCGATTCCCGCACGCTTGCGCGTCAAGCGCCGCCTGATGAGCAATGCTCGTGCGCTTCGATCAATTCACTTTCCCTCGAGCATGGCTGAGCGCGATATCGCGCGCGCACGGCTTGCCTACGAGGAGTGCCTTTACCTGCAGCTGGCGCTGCGCCTGCGCAACGACGGCAGCCTGGTCGATGTGGTGCCCTACGCCCACGCCGCGGGCGAGCACCTGGCCGCGCTCAAGCAAGCCCTGCCATTTTCGCTGAGCGACGAGCAGGAGGCCGCGTTCCAAGATATCCTGCGCGATATGTGCGATGGCGGGCGCGTGATGAACCGCCTGCTGCTGGGCGATGTCGGTACCGGTAAGACCGCCGTTGCCGCCTGCGCGCTGGCTGTGGCTACCGATAGCGGCACGCAGGCCTGCGTTATGGCGCCCACGGGCGTGCTGGCGCGTCAATATGCCGATAAGACCGGCCCCTTGCTCTCGCAGGCTGGCATGACCTGGGCGCTCCTGACGGGCGCCACGCCAGCGGCCGAGCGCGAGCGGATCCATGCCCAGCTGGAATCGGGCGAGCTCGATGTCCTCTTTGGCACCCACGCGGTGCTTTCGGATAACGTGGCGTTCAAGCATCTGTCGCTCGTGGTCATCGATGAGCAGCACCGGTTTGGCGTCGGCCAACGCAACGCCCTGCGTGCGAAGGGCCCTGGTGCCGATCTGCTCGTTATGACGGCAACGCCCATCCCACGTACGCTGGCGCTTTCGGTCTACGGCGATCTGGACACGAGCATCATCCGCCATCGGCCCGTCCCTGGCGCTGGCGTGACGACACGCGTGCTTACCGAGTCGAGCCGCGACCTTGCCTATGGCGCCATCCGCGAGGCGCATGAAAAGGGTCAGCAGGCCTACGTGATTTGCCCGCTCGTGGAGCCGAGTGACTCGGCCGATGATCTGGAGGACGTGCCCGGTATCGCCCGCGACGACGAGGGCCGCGTGACGGTCCCCGTGCCGCTGCACGATACGGCGACCGAGCTCGACCGACTGCGCCTGGCGTTGCCGGGTCTTGCCATCGAGCGCCTTCACGGCCGCATGCCAGCGGGGGAGAAGGACCAGGTTATCGATGCCTTCAAGCGCGGCGAGATTGACGTGCTCGTCTCGACTACGGTGGTCGAGGTGGGCGTCGACGTGCCCAACGCCACCGTCATGGTCATCGAGAACGGTGAGCGCTTTGGCTTGGCGGCCCTGCACCAGCTGCGCGGCCGCGTGGGCCGCGGCAGCGTGTCGGGCACCTGCCTGGTCATGACGCACTCCAAGGGCAACGGCGGCGCTTCGGCGGCGCAAGACCGTCTCCAGTCGCTCGAAAAGACCTCGGACGGCTTTACGCTCGCCCAGATGGACCTTCGTCTGCGCCACGAGGGCGAAATCCTGGGGTACCGCCAGCATGGCGGTGTGACTCTGCGCTTTGTCGACCTGGATGCCGACGAGGAGCTGATCGAGTGGGCCCATTTGGACGCGGTCGAGCTCTTGCGGTATGCTTGCACCCTTGACTCCGTGGCGACGCGCCCCCTGCGCGATGCGGTCGCCATGCGATATCGACACATTATTAAGGAGGTCAGCGGAGGATGAGAATCATCGGCGGCGAATGGCGCGGTCGTAAGATCGAGGAGCCCCGTGGTCGCGATGTCACCCGCCCCACGACCGATCGCGTGCGCGAGGCATGCGCATCTATGGTCATGTCGGCATTCGACTTCGATCTTGACGAGGTCTGCGTGCTGGACGCCTTTGGCGGCTCCGGCGCTTTGGGTATCGAGATGCTCTCACGTGGTGCCCGCTCGCTCACGACGTTCGAGATCGATCGGAATGCCGCGCGGCTCATTACCAAGAATATCGAGTCGCTCTGTCGTGACCGTGCGCGTTGGCGCGTGGTCTCGGGCGACATGCTGGTGAGTGCCTCGCGCGGTCGTGTGCCGGGCGGCCCCTTTGATCTGGTCCTGCTCGACCCGCCCTATGCTTTTGGCGCCGAGCCGGTCGAGGTGCTGCTGCAGAACCTGGCTCAGCAGGGTCTGCTTGCACCTGGCGCTTATGCCCTGTTTGAGCATGCCGCCGCCGATGCGGGCGCGCATCCGGCAGGCTTTGAGATCGTGCGCGAGAAGCGCTACGGCATTACCTCGGTCGACCTGCTTCGTTGGGTCGGCGATGACGATGGTGAGGAAGATTGCGCCGGCACCGATGCTCACAACAACGATGCCACGACGGTTCAGGAGAACGCCCATGAGTGACACCATCAACCGCGTGATCGTCCCGGGCACCTTCGATCCCATCACGTTTGGCCATATCGACGTCATCCGCCGCGCCCGCCGCATCTTTCCCAGCGTGATCGTCGCTGTTGCCGAGTCGCAGGGTAAAAACGGTGTGGGCACCACGTTTATGCTCGATGAGCGTGTGGCGCTGGCTCGCGAGGCGCTCGGCGATATCGACGGCGTCGAGGTCCTGCCCTTTACCGGCCTCTTGGTCGACTTCGCTCGCGAGCAGGGGGCGGGGGCCGTTGTCAAGGGCCTGCGCGCCATGACCGACTTTGAGTACGAGCTGCAGCAGGCAGACCTCAACTATCGCTTGGATAGCGAGCTGGAGTCCATCTTTGTCATGAGTGCGCCGCAGTACGGCTATATCTCGAGCTCGGTCGTTCGCCAGATCGCCTCGCTCGGCAGCGATGTATCGACGTTTGTTCCGCCCAACGTGGTCGAAGCGCTCAGACATCGCTTTTCGTGACGTTTCTTATTGCCTGGTGGCATGTGGTAAACTAGCACGATGATATGTTACCTATGAAAGGAGACCGGATGCCGGGCGAGAATTTTCCTGGCGATAGGATCGTCAGCTTGGTCGATGAGCTCGAAGGGCTGATCGAGGAAGCCAGGCCGCCTTTCGGCAAGAACGCTCAGTTCAAGGTCATCGACGCCGACGTGTTCTTCAACATCCTCGACGAGATCCGCATGAGCTATCCCGAGGAGTGGCAGAAGTCCCGCCGTATCCTTAAGGAGCGCGAGGAGCTTATGGCTTCCGCCGCCGCCCAGGCCGATTCCATCATCGCCGACGCTCAGCAGCAGGCCCTCACCATTGCCGGTGAGCAGGAGATCGTCCGCTTGGCACAGCAGCAGGCCGACGACATCCGCGATCGTGCCCAGCAGTACGAGCGCGAGACGCGTTATGCTGCCGAGGACTATGCAGAGCAGGTCTTTACGCACCTGGAGGAGAACCTCAAGAGCCTGACCGGCACCGTTACCCGTTGCCGTCAACAGCTCAACGAGGGTGCCGCCCAACAGAATGGTCAGTGGTAATGGCTGAGTTCCCGAGCGTTACCGTCGATCTTTCCGAGCAGCTCGAGTTTCCTGGAGATTCGTATCCGCTGACCGGTAAGGTCGATGTTGCCTCCTATACGGTGGGCGAGAAGGAGTACCAGCTGCAGAACGGCATTGATTACGATGTGGTCTTTACCAATGCCGGCACCGGTGTTCTGCTTACGGGCATGGTCCGCGCGCATGCAACCGGTGAGTGCGACCGTTGCCTGGAGCCCGCTTCGTTTGATATCGCCGGTGAGATCGAGGAATTCTATCTCTTTAACGAGCCCGAGGATCCCGAGGCCTACGAAGACGGCTACGAGTTACTGGGCGAGGATCGCATCGTCGATCTGGGTGAGCCCATCAACGACGCGGTTGTCATGGACACGCCGTTCGTTGTCCTGTGCAAGCCCGATTGTCGCGGCCTATGCCCCACCTGCGGCATCAATCTCAACGTCGAGCAATGCGATTGCGCCGCTCAGGCAGAGGCCGAATGGGCCGCTGCCACGGAAAATCCATTTGCAGCATTGAAGAATCTCAAGCTTGACGAGTAAAACTGTGGTAGTATCGCTACTTGCGCGTAATCGCCACACTGGATAGTTCATAAGGAAGGTCACTATGCCCGTACCTAAACAAAAGCAGGGTCGTATCCGCACTCACACCCGCCGTTCCGCCAACATGAAGATCTCGGCTGCGGCTCAGTCCACGTGCCCCCGTTGCGGCGCTGTCAAGCTCCCGCACCACGTGTGCCCCAGCTGCGGTTTCTACAAGGACCGCGAGGTTATCGTTACCGAGTAACGGTATACTCTGGATGCGATGCCGTTCCAACTGGAACCACAATGGCCGGCTCAATGAGTCGGCCATTTTTGTATAAGGAGTATGTATATGAGTAACGTTCGCGTTTGTGTAGACGTTGTGGGTGGAGACGAGAAGCCCCAGGTTGTCCTCGACGGTATCGAGGCGGCGCTTGCGGTGGATCCCGATATCGAGGTCTTGGCCGTCGGTCCCGCAGAGATCGTGAACCCCTTTGCCGCGGCTCACGCTCGCGTTGAGGCCTTGGAGGCGCCCGATGTCATCGCCATGGATGACGATCCCATTCGAGCCGTGATGACCAAGCGCAAGTCCTCGATCGTGCTTGCCTGCCGCGCTATCAAGAAGGGTAACGCGGATGCCTTCTTTTCTGCCGGCTCCACCGGCGCCATGACCGCTGCCGCTACCGCCTACGTGACGCCATTTAGGTATCAGGCCGAGGGCAAGAAGCAGCCGGTCCGTCCGTGCCTCACCAATGCACTGCCCAACCGCGCTGGCGGCCTGACGGTCCTCTGCGACATGGGCGCCAACCCCGATGTCGAGGTGGACGACATGGTGCGTTTTGCCCAGATGGGTAGCGCTTATGCCCGCGTTGTCCTGGGCATCGAGCATCCTCGCGTGGGCTTGCTTGCCAATGGCACCGAGGACGAGAAGGGCTCCAACTTTACCAAGGCCTGCTTCCCGGCCATGAAAGCCGCCGTTCCCGGCTTTGTGGGTAACTGCGAAGGCACCGATCTTACGTCGGGCAATTTTGACGTCGTGGTCGCCGACGGCATGTCGGGCAATATTGCGCTCAAGGCCACCGAGGGCGCTGCCAAGTTTTTGCTGCAGGAGCTCAAGGGCGCCTTTATGGCCTCGCTCGGCACCAAGATCGCCGCGCTGCTCATCAAAAAGCAGATGCGCGGGATTAAGGCCAAGCTCTCTGGTGATGCCAAGGGCGGCGCGATTCTTTTGGGCCTGCGTGGCGTGGTCCTAATCGGTCATGGCGCCACCTCGGTCGAGGCTGTTAAAAACGGTACGCTCGCGGCGGCCGAAGCCGTGCGCGCGGGGCTGGTCGAGAACGTCGCCAACTCCATGGACGGCATCGTTTTGTAAGAGCGAGTTAGAGCGCTGTTATGTGCCTCGCGGCCTGCTTCGTGGGGTAGAATCAGAACCGTGTCTTGGTACCGCCCGGGCGGTACCATTCTTTTGGTATTCATGCACTATGAGAGGAAGCGCTATGGACCGCTCCGAAATCTTCGACAAGATCGCCGAGGTCGCTGCTGACGTTCTGGGCGTCGATGTTGCCGAAATTAGCGATGAGACCACCTTTGACGATCTCGATGCCAACTCGCTCGAGCGCCTGCAGCTGGTTACGGCTATCGAGGACGAGTTCAACCTCGAGATCGATGACGAGACTCTGCTCTCGCTCAACTCTGTCGCCGACGCCGTCGACGCGATCGAAAACGCTAGGGAGGCCTAGGTCTTGGCTTTATCCGAACGACTTACGCGCGCACAGGAGATTCTGGGCCACGAGTTCAATGACAAGGTGCTGCTGCGCGCGGCTCTTACGCATCCTTCGGCCGTCGAAGGCCAGCCAGTCTCGGCAAGCTACGAGCGCCTGGAGTTTTTGGGCGATTCCATTTTGGGCGCCGTCGTCGCCCGTTCGCTCTTTGAGTCCTATCCGGAGTTTGACGAGGGCAAGCTCACGCGCCTGAAGGTGTCGCTTGTCTCGGGCGCCACGCTGTCCGAGGTTTCTCACGAGTTGGGCATCGACGACATCATCATCTTTGGTGCCTCCGAGACCGGTACCGGTGCGCGCGGCCTGCATTCGGCGCTCGAGAACGTCTACGAGTCGCTCGTGGGCGCGCTGTACCTGGACGCCGGCTGGGATGCCGCAGCGGAGTTTATCCACCGTACGCTTAAGCCGCATTTGGCTTCCGAGCGTGCCGAGCACCCCGCGAACCCCAAATCGTTCTTGCAGGAGTGCGTGCAAGCCGACGGCCACGAACCCCCGGCGTATAAGCTCGTTGGCTCCGAGGGCCCGGCGCATGCGCCCACCTTTACCGCCGTGGTGTTGATCGATGGTATTCGCCAGGGTCGCGGCTCCGGCTCCTCAAAGAAGGAAGCCGAGGGAGCCGCTGCACTCGAGGCACTTGACCGCATGGGCTACACCACCAACGGCGTGATTCTCAACAAGAAGCCTGTTTAAGCGAGGAACCGTGTATCTCAAGTCCCTCACGCTCAAAGGGTTCAAGTCGTTTGCCGACCGCGCCCATATGACGTTTGAGCCGGGCCTGACCGTCATCGTCGGTCCCAACGGCTCGGGAAAATCGAACATCTCTGACTCGATTCTGTGGGTCCTGGGCGAGCAGAGCGCCAAGCAGCTGCGCGGCCAGGCCATGGAGGATGTCATCTTCTCGGGCTCGTCAGCGCGCAAGCCGGTGGGTGTCGCCGAGGTCACGCTGGTGCTCGATAACTCGGACCATATGCTGCCCGTCGACTTTGACGAGGTCGCCATCACCCGTCGTATGTATCGCTCGGGCGAAAGCGAGTACCTCATCAACTCGAGTCCGTGCCGCCTGATGGACATTCAGGACATCCTGCACGATTCGGGCTTGGGCAAGGATACGCATTCCATCATCAGCCAGGGCAAGCTCGACGCCATTTTGCAGAGCCGCCCCGAGGAGCGCCGTGCCCTCATCGAGGAGGCCGCCGGCATCTCCAAGCACAAGCGCCGCAAGGAGCGTGCGCTCAAAAAGATTAATTCGATGGACGAGCACTTGACCCGTGCCCGCGACATCAATAAGGAGATCGCCCGTCAGCTGCGGCCGCTGGAGCGTCAGGTCGATCGCGCGCGCAAGTACAAAGAGCTGTCCTCGCGCGCGAACGAGCTTACGCAGATGCTGGCCGTCGACGAGCTTCGTTCGCTGCAGTCGCAGTGGAACGACTTGGAGAGCCGCTCCAAGGAAGGTGCCGCCGAGCTTGAGCTTGCGCAGTACCGCTTGGGCGAAAAGGAACGCGAGCTCGAGAAGTTCCAGGTCATGCTCGAGGAAAAGGGCCTGTTTGTGGGCGATCTGGGCGAGCAGCGCCGCCATATGCAAGACGTGGTCGGTCGCATTAACTCCGATATGCGCCTGCTCGAGGAAAAGGGCCACAATATGGTGTCGCGCCTGTCCGACATGCGCGGCCAGATCTCGAGCTCCGAGCATCAGCGTCGTCGCGTTGTCGAGGAGCTCGAGGATGCACGTGCGCAGCTTGAGGAAGTGACCGGCGCGCACATGCAGGCCCAGGAGGACGTTGACGCCGCTGGTCCTGCCGCCGCTGAGCTCCACGAGCGGCGCGTGGCGCTCGACAATCAGATTTCGCAGCTTACGCGTGAGCAACGCGATGTGCAGCGTGTGGCCGATAACGCGGCGCTCGAACTCGCCAAGGTGAAGGACTCGCTGAGCAACGCCGAGGTCGAGGACAACATGTACGCCTCACGCCTGGAGCAGATCGACGAGCAGCTCGAGGAAGTCACGGCCTCACTCGAGAGCCGTCGCGACCGCGCCGAGGAGCTCGACAGTGCACTTGATCAGGCCCGTCAAGCCCAGATTGATGCTCGCGAGGCTACCGAGGTCGCCCGTGCAGCCCTTAAGGACCTGCGTGCCCGCGAGAGCGAGGCGCGCAACAAACTGTCCGAGGTGCGTTCGGAGCTTGCCAGCCAAAAGAAGCTCGATGCCCGCATGGCTGACAGCTCGCCGCTCGTGAGCCGTCTGATGGGTGCGCTGGGCGACGATGTCTCGGGTCGTCTGGGCGACGTGCTCGAGGCCCCGCGTGAGCTCGAGGGCCTGGTGGAGCAGCTGCTTGCCGGCGATATCGATGCGCTGCTGTTCGACGATACGTCCGCGCTTGAGCGTGCCGGTCGTGCCGCTCTGGACCAGAAGAAGGCCTCGGGCGAGGCGCTGCTGGTGGCGCGCGGTGCGAGCGCCTCTGCTGCCGCTAAGGGCGCTGCCGGTTCCCGCCTGGTCGATCGCCTGTCCGTACGCGCCGGCTATGGCCCGGTTGTCGAGGCGCTGCTCGGCGGCTATTACGTTGTCGACGACTTGGCGGCTGCGCTGGCCGCGCCTGTCGTTGACGGCGTGACTTACGTAACCCCCGATGGCGCCCGCGTCGCCTGCGGCGGCCTGGTGCGTGTGGGCCTCGACGCCGGCGAGGCGTCGGGTGCCTTGGAGCGCAAGCGTCGCATTCGCGAGCTGGAGGGCCTGGAGCCCGATCTGACTGCTGTGTTTGAGCATGTGTCGGATCAGGTCGTCGAGGCAAATGCGGCCGTCGAAGAGGCGCGTGCCGCTGAGGGCGATGCCGCCGGCGAGATCGCCCGTCTTGAGGGCGAGCGCCGCTCGCTGCTCTCCGAGATTGGCCGCCTGGAGCAAAGCGCCAACAACGCCGAGGTCGAGCGCGTGCGCATTTCCAAGCGCCGCGAGCAGGCCGCCGAGGCCGTTCGCGCTGCGCGCCCGCGCGTGGACGAGCTCACCCGCTCGCGTGACGAGGCCCGAGCGCAGGCAAGCGATCTTGGCCTTCAGATTGCCGAAGCCAACGACGAACTCGACCGCGTTCGCCGTGACGATTCCGAGGCCGCCGGCAAGCTCGCCGATGCCAAGGTCCGCCTGGCCCAGACGAGCGAGCGCCTTCGTTCTCTGAAGGGCCGAGTACCCGATCTGGAGCATCGCCTGGAGGGCATCGACCGCCGTATCCGCGGAACACGCCAGGCCTCGCGCTCACTCGAGCTGCTGCGCCTGCGCGTCGATCCCATGCACGAGCGCTATTCGGCCCTGCTGGAGCGCGCGTCGGATTGGGCAGCGCGCCTGCGTGACCAGGCCTCTCTGGAAGAGGCGGACTCCGCTTCGCTCAAGAAGACCATCGAGGATGCCAAGGCCGGGGTCTCCCGTGCCAAGGAGCGGGTTGATGCCGCCACGGCGACGCAAAATGAGTTCAAGGTTGCGCGCGGCAAGCTCGAGGTGCAGGTAGAGGCGGCCATCAAGGCTATTACCGCCGACGGTACCACGGTGCTCGAGGAAGCGCTCATGCTGCCGGCGCCCACCGATCGCGATGCCGCCGAGCGCGAGCTCAACCAGCTTGTGCGCCAGATCAACAATCTGGGCCCCGTGAACCAGGTTGCCATGGAGGAGTACGAGCAGCTCAAGCGCCGCGCCGACTACATCGAGGAGCAGCTGGCTGATCTGGAGAGCGCGCGCAAGGCGCTCACCAAGATCACGGTGGCCATTGATCGCAAGATGCGCAAGGCGTTTCTGGTGACGTTTGAGAAGGTCGACGCGAACTTCCGCGAGATCTTCGCCATGCTGTTCCCGGGTGGCCAGGCTCATCTTGAGATGACCGATCCCGAGCATCCTGCCGAGACGGGCATTGAGGTTGTGGCGCAGCCGCGCGGCAAGCGCATTACCAAGATGATGCTCATGTCGGGTGGCGAGAAGAGTCTGACGGCGCTCGCCCTGCTCTTTGCCGTGTACCGCACGCGCACGGTGCCGTTCTATGTGCTGGACGAGGTCGAGGCGGCGCTTGATGACGCCAACCTGTCCAAGCTCATCGGAGCCCTCGATGTGCTGCGTTCCGATACACAGCTCTTGGTCATTTCGCATCAGCGCCGTACTATGGAGGACGCTGACGTTCTCTATGGCGTCTCGATGCAAGCCGACGGCGTCAGCCGCGTCGTCTCGCAAAAACTCGATCGCGAAACCGGAAAGGTCGTGAATGCATAATGGGATTCTTTGACGCTCTCTCGCGCGGACTTGAGCGCAGCCGCGAGGCCCTCAACGAGGTCTTCTACTTTGGCGGCGAGGTCGACGAGGACTTTTGGGAGGACCTTGAGGACACCCTCGTCATGGGTGACATGGGTGCCGAGGTCGCTATTCAGGTCTCCGATGACCTGCGCGATGCTGCTGCCAAGAAGAACCTTAAGACCGCCCCGCAGCTTCGCCGCGCTCTGGCCGAGCAGCTCGAGGGCCATTTTGTGCCTGTTGAGCGTGATCCGTTTTCCGATACGCCGAGCTGCGTGCTGTTTGTGGGCATCAACGGCGCCGGCAAGACCACAACGGTCGGCAAGATTGCGAGCGCCATGGCTGCCCGCGGCAAGAACGTGGTGATCGGTTCTGCCGATACCTTCCGCGCCGCCGCCATCGAGCAGCTCGATGTGTGGGGTCAGCGCGCCGGCGTCCCCGTCATCAAGCGCGATCGCGGTTCCGACCCGGCGAGCGTGTGCTACGACGTGCTCGATGAGGCCGACAGGCGCGGCAGCGACCTGGTGCTGATCGACACCGCCGGTCGTCTGCACACAAGCCCTGAACTCATGCGCGAGCTTGCCAAGGTGGTTAACGTGACGCGTAAGCGCGCCGCCAATATGGCCGCCGGCCCCATGCCCGTCTCGGTCGTGCTCGTGATCGATGCCGCCACCGGCCAGAACGGTCTGAACCAGGCGCTCGAGTTTAACGAGGCGCTGGGCCTGGACGGTATTATCATGACCAAGCTCGACGGCACGGCAAAAGGCGGTATCGCCATGGCCGTGGCTGAGAAGCTCAAGCTCCCGATCCTGCGCATTGGCGTGGGCGAGCAGGTCGATGACCTGCAGGAGTTCAATGCCAAAGATTTCTGCCGCGCCCTGGTGGGCGAGTCCAATTAAGGAGTAACCAGTGTTTGATTCTCTGAGCGATCGCCTCAACGACACATTTGACCGCCTGCGCGGCAAGGGTAAGCTGACCGAGGCCGATATCACCTCGGCCATGCGCGACATTCGCATGGCGCTGCTCGAGGCCGACGTTAACTTTAAGGTCGTCAAGGAGTTCGTTGCTAAGACCAAGGAGCGCTGCATGACCGCCGAGGTCATGGAGTCGCTGTCGCCGGCGCAAAACGTCGTCAAGATCGTGCTCGACGAGCTCACCGAGATGCTTGGCTCAACCGAGAGCAAGCTCGTTTTTAGCAACCGCATTCCTAATGTCATCATGCTCGTGGGCCTGCAGGGCTCCGGTAAGACCACGGCTGCCGTAAAGCTTGCCTACCTGCTCAAGAAGCAGGGCCGCTCGCCGCTGCTCGCCGCGTGCGACGTCTACCGTCCCGCTGCTGCCGACCAGCTTGCCACGCTCGGTGGCGAGATCGGCGTGCCGGTCTTCCGCGGTGACGGCGAGCATCCGGTCGACATCGCCAAGGGCGCCATCCAGGAGGCCGTCGACCACCTGCGTGACGTGGTCATCGTCGATACCGCCGGCCGCCTGCAGATCGACGAGCAGATGATGCAGGAGGCCGTCGACATCAAGAAGGCCGTCAAGCCCGACCAGGTGCTGATGGTCGTCGACGCCATGACCGGCCAGGATATCGTCAACGTGGTCTCGACGTTTGCTGAGCGCACCGACTTTGATGGTGTGATTATCTCCAAGCTCGACGGTGACGCCCGTGGCGGTGGCGCGCTTTCGGTGCGTCAGGTGACCGGCAAGCCCATCAAGTTTGTGAGCATGGGCGAGAAACCCGATTCGCTTGAGCCGTTCTATCCCGATCGCATGGCCAAGCGAATCTTGGGCATGGGCGACGTTGTCGGCATCATCGAGAAGGCCCAGGAGGCCGCCGATGCCGAACAGCTCGAGGCTGCCGAGCGCATGCTGCGCGAGGGCTTTACCATGAACGACATGCTCGACCAGATGAAAGCCGTCAAAAAGATGGGCGGCATGAAGGGTATCCTGGGCATGCTCCCCGGTGGCCAGCGCGCGCTCAACCAGATGGGCGGTAACCTGGACGAGGGCATCTTCGACAAGAACGAGGCCATCATCATGTCGATGACCAAGGAGGAGCGTCTGCGTCCCTCCATCATCAACGGCCAGCGTCGCGCGCGTATCGCCAAGGGCGCCGGTGTGACCCCCACCGAGGTCAATAGCCTTATGAAGCAGTGGGGCGAGATGAACAAGATGATGGGCCGCATGCGCACGATGGCCAATCAGGCACAGGCCGGCGGCAAGAAGGGCAAAAAGGGCAAGAAGGGCAAGAAGATGCGCATGCCCAATATTCCCGGTCTGGATGCCATGGGCTTGGGCGGCATGGGCGGCCTGGGAACGGGTGGTCCTAAGTCCGATATGGACCTGCTGCGCCAGATGGAAGCGCAGATGCGCAATAAGAAATAGGGCTGTAATTCCAGCTTGATATGGCAAAGGCCACTCGGAAGCTACCGGGTGGCCTTTGTTGTTGGCTTTGATAGTTGGGCTGCGTTCAGCGTCGCGCCCCGAGCTCGCGGTGCAGTGCCGTTAGTGGCAGCCGCAGCCCTCGTGGCCCTCGTGCTCGTGATGGCCGTGGCAGCTGCAGGACTCGCCATGTTCGTGGGCGTGGTCGTGGTCATGGTCGTGGCAGCCGCACGTGGCCTCGCCGTTCTGTGCGAGCGTTCCGGCGATAAGGGCCTCGACACAAGCGTCGCAGCTGCCCTGAGCTCCTGCGTACACCGTGATGCCGGCTTGGGCAAGCGCGTTGATGGCGCCACCGCCGATGCCGCCGCAGATGAGCGTGTCCACGCCACCGTTGGCGAGCAGGCCCGCAAGGGCACCGTGACCGGTGCCGTCGGTGCCCACGACCTGCTCGTTGAGTACCTTGCCATCCTGAATGTCGTAGATCTTGAACTGCTCGCTGCGGCCAAAGTGCATAAAGATGTTGCCGTTGTCGTACGTGGTTGCCACCCTCATGGTGTCGACCTCCTTTGCTGGCCATGCGGCCGTCGTTGCGGTGATGGGGGAGTACGCGATATTGCCGCCCTCGATGACGAGCGCCCGCCCGTTGACCAGCGCGTTTGCCACCTTGCGATGTGCGCGGCTGCAGATGGCCGCCACGGTGGCGCGGGCGATGCCCATGTGCTGGGCGACGGCCTCCTGATTGAGGCCTTCCAGGTCGCACAGGCGCAGTACTTCGAGCTCATCGACCGTCATCTCGATGGCGTCTCCGCTGGCAAGGCCGTCGGGGGTAAAGCCGCGATATTCGGGGATGATCCCAACACGGCGTAATTTTTCGCGTCTTCCTGCCATACTCTCTCCAAATCTGACATATGTCAGTAATAGGATAGCGTGTATGCGGTTCCGCGCAAGCTTTTTTAGCATATGTCAGAAATTCAAAGTTGTTACGTCTGCGATTGTGGGGGTGCTGGCTGCCGCGCATTGCGTGTGCCGACCCAAGTGTCCAATCCGACACTGCGCGCCTGGGATACAATGAATCTCGCTTTTAGGCGACTGACAGGAGGGTCAATGAGCAAGGCTGATCAACACTTTGTAACCATGTGCCGCGATATTCTGGACCATGGCACCACCACCGAGGGCCAAAAGGTCCGCCCGGTGTGGGAGGATGGCACCCCTGCCTATACCATTAAAAACTTTGGTGTCACGGCACGCTATGACCTACGTGAGGAGTTTCCGGCGCTTACCTTGCGTCGTACGGCCCTCAAATCTGCCATGGATGAGATCCTATGGATCTATCAAAAGAAGTCCAATAACGTGCATGACCTCAACAGCCATATTTGGGACGAGTGGGCCGACGAGACTGGCTCCATCGGCAAGGCCTACGGGTATCAGATTGGGCAGAAGAGCCATTATGCCGAGGGCGACTTTGACCAGATGGATCGCGTGCTGTACGACCTTAAGAACACGCCGTACAGCCGCCGCATTATGACGAACACCTATGTGTTTAGCGACCTGTCCGAGATGCACCTGTATCCGTGTGCCTACAGCGTGACGTATAACGTGACGCAGCGTCCGCAGGATGATAAACCGACGCTCAACATGATTCTCAACCAGCGCAGCCAGGATATTTTGGCTGCGAACAACTGGAATGTGTGCCAGTACGCCATTTTGCTGATGATGGTCGCGCAGTCGGTCGATATGATCGCTGGCGAGCTGCTGCATGTGATTGCCGATGCCCACATTTACGACCGTCATGTCGATATCGTTCGCGAGCTTATTGAGCGTCCGCAGTTTGCTGCGCCCAAGGTAACGCTCAACCCCGATGTGCATGACTTCTATGCGTTTACGACCGATGATCTGATCGTCGAGGGCTATGAGCACGGCCCTCAGGTCAAGAACATCCCCATTGCGGTGTAGGTGACGCGCATGAGGTGTAAGCTTTCTGCCATTGTCGCCGTGTGTGACGATTGGGGCATTGGGTGCGAGGGTGACATGGTCGTGTCCAATCGCGCCGACATGCGCCATTTTGTGGCGTGTACCAAAGGTTGCCCGGTCATTATGGGACGCAAGACGCTGCTGAGTTTTCCCGGCGGACGTCCGCTCAAGAACCGCCGCAATATCGTGCTCACGCGCGATGAGGACTTTGCTCCCGAGGGCGTCGACGTGGTGCATAGTATCGACGAGGCGCTTGCCGCGGTTGCCGATGAACCCGTTGCCTGGGTAATCGGCGGCGGCGAGGTATATCGACAGTTTTTGCCGTATTGCGTGGAGGCCGAGGTTACGCATAACCATTGCGTGCATGACGTGGATACGTACTTTCCCGATTTGGATGCCGATCCCGCGTGGGAGATTGCGCGGCGTGACGGTGTTGCCACGATTGCCTCGGGCGAGGGAGACGAGGGTGTCGATTATGAGTTCGTGACGTATCGTCGCGTTGAGGCGTAAATCGTCTGGCGTGAACGGTATCATCGGGTTGTTTGAATGCATGGGGCGGCGCTTAGCGTCGCCTCGTTTGGTATAGATGCGCTGTAAAGAAGGGTGCGGGCTGGCTGCTATGACTGATGCCGTTGAGGTGCTGCGAATCGATTCTCTCGAGGACGAGCGGCTCGATGCCTACGTGCGACTGACCGAGCGTGAGCTTCGCTGCGTGCTGGAGCCGCAGAAGGGCATTTTTATCGCCGAGAGTGCCAAGGTCATCGAGCGTGCGGTTCGCGCCGGATACCAGCCGGTGAGCTTTCTTTTGGGCGAACGCTGGCTCGATCAAATGATGCCGCTGTTTGAGCGCCTGGTTGTGTGCGAGGGCGCCGGCCCGGTTCCCGTGTTCGTGGCCTCCATGGAACTCATGGAGCAGTTGACGGGCTTTAACGTGACTCGCGGTGCGCTCGCGGCGTTCCGTCGCCCGCGTCATATTCCGGTTGATGAGTTCTTGGGCGGCGTCGTCGAGGTGGCGGGGGAGCGCCCAGTGCGCGTATGCGTGCTCGAGGGTATTGTCGACCACACGAACGTGGGCGCAATTTTCCGTTCGGCTGCCGCGCTCAATGTCGACGGCATTCTGGTGAGCCCTACGTGCTGCGATCCACTGTATCGTCGCTCGGCTCGTGTGAGCATGGGCACGGTGTTTCAGGTGCCGTGGACGCGCATTGGCAGCGAGGCGCGCGTATGGCCGCATGATGGCCTGGCTGCGCTGCACAATTCTGGATTTTCCTGTGCCGCCATGGCGTTGACGGATGACTCCGTTTCGCTGGACGATCCCGTGCTGCAGGAGATTGATCGCCTGGCGATCTTTATGGGCACCGAGGGTGCCGGCCTGGGCGCCAAGACCATCGCGGGTTGTGACCGGGCCGTGCGCATTCCGATGGCGCACGGGGTCGATTCGCTCAACGTGGCCGCGGCGAGTGCCGTCGCCTTTTGGCAGCTGTGCCCGCACGTGAGCAACGAGTATCACTACCAGCCGGGGCTGTATCACTAGGCAGATAGTTAGCACCAGGCTCTGGTTCGGGGCGTTTCGGCCGACGTCGGTCGGTGCTAAGCTGGTATTGGCTTTGGTCTTAAATTGCCGTTTTGTTGTTTGACGTACGCTGGTGGGGAGGGCGTGTGGCTAAGAAATCTACGGCTATCGATGTAACGCAGGGTGTCATTTGGCAACAGCTGCTGTCGCTGTGCGTCCCTATCTTCTTTAGCTCGTTTTTTCAGCAGGCTTACACGCTTATTGGTACGTATATCGTCGGCCAGTTTGGCGGCAAGCTCGCGCTGGGTGGCATTCAAGCCACGATGGTGCTCACCGAGCTCTGCATTGGCTTTTGCGTTGGCGTTGGCGCTGGCTGCGCGGTCATTACCGGTCAGTATTTTGGTCAGCACGATGATGAGCGATTGAGTCGTTCGGTCCATACGGCCATGACGCTCGCGCTGGTGGGCGGTATCGTTTTCTCGATTCTTGGCATAGTGTTCGTTGAGCCCATGCTGGTACTTATGAACACGCCGCATGAACTATTGGCCGAGGGCGTGGCCTATGCTCGTTGCTATTTTGCCGCCATGGTTGCGGCGCTGCTGCTCAATATGGGAACGGCGCTGCTGCGCGCCGTGGGCGACACACGCGGTCCTGCTGTGATCATTGCTTCCGGCTGCCTTGTTAATGCGGTGCTGGATGTCATCTTCGTTGCCGTGCTTCATATGGAGGCTCTGGGCTGCGGCATCGCGGTGGCGCTGACCATTTGCTCCAACGCCACGATGATCGTGATTCGTATGATGCACGCTCCGGGTGCGTGGCGGCTTTCACTGTCCAAACTCTGCATTGATCCTGGCATTTGTAAGAGCATGATCTCGTGTGGTCTGCCGCTTGGCTTTCAGTCTGCTGCGTATTCGATTTCCAACGTTTTGATTCAGGTGTCGGTCAACTCGTTTGGTGCCGATGTCACCACGGCGTGGGGTCTTTCGGGCCGTTTGGATGGCATTGTCTGGATGGTTACCGAGGCGCTTGGCGTTTCGATCACCACGTTCTCGGCACAGAACTTTGGCGCGCGCAACTACGAGCGCATGCGCAAGGGCTACCATACGTCGCTTGTGCTGTCGTTTATGCTCATTGGTGGCCTGTCTGCCGTGCTACTGGTGTTCTCGGGTCCGTTGTCGCGTCTGTTTGTCGACGATGCTTCGATTTCGGCCTACACCACGACGATTCTTCATTTCATCGCGCCGTTCTACGCGATCTTCTCGATTATCGAAAACGCGTCCGGCTCCATCCGCGGCGCTGGCGTGAGCTTCCAGCCTATGATGCTCACGATTTTTGGCACCGTCGTGCTCAGGGTGATCTGGGTGTTTGCGATTATGCCGTTCGATCCGTCGCTTGAGCACCTGCTGCTGGTTTACCCCGTAACCTGGCTCATCACGGCCACGATGTTTACCATCTACCACCACAGCGGCAACTGGCTCGGCCGCGCCACCGCCTAATGATCCGTAGGGGACGGAGGAAAACGGATCATTTTGCCTTATCGCCAGGTCAATGATCCGTTTTCCTCCGTCCCCTTCGGATCATTTAGTATTCGATGCCTTGGCGGGCTAGGAGGCCTTCGTCGAAGTAGTGTTTGACGGGGCGCATTTCGGTTACTAGGTCCGCGAGATCGGCCAGTGGCAGCAAGCCGCGGCCGGTGAGCACGAGCTCTGTGGTGGTCGGTTTCATTGCGATCAACGCTTCGACATCTTCGCGCGTCACAAAGCCTCGGCGCATGGCTTCTCCCAGCTCATCCAAGATCAGCACGTCGACCTGGCTAATCTGCTCGCGCGCCAGCTCCATGATCTGTGCGGCACAGGCTTCGGGCGTGTCGCGGTCGGCTTGTACGATGCGCAGACCTAAACGGGGCGCCGCATCATGCTCGGCGCAGTGCAGCTTCTTGGCAAACTGCAGCATAAGCACGTTAAGTCCATAGCCCGTGGCGCGCAGTGCAAGCCCCAGCGCAGCCGTCGTCTTGCCCTTGCCATCGCCCGTGTAGATCTGAACCTTGCCGACTTCCAGTGATGCCATCTCTGTCCTTTCGTGCCCGGCGTCGGTTTATCGTCGCTCGGGTTGGGTATTCTAGAAACCATTATCAACCCCAGTAGATGGAGTTCAAGCAGATGGAGATGGATGACAACAAACGTAGACGGAATATGATCCTCTACGTGCTCATCGCCTTCGTCGTCTACCTCGTGCTCTCGACCGTTCTGTTCCCCAACATCGGTCACACGCAGCAGATTACGAAGACCGATTACTCGACGTTTGTCAAAGCGCTCGATAAGAAGAGCGTCGACAAGGTCGAGTACAACACGGACGATTACACGATTTATTACACCAAGAAGGGCGAGGACGAGAACATCGCCTACAAGACGACCGGTGTGCCGAATGATGCGGGTTTTACCGATCGCGTGCTTGAATCCGGTGCGTCCCTGGAGTCGGTCGTTCCCGATAAGAACTCGGGCCTGATGACCTACTACCTGCTCACCCTCATTCTTCCCATGGTGATTTTCTTCCTGATTGGCTGGTGGCTCAACCGCCGCATGAAGAAGGCCATGGGTGATGACGGTCCGTCGATGAACTTTGGCGGCGGTGGTTTTGGCGGCGGTGGACTGGGCAAGTCCGGCGCGCGCGTGATCGCCTCCAAGGACGTGGGCGTGACCTTTAAGGATGTCGCCGGCCAGGAAGAGGCCAAGGAGTCTCTCAAGGAGGTCGTCGACTTTCTGGAGAAGCCGCAGCGCTACGAGGAGATCGGCGCCAAGCTGCCACGCGGCGCTCTCCTTGTCGGCCCTCCGGGTACCGGTAAAACCCTGCTCGCCAAGGCTGTGGCCGGCGAGGCGGGCGTGCCGTTCTTTAGTATTTCTGGTTCTGAGTTTGTTGAGATGTTTGTCGGCCGCGGCGCCGCTAAGGTTCGCGACCTGTTTAAGCAGGCCAAGGAAAAGGCCCCGTGCATCGTCTTTATCGACGAGATCGATACCATCGGCAAGAAGCGCGATGGCGGCGGCTTTAGTGGCAACGACGAGCGCGAGCAGACGCTCAATCAGCTGCTGACCGAGATGGATGGATTCGATAACCACAAGGGTATCGTCGTCCTCGCTGCGACCAATCGTCCCGACAGCCTTGATCCGGCCCTGCTGCGCCCCGGCCGCTTCGACCGCCGCATCCCCGTTGAGCTGCCCGACCTGACCGGTCGCAAGAATATCCTTGAACTGCACGCCAAGAGCGTGAAGACGCAGCCGCCGATCGACCTGACCGCGATCGCCCGCGCCACGCCTGGCGCCTCGGGTGCCGACCTGGCCAACATCATCAACGAGGGCGCCCTGCGCGCCGTCCGCGAGGGTCGCAAGCGCGCGACTCAGGATGACTTTGAGGAGTCGGTGGAGGTCGTCATCGCCGGCCAGCAGCGTAAGTCCACGGTTCTGTCCGACCACGAGAAACAGGTCGTGTCCTATCACGAGATCGGCCATGCCATCGTTGCCGCCCGCCAGAAGGGCTCCGCCCCGGTCACCAAGATCACCATCGTGCCGCGCACGAGCGGTGCTCTGGGCTACACCATGCAGGTCGAGGAGGACGAGCGCTTCTTGACCACGCGCCAGGAGGTGCTCGACAAGCTCGCTGTCTACTGCGGCGGACGTGCTGCCGAGGAGCTCATCTTTGGTGAGATGACGACTGGCGCGGCCAACGATATCGAGCAGGCCACCAAGCTCGCCCGCAACATGGTGACGCGCTTTGGCATGTCCGATGAGTTTGGCATGATGGCGCTCGGTACCGTTCAGAATGCGTACCTCAACCAGGACACGTCGCTCACCTGTGCCCCCGGTACGGCCGAGCGCGTCGACGCGATCGTCGCCAAGCTGATCGAGGACGCACATGACCGCGCCCTGCAGATCCTCAAGGAGAACAAGTTTAAGCTCCATGAGCTGGCTCGTTATCTGTACAAGAAGGAGACGATCACGGGCGAGGAGTTCATGAATCTCCTCACGCGCGAGAATCCGCTGATGCCAAAGCAGCAGTAATACTAGTTGCGCAGTGTCGATCGCCCCATTTGAGTGTTCATCTCAAATGGGGCGATTTTGCGTGAGGAGAGTTGTTATATGAAGATCGTGGTAAGTGCCTGCTTGATGGGCGAGAGCTGTAAGTATAACGGGCTCGACAATTACCATCGCGAGCTGGTCGAGGCTTGCGAGCGCACGGGGATCGAGGTCCTGTTGGTATGCCCCGAGGTCTTTGGCGGCCTTCCCACACCGCGCAAGCCGTCCGAGATTGTGAACGGCGAGGTGCGTACCTGCGAGGGCGCCTCGGTCGATCGCGAGTTTCGCCTGGGCGCTCAACGTGCACTCGATATGTGCGAGCAGGCGGGCGGCCCGTCTGAGATTGCCGCGTGCATCCTTCAAGATCGTAGTCCCTCGTGCGGTGCGGGTCGCATCTACGACGGAACGTTCAGCGGCAAACTCACATCGGGCAACGGTGTCTTCGTCGACCTTCTGCTCCGCCACGGTTATCGCGTGATTCCGGCAAGCGAGTTCGACCCCAGCATGCTGGAACATTGTCCACAGCACTCGAACCCAACACTTCCTCACGGGTGACCGTTTTGGCATCATCCGTGAAGTTGAAATTGAGTACGACCCGGTCATCAAAGACGTAGACCGAGCTGACAGGCGCCGTACCCAGGCAGCACCTCCCCGCGGCCCTCGCGCAGGAACTCGCTCACAGCCTTCCCGTCTCTTGCGCCTCTTCCGGAACTGTCCACATCAGTGTAGCCAATCCAGTCCGCCAAGGGCTGCAGCCCGGACAACGCGGCGACGGAGGGCTTCTTCGGCCTGCTCAAGAGGGAGTTCTGGCACGGCAGGGACTGGTCGGGCTGGGCCCCCGCCCGCTTCATCGAGGAGCTCGGGGCCTGGATCGGCCGCTACAATACGGAGAGGCGCAGCGATGCGCTCGGCGGCCGCACGCCGGCCGAGTTCCGCGCCGCGCTGGGAAGGGCCGCGTAGCGGTCCAAGAAATCGTTCGCAGTCCCCATTCTTGCCCCTTTGGGACGGCTTCTTGTTGGGGCGTGCCTGCCCCAAACCCTTCTAGGAACGAGTACAGCAAACTGAAATATTCAAATTAGTCTTTGCAAATTACCTTTGAACCTTCACCATCAATTACAATTCCCTGACGGTTGTTAATTGGGCATA
>USBK01000010.1:0-58783 GCA_900552895.1 uncultured Collinsella sp.
GCCGTCAACCTTGGTGGCTTTAATCAGAATCTCGGCGCCGATCTCGCACGCACGAAGAGCCGCGGCGGTGTCGGTCGTAAAGTACGGATTGCCCGAACCGGCAGCGAAGATGACGACGTTGCCCTTGGACAGATGGTTGATAGCGCGGCGACGAATATAGGGCTCGCAGATCTCGTTCATCTGGATAGCGCTCATCACGCGGCAGGGAACATCGTTGTGCTCGAAGGCATCCTGCAGGGCGAGTGCGTTCATAACGGTTGCCAGCATGCCCATGTAGTCGGCCTGAGCACGCTCCATGCCACCGGCAGCGCCGGCCATGCCACGGAAAATATTGCCGCCGCCGACAACGACGCCGACCTCATGGCCAACGGCGAGCAGCTCCTTGACCTGCTTGGCAAGATGGTCGGTAACCTTGGGGTCAATGCCATATTGGCCGTCGCCCATCAGTGCTTCGCCGGAAAGCTTAAGAAGCACGCGTTTATATCGGATGTCGGACAAAGCGATCCTCCTTTAATTAGACTCTCAATATGATATCAAAGGCTCTGATAAGAGCCATGAAAAAGCAGGCTGTGAGTAAAACCCACAGCCTGCTCATTACCAGCTACAAGAGCTTATTTACTCGCCACGGACCAGACGGTCAAAGGCAACGACGGTAATGGTGTCGCCGAGCTCCTTGGAGACCTGCTCAGCGTACTTCTTGATGGTGAGGGAGCTGTCCTTGATGAACTCCTGCTCGGTGAGCACGGACTGCTTGTAGAACTTCTCCAGACGGCCAACAGCCATCTTCTCCTGGATAGCCTCGGGCTTGCCGGACTCGGCAGCCTGGGCCATGTAGATCTGCTTCTCGTGCTCGACGGTCTCGGCCGGAACCTGATCGCGGGTGGCGCAGATCGGTGCGACGGCGGCAACCTGAAGGGCAACGTCGTGAGCGAAGGTCTTGAAGGACTCAGCCTGAGCGGTCTCGGCCTTCTCGAAGGCGAACTCGACGAGGACGCCGATCTTACCACCCATGTGGATGTAAGAAGCGAGCGCGCCGTTCTCGGCCTTGCGGGCAGCGAAGCGGGAGATCTTCATGTTCTCGCCCATGATGTGAATCATCTCGGTGAGCTCGGAGGAAACGGTCTCCTCGCCCATCGGCTTCTCGAGCAGAGCGTCGACGTCAGCAGGCTCGGTGGTAGCGACAACCTCAGCGACCTTGGAAGCAAAGCCGGTGAACTTGGCGTTGGAGCCAACGAAGTCGGTCTCGCAGGAGAGCTCGAGCAGAGCGCCGGTCTTGCCATCCTCGGAGACGAACGCGGCGACAGCGCCCTCGTTGGTCTCACGGCCAGCCTTCTTGGCAGCCTTGGCAAGGCCGTTCTTACGCAGAACGTCGACAGCGGCGTCCATGTCGCCGTCAGCCTCGACGAGAGCCTTCTTGCACTCCATCATCGGGGAGTCGGTCATCTCGCGGAGCTGCTTGACCATAGCGGCGGTAATCTGGGCCATTGTGGTTCCTTTCAAAGAGATGAAAAAGAATTAACTAAGACTGATTTACTCGGCCTTGGGCTCAGCGGCCATCTCGGCCTCGGAGACCTGCTCCTTGCCGGAGCCAGCGAGGCAGGCGTCAGCCATGAGCTCGCACATAAGGGTGACAGCAGAGATAGCGTCATCGTTGCAGGGGATGCCGTACTCGACCTCGTCGGGATCGGAGTTGGTGTCGATCAGAGCGACGACGGGGATGTTCAGGCGCTGAGCCTCCTTGATGGCGTTCTCCTCGCGCTTGGTGTCGATGACGAAGAGAGCCTGGGGCAGACCCTTCATGTCGCGGGCACCACCGAGGTTGGTCTGGAGCTTGGTGAGCTCCTTGCCGAGAACAGCCTGCTCCTTCTTGGGGAGCACTGCCATGCGGCCGTCCTCGACCATGGCCTCGAGCTCCTCCATGCGGTTGATGCGGGAGCGGATGGTGACGAAGTTGGTCAGCATGCCGCCGAGCCAACGCTGGTTGATATAAGGCATGTTGGCGCGCTCAGCAGCGTTTTTGACGGCCTCCTGAGCCTGCTTCTTGGTGCCGACGAACAGCACGTTGCCGCCCTTGGCGACGTTCTTGACGAAGGTGTAGGCCTGGTCGGCGTCGAGGATGGTCTGCTTGAGGTCGAGGATGTAGATGCCGTTGCGCTCACCGAAGATGAACGGCTTCATCTTGGGGTTCCAGCGACGGGTCTGGTGACCGAAGTGGCAGCCGGCCTCGAGCAGGGTGCGGATATTAATCTTGGTAGCCATGTTAAACCTCCTGTGGTTTGCCTCCGCGCGGGGTCATCCTCCAAAACCAACCCGGACATGTGCTACCAAAGCCCGGGCACCACGGTATGAAGTAGCCGCGCGTGCGTGATAAAAACCTGTTGCCGTGAAGCAACCCGATGAATGATAGCAGGAATGCATCTTCCTGCCAACCCGCAATCAAAACCACACACCTGAGCGCGGCGCGGGACGTCCCAGCCACTATTCGCCGCGGGGATGGGCTTGAGCCACAGCCCGCTTAAGCCGATCGGGTGTGAGATGCGTGTAGATCTGCGTCGTGGACAGGCTCGCATGGCCCAGCAGCTCTTGAACCGAGCGCAGGTCCGCACCGCCCTCGAGCAAGTCGGTCGCAAAGGTATGGCGCATCGCATGCGGGGCGATGTCGGCAGGCATGCCGGCGAGCGTCGCCAGCGTATGAAACCGCCGCCTGAGCATGGCGGCACTCATGCGATTACCTCGCGCCGATATAAGCAGCGGATGCGGCCCGGTAACGGGGTCACGACGCTTTGCCTGAGCGAGCAACTCCGGCCTTCCCTCCTCAATATAGAGACGCGTCGCCTCGAGCGCACGACGATACAGAGGGACGATACGTTCTTTGCTCCCCTTGCCCCACAGGCGCAGCGTGCGTTCGGACCACGCAATGGACTCCACATTGAGTGCTGCGAGCTCAGTGATACGGGCGCCCGAGGCATAGAGCAGCTCGAGCATCGCCGCATCGCGCAGTCCCGCGGGTGTTGAGGTATCAGGCGTCTTGAGCAGCGCCTCGACCTGCTTGGTCGTAAGGACGCCCGGCAGGTCACGCGGCAGCTTGGGCGATGCGATCGCCGAGACTGCATCGCCCTCCACGACCCCCTCGGCAGCCATCCATCGATAGAGCGATCGGATAGCCGACAGATGCGCCGCAAGCGTTCGGGGAGCCACCTGCTCACGCGAAAGCTCGGCAAGATAGCGACGAATGGTGCGCACGTCGGCAGCGAAAGCATCGATATCCTCGCGCTCGCACCAGGCAGCAAAGCGCTCCAGCCTCGAGCCATAGGCCGTCACCGTATTGGGAGAAAGCCCCTCGACACGTGCGATATAGGCGATAAACGAGTCGACGGTGTCGTACAGGTCAAAGGCTATGACCGGTCGCCTCCAAACAGATCGGGGCGAGTGGCCAGATAGGCATCAAGGGCCTCGAGCGCACGGTCCGCATAGGCCTGGTAGCGGTCGCGCTTGCTGCGGCGCTTACCATCCTCGAGTGGCGGCACCAGGCCAAAGTTGACATGCATGGGCTGGTAGCCCACGGTGGCAGGATCGGTCGCATAGCCCACGAGCGCGCCCAGGGCGCCCACGCGGGGCAACTCGACGCCCGCGGCGCCGATAGCCTCGGCATAGGTGTTGAGCGCCGCGAGCAGACCGGTCGCCACGGCTTCCATGTACCCCTCGGTGCCGGTGATCTGACCGGCCAGGCGCACGCCGGTACCAGGCACGGCAAAGGTGCCATCGAGCACGTGCGGGGCGTCGACAAAGGTATTGCGGTGCATGACACCGTAGCGGAAGAACTCAGCGTTCTCCAGGCCCGGCACCATATGGAAGACGCGCTTCTGCTCGCCAAAGGTCAGGTTGGTCTGGAAGCCCACCAGGTTATAGGCGGTCTTCTCCTTGTTCTCGGCGCGCAGCTGAATCGCCGCCCAAGGGCGACGTCCGGTACGCGGGTCGGTGAGGCCGACGGGCTTCATGGCGCCAAAGCGAATGGCGTCCTTGCCGGTGCGCGCAACTTCCTCGGCAGGTTGGCAGGCCTGAAACAGATCGCCGCCCTCAAAGTCTTTGAGCACCACGCGGTCGGCCGTGGTAAGTGCCTCGATAAAGGCCTCGTACTCCTCCTTGTTGAGCGGAGCGTTGAGATAGTCGCCGCTCCCCTGCTCCTCGTAGCGCGACTGCGAAAACAGCACGTCCATATCGAGCGTGGAGGCATCGACGATCGGCGCCGCGGCATCGAAGAACGCAAGGGCGTCGCCACCGACGAGCTTCATGACCTCTTCGCTCAGCGCCGGTGAACACAGCGGGCCCGCGGCAATGACCACGTGGCCCTCGGGAATCTGCGTGACCTCGCCGTGCACGACCTCGATATTGGGACGGGCGGCAACCTCGGCCTCGACAAGCTCGGAAAACTTGACGCGGTCGACCGCCAAGGCGCCACCGGCGGGAACAGCCGCGCGATGGGCGCAATCGAGCAGGACTGAACCCATGCGCTCAAGCTCGGCCTATAACAAGCCCGCCGCAGAGTCCGGACGGGTCGATTTAAACGAATTGGAACAGACGAGCTCTGCCAGGTGATCGGTATGGTGGGCCGGGGAGCTCACCTGGGGGCGCATCTCGCGCAGCTTTACGGCAAACCCGCGGTCTGCCAGCTGAATCGCGCACTCCGAACCCGCCAGACCGCCACCGACAACCGTCACCTGATCAAACAGCATCTGCAAACACCTTTCTAATTGACATGTTTTCCATTGTGACCGAAGGGTGTCTGGGCGTGAAGAGCAAACTTGGAGGGCGCATACCTTCCATCCATCATGCGCTCGATAAGGCCCTCGAGCTCAAGCGAACCCAGGAGTTTAAGTACGCCGACGGCATCGAGCGAAACGAGCGCCGCGATGTCGTCGACTTTGAGCGGAGAGGCGATGAGCGCATGCATCACGGTCTGCTGCGTTGGATCCAGGTCGGCAATGCCGGGAGCATCGGGGCGCGAGTAGCGCAGGGTGCCGTAGATGCGTGAGATAGCTATCTCGATAGATTCCTCGTCGATGATGCAGCAGGCACCGTTCGCAATGAGGTAATTCGTGCCACGCGACTCGGGCGATAGGATCGACCCCGGCACGGCAAGAAGTTCTCGCCCCAAATCCATAGCAGCCTCGGCTGTAGAAAACGTCCCGGAAGGCATACCCGCCTCGGATACAAAGAGGGCTTGCGACAGGGCCGCGATCACGCGATTGCGGCGCGGAAAGGCAAACTTGCGCGGACCCATGCCCCACGGGGAGATCGACACGACCGCGCCGCCCGTATCGAGTGTGCGCGTGATGAGGCCAGCACTCGAGCGCGGATAGACCACGTCGGCGCCCGTCCCCAGCACCACGACGTGTTTGCCGCCGGAATTGACCGCAGCCCAACCCGAGGCCTGGTCACAACCGACCGCGCCGCCCGAAACTACCGTCACGCCCGCCTCGACCGCAACCTTTGCCGCAAGCTCTGCCACGGCAAGACCATACGGAGAGGCCTTGCGCGCGCCGATGATGGAGAGCGCGGGCGTCGAAAGCACCTCGGGGTTGCCGCGCACATAGAGTGTCTGGGGCACATCAGAAAGCTCCAAAACGGTCTCGGGATACAACGCGTCACCTGGATGCAGCTCGAAGGTCCCCTCGGCCATCATTGGTCCCTCCTTCCCTGGTACATCGCTGCCTCGAGCACGTGGTCCTGCGTCACTTGCTCGCTCTCGGCGACGTCAGCGATTGTACGCGCGATACGCACCAGGCGCACGATGCCGCGGCCCGTGAGATGCGTGCGCTTCGACAGGCCGAGCACACACTTCTCCGCCGCATCATCGAGCTCAAAGGTCGAAACGACGCCGTCAATGGACCGTGTCTCGTCATCCCCGGCCTCGGCATCAGCATCGTCCATACGGGATTCGCGCCAAGCGCGAAAAGCGCGACCGCGCACAACGTAGTCACGTAACTCAGCTGACGACATACCCTCCGCGCCCTCGATAATCACCTGAGGGTCGGGACGGGTCACATCGATCATCATGTCGATACGGTCGGCCAAAGGACCGCGCAGTTTAGACCGATAGCGCTCGACCATCGCCGCCGAGCAGCGACACGGTACCTCACGATCGCCCAAAAAGCCGCAGGGGCAGGGATTGCTCGCAGCCAGCAGCTGAAAGCGCGACGGGAAGGTAAAAGCCCCGTCGACGCGTACGATCCTGACGTAGCCGCGTTCGATGGGCTGACGCAGCGTCTGCAGCACACCCGTGGGAAACTCGGCAAGCTCGTCCAAAAATAGCACGCCGCCATGAGCAAGGCTGATCTCACCCGGGTGCACCGGGCGCCCACCGCCGATAAGACCAGCGGTCGAAATACTGTGATGGGGGCTGCGGAAGGGCCGGTGCCCCGCCAACAAGCCATCAATGTTCTCACCCAAAACCGAATGGATGCACAGCGCCTCCTGTTGATCCTCAACGGAAAGCTCGGGCAGGATGCCGGTCATACGACGCGCGAGCATCGTCTTGCCCGATCCCGGGGACCCGATCATGAGCAAGCCGAGTTCTCCTGCCGCCGCAAGCGCCATGCCGCGCTTGGCGACCTCCTGCCCCAGTACGTCGGCATAGTCGAGCTCGGGCTCAAAGGTCGCCTCGAGCACTTCAGAATCCAAGTAGTGCCGCGCGGCATCGCCCATGCCATGGGCAAGCTGAGACAAATGATCGATGAATCCACAATCCACGCCCGCGAGTGGCACATGCTGGTCTGACCTGCCGGCGATAAAAGACAGCCCCATGTCGCGAGCCAGCAGCTGAAACGCCACCTCGCCCTTGACGGGAAGCACCGTACCGTCCAAGCCGAGCTCGCCGGCGATAAGGCAGCGATCGAGGTTGTCACGGGGAATCTGCCCATCGGCCGCCAGAACCGCGATGGCGATGGGCAGATCAAAGCCGCTACCGGTCTTGCGAATATCGCCGGGCGCTAGGTTGACCGTAATGCCCGAGCGCGGGATCTCGAACCCGGCGGAGCGCATCGCGCAGCGAATACGACCGCGTGACTCCATCACCTCCATACTCGGAATGCCGAGCATCTGAATACCCGGAACGCCGCCGGCAAGCGAGACCTCGACCGTGACGGGAATTGCCTCGACGCCGCGGATGCAGGCCGCGTGAACGGCAAACGTCTCGAACGCCATCACGACACCTGCCAATCGAATGCGTTGTACTGATGCTCGATCTCGGCGATATGCCCGCCGCGAATGGTGACACCCACGGCATCGAAGCGAATCGCCTTGAGCGGATAATGCTCCATGAGATAGCAACTTGCGATGCGGCGGTAGCGGCGTTGTTTTTGGGCGTCCACGGCCTCCTCGGGAAAGACCCGCGTGTTGCAATCCAGTGCGACGCGTCTGGTCTTGACCTCGGCCATCACCACGACATCGTCGAGCTCATCGAGCAGCACCAGATCGGCCTCGCCCTCGGTGCAACGATAACCCTGCTCCAGCAAGGTGTAGCCGCGCTCGTTAAAGTAGTCGATGGTGATCAGCTCGCCCAGCATGCCCAGCTCGCGGGGACTGAGTCCCTTGATAAACTCGGGCGTCATCGCCCCGCAGTCGAGCTCGCCGTTTTCCCAACGCTCCTTGAGCTGCTGCGTCTTGCTCTTTTTGCTTGCGGCACTCATGGGGTCTCCTTTCCCGCACGCTGCATTGCCCCGATGATGAGGGCACCTTTCATGCGGGTAAGTACCGGAAGCAAACCAAAAGCTGACCAAATGCCGTCAAAAAACGGGCCGTACGCAGCAATGGTGTTGCATACGGCCCGCTACCAGCAGGTTTATAAAACCCCTGAGGTCCCTGTCTCCACAATTGACCTAGAAAAGGCGCTCAGTCTGCAGAAAGTTTCCGCAAAAGCTCACGCGGTGCAGTGGACAAAGTCCATGTTTGCGAATGGCCTCGATATGCTCGGGGCTTGCATAGCCCTTCGACTCGGCCAGATGGTACTCGGGATACTCGGCGTCGTACTCGACCATCATCTCGTCACGCGTGACCTTGGCCATGATGGACGCCGCGGCGATACAGGCGATCTTGGCATCGCCCTTCACCACGTCGCGCTCGTTGGGAACGGCGCCCAAGGGGTTGCCATCCATGAGGACGCAGTCGGGTTCAAGTCCCGTATCGGCCACGGCGCCCGCAACGGCGGTACGGATAGCACGGGCCATGCCCATTTCATCGATATCCTTCGGCGCGATATGGCAAAAACCGATTGCCGTCGCCACCTCGGCAATCTTCACCGAGAGCAACTCGCGGCGCGCGGGCGTGAGCTTTTTGGAATCGTTGATACCCCAGACGCGCGGCTCCATAGGAAGACAGACGGCGCATACCGTCAAAGGGCCGGCCACCGATCCGCGACCTACCTCGTCGACACCAACGACCACCCCATCGCCGCCAAGCTCATGCATAAGCTCGTACATGTCATTGACGCGCTCGCGCTCGGCAAGCTCTTTGTCATGGCGTTTGAGGGCGCGTTCACAAGCCTTGATCACCTGCTGGCGCGGGTCCTCGCGATAATGCTCCACGAGGGCGGGAATCTCCTCAAACGTAGCGCTCGCCAACTCACCGGCAACCTGCGATGCCGAAACCGAGCTCGTCATGTTGGCCATACCAGGCCCTCCTTGCATGCAAATCAGATAAAAAGAAGGGCCACCCGAAGGTGACCCTTGTGTCCAAACGAGTGGACAGACGCTGCGATCTTCTTAGCGCTTCTCGGGGATGCGAGCAGCCTTGCCCACCTTGTCGCGGAGGTAGTACAGCTTGGCGCGACGGACGCGACCATGACGAACGACCTCGAGCTTGGCGATCTTGGGGCTGTGAAGCGGGAAGGTACGCTCAACACCGACACCGAAGGACATCTTGCGGACGGTGAAGGTCTCGCGGGCACCGGCGCCGGCCATGCGGATGACGTCACCCTGGAAGACCTGGATGCGCTCGCGGTCGCCTTCCTTAATGCGGTAGTGAACCTTGACGTTGTCGGCGACGCGAACCTGAGGAATGTCCTCGCGGATCTGCTGACGCTCGATTGCGCGGATGTAATCCATGTGCAATTCCTTACTCTTCTAGAGGTGCCGTACCACCTTGGCCGGCACGTAGTTGAACAAACGTATTCGAGTATACACGCGCGGGTTTCTGCTGCAAGAACAATTTTTTACGCAGACAAAAAGACAAAACCCGCACATGATAACCGCCCGCCTCACGAATGAGACGGGCGGTATGAAGGGGCGCTACGCTAGGCGTCGATGCGCAGGGGGCTAGGCGTTGCGCTTGGCCTCGAGCTTGGCCTGAGCGGCAGCCAGGCGCGCGAGGGGCACGCGATAGGGCGAGCAGGACACGTAGTCCACGTCGGCCACGTTAAACAGGCCCTTGATGGACTTGGGGTCGCCGCCGTGCTCGCCGCACACGCCAAAGTGCATGTCGGGATTGGTGGCGCGGCCCTTCTCGACGGCCAGGCGCACGAGCTCCAGCACCGCCGCGTCGATGGTCTCGAAGGGGTTGTCTTTCAGGATCTTTTTATGCATGTACAGCGGGATGAACTTGGCCTCGGCGTCATCGCGCGAGAAGCCAAAGGTCGTCTGGGTGAGGTCGTTGGTGCCAAAGCAGAAGAAGTCGGCATGATGGGCGATCTCGTCAGCGACCATGCAGGCACGCGGCAGCTCGAGCATCGTGCCCACGGGAATATTGAGCCCGACGCCCTCTTCGGCGGAAACCTCGGCGATTACGCGCTCAATGACCTCGCGGGTCTGGACATGCTCGGCCGTGATGGAAACGAGCGGAACCATGATCTCGGGGCGCGGGTCGACACCCTCCTTGATAAGGCGGGCAGCGGCCGTGGCGACGGCGCGAACCTGCATGAGCGGCAGATCGCCAAAGACGACGGACAGGCGCACGCCGCGCAAGCCCAGCATGGGGTTGGACTCGACCATGCCGTCGATGCGACGCAGGCGGGCGCGCAGGGCAGTGAGCTCCTCCTCGGGAGCGCCGGCGGCCTCCTTCTTGGTGATGGCGACCTCGAGCTCGCGAGGATTATCCAGGAACTCATGAAGCGGCGGATCGAGCAGGCGGACGACCACATCGCGACCGGACATGGTCTTGAACATCGCCAGGAAGTCCTCGGTCTGAACCTTGAGCAAGTCGGCCAGGGCCTGCTGCTTCACGGCCTCATCGTCAGACAGGATAAAGCTCTGGATGATGTTCTTGCGATCGCCCAGGAACATGTGCTCGGTGCGGCATAGACCGATGGCCTCGGCGCCAAACTCGAGCGCGAGCTCGGCATCCTCGGGGTTGTCGGCGTTGACGCGCACGTGGTTGGCGTGACCGTCGGTCTCGTCCAAACGGATCTCATCGGCCCAAGACAGGATGGTGTCCAGGTCGCCGGTGAGCTCTGCAGAGACCAGGTCAACCGCGCCGTCGACGACGATACCCTGGGTGCCGTCGATGGAGATGACATCGCCCTCGCGCAGCACGCGGTCGCTGCCCTCGATGCGCACGACCTTCTCTGCCGCGTCAATGTGGAAGCGCTCAACGCCGCAAACGCAGGGCGTACCCATGCCGCGGGCGATAACGGCGGCATGGCTCGTCTTGCCACCGTGGCTGGTCAGGATGCCCTCGGCGGCGACCATGCCCTTCAGGTCGTCGGGGTTGGTCTCCCAGCGGACCAGAATGACCTTGTGGCCCTCGTTGGCGCGCGCGACGGCGTCATCACTCGAGAACACGACCTCGCCCACGGCGGCACCAGGGCTGGCGTTAAGGCCGCTGGCCAGGGCCTCGTACTTCTTGGAGGCGTCGAACTGCGGGTGCAGGAGCTGGTCGAGCTGCGCGGGATCGATGCGGCTCACAGCCTCCTCGCGGGTGATGAGGCCCTCCTCGACCATTTCGATAGCAATGCGCAGGGCGGCAGTGGCGGTGCGCTTGCCCACGCGGGTCTGGAGCATCCAGAGCTTGCCCTGCTCGATGGTAAACTCGATATCGCACATATCGCGGTAATGATCCTCGAGCGTCAGGAACACGCGCTCGAGCTCCTCGCCTGCGGACTCGAGGCCCGGGGTGGTCTTGAGGTCGGCGATGGGCTCGGTGTTTCGGATGCCGGCGACGACGTCCTCGCCCTGGGCATTCACCAAAAAGTCGCCATAGAACTCCTTGGTGCCATCGGCCGGGTTGCGCGTAAAGGCGACGCCGGTCGCAGAGGTCTCGCCCTTGTTGCCAAAGGCCATGGCCTGGACGTTGACGGCGGTGCCGAGCTCGTCGGAAATGCCGTGCTGCTTGCGGTAGATGCAGGCGCGCTCGTTCATCCAGCTGCCAAAGACGGCCTGGATGGCAAGGCGCAGCTGGAGCTCCGGATCGTGCGGGAAAACGGGCTTACCGTCGGCGACCTCGAGCTCGGGATACAGGGGCGCCTCGACGTTCTCGGAGAAGATGCCCTTAAAGGTCTCGACGAGCTCCTGCAGGTCCTCGGCCGAAAGCTCGGAATCGACACGAACGCCGGCGACCAGGCGGGCCTGGGTCAGGGCGTTCTCGAATAGGTCGGCGTCGACGCCCATGACGACGTTGGAGAACATCTGGATAAAGCGACGGTAGCTGTCCCAGGCAAAACGCGGGTTTTGCGTCTGGGCGATAAGGCCCCGGACGGAATCGTCGTTGAGGCCCAGGTTGAGGACCGTGTCCATCATGCCGGGCATGGAGAACGGAGCGCCCGAGCGAACCGACACGAGCAGCGGATCGGAGGCATCGCCGAGTTTCTTGCCGCAACGGGCCTCGAGGTCCGCCTCAGCGGCAACGATCTCATCGAGTGCGCCCTCGGGCCACACATTGCCGGCACCGGAGTACTCGACGCAAGTCTGGCAGGTAATGGTAAAGCCACCGGGAACCGGCAGACCGATGCGGCTCATCTCGGCAAGGTTTGCGCCTTTGCCGCCAAGCACGAAGTTCATGGATTTGTCGCCCTCAGTGACACAGGTGCCCTGGGCGTCGGTTCCAAAACGGTAAACCCTCTTGCAATCGCTCACGATACTTCCCCTTCCATGCACTTACGCGCACGACCGTGGTAACGAATCGACCCGCCGAATGCGAGCCGTGAGGGTACTATACGGCGGGTTTTGGGCGGGCTTGCGCAGAGGGCGCGGGGGTTGGTAAACGTGGTAAATATGGCGGTAAACGGTAGGTAAAGTTGGTTACCTTATGAAGATACCAATGCAAGATGCTTGCAGGTCAAATGCTAGTTTATTGCTAAATCGCTTTACCAATATCGTGCATTATTTTTAGGTAGTCTTTTAGAGACGGGCATTTTTAGCTACCCCAATAAGCTAGCTTTGCTGGGCTCGGCGGGCGGCGCGGCGGGCACGGGCATCTTGGATTTCCTCCAAGTGGCTAATGATCTCGGCAGCGCTTTCCTCGATGGCCTTGCCATCGGTACGCACCACAAAGCAGCCTAGGCGCTTCATGAGGGCACGGGCTTCCTCAAGCTCGCTGCGCACACTCTCGGGCTCGGCATAGGAGCCGGCAACGGCACGGGCGTAGTCATCGCCCAAGCGACTATCGCGAATTTCGGAAATCACATCGACGGTCGAGATCAGACCAAACAACCGCATCGGGTCAACCTCGTAAATCGACTTCGGCGGCTCCATGCCATGCGCCAGTGGGACATTGGCGACCTTGTAGCCCTGATAGGCTAAATACATCGACAGCGGCGTCTTGGATGTACGCGACACACCCAGCAGCACGATATCGGCACCCGACAGATCGTCGCAACCGCGCCCGTCATCGTGCTCAACGAAATACTCCATGGCCTCGATACGATGGAAATAGCGGTCATCGGTCTTGTGAATCACGCCCGCAACGCACTTGGGCGGCACACCGATGAGCGACGACAGCACGGCAAGCGTCGGGCCGATCAGGTCGACCGAACGGATATGCAGCATACCCAGGTAATCGAGCACGCGGGCGCGAAGCGCCGGATCGACAATGGTATGGAACACGGCGACATCGCGATGGTCGGCATCGACGCGCGGCCCCACAAATGACTTGACCTGCTCCACGGAGGTCACCTTGGGCAGGCGCAAAACGCGAAAAGCCCCTTCATCAAATTGCCCGGACGCCGCAAGCACCACCTCACAAGCGGTATCGCCGAGCGAGTCGGAGATAACGATAACGGTGGGACGAGCGGTGACCGGGCAATCCATGCGGGGCTCCTTTTTCGCTTATGCGCAGGCTGGCTTACTTTTTGCGGGCAAGCTCACCGATGTTGGCAATGCCGGAGAAAACGGCCTCGAAGCGGTTGAGCAGCTTAAGGCGATTATCGCGAAGCAGCTCGTCCTTGTCCATGACCATGACCTCATCGAAGAAACGGTCGATGGGCGCGCGCAGGGCGGCGAGGGCGGCAAATGCGGTCGGGTAGTCCTCGGCAGCAAGGGCGGCATCGACGGCGGTCTGAGCAGCCTCGGAGGCGTCGGCGAGCGCAAGCTCGACCTCGCCCATCAGGCTGCGGTCATACTCCGCACCCAGCTCGGGCTTGGAGATATGCGCGGCGCGGGCATAGGCGGTCGCCAGGTTGTCGAACGTCTCAGCGTCGTTCTTGCGGGCCTCGTCGAGGGCGGCGCAGCGGGCGAAGAAGACGGACGGGGCGATGATGTGCACCGCGGAGACGGCGGCGACGGTATCGGCCGGAATCTTTTCGTCGCGGGCCATGCTCACCAGGCGGCCATGGAAGAAGTCACGAACCTGCTGGGCGACCTCGGCGGCGTCGAACTCAATGCCCTGCTCACTGTAGAGTTCGAGGGCAAAGTCGATGAGCGACGTGGGGTCGATCGGCAGACGGTCGCGCAGGATGTTGATAATGCCGATAGCGGCACGACGCAGCGCGTAGGGGTCGGAGGAGCCGGTCGGGGGCTCGCCGATGGCAAAGATACCGGCGATGGTATCGAGCTTGTCGGCGCAGGCCACGATGCAGCCAGCGGTGCCCTCGGGCAGCTCGTCACCGGCAAAACGGGGACGATAGTGATCGCGAATAGCATGGGCGACCTCGTCGTTCTCCCCCATCGCGGTCGCGTAATAACCGCCCATCACGCCCTGCTGGCTCGTGAACTCGACGACGGCGTTGGACACCAGGTCTGCCTTGCACAGGTGTGCGGCGCGAGCAGCGTCGGCGGCAAGATGGGCGCCCAGGTGAGCCTCGCGGGCGATAGCGAGCGCGAGCTGCTCGATGCGCTCGGACTTGGCGAGCACGCTACCGAGCTTCTCCTGGAAGGCAACCTTGGACAGACGCTCACGGAACTCGTCGAGGGAGATCTTCAGGTCCTCCTCGTAGAAGAACTTAGCGTCGTCCAGACGGGCGCGCACGACGCGCTCGTTACCGTCGATCACTCGCTCGGCGTTCTCGGGCTTGCTGTTGGAGACGACCACGAACTCACGCGTCAGCTTGCCCTCGCCGTCATAGATCGGGAAGTAGCGCTGGTTGGTGAGCATGGACTCGCAGATAATCTCGTGCGGGACCTTGAGGAACTCCTCGTCGAAAGTACCGACGAGCACCGTCGGCCACTCGCAGAGGTTAATGACCTCCTCAAAGACCTTCTTGGGCGTATCGACATGGCAGCCGGGGCGAGCGGCCTCGACCTCGGAGATACCGGCAAGGATGGCCTCGCGACGGCGCTCGGCAGAAAGCACGCCGGCGTCCTCGAGTACCTGCTCGTAGGCGGCGGGGCTGGCGACAACGTGGTCACCGGGGCCGAGCACGCGATGGCCGCGCGTGGTGTTGCCGCTCGTCACGTCGGCAAATGACACAGGCACAACATCCTCGCCCAGAAGGCAGCAAATCCAGCGGACCGGACGCACGAACGTCGCGTGCTCGTGGCCCCAGCGCTGGGAGCGGTAGTTGGGCCACTGCAGGCCGGCAATGGTCTTCTCGCACAGGGCCGTCAGGATCGGGGTTGCCGGTGCGGAGGGAATGTTCTTCTCGGCAAAGACATACTCGCGACCGTCGGTATCCTCACGACGGACCAAGTCCTCGGCAGCCACACCGCACTTGCGGGCGAAGCCCTGGGCGGCCTTGGTGGCGTTACCGTCAGCATCGAAGGCGATGTTTGCCGCGGGGCCACGCTTGACCTCGTGAACCTCATCGGTCGCGGTGGCAACGTCGGCAACGAGCGCAGCCAGGCGACGCGGGCTCGAGATCACGCGGACCTCGCCGTGGGCCAGACCGGCCTCGTCGAGACCCTTGGCGATCATGGTACCAAGCTGCTTGACGGCATTGTTCAGCGGTGCAGAGGGCATTTCCTCCGTACCGATCTCAAACAGGAAATCCTTAGCGTCTGCCATGGCTTACGCCACCTCGCCTTCCTGGTCGGCATTCTCGTTGACTCCGGCGACCTCGGCCATGTAGGCCTCGCAGCACGCCTTGGCGACGGCGCGGACGCGCAGGATGTAGTTGGCACGCTCGACCGCGGACAGGGCGCCGCGGGCATCGAGCAGGTTGAAGGCGTGGCTGCACTTCATGACACAGTCGTACGCCGGCAACGGCAGCTTGCGCTCCAGGCAGGAATGGCACTCGGCCTCGTAGTCGTCAAACTTCTGACGCATCATCTCGACGTTGGCGACCTCAAAGTTATAGGCACTGAACTCGCGCTCGTTCTCGAGGAACACGTCGCCGTAGGTCATGGGCGTGCCGTCGGGCAGATAGCTCCACACCAGATCGTAGACCGAGTTGACGCCCTGAGCGTACATGGCGATACGCTCCAGGCCATAGGTGATCTCGACGGGCACGGGGTCGACCTCGATACCGCCCACCTGCTGGAAGTACGTGAACTGCGTGACCTCCATGCCGTTGAGCCAGACCTCCCAGCCAAGGCCCCAGGCGCCCAGCGTCGGGCTCTCCCAGTCGTCCTCGACAAAACGGACGTCATGGTCGTTGGGGTCCAGGCCAATGGCAGCAAGAGACCCCAGGTAAAGCTCCTGAGCATTAACCGGAGAGGGCTTAATGAGCACCTGGAACTGATAGTAGTGCTGCATGCGGTTAGGGTTCTCGCCGTAGCGGCCGTCGGCGGGACGGCGGCAGGGCTGCGCATAGCAGGTGCGCCATTCGGCGGGACCGAGCGAGCGCAGCGTGGTCGCGGTATGGAAGGTACCGGCACCGACCTCGGAGTCATAGGGCTGCATAATGACGCAGCCCTGCTCGCCCCAGTACTGCTGGAGGCGCAGGATGATGTCTTGGAAGGAAAGCGATGAAGCGTTCATGCCTCTAATATCCCCTCGTCGAAACGATTACACGGTTAGGTACTGTACTATAGCGGTTTTTAGTCGATAGCGCCGATGCGGTTGAGCGGCCAGTAGCGCACAAGCGCCACAGCGATCAAATCAGAGCGATCGACGGGACCAAAGTAGCGCGAGTCGGCAGAGTTTTCGCGGTTGTCGCCCATCACCCACACGCACCCGTCGGGAACGGTGTAGGGATAACTCACCTGGGCGCCAGGCGCTTGGACCGAAAGCGGCCAGCTCATGCCCGTCGTATAGTCCTCGTCGAGCGCTTGGCCGTCAACGACCACCTTGCCGTCCTGCAGGTCGACCGTCTGGCCGGCCGTGGCAATAACACGCTTGACAAGAACATCATGCTCGGAAGTGGCATCGGGGTTGTGGAACACCACGATATCACCCTGTTTGACGGGCTGACCGAGCTCGAGGCTCACCTTTTGTGCCAGGATCTGGTCGCCAATCTCGATCGTGTCCTCCATGGAGCCGGTGGGTACCACAAAGGGCTCGACCACAAAGGTGCGGATCAGGAAGGTGGCCACGAGCGCGATTGCGATGACCGCGATCCACTCAAAGGCGCCCCTCAACGCGGAATGCTGCGATGGAACCATTCTCACTCCTCGCTCTGCGAATACGAAGCGTCCAGAATCTCCTGCGCGTATGCGCGCTCCTGGGGCGTAAGCCGCGCCGTCTCGATCAGGTCGGGACGCCAGCGGCAGGTGCGCTCGATGGCATTCTTACGGCGCCAGGCGTCAACCTTGGCATGGTCACCGCTCACGAGCACCGGCGGCACGCCCTCGCCGTTGAATTCGGCAGGACGGGTGTACTGCGCATACTCGAGCAGGCCTCCGTCCTCGGCGGTCGAGAACGACTCGTCGACGTTGCTCATCTCGTCACCAAGGGCGCCGGGAATCAAACGTACGACGGCATCGGCAACGACCATAGCGGGAAGCTCGCCGCCCGTGAGCACGTAATCGCCGATCGACAGGCGCTCGTCTGCATACGCATAGGCACGCTCGTCGACACCCTCGTAACGGCTGCACACAAACAGCAGGCGCTCGCTTTTGAGCAGGCGCTCGGCCACATGCTGTGTAAAGGGCTCGCCACAGGGGGTAAAAAACACCACGGTGGGCTTAGGACCCTCGGAGCTAATAGCCTCGATGGCCTCGGCAATAGGCTCGACCTTCATGAGCATGCCCTGCCCGCCGCCGTACGGCTCGTCATCGACGGTACGATGGCGGTCGTGCGTCCAGTCGCGCAGGTTATACGCCTTAAAATCAAAAAGGCCGGCCTTGCGGGCGCGGCCCAAAATCGATGTGGACATGACGGGCTCAAACATCTCGGGAAAGACCGAAAGGGTCTCAATCAGCATGTTGTCCTCCCTACTTGTCCATATCGATCAGGCCGTCCATAACGTGGACGGAAATTGTTCCTGTGTCGGGAAGATCGAGCACAACCTGCTCGATCACGGGAATCAGTACCTCGCCGTACCGATCACCCTCGACAACCCAAACATCGTTAGCGGGCGTCGACATGATCTCGACGATCGTGCCGAGTGAACCGAAGCGCTCGTCGACCACCTCGCGACCCATCAGGTCGGTATAGGCGGCGTCGAGTGAATCGAGCTCAAAATCGTCACGATTTGCCAACACATAGCATCCCGTGATGCCCTCGGCGGCCGTCAAGTCGTCAATGCCCTCAAACGAGACCAGATCGCCATCGCCCGTATCGGTGACGGACACGACCGTGCAAAAGCGGTCGCGCTTGAGCGCCGGCGGCGTCAGGGCGACGCGCATACCCGGCTCTAATACAGAAGGAAGCCCCCGCAGCGGCTGCGCGAGGACCTCCCCCTTCCTTCCGTGCGGCTTGACCACACGGGCGATGTTTTTGTACTGGGACCTCAAGGTCCTAGCCCAGAACCTCTACCTCGACAGCAGTGTCGAGGCGAGCGGCCAGTGCACGGGCGAGCGTGCGAATGGCCTTGATGGTACGGCCACGACGGCCGATGACCTTAGCGACGTCATCCTCGGCGACAGAAACCTCGATCGTAGAGGCGTCGTCACCATCGATGACCTCAAGGCTCACGGAATCCGGGTCGTCGACGATCTGAACAACGAGATATTCGACGAGATCGGCGATGCGATCTGAGAGCATTGCCTCACCCTCGAGCTGTGCAGCGTCAACCTCAGGCACGATTTACTCCTCGGCGCCCTCAGCGGCCTCAGCGGCAGCCTTAGCGGCCTCGGCCTCTTTGGCGAGCTGCTTCTTGGACTTCTTGACGACGGTCTCGGTCTTCTCGCCCTCGTTGGCGGCCTTGACCAGAGCGGCGACGGCGTCGGTGAGCTGAGCGCCCTTGGACTGCCAGTCGGCGATCTTCTCGAGGTCGAGGTTGATGGTCTTGGGGGCGGTCATCGGGTTGTAGCGGCCAACCTCCTCGATGATACGACCGTCACGCGGGGCGCGGGAATCGGCGACGACGACACGGTAGTACGGACGCTTCTTAGCGCCGTGACGAGCAAGGCGAATCTTGACTGCCAAAGGAAACTCCTCCAACCAAGCAGCTTTAGGCTGCAACTACAAACAAACAGTTGAACATAATACGCCATCGACGCGGGCAGGTGAAGTCCGTGAGACCAACTTCTTCGGTGTAGTCGAGGGCAAATCCATATCTTAGACAAGAATTCGGGATTTGCAAGCACATACACGCACCCCACATGAGCTGCGCGGTATACTCATGACATGGAAAGACGCGAACATACATACGGTTATGAGGATGCCATGGGCGTCACGCCGCCCCCCTGGACGGGTCCGGCGGTGGGCCTGATGGACCTCGATGCGTTTTTTGCGAGCGTGGAGATGCTCGACCACCCCGAGTGGCGCGGAAAGCCGCTCATCGTGGGCGGAGACGCCGATTCGCGTGGCGTCGTGTCCACGTGTTCGTATGAGGCACGTCGCTTTGGCGTGCACTCTGCCATGGCCTCGGCCGAGGCGCGGCGCTTGTGCCCGCAAGCCATTTGGACGCACGGGCACTTTGATCGCTACCGCGAGGTGAGCGCGCAGGTCATGGCAATTCTTGCCGAGGAGACGCCGCGCGTTGAGCGCGTATCCATCGACGAAGCCTTTATCGATATCACACCGGGTCGCTTTGCGCCCGAAGACCCGCTACTGGTTGCGCGGCGTATAAGCGACCGCGTGGCAGCGCTGGGAGTGACCTGCTCCATTGGCGTGGGCTGCAACAAGACGGTCGCAAAGATCGCAAGCGAGCGTGATAAGCCGTTTGGGCTGACCATCGTGCGCCCCGGAACCGAGCAGCGCTTTTTGGCCGCGCTGCCGGTATCTGCCATGAGCGGCATCGGGCGCTCGGCCGAGGAGCGACTGCGCCGTATGCGCATCTACACGCTCGGCGAGCTGTCACGCGCGCCGGAATCCACCTTGGCCTCTATTTTTGGCGTCAACGGCGAACGTATGCGTCAGCGTGCGCTGGGACTTGAAATCTCCGAAGTCACGAGTCTCGATGAAGAGCGCGAGGTTAAATCGGTGAGCAATGAGCGCACCTTTGCGAAAGATTTGACTGAGCGCGGGGACATCGAAGCGGCGATTGCGCTGTTGGGTGAGTCAGTGGGACGCCGCCTGCGCCGTCAGGGACTGACGGGCGCCACGGTGACGCTCAAGCTCAAGTATTCGTATGGAAGCGGTCGCTCGGCACAGCGCCGGCTGCCTCATCCGACCGACGATGAGAACATCTTCGTGGCGGTTGCGCTCGAACTGCTCGACAACATTTGGCAGGAAGGCATGCATGTTCGCTTAGCAGGCATCGGCATGAGCGACTTTGACCATCAGGGCGGCATCCAGACCGACTTGTTCTGCGAAGTCGACGACCGCGGAGCCCAATCCAGCGACCGCCGCGAGCTCTCCGTCGCGATCGACGCCGTCCGAGACAAGTTCGGCGACACCGCCCTATCTTTCGGCCGCCAATCCCGCTTCAGCGATTAACCGCCTTTGAGCAAAAAGAAAGCCGGGCAGGTGCGGAAAACCGCAACTGCCCGGCGAAATGCGCGAAGCTAGCTAAAAAGCCCCGTATCAAATGAGCTACTAGAGGAGATTGAGGGGGAGCTGGGGGGCGTCACCCCAGAGCTTTTCTAGGCGGTAGAAGTCGCGGGCTTCGGGAGTGAAGACGTGGACGACAACCGAGCCGTAGTCCATGAGCATCCAGGTCTTCTGCTCGCGGCCCTCGATGGAGAACGGATGCTCGCCGCAAGCCTCGGCGACCTTCTCCTCGATCTCGTCGACGATCGAATCGACCTGGCGGTTGTTGATACCGGTGGCAAGCACAAAGTAGTCGCACACGTCGGAAAGCTCGGTCAGGTCGAGCACCTGCACGTCCTCGCCCTTCTTGTCGTAGGCGGCCTGCGCGGCGGCGCGGGCGACATCCTCGGCGGCGACACCGCTCGCGGACAGCGAGGCGGCGGTGCGGTCGGACGTGGCAACGAAACTCTTGTGCTCCACACCTTCAAGAATCTGCTCGTCAGTCATGGTCTCGTCGGCCATGGAATACCTCTTTCTAGACACACCCGAGCTAGCGCAGCTGGGCGTAATGGTTGTAAATCGTAATAGCCGTGGGATAAAGATAGCGCCCGGACTGGATCACATAGACCAGACCCTGCGCAAAACAGGAGAAGAACAACTCGTCGAGCGAGGACTTCCCCACCATCTTGCGCAGCGCATGGGCATAGTCGCCGTGGCGGTTGGGCTCGATGGCATCTGCCACAAAGACCACCATATCGAGCGGCGTCATGTCGCAGGCACCCACGGTGTGACGGTCGACAGCCTGGAAAACGGCCGGTGACAGCTCGGGAAAAAGCTGCGGAAGCTCATAGGCGGCAACAGGGCCATGCAAAAGCGGCGTCGCGGCGGAAGGAGAGCCGGCAACCTTGATGCCATAGTGAAGCGCGCGGGCCACGAGCTCGTCATCGGAAAGCACCTTGTCCCAGTCGTGAATTAAGCCGGCGGCAGCGGCATCAAAGCGGTCAACGCCGTAGACCTCGGCCAGATGAAGTGCGGTCTCGGCAACACCCAGCGAATGCACATAGCGCTTGCGCTTATCTTTCATGCGAACATCGAGCAGCTCTTGAATGCGCTTGAGCAGCGCGCGCTCATCGCCCTCAAACTGATCCTCTACCGACAACGTAGCCCCCATCACTCAAAATCTTCTTGACCCAGATCGACATACAAACTGCGCTTGCGAATGTAGCCGAGCACAGACTCGCTCGTAAGATAGCGCACGCTCATGCCGCGGGCAACTCGCTTACGAATGTTCGTCGAGCTGATCGCCAGCGCCGGAATCTGAATATAGCGCACATCGAACGGCAGCCCCGACTCTTTGATTCGGGCACGCGCCGTATCGATATCAAAACCCGGTCGCGTCGCCGCAATAAAGGTAGCAAGCTCAGCAATTCGCTCGGCATCATGCCAGGTCACAATATCGATAATCGCGTCGGCACCCGTAATAAAGTAGAGCTTTACCTGCGGCGGGTAAAAGTCGCGAAGGGCATGAAGCGTATCGGCAGTATAGGTCACGCCCGGACGGTCGATCTCGAAACGGCTCGCCAAAAAAGCCGGATTCGCGGCGGTGGCGAGAACCGTCATGGCATAACGGTCCTCAGCAGGCGTCACCGGTTTGTCGAGTTTAAAGGCAGGAGAGCCGGCCGGCATAAAGAGCACAGCGTCCAAGTCGAGCGACTCGCGCGCCTGCTCGGCAGTCACCAAGTGCCCGTAATGAATCGGGTCGAAGGTGCCGCCCATAATGCCAAGCCGAAACTCCTTGCCCTCTTTTATGGGCAGCTCGGGCAAACCGATTCCACCGCGCAGCGACATGGCTTACTCGCCCTCCGAGGTCTCGGCATCGTCCGCGGCATCCGCCGCATCGACAACCTCGACGCCCTCATCCGGAGCATCGGCCACGTCAAGGGCCTCAACGGCAACGTCCTCGCCAGCGTCCTCGAGCTCCTCGTACTCCGAGAAGTCCTCAGCGCCCTCAAAGTCAAAGGCGCGCTGGCAAATGCGGACCTCGTCGCCCGCACGGCAGCCGGCCTTCTCGAGCGCATCGTCGACACCCATGCGCGCAAACTTATGCTGCAGGTAGATGACAGCTTCCTCGTTTTCCCAGTCGGTCTGGATGACCATGCGCTCAATCGCGCGACCAATCACACGGAAGGCACCGGGCTCTTCCTGGACAATGCGGAAACGCTTCTCGCGCTGCAGACGGCGGCGCTCCCACTCCTCGTCGCGCAGATCGACCGGCTCATCGGAGACCGCCAGCTCGGCGCGCAGCTTAGCCACCTGCTCGCCCACGGCAAGCATCAGCGTGTTGAGGCCGGCGCCCGTCACGGCGGACACGGCAAAGAACATGTGTCCATCGTCGAGCGCGGCGCGCTTGAGGTCGGCAATCTTGTCGGCCGTGCCCGGCGCATCGCACTTGTTGGCGACGACGATCTGCGGACGCTCCGAAAGCTCGGCGCCATACTGCTCGAGCTCACGGTTGATGATGCGATAATCCTCGACCGGGTCGCGATCCTCAAAACCGCCCGTCATGTCGACGACGTGCATGATGAGCGCCGTACGCTCGATGTGGCGCAGGAACTGGTGGCCCAGGCCCTTGCCCTCGCTCGCGCCCTCGATCAAACCAGGAACGTCGGCAACGACGTAAGAATACTCGCCGGCACGCACCATACCCAGGTTGGGCACGAGCGTGGTAAACGGATAGTCGGCGATCTTGGGTCGGGCGGCACTCATGCGCGCGATAAGCGAGGACTTGCCCACCGAGGGGAAGCCCACGAGCGCGGCATCGGCCATAAGCTTCATCTCAAGCTCAATCCAGTGCTCCTCGGCCGGTTCGCCCAGCTGAGCGAACGCGGGCGCGCGGCGCACCGACGTCACAAAGTGCGTGTTGCCCAGGCCACCGGCACCGCCGGGCGCCACAACGACGCGCTCGCCATCGTGCACCAGATCGGCAATCTCGAACATCGGGGTCTGCGTCTCGGGGTCGAGCTCACGCACCACGGTGCCCATGGGAACCTTCAAAATTAGGTCCTCGCCGCTCTTACCGTTACGACGGGCACCCTGCCCATGCGTGCCGCGCTCGGCGCGGAAGTGATGCTTAAAGCGGTAATCGATCAGCGAAGACAGCTGAGCATCGGCCTGGATGACAACATTGCCGCCACGACCGCCGTCGCCGCCATCGGGGCCGCCCTTGGGGACAAATGCCTCGCGCCTAAACGACATGCATCCGGCTCCGCCGTCGCCGCCGCACACGTTAATGCGGCTGATATCGGTGAACTGTGACAACAGAATCGCCTCCTACAAAAAGAGGGAGACCCTTGAATCCTAAAACTCAAGTGCCTCCCACATATGTGCTCTATGAAGGGTAAATTACGCGTTCGCGAGCGGGCGTACGCTGACCCTGTGCTTGATACCCTTGTGGAACTCAACGGTACCGTCGACCAGCGCGAACAGCGTGTCGTCCTTGCCACGACCAACGTTCTCACCCGGGTGGATGTGAGTGCCGTGCTGACGGACGAGAATCGTGCCCGTGGTTACCGTCTGGCCGGCATAGCGCTTCGTGCCAAGGCGCTGACCGCGGGAGTCACGGCCATTACGGGAGGAACCGAGTCCTTTTTTGTGTGCCATTGTGTATACCTACTCTTTCGTTACGAGTGTAATCTACTCGGCGACGGGAGCCTCGGCAACAGCCTCGGCCTCTGCCTTGACAGCCTTCTTGGCGCGGGACGTAGCCTGGACCTTCACGATCTTCAGCTTGGTGAGCTGCTGACGGTGACCCTTCAGACGACGATAGCGCTTACGCTTGTGGAACTTGAAGACCAGCTGCTTCTCGCCCTTGAACTGCTCAACGATCTGAGCGGTAACCTTGGCCTTGGCCAGCTTGTCGGGATCGGTGACGATCTTCTTACCATCGTTGAGGAAGATGACCGGCAGGGTGACCTTGTCGCCCTCATTGCCCTCGATCTTCTCGACGGTGATGACATCGTCGGTGGCGACCTTGTACTGCTTGCCGCCCGTGTTAACGATTGCGTACATGTTTACTTGCCCTTCATGCATCAGTTAGTGCAACAGCCGAATATAGTAGCAGGCGAAAATACCCCCGTCAACGAGTATGTGGAGCAAATCCACAAGTTCGCACAGGTATGGGGCTGACGAGTCGGCCCTCGTCGTCCTCGCATGCTTGATTCTGACGCTCGACATCGTAGGAGCAGATGGTCACGAGGTCTTGCATACCAGTGGAAACAATAGGTGCATCCACGCCCGGGGTCAAGCCCTGCAACAAAACATCAGCAGCGGAAAGCAAAATTTCCGGACGCATGGAGCCCTCGTTGTCGGCATGGGTGTCGAGCATGAGCACCAAATGGTCCGGGCGCTCCCCCGCCGTGAGCTCATAGCCCACGAGCGTGTGATCCAAATCCAAGCGCTTGCTCTTTTTGCCGCGCGCGTAGTCGATGCCATGGTCCGCGCGCAGCGTGTCGATCGCACGACGCACCTCGTCGGCACTTACGGGCGCCTCGGGATCCAAGTGCAGGTCGATGCGATACGACAGACGCGTGAGTTGCGCCGTCAACGCCGGCGTGCGCACGTCGATGTACGCCGCCTCGATGGGCGCCAGATCGGCCGGAGACGCCGCAGCCAGGCGCCCAAACGCCTCGTCGAGCGCCACGAACTCGGTCATAAACAGGTCATACCACTCGCAGGTCGACGACGTACCCACCGGTAGCGCCGAAGAGAAGCCCACGCGCATATGCGGAGAGAAGCCCTGCGTGACGGCATAGGGAAGTCCCGCACGGCGCACGATGCGCTCAATGGTATGGATTACTTCGAGATGGCCCAGGTATTTAAGGCGATCGCGCTTGCCATAGCGAACACGAAGCCTAAAGAGCGTGGGGTTGTCGGTCAGGCGCTCACTCATGCGCGATCACCCATCAATACATTCTTGACGTGGAGCGTGGGGCAGATTCCGCAGCCGGTGCACGACGTGCGGGTGCAGTCGGGAGTCGTGACACCCTCGAGCGAGCGACGGTACTCGCGCTCGAGGAAGCCACGCGTGCAGCCGGGGCTCACATGCTCCCACGGCAGGCGCCAGTCCAACTCGTAGGGCAGGTGCACGAGCTCATTGAGGTCGATGCCGTTTTTGGCAGCAGCCTCCTTCCAGTTATCGAGCGAGAAATGCTCTACCCAGGCGTCAAAGCGAGAGCCAGCGCGCCAAGCATCGATGATGACGGGCGTCATGTCACGCCCGGCGCGGGACAGCGCGGCCTCGATGAGCGAGGTCTCGGCATCGTGGTAATGCACGCGGACGGCACGGTTGCGAACGCTCGTGATGAGCAGCTTCTGGCGACGCTTGACGTCGTCGTAGTCGAGCTGCGGGCACCACTGGAACGGCGTGGCAGCCTTGGGAATAAAGACCGAAACCGAGATCGACACCGAGATCGAGCCGCGACGAGCCTTGGGCACCACGGAACGACCGAGCTCCAGCACGTGATCGGCCAGATTGGCGATGGCCACGATGTCCTCGTCGCGCTCGCCGGGAAGGCCCATCATAAAGTAGAGCTTCATGCGGTTCCAGCCGGCCTCGAAGGCCGCCTTGGCCGCACGGTCCAGGTCCTCCTCGGTCACGTTCTTGTTAATGATGTCGCGCATGCGCTGGCTGCCGGCCTCGGGCGCGAACGTCAGGCCGCCCTTCTTTTCGCCGGCGACCGACTCGGCCATATCCACGCCAAACGAATCCAGGCGCTGCGACGGAATAGACACGCGAATACCCGTATCCTCCAGGCGACGGTTGAGCCTGCCGAGCACGTCGCGAATGCAGGAGTGGTCGGTCGTGGAGAGCGAGGTCAGCGACACCTCGTCATAGCCGGTCTTTTCCAGACCCTGAATCACCGACGAGACGATCTGGTCGGCCGAGCGCTCGCGCACCGGGCGATACGTCATGCCGGCCTGGCAAAAACGACAGCCGCGGGCGCAGCCACGCAGGATCTCAATAGACAGGCGGTCGTGGACCAGCTGCGCATAGGGTACACACGACTGCGACAGCGGATTCGTGGCGCCGAAATCCTCGACGACGCGCTTGTAGACCACGGTCGGAGCATCCTTGCCCTCACGCGGCACGATGTAGCCATGCGGCGAGCAGGGCTCATCGTGACGAACCTCATAGAGCGACGGCACGTAGTTGCCGGCAATGGATGCAAGCTGCTCAACAATCTGCGCGCGCGGGACGCCTTCGTCACGCAGGCGGCGATGCAGCTGGCAGGTCTCGAGCAGCGATTCCTCGCCCTCGCCGATGAGGATGGCATCGAAGAAGGCCGCGTACGGCTCAGGGTTGTACACCGAGGGACCGCCGGCGATGATGATGGGGTCGTCTTCGCCTCGGTCGGCCGCTAACAGCGGAATGCCAGCGAGATCGAGTGCCTCGAGGAAGTTCGTCACCGCCATCTCGTGCGGCACATGCAGACCGACGATATCAAACGAAGCGACCGGCGCAGCACCTTCGAGCGACAGCAGCGGAATGCCCGCCTCGCGCATGGCGTCACCCATATCGGGCCACGGCACATAGCCGCGCTCGCAGGAGATGCCCTCGGCCTGGTTAAGAATGTTGTAGAGGATGGCGATACCCTGGTTGGGCAGACCAACCTCGTACACATCCGGGTAGATCAGGCAGCAACGGTAGTCGGCATCGGCCTTGGAAAGCGTGCCCCACTCGTGATCGATATAGCGACTCGGCTTTTCGACCTTGGCGAGCAGCGGCTCAATTAAATGAAAACAGTCTTGGTATGCAACGCGCAACGGAAAACCCCTAAGCAGCGAGATCGGATGCGTCTTGGTAGGACGCCATAGGACGGGTAGCACCCGCGACCGTGGTCACCAGATCGCGAACGCGGGAGAACGTGGCAGTGACCACCTCGTTGGCACGGCTGTAGTCGACATCGCGCTCGTAGAGCGAAACGAGCGCACGGCCCATGCCATAGGTGCCCGCGGCAGCAGTGAGCGCCTTGACGGCAAACCCAATATGCGGCGTCTGCTTGACGAGTGCGCGGGTGACCGCGCGGATCACAAGACCGCCGGCAAGCACGCCCGCGACCTCGTAGCCGCGCTCAGGCTTAATGCCGCGTCCAAAGACGGCAGCGAGTTCAAAGAGCATGCCCACCTGCGCCAGCGCCATAACGGGATAATCGGCGCCCGGCAAAAACACCAGCGCACCGGTCGCCATATTGGTGAGCGCGCACGAGGTGATGATACGATTGGCCGCCGCGATGCGCATGAAGGCAAAGTTCGCCGCAAAAGCCGTTTCCTTGTCGGTGCGATCGAGAATCCAGCGGGCAAGCGTCTCGAGCAGATACGTCTTATCGGTTGCCGCTACCACGCCGAGCATGGGCGTGGACTCCTCGATAAACGGCACCTCCACAGCAGACTCGGCAAGCACGCACACGGGCGCGCCGGCGATCACGAGCTCCTGCACGGCACTCTCCAAGCGGTCGGAACCGCACGAGAGCACCAGTACCACATCGGTATCCGTCTTTGGAGCAATTCGCTCCTCCCCCAGACGCTCGACGCGCACAATGCCCGAGGTCGTCTGCGGCACAAAGGCGTCACGCACCGTCTCGGCCAGAAAGCGCGAGGCGGACGAATCCAGATAGACCGAGACGCGCACCGGCGTATCGGAATCCTTCTTAACGGACGCGCCCATCTTAAAAGCGCGGGTCAGCTTATCTACGGGAATTTTCATAGCAAACCCCTCCAGCGGTTACGCGGCGCCCGAACGATGCCGCCATATGGATTGTACGATACCCACCGTCAGCAGCTGAATCATCATCGAAGACGAACCGAAGCTAATAAACGGTAGCGGAATACCGGTAATCGGCATCATGCCAATGCACATGCCGATGTTTTCGAAGGTCTGGAACGCCCACATGCCAACGATGCCCACACACGATAGGCGCAAGAACAGCGACTCACACTTAAAGGCGACGCGAATCGTCGAAAAGATCAGCAGCACGTAGAGGCATAGGAGCAAAAAGGAACCGCAAAAGCCAAAGGTCTCGGACAGGAAGGCGAAGACGAAGTCGGTGTGGAACTCAGGCAGAAAGCCGCCGGCCGACTGCGTCGCATGGCCCAAACCCTTACCAAAGAAGCCACCCGAGCCAACGGCGATAAGCGACTGCTGCAGGTTGTAGGCATCGTCCGAATCGGCATTATCGGGGTCGATAAAGACCGTCAGGCGGTTCATCTGATACTGCTTGATGAGCACATCGTGGCCGAGCAACGAATCAAAGACCGAATCGAGCGCCAGGACGAGGGCTACCAGGCCCACGAGCAGGGCCAGGGTCGACAGCACCCATTCGCGGCGCGCACCGCTCATGCAGATGACGATAGCGCCCGAGACCAGCACGACCAGGCCCGAGCCCAGGTCGCCCATGGCGACGACGGCCAAAAACGGGATGGACAGCATGCCGCAGAGCTTGACGTAGTCGCGAACGGTATCGATGCGGCCGTTATACTGCGAGCCAAGCGTGGCAATAAAGAAGATGGTGATGAGCTTGGCAAGCTCGACCGGCTGGAATGTCAAGCCGATACCGGGAATCTTGATCCAGCCCGTCATGCCCAGACCGCCCGTATAGGACAGACCCGGAATCTTGGGCGAGAAGATCACGATCAGGTCGATGACGAGCAGCGCCGTCGAGAAGTTAGAGATGCCGCGCAGATCGGTACGCCAGACGAGCACCGCAAGCACCGCGCCAATGCCAATGCCCAGCAGGTGGCGCGAGAATGAGGCGTCGGCCTTAAACTGTGACGCCGACCAAATAATGATGGCGCCATAGGCAACGAGCGCGACGGTAGCCAGCAGCACACCGATATGCACCTTTTGGCGAAACGTACCGCGCGAGGCCGAAAGTTGCTTGTTGACGCGGTCCAGGCTGCTGCGAGAGCCGGTCTTGGTTGAACGGAACAGATCCGCCGGAGAAAAATCCATCGCAACCTCCTATCGAACCGAAGAATCGCCCGAGGCCGAAGAGGTATCGGGCTCGTCATAAATCGCGCCGAGCACGTCGCGCACGACATGCATCGCGGTATCTGAGCCACCGCCGCCCTGCTCCAGGACAGTAGCGATGACATACTTGGGATCATCGGCCGGCGCATAGGCGCAGAACCACGCGTATTCGTCCTCGCCGCTTTTCTCGCCCGTGCCCGACTTGCCGTATACCTGCGGCGTCAGGGTGCCAAAGTGAGCCGCCAGGGACGTCGATGCCGTGTAAATCACGTCGTGCATGCCGTTGCGAACAAGAGCCAAATCCGAATCGCTGTTGATCTTGGCCTCCAGGCGCTTCTTCTTGCCTTTGCCGTTGTACTTATAGGCATCGCCGTCGCCATCGCGCGACACGGCAGACAAAAACACGTGAGGCACGTACTGCTTACCGCCGTTGGCAAGGCCCATGTAGGCGCATGCCATCTGCAGAGGCGTCACCAAAATGTCGCCCTGGCCGATGGCAATGTTGGTCATATCGCCGGCATTCCACTTGCGGTCCTCGGCAGAGGCGTCGGTAAAGTACGACTCTTTCCACTCGGCATCGGGAATACGGCCCGCGCCCTCACTCGGCAAATCGATACCGCAGGTCTTGCCTAGGCCCCAGCGACGAAAGACCTCCTGCAGGCCCTCGGAATGTTGCTCGTCATAAAAGAACGCCTTGCCCATATCGTAGAAGACGGGGTCGCACGAGTTGGCAATACCCGACTGCAGCGTCATGGTGCCGTGTCCAGACGTCAGCCAGCAGCGCTTGCCCCAAGCCTTGCCCAAGCCCGTCCAATAGCCCGTGCAGTTGGTTGTCTGCGTTGAAGTGTAGGTTCCAAACTCAAGACCGGCCAGTGCCGAGAGCGGCTTGATGGTCGAGGCCGACATGTACTGTCCGCTAATGGCGCGGTTGAGCAGCGGGTGCGAACCCTTGTCATCATTGAGCTCGGTCCACACGTCATTTGAGACGCCGCCGATAAAGACGGACGGATCGAACTTGGGCTCGCTCGCCATGCCCAGGATCTCGCCGTTGTTGGGATCGAGACACACCACAGCGCCGTTGCCGGCATTGCTGTAGCCAGTGGTCTTGGCAAGCTCGATGGCGCTCGCCAGCGCCGTCTCACAGGCCTGTTGGATCTTGAGGTCGAGCGTGAGCTTAATGTCGGAGCCGGCCTTGGCGGGCACGGCGCCGGCCTGACCGGTCACATTGCCCGAGGCATCGACCTTGACGGTCTGCTCGCCACGAATACCCTGCAGCAGGTTTTCGTAGTAGCTCTCAACACCCGCCTGGCCCACGATATCGCCCGACTGGTACGTAATCTTGCCAGCAGAAGCATCATCGTCGCCAGAGGTTTTCTTATTCTGGGCCTCAAGCTGCTCGGAGGTAATGGTGCCGGTATAGCCCAAAATGTGACAGGCCGTCTCGCCGTACGGGTACTGGCGCTCGGTACGCTCGGCAATCTTGACGCCCGGGAACTCGCCGGCGTGCTCCTTGATATAGGCAACCGTGGAGCGACGGACGTCCGTCGCGATGGTATGCAGGCTCTGGGCGCCCTCGGAATTGTCCTGAATATTGCGCAGAACCGCCACGTAGGGCATACCGAGCACGTTGGCAAGATGGCGAACCAGAACCTCATCCTCGGCAAGGTCGCGGTAGGCCACGACAGCAAGTGAGGGACGGTTCTGGACAAGTGCCACGCCATTGCGGTCGAGGATGCGGCCGCGCACAGCGGGTGTGGTAACGGTGCGCGTCTGATTACTATTAGCCTGCTTTTCATAATAGTCCGACGAGACCATCTGCATGCCCCACAGCTTGACGGCAAGCGCCGCGAACATCGCGCCCACACCCGTGGTGAGGATGGAGAAGCGGCCCTTAAAGGCGGTCGCCGCGGTATTGCCCTCGCCCTCGGTGGCGCGCGGGGCCGTTCCATGCTGCGTATCGTAGGTAAAACGGGAATCGCCGCGACGCATGATGACCAGCGCGACCACGATGGCCACAACCAGCACGATACCGGCGATAATAACCGTCATCTGGGAAGACATCTACGGGCCTCCCCTATTTGAGCTTACGGGTCTTGGGCTTAAAGCGCATGCCCGTCTGGCGTCCGCCACGTGCGGAGAATCCATAACCGGACTGCGGCACGACGCCGGACATCAAAAACGGAATGGCAACCAGACCCGTCAGGATCGAAGACGGCAGCGCATGGCCGAAGATCGCCACGACAAAGCTCGTCTCCATACCCATAAACAGCAAGATGATGCTGTAGATCACATTAATGACGAGCGCAAAGGCGCCCACAGTGATGCCGCGCGCACTCGGGGTACCGCCCGTCTGACCGGCAGCGCTGTGCACAAGGGCAAAAGAACCCACAGTCAGCAGGAGCGACATAACTCCCACCGGCACGGCAGCGGACAGGTCATAAAACAAGCCGCTGCAAAAACCGCACACGACGGCACGGGTCGGGTCGCCCGAGAACACGCTTAGGCACACCAGGATAATCATGAAGTTGACGCGACCGCCCGCAATGGAGATCTGCGGTGCCAGGCCTGCCTGCAGCAGCACGCACACGATGGCGGCGATTACAAACGTGCGGGAGCTCATCCCCTGCTCGTGTAGATCCATGGACATGCCCCCTATTCGCTCGAGCCGGAATCGGTCGTCTCGGACGTGTCGGAACCGTCATCCGAGCTCTCGTCCTTCGTCTTGGTCGCAGCATCGCGCGACGTTCCCTGCGGCGTGCTATTAGCGGTGCTCACGTCCTCATCCGAGGCCGACTGTTCGTCGGTCAGCGAGGTGATGACCAGCACTTCCTCGTTGTTCTCGGCCGTCGTCTGGGCGCGTACCACAATGGTGTAGTACACGTCGTTTGCCGATTTCTCAACCGACGAGACGGTGCCGAGCGGAAGGCCCTTGGGGAACACACCGCCAATGCCCGAGGTCACGATGATGTCGCCAACCTTAACGTCGGAGTCGACGCTCACGTACTCAAGACGCAGCGTGCCGTCAGCCTGACCCTGCAGCATGCCCTGGGCGCGCGTGTCCTGCACCATAGCGGACACGCCCGAGTTCTCATCGCCGATCAGACGCACGGTGGACGTCTTGGCCGAGACTTCGATGATCTGTCCGATAACACCAGCCGAACTCGTCACAGGCATGTTGATGGTAAGCCCGTCGGCAGAACCTTTATCGATGGTAACGGTCGAGGTCCAGGCATCGCCCGAAGCGCCGACGATACGAGCTGCAGTGGACTTGAGGTTGTAGGTCGACTGCAGACCGACCAGACCCTCCAGTCGCTCGGCGGTCTTTTGAGCCTCGGAGAGCTCGGCAACCTTGGAGGTCAGCTCCTCATTTTGCTTCTTAAGCTCGTCAAGCGTGTCCTGTGACGCCGTAAGGTTAGAGAACACGTTACCGATCGCATTGAAGGGAGCCGCCACAGTCGAGCCCAGAAAACGCACCGGCGAGGTAATCGTCGTCACGCCCGAACGAACGGCATGAATCGGCCCCGTCTCGCCCTCACGAATATAAAACGTGAGCAGCAACACCGAAATCAGGCTGAAAACAATCAACGGGCGCATACCCGTTGATTGTCGCTTGGTATTCAGATTTGTGGAGAAACCCGAAGATCGTGCCAAATGGAATCCACCTTTTGGAAATTAAGCATTGGTCTGGACGAAGCCGCCATCAAACGCATTGGCCTCGAGCACGCGGGCACAGCCGTTAACAACGTTATCGAGCGCCGTGGGGCTGACGTTGACCGAAACGCCGGTCTCATCGCGCAGGCGCACGTCGAGACCGCGCAGCAGCGCGCCGCCACCGGTCAGCAAAATGCCGTAGTACATAAGGTCCGAGGCAAGATCGGGAGGCGTAGCGTCGAGTGCGTCCTTGACGGCCTTGGCCATCTCGTCGAGCGGCTTGTTGAGCGCGCGACGAATCTCCTCGCTCTCGATGCGCACGGTCTTGGGCAGACCGGTAATCACGTCGCGGCCGTTGACCTCGACGTCGAGCTCGTCCTTAAGCGGCACGGCGGAGCCGACCTTGATCTTGATGTCCTCTGCCGTACGCTCGCCGATGGCCAGGTTGTAGGCATCACGAACGTGCGTGAGGATGGCCTGATCGAACTCGTCGCCGGCAATACGGATGGACTGCGAGACGACGATGCCGCCCATAGCGATAACGGCAACCTCGGTGGTACCGCCGCCGATGTCGATGACCATGGAGCCGGTGGGTTCCTCGACGGGCAGGTCGGCGCCGATAGCGGCTGCCATAGGCTCTTCGATCAGATAGGCCTGGCGGGCACCGGCCTGGATCGTGGCCTCAAAGACAGCGCGCTTCTCGACCGACGTGACACCGGAGGGAACACAGACGACGACACGCGGACGCGGAGTCCACGGATAGCGCTTCTCGGACGCCTTGTCGATAAAGTAGCGAAGCATGGCCTCGGTAACATCGAAGTCGGCGATGACGCCGTCCTTCAGGGGACGAACGGCCACGATGTTGCCGGGCGTACGGCCGAGCATGCGCTTTGCCTCGATACCGACCGCCAGGATGCGCTCGTCGTTCTTGTCGATGGCGACAACAGAGGGCTCGCGAATGACGATGCCCTTACCGCGCACGGAGACAAGCGTATTTGCGGTGCCGAGGTCGATGGCAAGATCGCCCGCATAGCTACCGAAGAACATATCCATCAAAGAAAACAACGCAACTCCTGATGTGTTGGATGATTGCTGGAAAACTACTAGCTCATCATACTAGCGCAAGCCCGGCACCTCACTTGCGGTGAAGCGCCGGGCAAAGCTAAATCCCATAAGGTCACTACTGGTTGTCAGCAGCCGAGAAATCCATATCGAGCGAAGAAACGGCCCAGCCGATATGGTTGTCGGAGCGCACGAATTTGACGGTGTACTCCTGCTCGCCGCCCTTGGACAGCGATGCCTTCACCTTAGCGGTCGTCTCGGTCATGGACTGATCCATGCCCTCGACGGACACGGTGGCACCCTGCGGAATCGAGGAGATGATCATCGACTTAGCGTCCTCGGACAGGCTCGAGGCCAGGCAAGACTCGGCCTTTGCGGCGTCACCGTCGCCGGCAGCCTGGAACAGATCGGTAACGACAGACTCCTGAGACGGGAAGCCAAAGCCGCGCGTGTAGGCAAAGCCCAGACCGCCCGCGGCGATCAAAATAAGCAGAAGCAGTACGATGAAGACTTTGAGACCCGTATGGCGATGGCGACGACGGACCTTGGCCTGCTTACGATCCTGACGGTCCTGCTGGACCATCTCAGACTCGGACAGCGTAAAGAAGCCGGTGTCCGAGGGATCAGGCATAAACTGACCGGTCGCGCCCGTAGGATCGAGCGGATCGACGGCAGGAGCGTCCATCGCGGGCGCCGGAGCCGTGGCCATAGCCGTCTGGGCAGACAGCGCGGCAAGCGAATCCTGCACGCGGGCAAGCTCATCGGCCTGCTCGGAGGTGAGCTGGTAGATGCCATCGGCAGTAGCGGCATTAAAGGCGTCGAGTGCGTCGGAGGGACGGCCGGCGGCAGAAAGCGCCTGACCCATGCCGGCGTTGAGCGCACGCGTGTCGTCGCGGGGGCCGGCAAAGTCGATAGCCGTGCGGTAAGTCTCCACGGCATCCGCCGGACGGCCGAGCTTAATGAAGCAACGACCGAGCTCGCCGAGTGCGGCAGCAGGAGCCGGATTGGCGCCATCGATGGCAGCCTGACGGAAGGCGGTTCCCGCGTTGGCATAGTCGCCCGATTGGAACAGCGCATTGCCCAGGCCCAGATAGGCCTTGAACGGCGTGGCATAGGAAGCATCCTGTGTAGCAGCAGAGAACGCCTGGGCGGCCGTCGTGTAGTCGCCCACGGCGGCGAGCGCCTTGCCGCGGTTGGTGAGCAGCGCGCCGCGCTTGCCGTAGGTGCCGTCGTTGAGGGCGGCGGCATAGGCCTCGGCGGCCTCGGCATACATGCCCAGGTGCATCAAGGCGTTACCACGAAGGTGATCGGCCTCGCCCATAATCTCATCGGGAGTCTTTGCCGCCCCAAGCATCTGGGCTGCAGCGGAAAAATCACCCGCGCGGTAAGCGGCGCGGCCCTGTTGGATCAGCTGGCTATTCAAGGAAGTCCCCTTTACTCGTGAACGATCTCGACATGGACGATCTCGTCGCCGGCACGCAGCTGCGAAATCACATCGAGACCCTCGACCGTGGTACCAAAGACGGTGTAACCGGAATCGAGGTTATGCTGGGCACCTAGGCAGAAGTAAAACTGCGAACCCGCGGAATCGGGGTCCATGGAGCGTGCCATGGCAAGGGCACCATCAACATGGCTGTTGCGCGGATTGGTGGCAAACTCGCCCTTGATGCAGTAGCCGGGGCCACCGGTACCGGGCATGCCGTCGGGGCCCTCAAGGCCGGCAGCGACGTCGGCGCCGGACATATCGCGGGTATTGGGGTCGCCGCCCTGAATGACAAAGCCGGGCACATAGCGATGGAACTTAAGGCCATCATAGAAACCCATCGTGGAAAGCTCACAGAAGTTCGCGACATGAATGGGAGCGCCCTCGCCGTCAAACTTGACCTTGATGGTACCCTTCGACGTCTCGATTACGGCGCACTCGTCGCCGACAAGCTGATACTCGGGCGTGTAGAGCTCTTTCTTAAAACCAAACATGTGGTTCCTTCCTCGTGCGTTTAAAGCATATTTGTACGAATTGTAGCAATAAGCACGGGCTTACATCAATTGCGCACGTAGGTTATGCCGACTATGGCGAACTAATTTTAGGAACGCTGCTGCGGCTTCCAGGAACCCACATTGGCATCGTACTGGTTCAGCGCGCTGTTGCCGCCCTGCGCGATGGGCGCCAGGATCTCGCTTTGGTGGGAACTCATCGACTCGCCATCGGGAATGGCCAGCGAGATATCCCAGCTCTGGCAGATCACGTCGACGCGCTCATACATCCACTCGGCAAGCTGCTTTAAGTGGGCGATGTCATCCGCATAGACCGTATCGTCCTGATACTTAAGATTGTTAAGCTCATCTTGCGTCTTTTTGATCTGGTCGCGCAGGGCGTAGGCACTCTGCGACAGCTCCTGACGGGTGAACAGCGGCGTTCGGAGATAGCCGTTGTTAAAGGAATCGATGACCTCGCCGATCTGGTCCTCGTCAGCGTAGGACACGATGGTCTGATACAGACCGTCGAGCCTGGTATAGAGCTGATCATCGGTGAGCACGGTTTCTTCCTGGACCACCTCGGCAGAATCGTCCTGCTTGGTATCGTCCTCAGTGGCCTCGCCCTTTTGGCGCGTGGGGAAGGTGGTCTGTGCAGCTTGGCCAAACTGGTCGTAAAAGCCGGGCATGACACCCATGGGATCGGTCGTCACGAACCAATAGGCACCGCCGCAAACGACGGCAAGGACCGCGATGACGACGAGCGGCTTGGGGATATGACGCTTATGCTTGTGATAGGCGTCCTCGTCGGGGTGCACCTTGCGCTTGGGTTTTTGAGCATCGTCATGCAGGGAAACGGGCGTGGGAATATCGACCTTGGGGATACCGAAATCCTTATCGAAAGCTGGCAGCACGCAGGTCTCATTGGGGTCGGCGGCGTCCGAAAGCACCGCAGCGGCAGAGGCCGGCGCATGCGGCACCTCGGTATCGATCTGCTCTTGCGTTAGGCGCGGAAAGCCCGCCGTGCGGCCCGCTGCCAGGTCGGATGCTGCCGCGTCCTCGGAGAGGATACCCGGAGCGGGGCGTCCGCATTTGGGGCACGTACGATCATGCGGAGAAAGACGGGCACCGCAGCCCTCACAGAACACGAACTCAGTGTGCTCGGGACCATCGCCCGGACCCACATAGGCGTTGCAGTAGGGGCAGAACGAGGCGCCGTCCTCGATAGTCTTAAGGCAATGCGGGCAGATCACGGCATCCTCTTTTCGAAGCAATTCAAACAATCGAGGTTAGAGCATAACATCGCCACGGCCCCACAGGAGCAAGGCACCAATTCAACATCGCCAGGGCGCGTAGTTACTTCTTCTTTTTGCTCGGCATCGAGACTTTGATGCCTTGGGCGGACTTGGTTACGCGAGAGCGCTTGGCTCCGCTACCCTTCTTTTTCTTGGACTGGGCCTGGACCACGCCCTCGAGTGCGCGGGCCTCGGCCTCACGAACGGTGCGAGATTCGCGGCGCTGCGCCATGTCGGCGGCGACGCGCTTGGCAAAACGCTCCGCCGTCGAACCCGTCGAGCTCACCTTGCCGCCACCGCGACCCAGGCGGACGCGCACACCGCGACCAAAACCAGTTGCGGCATGACGACGACGCGGCTTGAGCGAATCCATCATCGTGGCGAGCTTAAAGAACACCGAGCAGGTAAAGACCACGATGACAGCCAAGATAACCATCTGGCCCATCGACAGGTTAGCAATAGACAGCAGCTCCGGGAATCCGATAACGCCCACCAAGATGCCGGCGACTACAAACACAAAGAGCACCACGCGCAAGGGCGTGAGAGGCTGCGAGATGCGCCAGATCAGGCTGACGCTCGCCGCGCACGAAGTAAGCAGGCACATCGTAGACAGCGTGAGCTGGTTAAAGCCAAACACGCGCGCCACAAAGATATCGAGCGCCGCGGCCAAAATGACCGCAATCGACGCCGGCAGTGCCCGCTTGAGCACGTTCGTCAGGAACGACCCCTTCACGCGAGCATTGTTGGGCTCCAGGCCCAAGACAAAGCCCGGCGCGCCAATGCAGAAGAAGTTGATGAGCGTCATCTGAATCGGCTCGAAAGGGTACGGCGGCAGCGCGATGCACAGCGCCGCCAGGCCCATCGAGAACAGCGTCTTGGTCAAGAACAGCGAAGCCGAACGCTGCAGGTTGTTGATGGAGCGACGGCCCTCGGCCACCACGGCGGGCATCGAGGCAAAGTCGTTGTCGACAAGTACGATCTCGGCCACGTTACGCGCGGCATCGGAGCCGGCCGCCATGGCGACGGAGCAGTCGGCCTCCTTGAGCGCCAGCACGTCGTTGACGCCGTCGCCCGTCATGGCCACGGTGTGCTCGCGGCGCTTGAGTGCCTGCACGAGCTCGCGCTTCTGCTGCGGGGTCACACGACCAAAGACATGGTAGCGGTCCACTGCGGCATCGAGCTTGGCCGGCGTATCGAGCGTCGTGGCGTCCACATAAGCGTCCGCCCCCGGCACGCCCACCACGCGTGCGATCGACGACACCGTACGCGGGTCGTCGCCACTGATCACGTTGAGGGTCACGCCCTGCTCGTTAAAGTAGCCGATGGTCTCGGCCGCCGAGGTACGAATCTCGTCGCGGATGGTCACAAAGCCCACGGGCTCGGCCTCGCCCACCATATCGCCATCGGGCGTAAAGCCGTCCACGAGCGCCACCACGAGCACGCGGCAGGTATCGGCAAGCTCGGCGACACGGTTCTCGACCTGGGCAAACGCACGATCAGAGAGCACAAACTGCGCCGCACCCATCACATATGAGCCCTGTGCAAACGACGCGCCACTCCACTTTTTGGAAGACGAGAACGGAATGACCGACAGCGGCTCGGACACCTCGACCGGACGGTCGACGTAATAGTTGAGCAGCGCCTGACAGGTCTCGTTGGCATCGGCCGAGGTCGCACGTGCGACGTTAGCCAGCGCAAAATCGAGCACCGTGGTATCGACGGGAACGGCGGCGTCGCCCTCCCCCGCACCCATACCCTCGACCGGCAGCGGATAGGTACCCTCGACCTCCATGCGGCCCGACGTGATGGTGCCCGTCTTGTCCAGGCACAGCACGTCGACGCGCGCGAGCGTCTCAATGCAGTAGAGCTGCTGCGCGAGCACCTTGCGGCGGGCCAGGCGCACCGTGGCGATGGCGAGCACCGACGAGGTCAGCAGCACCAGGCCTTGCGGGATCATGCCCAGCAGGGCGCCCACCGTGGACAGCAGCGCCGACGAAGGCACATGACCAGCCAACAGCTCGGAGAAGCACCACGAAAGCGCGCTATTGCCTGGGGTTCCCGCGGCATCCCACAGCTCGCTCACGCTCGAGGCAAACAACGCCAAACCGAGCGGGATCATGATGATGCTCGCAAAGCGCACGATGGCGTTAAGCGCGTTCATGATCTCGGAATTGACCTTTTTGACGTACTTGGCCTCGTTATTAATTTTGGCCACGTAGTTGTCGGCGCCGACATGGATCACGCGGGCGCGCAGCAGACCCGAGTCGATAAAGCTGCCGCTCATGAGCTCGGAACCGGGCTGTTTCTTAATAAGATCGCTCTCGCCCGTCAGCAGGCTCTCGTTCACGAGCGCCTCGCCCGAAACCACCACGGCGTCAGCGGGGATCTGGTCGCCGCGCCCCAGGCGGATGATGTCGTCGAGCACGATCTGGTCCAGGTCGAGCTCCACCTCGGAGCCGTCGCGCACCGCGATGGCCTTCTTGGAGGTCAGCAGCGTGAGCTTATCGACCATCTTCTTGGAACGCATGGACTGAATGACGCCAATAGCGGTATTGAGGAACACCACGAACAGGAACGTCAGATTCTTAAACGAACCGGTCAAAATGACCAGGAACGCCAAGATCACGTTGATCAAATTGAACAGCGTGCAGAGGTTCTCGATGATGAGCTCTTTGACCGACTTGGTCTTGAGCTCCATGTTGCGGTTGATCTTACCGGCGGCGATGCGCTCCTCGACCTCGGCGGTCGAGAGTCCGCGCTCGATATCCGTTGCTGCCATACCACGTCCCATCACGTCGCGTCGGTATAAGAAAAACCGCCCGGACCATGCGAGGTTCGGACGGTCTCACGTTCGATGGTGCCCCATGTTGGATTCGAACCAACGGCCTTCTGCTCCGGAGGCAGACGCTCTAATCCCCTGAGCTAATAGGGCCAACGTTTTGCATTATACCCAAGTGCACCACGGGCTATCAAAATAAAAGAAAAAGCTTTGCAATTCCGAGGAAGACGCGGCTCAACGGCCCACTTTAGAAGGCAAAAGCGAGTCAGATAGTATAAACTCTCATGCACCATATGTACACGGCTCGCGATGCGGGCCGTTTTTGCAAGGGTTATCCATCGAGGTGAGAGGCACACCATGATTGCAATTTTAAAAGAGAGCGCCAGCGACGAGGCCGTCAGCCATATCGTCAACTGGATTGAGAAAAAGGGCCTGAAGACCGATGTCTCGCGCGGCGAGAACGAGACGATCATCGGCCTGGTGGGCGATACGACCAAGATTGACCCGTTCCTGCTCGAGTCCATGGATGTCGTCGAGCGCGTGCAGCGCGTCTCCGAGCCGTTCAAGCGCGCCAACCGCAAGTTCCACCCCGAGGACTCCGTCATCGACTGCGGCCACGGCGTACATGTAGGCGGCGATCAGTTCCAGGTCATCGCCGGCCCGTGCTCCGTCGAGGGCGAGAACCTCATCCGCATCGCCCGCCGCGTGAAGGCCGCCGGTGCCACGATGCTGCGCGGCGGTGCCTACAAGCCCCGCACTTCCCCGTACGCCTACCAGGGCATGGGCCCCGCCGGTCTGGACCTGCTGTGCGAGGCGTCTGCCGAGCTCGACATGCCGATCGTCACCGAGATCATGGACCCGCGCGACGTGCAGGTCTTCCTGGACAAGAAGATCGACGTCATGCAGATCGGCGCCCGCAACGCCCAGAACTTCCCTCTGCTCAAAGAGGTCGGCAAGACCAAGACTCCGATCTTGCTTAAGCGCGGCATGTCCGGCACGATCGATGAGCTGCTCATGGCCGCCGAGTACATCATGAGCGAGGGCAACGACAACGTCATCCTGTGCGAGCGCGGCATCCGCACCTTCGAGACCCGCACCCGCAACACCTTCGACCTCAATGCCGTGCCGGTGCTGCACCACCTGTCGCACCTGCCCGTCGTCGCCGACCCCAGCCACGCCACCGGCTACACCCGCTACGTTGAGCCCATGGCGCTCGCCGCGACCGCCTGCGGTGCCAACGGCCTGGAGATCGAGGTCCACGACGAGCCCAGCCGCGCATGGTCCGACGGCGCTCAGGCCCTCACCCCCGATCAGTTCGACGACACCATGCGTCGCATCCGAGCCATCCGCGAGGTTGTCTGCCAAGAGACCATGGAGTAGCCCATGGGTACAGTGAGAAACGCGCGCGTTAACCAGGGCGGCCCCAAGTGCGCCGGCATCGTCGGCCTTGGCCTCATCGGCGGCAGCTTTGCCCGCGGCTATGCGCAGGCGGGCGTCCGCGTGCTGGCCTGGGATCCCGATGACGATGTCATGACGGCTGCCAGCATGGGCACCGTTGCCGGCGAGCTCAACGACGAGACGCTCGGCGAATGCGACATCATCGTCCTGGCTTGCTACCCCGAAGCCTGCATCGAGTGGCTCGAGGCACACGCCCAGGCACTCGCCGACGCCACCGATACCGAGGCCATCATGGGCCCCGTGGTAATTGACACGGTGGGCGTCAAGGGTATCGTGTGCGAGCGCGCCTTTGAGCTTGCCCGCGAGCACGGCTTTTACTTTGTGGGCGCGCACCCCATGGCGGGCACGCAGTACTCGGGCTATGCACACTCCCGCGCCGACCTGTTCCAGGGCGCCCCGCTGGTGCTCGTACCGCCCGCGGTGGACGATGCGCTCAAGCTGGAGCTTTTGGGCCAGGTGCGCGAGATGGTGCGCCCCTTGGGCTTTGGCAAGTTCAGCGTGACCAGCGCCGCCGAGCACGACCGTGTCATCGCCTTCACGAGCCAGCTTGCGCACGTGGTATCCAACGCCTACGTCAAAAGCCCCACTGCCCAGGTCCACCACGGCTTTTCGGCCGGTAGCTACCGCGATCTCACCCGCGTGGCGCACCTCAACCCCCAGATGTGGTCCGAGCTCATGATCGACGACGCCAATGCGCTCGCCTTCGAGATCGACCATCTGATCGAATCGCTCGGCGCCTACAGCCGCGCCCTTAAAGACCGCGACCAGCGCTATCTGGAGAATCTCCTTGCCGAGGGCGACCGAATTAAGCGCGCACTCGACGACGAGGCCTCCCACTAGACCACCCATCACGCCAGGTCGAAAGGACCGAAGCTTATGGCGATTACCATCGATATCGACACCGCACGCCCCTACCAGGTGCATGTTGGCACGTTTTTGCTGGAGCAGGCGGGACCGCTCGTGCGCGCCACTGCCGGCGGCACCAAGGCCGTCATCGTTACGGACACCAACGTGGGCCCACTCTACCAGATGCCCGTTAAGCAGAGCCTGGAGGCGTCAGGCTACGAGGTGAGCATCTGCACCTTCGAGGCCGGCGAGGCCCATAAACGCGCCGAGACCTACGTTGCCATTTTGGAGTTTGTGGCCGAGCACGAGCTTTCGCGCTCCGACGTGATCGTGGCACTCGGCGGCGGCGTCGTGGGCGACGTGGCGGGCTTTGTGGCCGCCACCTACATGCGCGGCTGCAAGTTTGTGCAGATCCCGACGAGCCTGCTCGCCATGGTGGATTCGTCGGTGGGCGGCAAGACCGCCATCGATCTGGCTGCCGGCAAGAACCTGGCCGGCGCCTTTTGGCAGCCGAGCGTGGTTATCGCCGACGTAGGGTGCCTAGCCACCCTCACGCCCGAGCAGTTCGCCGATGGCTGCGGCGAGGTCATCAAGCACGCCGTGATCGCCGACCCGGAGCTTTTCGCCGAGCTGGAGAAGACTCCGCTCACGCTGGAGCTGCTCAACCGCGATGTGGCCCGCGTAGCGCTCATCATCGCCCGCAATATCGACATCAAGCGCGCCGTGGTCGTCGCCGACGAGCGCGAAACCAACCAGCGCAAGCTCCTCAACTTTGGACACAGCACCGGACACGCCGTCGAGGCCTGCGAGCACTTTGAACTCGGACACGGCAACTGCGTGTCGATCGGCATGGGCATCATCACGCGCGCCGCGGCCCTGCACGGCGCTTGCGATGCTGCACTGCCCGGTCGTATTGAGGAGCTCTGCGCCCGCCATGGCCTCAAGACCCGCTGCGACCTAGATGCCGATGCCGTCTTTGTCGAGGCGCTCCACGACAAGAAGCGCGCGGGCGACACCATCGACCTGGTGATTCCGCACGGCATTGGCCGCTGCAGCATCGACCGCACGCCACTTTCCACTTTCCACGAACTCATTGCCGAGGGCCTCGGCCAGAAGGGAGACGCATCCGCATGCTAGCCCGCATCACCCCGTCCCCGCTCAAGGGCACCGTTCCCGCCATCGCGTCCAAGTCGATGGCGCATCGCCTCATCATCTGCGCTGCGCTCGCCAACGGCGAGACGCACGTCACCTGCAACACCACCTGCGCCGACATCGAGGCCACGGTGCGTTGCCTTACGGCCCTGGGTGCTCGCATCGAGACCGTCGAGGACGGCTTCCAGGTCCACCCCACCATGAAGAGTGTTGAGTTTGGCCTGCTCAAGGCCCTTGCCGGCGGCACGCTTGACTGCGGTGAAAGCGGCTCCACGCTCCGCTTTATGCTGCCTGTCGCCTGCGCGCTGGGTGCAGAAGCAACTTTTGTGGGTCAGGGGCGCTTGGGCGCCCGCCCGCTCTCCCCGCTCTCGGACGAGATCATCGCCGCCGGCTGCGACCTACAGGGTCTGGGCGGTTTTCCGCTCAAGACGAGCGGCCGCATGCGCCCGGGCACCTTTGTGCTTCCGGGCAACGTGAGCTCGCAGTATATCTCCGGCCTTCTGCTGGCAGCCCCGCTGCTGGCCCAGCCCTCTTGCGTGCAGGTAACCGGCCTCATTGAGAGCCGTCCCTACATCAACCTGACGATCCAGGCCATGAAGGCCTTTGGCGTCGAGGTCAACGTCGAGCGTATTCCGGCCAAGGACGGCCAGCCCGAGGTCACGAACTTCCGCGTGAGCAGCGGCTCGTACCGCACGCCCGGCAGCGTAGCCGTCGAGGGCGACTGGTCCAACGCCGCCTTTTGGCTGTGCGCCGGTGCCATCGGCAACGACCCCATCACCGTCGAGGGCGTGTCGCTGAGCTCCGCACAGGGCGACCGTAACGTGCTTGCCGCGCTTTCGCGCTTTGGCGCCCGCATCGTGCGCTCCACCAACGCCGCCACCGTGCAGTCCGACAAGCTCGCCGGCTTTGAGATGAGTGCCCACGACATTCCGGACCTGGTGCCCGTCATCTCGGCCGTGGCCTCACTGGCACAGGGCCGCACCTTTATCCGCGATTGCGCCCGTCTGCGCATCAAGGAATCCGACCGCCTGGTCACCACCACCCGCGAGCTCACCGCGCTGGGCGCGCAGGTGCGCATTGCCGGCGATGACCTCATCATCAAGGGTGTCGATGCCTTCACCGGCGGCGAGGTCGATTCGCGCAACGACCACCGCATCGCCATGATGGCCGCTATCGCCGCGAGCCGCGCCGCCGGCGAGGTCGTGATCTACGGCGCCGAGGCCGTCAACAAGTCCTATCCCGATTTCTTCGACCACTACCGCCTGCTGGGCGGCAAGGTCACACTCGAGGAGGAATAGCATGTCCTCGACCTTTGGCAACGTCTTGCACTTAAGCATCTTCGGCCAGTCGCACTCCCCCGCCATCGGCTGCTCCCTCGATGGCATTCCGGCGGGCATCGCTGTTGACCAGGAGCAGCTGCAGGCCTTTCTCGACCGTCGTGCCCCCGGTCGCGACGAGACCGCGACCAAACGCCGCGAGGCCGACGCCGCCCACATCATCGCCGGCGTGGTCGATGGACATACCACTGGCGCGCCCATCGCCGCGATTATCGAGAACACCAACACGCGCTCCAAGGATTACTCCGAGCTGCGCCGCAAGCCCCGCCCCGGACATGCGGACTTCCCTGCGCGCGTGAAGTATCACAACATGCACGATGTCGCCGGTGGCGGTCATTTCTCCGGCCGCCTAACGGCCCCCTTATGCATCGCCGGCGGCATTGCGCTGCAGGCACTCGAGGCCCGCGACATTCAGGTCATGGCGCACGTCGCGCAGATCGGCGGCATCTCCGACCTGCCGATGGACGATATGGTCTATCGCGAGGCCGATCGCAAGGCGATCCTTACGAACGATCTGCCGTGCATTGATGCCGCCGCAGCCGGCCGCATGCGCGAGGAGGTTCTGGCCGCGCGCGACGAGCTCGACAGCATCGGCGGCATCGTGGAGTGCGGCATTTACGGGCTTCCCGCGGGCATCGGCGACCCCATGTTCGACGGCATCGAGAACCGCATCGCGCAGATCGCGTTTGGCATTCCCGCCGTAAAGGGCGTGGAGTTTGGCATGGGCTTTGCCGTGGCCGCCATGCGCGGCAGCGAGAACAATGATCCGTATCGCATCGATGCCGAGACCGGCGAGATCGAGGTCGAGTCCAACAACGCCGGCGGCATCCTGGGCGGTATTTCGACCGGCGCGCCCGTCATGTGGCGCATGGCCGTAAAGCCGACGCCCTCCATTGGTCGTGAGCAGCAGACGGTGGACATGGACGCTATGGAAAATGCCGAGCTCTCGGTCCACGGCCGCCACGATCCCTGCATCGTCCCCCGAGCCGTCCCCGTAGCCGAAGCAGCCGCCGCCCTTGCCATCTGGGACGCCCTCCTCGAAGACGCCGCCCAGCGCTAACTACCCACCCCTCAACATCCCCCGACACGTGAAAGTGGTCTCCATGGACCTTGCTGACATCCGCCAGGCCATCGATGGCATCGACGCCACGCTCCTCAACAGCTTTGTCGAGCGCATGGACATTGCCACCGAGGTCGCCAAGTCAAAAATCGAGATGGGCAAGGCCGTCTTCGACCCCGCCCGTGAGCGCTCCAAGCTCAACGACCTCGCCAGCCGCGCGCCCGAGCGCTACGAGGCGCAGACCATCACCCTGTTCCGTCTCCTCATGAGCATGAGCAAGGCCGAGCAGCAGCGCTACATCAACGAACTCAAGGGCATCACGGTGTCGCAAAAGGCCCATGCCACGGCTGCAGCCTCCGACACGCCCTTCCCTCAAACGGCCACCGTTGCCTGCCAGGGTGTGGAAGGTGCCTATAGCCAGATAGCCGCGTGCAAGCTCTTCGACGTGCCCGACATCGCGTTTTTCGAGACCTTCGAAGGCGTTATGCGCGCCGTGCGCGACGGCTTCTGCGAGTTTGGCGTGCTGCCCATCGAGAACTCCACCGCCGGCTCGGTCAACGCCGTCTACGACCTGCTCGCCCAGTTCGACTTCCATATCGTGCGCTCGCTCCGCCTCAAAATCGACCACAACTTGCTCGTCAAGCCCGGCACCAAGCTTGCGGACGTGCACGAGGTCTACAGCCACGGCCAGGCCATTGCCCAATGCGCCGGCTTTATCGAGGCACACGACCTGCACGCCACCAAGTACCCCAACACGGCCATGTCGGCCGAGATGGTCGCCAGCTCCGAACGCACCGACGTTGCCGCCATCGCCTCGCGCAGCTGCGCCGCACTCTACGGCCTGGAGGTACTGGAGCCCAACATCCAGGACTCGGACAACAACTACACGCGCTTTGTCGTCATCAGCCGCGAGCCACGCGTCTACCCCGGCGCCAACCGCACCTCGCTCATGATTACCACGGCCAACGAGCCGGGCGCACTCTATCGCGTACTCGAGCGCTTCTACGCGCTCAATATCAACCTCATCAAGCTCGAGAGCCGCCCCATCCCCGGGCACGACTTTGAGTTTATGTTCTACTTTGACCTGGACTGCCCCTTTGGCAGCAAGGCCCTCGATGACCTGCTCGATTCCATCGACGACGTGTGCGAGAGCTTCACCTACTTTGGCAGTTACACGGAGGTGCTCTAGATGACCGATGTCGCCGCAACCCGCCCCTACGGAGTGCTGGGCCGCGTGCTGGGCCACAGCTACACCCCGACCATCTACAAGGAGCTCGCGGGGCTCGAGTACGTACGATTTGAGCGCGAGCCCGAGGACCTCCAGGCTTTTATGACGGGTGACGAATGGGAGGGCACCAACGTGACCATCCCCTACAAGCGCGCCGTCATGGAATACCTGGACGAGCTGAGTCCACTCGCCGAGCGTATGGGAAACGTCAACACCATCACGCGCCTGCCCGACGGCCGCCTGCGCGGCGACAACACCGACTACTTCGGCTTTCAGTGCCTAGTCGAGGAGCTGGGCGTTGAGGTCGCCGGCAAGAAGGCCCTCGTGCTCGGTGCCACCGGTGGCGCCGGCACCACTGCCAGCATGGTGCTCGGCGACCTGGGCGCCATCGTCGTGCCGGTCGGCCGCACGAGCGAAGTCAACTACGACAACATCGCGCAGCAGTCCGACGCCGCACTGCTCGTCAACTGCACGCCCGCCGGCATGTTCCCCCACTGTCCCGACGCCCCCTGCACACTCGAGGGGCTCAATGCGCTCGAGGGCGTTATCGACATTGTCTACAACCCCGCTCGCACGGGACTCATGCTCGAGGCCGAGCACCGCGACATCCCCTGCATCGGCGGTCTGCTCATGCTCGTGGCCCAGGCGGCGCAAGCCGTTGAGCGCTACACCGGCCAGGTCACTCCGCGCGAGCGCATTCTGGACGTAACGGAGCGCCTGTCACGCCGCGAACAGAACATCGCGCTGATCGGCATGCCGGGCTCGGGCAAGACCCGTGTGGGCGAGCAGATTGCCCTGCTCACGGGGCGAAAGCACATCGATCTGGATCGCGCCCTCGAGGAGCGCCTGGGCATGCCCTGCGCCGACTTTATCGTCGAGCGCGGCGAGGCGGCGTTCCGCGAACAGGAGACGGCGGCGCTGGCCGACATCTCCAAGCGCAGCGGCCTGGTGCTTTCCACCGGCGGCGGCGTGGTCACGCGCGACGAGAACTACCCGCTGCTGCACCAGAACAGCCAGATTGTGATGCTCAACCGCAAGCTCGACGAGCTCGCCCACAAGGGTCGCCCCATCACCGCCCGCGATGGCATCGACAAGCTGGCCGAGCAGCGCATGCCGCGCTACCGCGCCTGGGCCGACTACCTCATCGACTCGCGCGATTGCGCCGCCAACACCGCCCAAGCCCTCCTCGACACCCTCCCACCCGCTCTCTAACCAAAACCACCACAATGGGGACAGGCGCCTTTGTGGTGGTTTTCCAATCGCAAAGGAAGCAACCATGAAAGCACTCGTCATCAACGGCCCCAACCTCAACATGCTCGGCATTCGCGAGCCGGGCATCTATGGCAGCGACAACTACGACCGTTTAGTGCAGATCTGCCAGGAAGCGGGCGCCGCACAGGGCTTCGACGAGATCGAGGTCTTCCAGTCCAACCACGAGGGCGGCATCGTCGACAAGATCCAGGAGGCCTACGGCAAGGTCGACGGCATCGTCATCAACCCGGCCGCTTATACGCATACAAGCGTGGCGATCCTCGATGCCCTCAAGGCCGTCGCCATCCCGGCTGTGGAGGTCCACATCAGCGCTGTCGAGACCCGCGAGGACTTCCGCCAGGTGAGCTATGCACGCCTAGCCTGCTTCGCCACCATCACCGGCGAAGGCCTCCAAGGCTACGCCCACGCGTTGGAGCTGCTGAAAAAGCATCTCGAAAAGTAAGCCTGCAACACTACCGAATAAATGACAGCGGGGAGAACCAACTTGGTCCTCCCCGCTTTTAATTACGCCTTCTTGATCACGTACGCCAACCCTATGTCGCACCCGCAGCGCACAATCGACGCAAAGAGCCATGGCACTGGCAGCGTCATAAGCAGCGGCATGGTCTGCCAGGGGATAAACCAATCGACCGCGTGGATTGCAAAGATGGCAAGACTGGCCTGTCCGCAGAACACGAGGGCTTGTTCAAAGGACCCCAAAACCGGCACGTCTTTCAACTTCTCCAGCGCCATGGAAACCCAGCACACGCAGTAGCTGCCGGCAAGAGCGGCAACTGTCGCAACCACAAACCCATCCACGCGGCGGCTCGAAAGCTCAAGCCCACTCAGCGCGGCAAGGACAAGCCAAGCGACACCGGCTCCAATAAACAGCAGGGGCTTGCTCACGCTCGGCTCCAGCCCCTTTTGGCGCGCCGTATAGCCAACCCACATCAGCAGCAAGATATAGCAGCTCAGATCCATATCGAGCGGCAGGTAAACACCCATTAATCGAGACACGCTCAATCCGCAAAAGGCAATCGCGGCACAGACAACGCCCTGCCAAACAACCCCGATCCCGCGGCGATCAAACAGCCGCACGAGCGCATTAAACAACAGGCGCGACGTAAACAGCGCCGCCAAAAACCATGCCATGCCAACGGCGGCAACGCCAAGCCGAGGCACATCAACGCCTGAGGCAAACACAAGCGTCTTAAGCCCCGCAACCAGCGTACCGCTCGTCAAAGAAACACCGCTCATCAAGAACGTCGGCACCTGCCACGCCAGTGCAAGAACCACATACGGCACCAGCAGGCGCGACACCGAACCACTCAGCAGCTCGCGCCACGGCTTCGGCCTAAACGTATACCCGGCAAGAATAAAGAACACCGGCATGTGAAACGAGAAGATCGCGTGCCGCAAGGGAGAAGGATTTGGGACGGTGTGCCCCACAATGACCAGAATCATTGCGATCCCCTTTGCAATATCTATCCAGTCGAGCCTTTTACTTCCCATGGCGAACCCTTCAAAACCGCAGCACGCAAGATGAAAAAAGCCCAGACCACCAAGCGGTCCGGGCTTAATAAATGATGGTGCTCCATGGCGGATTCGAACCGTCGACCTTGGGATTAGAAGTCCCCTGCTCTATCCAACTGAGCTAATGGAGCAAATAACCGCACGCCCAAGCAAGCGCAAACCTGTCAGGCGCAAGTAATTATAACCTAGTTGAACTGCTCGCGGTACGCCTTGCAGACCTCATCGACCGGGCCGTCCATGCGAAGGTCACCCTTCTCAATCCAAACGGCACGCTGGCAGATGCGCTCAACCTGCTCCATGGAGTGCGAAACGAACAGAACCGTCACGTCGCCGCTCTGGATAAAGTGCTGGATGCGGGCCTCGCACTTCTGCTGGAAGAACACATCACCGACGGACAGCGTCTCGTCAACGATCAGAATATCGGGCTCGGTAATCGTCGCGATTGCAAAGGCAATACGCGCCACCATACCCGAGGAGAAGTTCTTGAGCGGCATGTCGACAAAGTTCTGCAGCTCAGCGAACTCGATAATGCCGTCAAAGTTGGCGTCGATGAACTCCTTGGTATAGCCGAGCAGGGCGCCGTTCAGATAGATGTTCTCGCGGGCTGTCAGCTCGGGGTCAAAGCCGGCACCAAGCTCAATCAGCGGCGCGATGTTACCGTGCACCTTAACGCTGCCCTCGCTAGGCTCAAGCACGCCAGCGATAATCTTGAGCATCGTAGACTTGCCGGAGCCATTGGTGCCGACCAGACCCACGACCTCGCCACGATGAATATCAAACGAGATATGCTTGAGCGCCCTAAACTCCTCAAAGAACAGCTCGTGCTTGGCAAGCTTGATGAAGTACTCCTTGAGGTTGGTCAGCGACTCGGACGCCATGTTAAAGATCATGGTGACGTCGTCGACCTCGACAGCCAGAGGCTGCTCGCTGTAATCAACAACAGATTCAGTCATCACAGCACTCCTTAGATGTAGAGGATGAACTTGCGCTCGGACTTATGGAACACGGTATAGCCAATAACAAGCGCAAGAACCGCCCAAGCAACGCACATACCAAACGTCATAAGCGAGGGCGTAGTCTGGAACAGGAAGATATCGCGCATAAACTGCAGGTAGTTATACATGGGGTTCGCATAGACCAGAATGCGCACGAGATGCGGCATTTGCGCAACGAAGTCGGTCGTCCAGAAAATAGGCGTGATGTAAGTCCACGCCGTAATGACGACGCTCCACAGATGCATGACATCGCGGAAGAAGACCGTGAGGGCGGAGAGCATCATGCCCAGGCCCATGCAGAAGCACATAAGCAGCAGTAGGCAGACCGGCAGCAGAATCAGGTGCCAAGAAGGCATAACGTGGAACCACAGCATAACGATGGCAACGGCGACCAGCGAGAAGGCAAAGTTAACCAGCGAGAAGAGCACCTTCTGTACTGGGAAGACCCAGCGGTGCACCTTAACCTTCTTGAGCAGCGGGGCAGCACCCACGATCGACGTCAGGGCCTGGTTCGTAGACTCGGACATGACGGCAAAGGTGACGTTACCCACGATCAAGTACAGCGGGTACATCTCGGGCGTAATCGAACCATTGCGGCCCTGGGCGAAAATCGTCGAGAACACGATGGCCATGACGATCATCATCAGCAGCGGGTTGAGCACCGACCATGCGACGCCCAGAACGCTACGGCGATACTTGATCTTAAAATCCTTGGTAACCAGCTGACGAAGGATAAACGCGTCCTTCTCAAATTCGTTCTTAGCAAACGTCGCAGGCAGACTGCGAGTTTCTTGTTGCTTTGTCTGATCCGACACGGATGCAACTCCTTTACTCGTAATCGTTGACAAACGAACAGTATAGACCCGACGGCCATGCAAACGATTCGCGCAACAAAACTGGAGAACTAACCCACATCTTAGGATGCCAAGTCCAAACGGCTATACTTTCAGGGATTGAATGTAAAAGGAGCATTGAGTGAATTCTGAATCCATCGCCGTCATCATCCCCTGCTACAACGAAGCCCTCACGATCGGCAAAGTCATCGACGACTTTCACCGCGAGCTTCCGCAAGCGACGGTCTACGTCTATGACAACAACTCGTCGGACGACACCTCGCACATCGCCACCGAACACGGCGCCACGGTCCGCTTTGAGCCCCGTCAGGGAAAGGGCAACGTGTGCCGCCAGATGTTTCGTGATATCGACGCCGATTGCTACCTGATGGTCGACGGAGACGACACCTATCCCGCCGAGGCGGCCAAAGCCCTCTGCGAGCCTATCCTCAACGGCACGGCCGATATGACCGTAGGCGACCGCCTTTCCAACGGCACCTACGCCGAGGAAAACAAGCGTGCTTTCCACGGCTTTGGCAACAATCTGGTCCGCGCCATGATCAAGTGGATCTATGGCTACAGCTTCGATGATGTCATGACCGGCTACCGCGCCATGAGCCGCCCGTTCGTCAAAACCTTCCCTGTGCTTTCCGAGGGCTTCCAAATCGAAACCGAGCTCTCGATCCACGCCGTCGACCACCGCTGGCGCATCAAAGATGTGCCCATCGTGTACCGCGACCGTCCGGAAGGCTCCGAGTCCAAGCTCAATACCGTGAGCGACGGCATTAAAGTCGTCGCGATGATCGGTACGCTGTTCAAGGACTACCGCCCGCTGAAGTTCTTCAGCCTCGTCGCGCTTCTGTTTGCGGTGATCGGCCTCGTCCTGGGCATGCCCATCGTTGTCGAGTATTTCCAGACCGGCCTCGTTCCGCGCTTCCCCACCGCCATACTCGCCGCGTCGTTTATGTTCCTGTGCGGCCTGAGCCTTGCGACCGGATTCATCCTGGATTCTGTAGCAAAGGTCGAAAAAAAGCAGTGGGAGGTCAACGTGTATAGCAAGTACGTCTACGATGACCAGCCCGGCAAGTTCGCCACCAAGACAAGCGAGAGGTAAACCACCATGCCGCTCATCTCCATCGTCGTGCCGTGTTACAACGAGCAGGAATCACTTCCGATCTTTCTCAAAGAGCTCGATGGCGTCGTTCGCATCATGACCCAGCAAGACCCCGGCATCTCCTTTGAGGCAGTCCTCATCGACGATGGCTCGGCAGACAAAACGCTCGCCGTCATGAAGGCAGAAGCCGCGGCGGCGCATCCATACGCCATCCGCTGGCACTCTTTCTCGCGCAACTTTGGCAAGGAGGCGGCACTACTCGCCGGACTCCAGCACGCAAAGGGCGGCTATGTCGCCACCATGGATGCCGACATGCAGGACCCGCCCTCGCTCCTGCCGCAGATGTACGAGATCTTGCAGACCGAAGACTACGACAACGTCGCAACGCGCAGGACCACCCGCGAAGGCGAGCCTCCCATCAGGTCGTTCTGTGCCCGTATGTTCTACAAGATCATCAACCGCATTTCCAAGGCCGACATCGTCGACGGAGCACGCGATTTTAGGCTCATGAAGCGACCTATGGTCAACGCCATCATCTCCATGGGCGAATACAACCGATTCTCCAAGGGCATTTACGGCTGGGTGGGCTTCAAAACCAAATGGCTCCCCTACGTAAACGTCAACCGCGTGGCCGGCGAGACCAAATGGAGCTTTTGGTCGCTGCTCCTCTATTCCATCGACGGCATCGTTGCGTTTTCCACGGCGCCGCTCTCCCTCGCCGCCCTCACGGGTATCGTCTTCTGTCTCATCGCCATCCTGGGATTTATCGTCATCCTGGTCAAAACGCTTGTTTGGGGCGACCCCGTAGGCGGATGGCCCTCCCTTGCCTGCCTCATAACGCTGTTTGGCGGCATGCAGCTCCTGTGCCTGGGAATCATTGGCGAATACCTGGCAAAAGCCTACTTGGAGGCCAAGCGCCGCCCCATCTATATCATTCGAGAATCCAACGAGGAAACTGATGACACGGCCCAATAACAGCACGCTCAAGAATGTGGCGTTTTACGTTGCCTGCTTCGCATTTTCCGTCGCGTTCTTTGTCGCGCTTTCAGCGGCGGGGCATGTCTACCCCTTTGGCGACAACTCGTTTCTCACCAACGATCTCAAATACCAATACATCGACTTCTTCGCGTGGTTTCGCCGCGTCCTTTTAGGCGAGGCAAGCCTTCGCTATTCCTTCTCGCAAGGACTCGGTATGAACACATGGGGGCTCTATAGCTACTACCTCGCCAGCCCCTTCAACCTGCTCTGCGCGCTGTTTCCCGCAGACAAGCTGACGCTCTTCGTGTTTGTTATCTCCGCGCTCAAACTGGGCTGCATCCACATCAGCAGCGCTTGGTATGTGCAAAAGCGCTTTGGCCTACCCAAGCCCGCAGCATTCCTGCTTTCCCTCTCGTTCACGTTTTGCAGCTGGACCATCAGCAACCTACGCAACCCGCTCTGGATCGATTGCCTCATCATGCTGCCCATCTGCGCCTACGGATGCCACGAGCTCATCCGCAAACAGCGCATGATTCGCCTCGTCATCGCAACGGCGCTCAACGTCATGTTCTGCTGGTATACGGCCTACATCAGCATCCTGTTCCTCTGCATCTTCGTACTGGTTGAATTTGTCGATTATGTTGCAGAAGAAGGATTTAGCTGGAAGCTCATGCTCGATCGGGCCCTGCGATTCGCCGGGGCTATCGCGCTCGGACTGCTTCTGTCCGCTTGGACCTTTTTGCCGACCATCCTTGCCATGTCCAAGGGCGGTCCCGTTCTAGCACTCGGCCCCCTACTTAAAACCAACCTCAAGTCGCTCATCAGGGGCTTTCTTCCCTGCATGTGGGTAAGCAACGAAAGTACACCTCAGTTCTATTGCGGCATCATCATGATGCTGCTTGCGGTGAGCCTGCTGGTTAACCGCACGGTTTCAATCAAGACGCGCATCGCAACACTCGTCGTCACGATAATCCTGGTCGCAAGCTCCGTTTTGAGCCCGCTCGAGTACATCTGGTGCGGCATGCGCGTTCCCAACGGCTTCTACTCGCGCACGGCTTTTTTGCTGAGCTTCTTTACGCTGTGGACCGCAGGATACGCGCTGCAGCCGCTCAAAAACCAGCCCAAATTGCGTCAAGCCTATCGCCCCGTCGTCATCATGCCCCTCCTGGCACTAACCGCCATTGAGTTGTTTGCCAACGCCCATGTCATTTGGAATCAGCTGTACGTAGGCTATTCCGAAGAAGCCAACAGCACCTATGTCACCACCGTAACCGACACGATCACGGCCATTCAAGACCAGACTTCGGCGTCGTTCTATCGCATTGACCGCACGACCACACGCGTCGACAGCGCCGCCCTCAACGAAGGCCTGGCGCTTGGGTACAACCAGTTGTCTTCGTATTCGTCTGCCAACAACCCGCAGGCCATCGCACTGCTCAACTCCCTTGGATACAGCAGCGTCGGCGAGTTTTCGACCCGTTATGCCGAACCCATTCTTGCCGTCGATGCCCTGCTGGGAGTTAAGTACGCCATTGCCGAGAACGCGCCTGCGGGATACGTTTTAGCCAAGATGAATCAGGCCGACTCCACAAGCGCAGTGTACGAGAACCCCTATGCGCTCAGCATTGGCGTCGCAGCCTCAAGCGATATCCAAAACAGCACGCTGAAGAGCGAGAACCCCTTCGAAAAGCAAAACGAACTCTACAGCAAAATCCTAGGCCGCGAGGTCAAGCTCTATACCAAGATCGAGGCCACGAGCACTGAGAATAGCGATAGCATAAAGCAATGGAGCGTTACTGTACCGGCAAGCTCCATCGGATATCTCTACATCAACAAAGATACGACTGCCGGCAGTTATTGGCCCGTCACCCTTACCATCGACCAGCGAACGATCGAAAACGAGGCCTGGAGATTCGACAATAATATCCGCCAGATTGCGGATGCATCGGACGCCCCGAGCCAGCATACGGTGTCAATCGGAGTCGCGGAGGGCTATACAGACATGCCCCAAGACAACGAGCCGGTCTTTTACGCCCTCAATCTGGACGTTTTCGAGCAGATTATTAGCGAGCTTAAGACGAACGAGTTTATTCCGACGGTTTTTAAGGACGGAAGGATCGAAGGCGAGTATACCGTCAAGGATGACGGCAACCTGCTGCTGAGCGTTCCGTACGATGAGGGCTGGAACGTAACGGTAAACGGAGCCGCCGCAGAACTAACGCCCGCCGCCGATAAGGGCTTGTCATCCCTGAACATGCAGAAAGGCGCGAATAGGATCGTGATGACCTACAAGACTCCGGGCGCCCTTGCGGGGCTTGCAGTGAGTCTGGCGACCGCCGCCGCCCTTGTTGCAGCGGGGCTATTCACCAGGCATAAGAAAAGCCGCCGTTAACAAGCGGCGGCTTTTACGCTCGAAAAGTTAATAGTGGCTAGAGCGTCTTGAGGTACTCCCTCAGCTCTTCTTCCCAGTCGGGCATGTGGAAGCCGGCGGCCTCAAGCTTGGACAGGTCGAGCGCGGAGTGGACCGGGCGCGGGGCGATGGGGCCCGCGGCGCCGGCGTAGTAGTCGGCGGTCGGTACCGGCACGACCTTCTCCCCGTTGCCGTTGGCTGCCTCGAAGACGGCGCGGGCGATGTCCGCCCAGCTCTTCACGGCGCCGGAGCCGGTGCAGTTATAGGTCCCGTAGGGGGCGTGCGTCCCCAGTACGTGGAAGATGGCGGCGGCCATGTCGCGCGTGAAGGTCAGGCGTCCCCGCTGGTCGTCGACCACGGTGACCTGCTCGAGCCCGTCCTCCGGGTCGGCGACGCGGTCGGAGAGCGCCTTCATGGTCTTCACGAAGTTGTGCCCCTCGCCGATGACCCAGGAGCTGCGCATGATGTAGTGGCGCGGGCAGCCGGCCACGGCGATGTCGCCGGCGGCCTTGGTCTGGCCGTAGACGGACAGCGGAGAGAACGGCTCGTCCTCCGTATGGACCTCGGCGGTGCCGTCGAAGACGTAGTCGCTGGACACGTGGACGAGCGTGATCCCGTGCCCGGCGCAGGTGCGTGCGAGAAGGGCGGGCCCCGTCGCGTTGGCCTTCCAGGCGGTCACGCGGCCCTCGGGGGTCTCCGCCTTATCCACGGCCGTGTAGGCGCCGCAGTTGATGACGGTGCCGTAGAGCGACCAGTCGTACTTGGAGTAGGCGTCCGGGTCGGACATGTCGAAGGTGTCGATGTCGCAGAAGTCGAAGTCCTTCGCCACGCCGCGCCCCTCGGCGAGCGCGCGCACCGCGCGGCCCAGCTGGCCGTTGCAGCCGGTGACGAGCGTCCTCTTGGGCGCCATGGGGACGACGTCCTTGAGCATCGGGTGGTTGAGGTCGGCCTCGGATACGACGGCTTGGTCGAGAGGGATCGGCCACTCGATGGCGAGCTCCGGGTCGGCGAGGTTCACGAAGGTGTAGGTCCTCTTGAGCTCGAGGGACCAGTGGGCGTCCACCAGGTACGTGTAGGCGGTGCCGTCCTCCAGGGCCTGGAAGGAGTTGCCCACGCCGCGCGGGACGTAGATGGCCTTCGACGGGTCGAGCGTGCAGGTGAATACCTTGCCGTAGGTGGCGCTGCCCTCGCGCAGGTCCACCCAGGCGCCGAAGACGCTGCCGCGGGCCACGGAGATGAACTTGTCCCAGGGCTCGGCGTGGATGCCGCGGGTGACGCCGCGGCTGTCGTTGTAGGAGACGTTGTTCTGGACGACGCGGAGGTCCGGGATGCCCAGCGCGTACATCTTGGCGCGCTGCCAGTTCTCCTTGAACCAACCGCGCGAGTCGCCGTGGACGGCCAGTTCGACGACCTTCAGGCCCTCGATGCCGGTCTCGGTGACGGAGAGGTCCTTCTCGAATGCGATGTCTGCCATGTCTCTGCTCTCCTTACTGCCCCTGCGCGCGGTAGCGGGCCTCGGTGGCCTCCTTGGCCGGGCGCCACCAGGCCTCGTTGGCGACGTACCAGTCGATGGTGGCCCTGAGGCCCTCGGCGAAGTCGGTGTGCGCCGGCCTCCAGCCGAGCTCGGTCTGCAGCTTGGTGGAGTCGATGGCGTAGCGGCGGTCGTGGCCGGGGCGGTCGGCGACCCAGTCGAAGTCCTCGGGGTCGCGGCCCATGGCCTCGAGGATCATGCGCAGGACGGTGATGTTGTTCCTCTCGCCGTCGGCTCCGATGAGGTAGGTCTCCCCCATCCGGCCCTTGGTGAGGATGTCCCAGACGGCCGAGGAATGGTCCTCGGTGTGGATCCAGTCGCGGACGTTCTCGCCGCGGCCGTAGAGCTTGGGGCGGACGCCGTCGACGATGTTGGTGATCTGCCTGGGGATGAACTTCTCCACGTGCTGGTAGGGGCCGTAGTTGTTGGAGCAGTTGGAGATCGTGGCGCGCAGGCCGTAGGTGCGGGTCCAGGCGCGCACGAGCATGTCGGAGCTGGCCTTGGTGCTCGAGTACGGGCTGCTCGGGTGATACGGCGTCTCCTCGGTGAACTTGGCCGGGTCGTCGAGCGCGAGGTCGCCGTAGACCTCGTCGGTGGAGACGTGGTGGTAGCGGATTCCGTATTTGCGGACGGCCTCCAGCAGGCGGAAGGTGCCCTCGACGTTCGTGCGCAGGAAGGGCTCCGGGTCGGCGATGGAGTTGTCGTTGTGGCTCTCGGCGGCGTAGTGCACGATCGCGTCGTGGCCCGGCACGATCTTATCGAGCAGCCCGGCGTCGCAGATGTCGCCGACGACGAGCTCCACGCGGTCGGAGGGCAGCCCCGCGATGTTCTCGGGGTTGCCGGCGTAGGTCAGCTTGTCCAGGACGGTGACGTGCACCTCGGGGTGGTTGTCCACGACGTAGTGCACGAAGTTGCTGCCGATGAAGCCGCAGCCGCCCGTGACGATGATGTT
>USBK01000011.1:0-57282 GCA_900552895.1 uncultured Collinsella sp.
CGCCGCCAGCAGGAGGATGGTCAGGGCGCTGGTCAGGCTGAGCTGGCCTTTGGCAAAGGCCGATGCCGCGCTGATGATGCAGCTGGGCGCCGAGGGCGTCTTTGTCGGCTCGGGCATCTTTAAGAGCGGCGACCCCGCCAAGCGCGCTGCCGCCATCGTTAAGGCCGTGGCAAACTTCACCGATGCCAAGCTCATCGCCGAGCTTTCGGAGGACCTGGGCGAGGCTATGGTGGGCATCAACGCCGACGAGATCGAGATTATCATGGAGGAGCGCGGGCGCTAGTCCGGCAGAAAGGATCGCACATGAGCGATTATGCAGGCCAAACGGTCGCCGTGCTGGCGGTCCAAGGTGCTTTTGCCGAGCACGAGGCAAGACTATCCGAGCTTGGCGCACGCTGTGTGGAGTTGAGGCAGGCGGCCGATTTGAAGCAGGACTTTGACCGTCTGGTACTTCCCGGCGGCGAGTCTACCGTTCAAGGGAAGCTGCTTGATGAGTTGGGCATGCTCGAGGAGCTTCGTGCCCGTATCGCTGAAGGCATGCCCGTCCTGGGCACCTGCGCCGGTCTGATTCTGTTGGCGCGCGATCTTGCCGCCCATGACGATAGGGGCACGCCGCGTTTGGCAACCATGGATATACTTGTCGAGCGCAATGCCTACGGCAGGCAGCTCGGCAGCTTTCGAACCAAGGGGCAGGTAGCCGGCATCGACGGTGAAGTGCCGCTGACGTTTATCCGCGCGCCCCGCATCGTCAAGGTCCACGGCGACGCCAAGGCCTTAGCGAAAGTCGACGGTCGCATCGTCGCCGCCCGCCAAGGCAACCAGCTCGGCGTAACCTTCCACCCCGAGCTCGACGACGACGCGCGCCTCCACGAACTGTTCCTGCAAATGTAGGCATCGAAAGCAACAAACGAAACGAGAGTGGATAATCTCCCACTTTGAGCTTGAATGCAGGCTCAAACCGGAAGATTATCCACTCTCACGCTATGCAGTCGGTTAAGAACGTTCCCAACGACTGCTCCGGCAACGCCGATGTTTTGGTACCGACAGCGAAAACCCGCCAGAGCGAGCAAGGTGCCTTGAAACGAGGCGGCATTGACCTTCTGGTCATGCCGCCGAAGTTGAAAGGCAGATTGCCGCTCTGGCGGGTTTGCAGCGTCAACTGGTTACGCGGTTTGGTAAAACCGCGTAACCCCTAAAAGCGGTTGCCGCGGAAGCCGCCACCGTTGCGGCCGCCACGGTCGCCACCGCGACCGCCGCGGTCGTTACCACGGTTGCCGCCAAAGCCGCCACGGTTGCCACCGCGATCGCCATAGCCACCACGGTTGCCGCCAAAGCCGCCGCGACCGCCACGGTCGCCGCCACGGTCACCAAAGCCGCCACGGCCACCGCGATCGCCGCCGCGACCGCCACGGTCGCCACCACGGCCACCGCGATCGCCAAAGCCGCCGCGGCCGCCACGGTCGCCGCCACGACCACCGCGATCGTCACGGCCGCCGCGAGGACCGCGGTCCTCGTCCAGGCCCATGGCGACGAGCGGAGCAATAACCTTATCAAGAGCGGCCATCAGCTCGGTGGCCTCCTCGTAAGAAAGCTCGGGCAGGAGCTTCTCCTTCTTATTGGCAAGCTCGACCAGGCCCTCAGCGGCATCTTCGGCAGCGAAGACAACGATCTTGCGCATATCGCCCTCGGCGTCGTCGATGCGGCCGACCAGATCGGCAGCCTCGGCCTCGGCCATCAGGCCATCGAGCTCACGAAGGCGCATGCCCAGCAGGTCGGACATTTCCTTCTGCTCCATCTTGGGCTTGAGGTCAAGAAGCTTGATGGCGCGCTCGATGTTCGCCATGCGCTCGGCCTTGGCCTCCTCCTCCTTGGAAATAGCAAAGCGACGGCTGCGCAGCAGGCGGGCGGCCTTCTGCATCTTGTCCATCAGCTCTTCGTCATCGTAATCAGCGGCGGCCTCGACAACCTCGGCCTCCTCGGCGGAAACCTCGTCAGCAGCCTCAACCTCGGCAGCTTCGGTCTCCACGGTCTCGACTGCCTCGACCTCGGCAGCCATGGTCTCGTTCTCGGTCTCGTTCATGATCTCTTCGTTCTCAGACATGAGACTCCTTCTTGGCCCTCTCGGGCATCATCGCCCCATTCGCGGGGCCCGTCGCGCACTCTTTGCGCTTTATACATTCATGCCTCTCGGCAAAACGTCCATTAGTTTATGGTGTCGCCATCCAATCTAGCTGCAGAATCTATGTGCACACATTAATGCGACATGTGCGACTCGCGGCGAGCGTACACCAGCGACACCGCGAACCCGACAACAGCAATCACGGCCGCCACGCGCACGGCGGCTGCAAATCCTATCGCCTGGGCAACGTCCGACGCAACGCCCGCGGCGCCAGCAGCCACCGCAGAACTCGAAAGCAGGCCGATAAACAGCGACGGACCAAACGACGCGGCAATCATGTTCCACGTGTTAAGCAATGCCGTTCCGTGAGGATGCTCAGCGGCGGGAAGCGTCTCCAAACCGGCGGTCTGCGAGGGGCTCAGTACCAAACCGACGCCGGCATACACCACAACGGTCAGCAGCACGACAACGCCGATGTTCATGCTTGCCGCGGTCATCGAGATTGCCGTCTGCCCCACAGCGATCAGGGCAAAGCCGACCGGCAGCAGCGGCCACGCACCACGGGCATCCATCACGCGTCCGCCCACAATCGAGGTCACGGCGTTGCAGGCGATCGCCGGCAAAATGAGCAAACCCGCGACAAGTGCGGTCATGCCGTATGCGCCCTCAAAATAGAGCGGCAACAAAACGCTCATCGAGAACGTCGTCATCATCGACACCACCACAAGCAGGCATGCAGGCCAAAAACGAACGCTCGCCATGGGACGCACGTTAAGCACCGGATGCTCGAGCTTGAGCTGACGAACCGCAAACAGGCCGAGCACCACAACAGCGGCGAAAAGCGCCACGATACCGGCCATCACATTGGTCGAGAACTCGCCTACGGAATACACGAACGCCGTAATGCCGGCAGCGAGCAAAACAACCGACAGAATATCAAGCGTGGTGTTCGAGCGCTCTCCGACATTCCGAACGAGCTTTGCTGCCGCCGCGGCGACCACGACACCGCCCACCAGCGGCACTACGAACACCGCCCTCCAGCCAAACAACGTGCACATAAGACCACTAATCACGGGCCCAAACGCCGGCCCTAGCGTAATGCAGGCACCGCCCAGGCTCAGATACAGACCGAGCTTCTCGCGCGGAGCACAAGATAGCACCACATTCATCATGAGCGGAAACAAGATGCCCGATCCCGCAGCCTGCAAAATACGACTTGGCAGCAAAACGGTAAACGACGGGGCGACCAGGCACAGAACTTCTCCGGCGACCATGCATCCGCATGCGAAAAACAGCAGCTTGCGCGTCGAGAAACGACCGGACAGAAAGGCCATGATGGCCGTAAAGATCGACGTCACGATCATGTATCCCGAAACTAGCCACTGCGCCGTGGCGGCACTCACCGAAAAGGCCGCCATGATATCGTGCAGTGCCACGTTAATGATGTTCTCGTTAAACGCGGCGACAAAGGCTGCAATATACATTACGACGAGAAACGCCGAAGTGGCCGATGGCGTTGCTTGAACTTGTTGCTGAGATTTGCTCCCCATGCATTTCCTTCCTCTTGGAACGACAGTCGCATCGCCCCAGAGGAACAGTCCAGGGCGAGCATGAGCCCTAGACTTACGTCAGACGCCGCACGCGACGGATCCGACAACATGGTCCAACGTTGAAAGATTGTAACGCTGACGCGCAGCTTTCCTTCCGCGCTATTATTAAAAGTCCACGAAAGCACGAGACATGAGGAGCCCGCCATGATTAAGCCCATCATGAAATCCGAGTTCTTTTTGCGCCTGCCTTCCGAAGACGCGGGGCCCGACGATGCCGCGACCGGGCAGGACCTCCTGGATACGCTCCATGAGCATGAGCACGAGTGCGTGGGCCTTGCCGCCAACATGATTGGCGTGCGCAAACGCATCATCTGCGTAAAGGACGGCAACAGGGCGCTGCTGATGTACAACCCTCAAATTCTTGAGCAGGTCAATTCCTATCAGACGAGCGAAGGATGTCTCTCGCTTTCCGGCGAGCGCCCCTGTACTCGCTATCGCCGCATTAAGGTTGAGTATTTGGACGAGAATTTCGTCCACCGCATCAAAAACTTCTCGGGCTACACCGCCGAGATCATCCAACACGAAATCGACCACTGCAACGGAATCGTTATATAGTTCCGCCGATTCAAGAAAGCTCCCTGCAGCAGAACAACTGCAGGGAGCTTTTCATAGTGCGGAGCTTCTATCCCACTAGCTCTGGCGGTAGTGATCGAAGAAGTCGGCGAGGTCTTCGAGGGACTCCTTGAGCACTTCCATGCGCGGCAGGTACACGATACGGAAGTGGTCGGGCTCAGCCCAGTTGAAGCCGCCGCCGCGCGTGATCAGGATCTTCTTCTCGTGCAGCAGGTCAAGGGCGAACTGCTCGTCATCGGTAATGTTGAACTTCTTCACATCCATCTTGGGGAAGATGTAGAACGCCGCACGCGGCTTAACCACCGAGATGCCGTCAATCTTGTTGAGCGCCTCATACACAAAGTTGCGCTGCTCGTAGACACGGCCGCCGGGGCGGATGTAGTCGTTGACGGACTGATGGCCACCGAGCGCCGTCTGAACGATCGACTGAGCCGGCACGTTGGAGCACAGGCGCATGTTGGAGAGCATGTTGATGCCCATGATGAAGTCGCTCATGCAGCGCTGGTTGCCCGAAAGCACCATCCAGCCAATACGATAGCCCGCGATCATGTGCGACTTGGACAGACCGCTAAAGGTGACGCAGGGCAGATCGGGAGCGAGCGAGGCAATCGAGACGTGCTCGTAGCCGTCCATGCACAGGCGGTCGTAGATCTCATCAGCAAAGATCATCAGCTGATGCCTGCGTGCAACCTCGACGATGCCCTCGAGCACCTCGCGCGGATAGACGGAACCCGTGGGGTTGTTGGGGTTGATGATGACGAGGGCTTTGGTCGCGCTCGTGATCTTGGACTCCATATCCTCCAGGTCGGGATACCAATCCGCCTGCTCATCGCACAGATAGTGCACGGGATGACCGCCGGCAAGGGTTGCGCACGCCGTCCAGAGCGGATAGTCGGGGCTGGGGATCAGAATCTCGTCGCCATTGTCGAGCAGCGCGTTCATCGAAAGCTGAATGAGCTCGGACACGCCGTTGCCCGTGTAGATATGCTCCATCTGAACGTTGGGCAAGCCCTTGATCTGCGAATACTGCATGATCGCCTTGCGCGCGGAGAACAGGCCACGCGAGTTGGAATAGCCTTCGCAGTCGGGCAGCTGCTGGCGCATGTCCTTGATGACCTCATCGGGCGTGCGGAAACCGAAGGGCGCCGGGTTGCCGATATTGAGCTTGAGGATGCGCTCGCCCTCGTCCTCCATACGGGCGGCCTCGTCGACGACGGGACCGCGCACGTCATACAGGACGTTATCGAGCTTGGTGGATTTAGAAAAAGTACGCATGGTGGTGCTCCTTGCAATTTGAGCTGAGGGATGGGGTTCGGGCTTGGAATCGTTGCGGGGTGATGATGCCTCGCCTTGATCGGCGTCGCCGGCAAGCAGCCAGGTAACATCGACCTCCAAAATACGGGCGAGCAGCTCAGCCACATCGCGCCGCGGAATCGTCTTGCCGCTCACATATTGGCTCATCTGGCTCTTGCCGAGTTTTTTGCCGAGCATCTCCGATGCGCGGATTACGTCCGACTGGCGAACGTCGCGATCGGACATAGTCTGTCGCAGGCGATCGCTAAACGTCTCTTGGGCCACAGGAACCTCCTTGCTGGCAAAGTTCAATTTATAGAACACGAATTGAACCAGGGTTCAATTTAGCAAGCAGTATAGCGCCGTGCTATTTCGAAAAGTTCAATTTCAAAAATAAAATGAGCAAGACCTCGAGATTTATCCCAAGGCGATAACGACGTGCACGCATTTAGAGGTATTCGAGGAAACGAGCGGCGGCAAGCGAAACATCGGCCGTTCGATATATGGCGTTGATCTGCCGATGGGGATGCCCTTCGAGCGGACGCACAGCAACATCGAACTGGCAGCGACGCAAGATGAGCGCGGGAAGAATGCTCACGCCCAAGCCATCCTCGACCATAGCCATAATCGCATAGTCATCCCAAGTCGACAGTTTTGAGCGCACTGACAGCCCCGCCCGACGGAATAGCGGCGTAATCTCATCATCGGTACCCCGTTCCAGCAGAATAAACTGCTCGTTGGCTAAATCGGCAAGAGAAACGACCTCCGCCGTGGCAAGCGAGGAGTCCGCTGGCACCACGGCCATCAACTCGTCTTGCACCAACGGTCGCGACGCCATGCCGGCGCCACGTGGCTCGCGCGGAATAAAGCCCAGGTCGCAGCGGCCTTCCGCCACCCATTGCTCAATCTCGGAGTAATCACCCATCAGCAGCTCGTAATCGACATCCGGATGATCGGCGCGAAAGCGCGCAATCACCGGCGGCAGTACATGGGTCGCCACACTCGAAAACGTACCAATGCAGATCTTGCCGCGCATGAGCCCACGCATCTCGTCCACGTGTCGCTGCAGGCGGCCAAACTCCTCGCAGAGCGCCTCAACCGCCGGCATGATCTGCCGCCCATCGGCAGAAAGCACCACACCCTCGCGGCTGCGGTTGAGCACCTTAAAACCCCAATCGGTCTCAAGGTCGCCCACCATGCGGCTCACGCCCGACTGCGAATAGCTCAGCCGCTCGGCGGCGCGCGTAAAACTGCCGGCCCGCACCGTCTCGAGCAGCACCTGCATCTTTTGAATATTCGTTTCCACGGCACCCCTCCACCTTTACATGAGTTTTTGTCATGTTATCCATGCATTATATTCGCTTTTCTTCTAAAGCCAGTTCACCCATAGTGAACATGCTCGGATATAGAGGGGATGTCAGCACATGAACAACGGATTGTTTACGTACTTAGCAGCATTGCTATTGTTTGGCTCCAACGGCATCATCGCCGCTGCCATCGCGCTGCCGAGCTCCGATATCGTACTGTTGCGCACGTTTTTGGGCGCTCTCACCCTTGCCGCCATCCTCTTCATAACCAAGCGCCATAACCTGCAGGCTCCGTCTCGCCCCCGCGAGGCCGCAGCGCTCATCGTCTCGGGCGCCGCGCTGGGCGCCAGCTGGATTTTCCTGTTCCGCGCCTATCAGACGATCGGCGTTGGTATCTCCTCGCTGTTGTATTACTGTGGCCCCATCATCGTTATGGCCCTCTCCCCGCTCATTTTTGGCGAAAAGCTGACCGGCGGCAAAATCGCCGGCTTTGTCGCCGTTGCCTGCGGTGCTTTTCTCATTGCGGCACAAGGTCTAGGCGGCAATATGCCCATTGCGGGTATTGCCTGCGGCATCGTCTCGGCCTTCTGCTACGCATTGATGGTCATCGCTAGCAAGGGTGCGCCACACATCGAAGGCCTCGAGAACTCCACGCTCCAGGTGAGCGCCGCCTTTGTGACCGCGCTGGCCCTCACGCTCATCACGCAGGGCGCTCCCTCGTTCCTGTCCGCCGGCGTCGCCGCCAGCATTGATTGGCGCGCCGTCGCTATGCTCGGCGTCGTCAACACCGGCATTGGTTGCCTGCTCTACTTTAGCGCCGTCGCCAAGCTGCCCGTCCAGACCGTCGCCGTCGTCGGCTACCTCGAGCCGCTTTCGGCGGTCGTGTTCTCGGCCGCCCTTTTGGGTGAAGCCATAACACCGGTCCGCCTGATGGGCGCCGCGCTTATCATCGGCGGCGCGATTTTTTGCGAACTCGCCGGCAAACGCGCAAACGCCAAGGCTGGCATCGCCCAGACAGCACGTGCTTAAAAGCCCCTGCTTTGAAATGCTACCTGCGTAGATAAATAATCCCCAGCTGAGGATTATTGTCTAAAATAACCCGATGTGCCAAACTGCTCTTGTATGTATAAAGACGGCATAAAGTTTTTTGTCCTAGACAGATAACCGGATGTCTAAGGGAGTCCTCGTGGCACACAACAAACTGGAGGCAAACCTCCAAGACCAGCGCGGGCAAGGCGGGCACGGAGCCATCCCCCTCTCCGCTGGCATGCTGCTCGTAACGCTCGGCGTCGTCTATGGCGACATCGGCACGAGCCCCATGTACACCATGAAATCAATCGTCGCCAACAACGGCGGCATCGGTACCGTCAGCGAGGACATGATCCTGGGCGCGCTTTCGCTCGTCATCTGGACCATGACGCTCGTGACCACGGTCAAGTACGTGGTAATCGCCATGAAGGCCGACAACCACAACGAAGGCGGCATCTTCGCCCTGTTCAGCCTCGTACGCAAGGTGGCACCATGGCTGATTCTGCCCGCCATGATCGGCGGCGCGGCGCTGCTCGCCGACGGCATCCTCACCCCCGCCGTCACGGTCACCACAGCCATCGAGGGTCTACGCACCATCGAATGGGGCCATGCGCTGCTGGGCGACGGCCAGACCAACGTCATCATCATCACCATCATCATTATCTGCGGCCTATTTGCCATGCAGCGCGCCGGCACCTCGTCAATCGGCAAGCTCTTCGGCCCGCTCATGACACTATGGTTCCTGTTCCTGGCAGGCGCCGGTCTGTTCAACATGCTCGGCAACCTGTCCATCTTGCGCGCGCTCAACCCCATCCGCGGCATCATGTTCCTGTTCTCGCCCATCAACCATTCGGGCATTATGGTGCTCGGCTTTGTCTTCCTGTCGACAACCGGTGCCGAGGCACTCTACTCGGACATGGGCCATGTGGGCAAGGCAAACATCTATGCATCCTGGCCATTTGTTAAGGCGGCCCTTATCCTCAACTATCTGGGTCAGGGAGCTTGGCTACTCGCCAATAACTCCAACCCCCAGATGCTCGCGATGGATATCGTCAACCCGTTCTATATGATGCTCCCCGAGCCCCTACGCCCCTTTGCCATCGTGCTTTCGGCCGTGGCGGCCATCATCGCCTCGCAGGCGCTCATCACCGGCTCGTTCTCGCTGGTATCCGAGGCAACGCGCCTCAACCTTATGCCGCACCTGCGCATCCACTACCCCAGCGACACCAAGGGCCAGCTCTATATTCCGCTCGTCAATAACATCATGTGGATCGGCTGCATCTTCATCGTGCTGCTGTTCCAAAACTCCGAGCGCATGGAGAGTGCCTACGGCCTCGCCATTACCGTGACCATGCTTATGACCACCACGCTTTTGACGAGCTATATCGCCGGCATTCTCAAGCACAAGCTGGGCGCCTGCGTCTTCGCCCTGCTCTTCGGCGCCATTGAGCTGTGCTTTTTCGCCTCGTGCCTCACCATGTTCTTTGACGGCGGCTATGTGATGATCTTCTTGGCCGCACTGCTGTTTGGCCTTATGTATGTGTGGCGTCGCGGCACCGCCATCGAGCGCACGCAGACGATTCTGCTGCCCGTCTCCAAGTACATCGACCAGCTCAATCGCCTGCGCAATGACGAGACCTATCCCGTGCTCGCCGACAATCTGGTATTTCTCACCAACAGCCCCGACCCGCTCACACTCGACCGCGACGTGCTCTATTCCATCCTGGACAAGCACCCCAAGCGCGCCAAGGCATATTGGTTCATCAACGTGCACGTTACCGACGAACCCTATACGCACGAGTATTCCGTCGAGACCTTTGGCACGGACTTTTTGTTCCGCGTGCGCCTGGACCTGGGCTTTAAGGTCAACCAGCGCGTCAACGCCTATCTGCGTCAGATCGTCGGCGACTTGATGGCATCGGGCGAGCTGCCGCCGCAACATCACACCTACTCCATCTACGAGACGCGCGGCAACGTAGGTGACTTCCGCTTTTGCATGCTGCGCAAGATGCTTGCCCCCGAAACGGACATCAACCGCAATGACCACCGCGTGATGGCCATCAAGTACGCCGTCCGCCGCGCCTGCGGAAGCCCGGCACGCTGGTACGGTCTCGAGAACTCGGCCATCATCATTGAGTACGTACCGCTCTTTGCCCGCATGCGCCCGGCCGTCAAACTTGTGCGCACCCAGGTGCCGCTCGAGGTTCAGATCGAAGAGGCCGAGGAAATGGAGGTCGACATCTTCTCGGACGACTTGGTCAACGGCAACGAGGCCGGTAAGAATATGAACGTCGATCCCACTGAGCTGCTCGAGAGCGTCGCCGATACGCCCGAACAGCAACTCGACGGACTCGAGAGCACCCAGTTCAACGACGCCAACTTCTAACACGCCACCAGCCATTGACGACAACGGCCCCGCATCTCATAAGAGGTGCGAGGCCGTTTTATGTCGCAACGGACCAGTGAGCTACGAACGACGCGGCTCGGGAACCACGAGCCTATCGGGGCTCGCGCCCTCGGCATCCATCAGGCTCACGTAACGAATCGACGGATCCCCATACATCGCGTAGTAATAATTGCCCGTGCGCGCGCTAAAGCATCCGGTATAGATAGTCTTCTCGAACTTGCCATCGCCCATCCTGGACGCCCCCTCAATCATCACCACGCCCTCGAGCGAGCGGAACATGCGAACGACGTTTTCGGTCTCGCTCTCCTTTTGCGGGTAATTGGCATTGAGGTACGCCGCCTTTACAAAACGGCTCGGCGAATAGCAATCGCCCGGAATGCCGCGCATGCCGGCACCGGCTCCATAGGGCTTAAGCTCGGCGCCACGCCATGTCGCCGTCTGCGGAAAATCGCTTGTGGCGGTGATATAGGTGCGCAGGTTTTCCATGTGCCACGGGAAGGTCGGCTGGTTGGCAAGGGTGTCGACCGGATCGTCGTATACATGCAGGCCGTCAGCCATCATCTCGACCACGATGCTGCGCTGGCTGTCGCCGATAATCCAATGGAGCAGCGACACGCCCAGCCCCTCTCCGGCAGATTTGGCGACAATCACCGTGTCGCGCAGCGCGGCCTCGACCTCATCGACCGTCGAGAATGTCGCTGCCACCCACAGGGGAAACTCATAGGCCGCGATATTGTTCTTGCCGTCGACAGGGCCCTCGGCATACTCGGCATAGCTGGGAAAGTTGAGCCCCGCCACAGCCAGACCCTCATCGTTACCACAGTCGAAAAACATGGGATAGTTCTTGTAATCGATGCACATGCCGATTACCGCGTGTGCCGCCGACGCATCGTCGATAAACGAATACGGAATGTGGAACCCGCGCGGCATCACGCGAACCTGTTGGCCGTAGTCAAAGCTCCAGTCGAGGTTGCGGCCCAGATACATGTGGCCAGAATTATCGGTAAATCGAATGCTCGTACACATAGCGCCTCCTAGCTTTACGTTCTTGCTAAGGTTATTGTCACCAAACAAAAAGGCGCTAAACACAAAAGCCCGGACATGACAACAATGTCACGCCCGGACCAAAAGAGACGAAGTGCGGTGCTTTGGTCCCCTTAGACCAACTTTCCAAGACAGTGGTCGATCATATGCTGGACCATCTGCGCCTCGAAGCCCACAAAGTCCTGCTTGCGCTCGCGCATCTTGCCATCGACGATCTGGTCAAAGGCAACCTTGCACTTGATATAGCGCGTGGACTTGGTGACCTCCTCGTGCGTCAGGCAGCTCTCCTCCATCTTGCTGGCGCCCAGGCCAAACACCAGGCGGGGGTTGTAGAGCACGTGGGGCTCGCCGGCGTCGTCCAGGTAGACGCAGACCTTCTTGGTAACGCCAATCTGGTTAGCGGCAAGGCAGCCGGCATCGTCGAGCGACTTGATGGTATCGATCAGGTCCTGAGCAACCGACTCGTCCTCGACGGTCGCAACCTCGCAACGCTGGGACAGGATAGCCTCGTCGTGGCAAAGCTCTTTAATCATACGTTCCTCCATAGGGTCGTTGTAACCGCTTAAGTATACGGTACCCACACATTTTCATGCGATAAATACCGTCCGTCTGTTACAAAGCGCCGAACATCAACATGCGAGGAACAGCAAGGTTGTAAAGGCGATATAGTAAATGAGTTCGTGTCAATCGGCCTAAACTCGGGGCCGAACAAGGAAAGGGTATGCATGGACGAACTTTTTCACGTCAGTGAGCGCAAGTCCACAATCGGGACCGAACTTCGCGCTGGACTGACAACATTCCTGGCGATGGCCTACATCATCGCCGTCAACCCCGCAGTGCTCTCGGGCGCTGGCATTGATGCGGGAGCGCTCGCCTGCGCCACCTGCCTGGGCGCCGGCATCATGACCATCTGCATGGGCATCTTCGCCAACCGCCCGCTCGCCTGCGCGTCGGGTCTGGGCATCAACGCCATGATCGCGGGCATCGCCACCACCATGTGCGGCGGCGACTGGCACGTGGCCATGAGCGTTATCTTCCTCGAGGGTATCGTCATCTTGCTGCTCGTCCTGTGCGGCCTGCGCGAGGCCATCATGGACGCCATCCCCGTGGTCCTGCGCCACGCCATCTCGGTGGGTCTGGGCCTGTTTATCGCCATGATCGGCCTGTGCGACGCCGGCATCATCACCGCTGGCGCCGGTACGCTCGTCGGCCTGGGCGACATCGCCTCCCCCACCTTTATCGTCGGCATCATCTCCATCGTCGTGACGGTTGCCCTGGCTTCCCGCAACGTGCCGGGCTCGCTGCTCATCGGCATCATCGTCGCCGTTATCGCCGGAATCCCGCTGGGCGTCACCCATGCGCCCGAGGGCCTCATCGCACCGCTCGACTTCTCGACCTTCGGCGCCCCGTTTGCCAGCACTGCCGACGGCAACCTTGCCATCGTGAAGGTCCTGACCGACCCGATGCTGCTCGTCGTTGCCTTCTCGCTGCTCATGAGCGACTTCTTCGACACCATGGGCACCGCGATGGCCGTCGCCAAGCAGGGCGAGTTCTTGACCGAGGACGGCAATGTCGAGGACATCCGTCCCATCCTGGTCGTCGACTCCGTGGCCGCTGCTGCCGGTGGCTTTATGGGCGTCTCCTCCATCACCACCTTCGTCGAGTCCACCTCTGGCGCTGCCGACGGTGGCCGCACGGGCCTCACCTCCGTCACCACCGGCGTGCTGTTCATTCTCGCCGCGTTCTTCTCCCCCATCGTCACCATCGTTTCCAGCGCTGCCACCTGCGGTGCTCTGGTCTACGTCGGTTACCTCATGATGAGCGAGGCCTCCGAGATCGACTGGTCCGACGTGTCGCAGGGTTTCCCGGCGTTCATGATTGTCGCCGGCGTGCCCTTCACTTACTCCATCTCTGCCGGCATTGGCCTGGGCTTTATCGCCTACGTGATCGTCGCGCTCTTTAAGGGCGAGGCCTCCAAGATCAAGCCGCTCATGTGGATCGCAGCCCTCGCCTTCCTCGTCTACTTCTTTGTAGCGTAGGCGCAAGATTCGCAATACCAAACAGCAAAGCGCGGAGTCGCATCGAGCGGCTCCGCGCTTTGCTTTTAAAGCCAGGCACCACACGGACGCGCGATGTATTGCTTCGCAAGTTTTGGACGTTTTGCTCTCCAAACGGCACTACCGACGGCTACATCCTGCAGATATGCTGGATTTAACCGCATAGGCCCTATGAGGATGGGAGTAACCATGGCCGCCTTGTTCACGACCCCCAAGCGCAATGACAAAACCTCTGGAGCCCATTTTGTCGAGCCCGACCTGCGCCGTCGCACGCTGCTCGCACACGGCAGCTGGCGCCGCGTGACGCGCCGCATCGTCGTGGGTGCCGTGTGCGCGCTCACGGTGAGCTCGCTGCTCATGCCGAGCGTCTCGCTCGCGGCGGAGTGGGTGGACGTCGATGGCGTCCGCCACGAAGCGGCCGCGGGGCCCGCGGGAGACGCCGCCGGCACCTGGTCATGGGACGGCGCCGATGATATGAAGCTCAACGGCTACAACGGCGGCGCGATCGAGGCAGCGGGCAAGCTCAACGTGAGCTACGAGGGCAACAACACCGTCACTAACGACAACGGCCGCGGCATCAAGGTTAAGGATGGCGCGAACGAGAACGCCGAGCTTAATATTCAGGGCGACGCGTCCAGCACGCTCAACGTGACCTCTTCTCGTGACGCCATCACTTCCGTCGGCAACATCAACATCGACGGCGCTGGCACTGTCAACGCCACGAGCACCGAGCACGATGCCATCGATGCCGGGGGCGATGTCACCATCAAGGGCTCGGGAAACGTTAACGCCACGGGCGATTCTGATGGCGTCAGGGCCGACGGCAACATCACGATCGACAACAGCGGAACCGTCACCGCCAAGGCCACCGACGATCAGAGTATCGATGCTAACGAGAACCTCATCATAAAGGGCGGCGGCAAGGTAGAGGCAAGCTCTATCAAAGACAATGCGATTTGGGCCGACGGCAGTATCGAGATCTCGGGTGGCAGCCAGGTCAAGGCAAGCTCCGAGGAAGACGCCGCCATCGACGGTAAAAACAGCCTCACGGTCACGAACGCTTCCCTCAACGCAAGTGGCGTTGGGTATGGCATCTATGTCTACAAGGGCATCACGCTCGATGGCGCGACCGTGACGGTCCGCGCAAGCTCAGATGGCGGGGAAGCCAGCGCACTCTTCACCGATGAGGACGACATCGTCATCAAGAACGGCTCGACTGTGGATGCGCTCGCAGAAGGCAGGTTCTCGGTTGCAATCTCCACCAGTAATTTCTACTCCGACGAAGCGGGTGGCCATATCTACATCAGCGACTCCGTTGTCAAGGCCATAGCCCGCTATGCCGAGACCGGCGGCGACGGCCCCGACCACTACAGTGGAGACCAAAACGACGAAATCATCCCTGAGTCCGAGGGCCTGAACATCGGCATCTTCGCGCAGACCGAGAAGGGCATCACGCCCGCGACCATCTCGATCGTCCGCAGCAAGGTCACGGCCGAGGGAGACACGGCGGCTATCTTCGCCCTTGCCATGAGCGCGGACGGCAAGGCGATCGGCACCATCGAAATCAAGGACGCCATCATCCAGACGCCTGCAGGCGGCAAAGTCATTGACTATCGCAACAAAGAAGAGCTCAGCGACGGCATCGTCTACGAGGCGGGGCAGACCATCGGCACGGGCGATGCCACGATTGACTCCCCCTATGACGCCGCTGTCGCCAAGAGCACGGTCATCGTGCCTCCCGAGGAGACCAAGCCCGAGGAAAAGCACGGCAAGACCAAGCCCGAGGGTTCCAAGTCCGAGGGCACGAAGACAACCAAGACCGTTGCAGTTGCAGCCAAGGGAGCCAAGACCGTCGGCAAGCTCGCGGCAACCGGCGACACCTCGAACACAGCCATCGTGGCAGCCGCCCTTGCGGGAACAGCCGCCATCGCCGCAGGCGCCCTGGCGAGTCGCAAACGTTCGTAAACACTTTTTCGCACAGGACGGGTGGATCGCAGCCCTTGCCTTCCCCGTCTACTTCTTCGTAGCGTAAGGGCAAGGCTGCAAAAGCTGAACAATAAAGCGCGGAGTCGCCATGCGGCCCCGCGCTTTTCTTTTAGCGTCGGTCCCTGCGCCGGCGTGCGGCCTATTTCTCCCCCATTTTGGCCATTTTGCCCTCCAAACGGCACTACCGCCGGCAACATCCAGCAGATACGCTGAACCTAGCCGTATAGGCCCTATGAGAACGGGAGCAACCATGGCAGCCTTGTTCACGACCCCCAAACGCAATGACACTACCGCCGGAACCCATGTTGCCGAACCCGACGTTCGCCGTCGCATAGGACTCGCGCACGGCAGCTGGCGCCGCGTGACGCGCCGCATCGTCGTAGGCGCCGTGTGCGCGCTCACGGTGAGCTCGCTGCTCATGCCGAGCGTCTCGCTCGCGGCGGAATGGGTCAAGGTCGGCGAAACCAAATACAACGCCGGCACTGCGGCGGGCGACGAGACCGGCACCTGGTCGTGGGACGGCGCCGACGACTTGAAGCTCAACAACTATAACGGCGGCGAGATCCAGGCCGCAGGCAAGCTCAACGTGAATTACTCGGGAAACAACATCGTCACTGCCGACTGGATCGAAGGCATCAAGGCTTCTCATGGCAAGAATGAGAACGCCGAGCTCAATATCCAAGGCGACGCGGGCAGCACGCTCAGCGTGACATCTACTGAGGACGCTATCCTCTCCACGGGTAATATCAACATCGACGGAGCCGGATCCGTCAACGCCACGAGCGCTGGGTTTGATGCCATCGACGCCGAGGGCGATCTCGCTATCAAAGGTTCGGGCAACGTCAACGCCACGGGCGTATCGGATGGCATCAGGGCAAACGGCAATATCACGATTGACGACAGCGGGGCCGTCACCGCCAGGGCTACCAAGGACAAGGGTATCGGAACCGACAAGAACCTCACCATCAAGGGTGGCGGCACAGTCGAGGCAAGCTCAGCCGATGGTGAGGCCATTTGGAGCGGCGGCAACATCAATATCTCGGACGGCAGCCAGGTCAAGGCGAGCTCCGAGAAAGACGCCGCCGTCGAGGCCAAGGGCAGCCTCGCAGCCACAAACGCCTCCCTCAACGCAAACGGTGTTGAATATGGCGTCTATGCCCACAAGGGCATCACACTCGATCATGCAAACGTGACAGTCCGCGCAAGTAAAGGCAGATACGGTGACGCCATTGCCCTCTTCACCTACCAAGACGATATCGTCGTCAAGAACGGCTCCACCGTGGACGCGTTTGCGGAAGGCGAGGTTTCGGCTGCATTCTCCACCAGAAACGATCGACCCAACGAGGAGGGTGGCCACATCTACATCAGCGACTCCGTTGTCAAGGCCATAGCCCGCTATGTCGAGAACGGCGACGGCCCCATCCCCTACAGCGAAAACCAAGATGGTGAGACGAGCCCCGAGCCCCAAGGCGAGAACATCGGCATCATCGCCCAGACCAGCGAGGGCGTCACACCCGCAGTCATCTCGATCATCCGCAGCAAGGTAACGGCCGAAGGAGATACAGCGGCAATCTTTGCCCGTGCCATGAGCGCTGACGACAAGACAATCGGCACCATCAAGATTGAGAACGCCGCCATCCAGACGCCCGAAGGCGGCAAGGTCATTGACTATCGCAAGCTCCGTGACGGCATCTACGAGGCAGGCCAAGCCATCGGCACGGGCGACGCTGTGATCGACTCCCCCTATAACGAAGCTGTCGCCAAGAGCATGGTCATCGCACCTCCCGAGGTAGCCAAGCCGGAAGACCCCAAGCCCGACGAGACCAAGCCCGCAGAAAGCAAGCCCGCGGAGTCCAAGCAGAACCCCAAGCCTGAGGGCTCAAAGCCGACCAAGGCCGTTGCGGCTTCAATCACGAAAGCCAAGACTACCGGCGTGCTCGCGGCAACCGGCGACACCTCGGGTGCGGCCATCGTGGCAACCGTCCTTGCGGGAACAGCCGCTATCGCCGCAGGCACCATGGCGAGCCGCAAGCGCTCTTAGACGCCTCTGCGCACATGGCAGCTCCCGCGAAGGCCCCGAGTCCCAGCACCGTTTAACAACGCCACCGCCGAGCTCCCCTCCGGCGGTGGCGTTTTCCATATGCGTCCGCAGGGTATGCACGAGATTGTCTTTGGTCTAGCCCAACCTGCATGAGCCGGCGTGCGACAATGGGGGCCGTCGATATCACAACGCCGAGAGAAGCCCGTCATGGAAGCGCATCAAAAGCAGATAACCGTTCATGCACAGCATGCCGAAAGCGCACCAGTCATCTATCTTCCCGTGGTCATGGGCGACGGCACGGAGGTTTATGAACGCTGCCGAGAGCTCAACTGCCCGCCCTTCACGCTTGTCGGCATTGGCAGCCTCAACTGGAATCGCGAGCTGAGCCCCTGGGGATGCGACGGAACCGTGCGCGATGCCGAGCCCTTTGGTGGACAGGCCGCTGGTTTTCTTGACGAGTTGTTGAAGCAGATAATCCCAGAGGCCGAATCATCGCTCCCGCAACCGCCCGCCTGGCGCGGCGTTGCCGGCTACTCCTTGGCGGGTCTTTTTGCACTGTGGGCACTTTGGCAAACAGATGTCTTTGAGCGCGCGGCAAGTGCATCGGGGTCGCTGTGGTTCCCCGGCTTTATCGACTACGCGCGCGAGCGCACGATGACAGCTACGCCCGACGCCGTCTATCTGTCACTCGGTAAAAAGGAAACCAAGACGCCCAACCGCATGATGCGGCACGTACTCGACGATACGCGCGCGATGGAAGAGCTGTTTATCGAGCGTGACATTCCAACAATGCTGGAGCTCAACCCCGGCAATCACTTTACCCAAACTGACCTGCGCATGGCACGCGGCATCCACTGGATACTGACGCATTAAAAATGGCGCCCACGCGTACATACGCATGGACGCCATTTTTAATTTGGCTGAACGCAGCTGCTATTCAGCAGTCTCCTCAAGCTCGGAAGTATCGAACTCAAAGTCGTTACCGGGCAGGATGGCGTTGAGCACAATGCCCACCAGCGAGCCCACGGCAAGGCCCGAAAGCGAAATCGTCACGCCGCCCAGCTCCAGCACGATAGCTCCGGCAGTGCTGTACGCGATGCCGAGCGAAAGCACCAGCACCAGAGCGGCCACCAGCACGTTGCGGTTGTTCTGGAAATCGACCTGGTTCTCGATGAGGTTGCGAACGCCCACGGCGCTGATCATGCCATAGAGCACGAGCGACACGCCGCCGATTACACACGCCGGCATGGCCGCAATGACAGCAGCGAACTTGGGGCAGAACGAAAGCACGATGGCGCAGCACGCGGCAATGCGAATCACTCGCGGGTCGAACACACGCGTAAGCGCAAGCACGCCGGTGTTCTCGCCATACGTCGTATTGGCAGGAGCGCCAAAGAGCGATGCCAAGATAGTCGCCAGGCCATCGCCGAGCAGGGTACGGTGCAGGCCGGGATCGGCAATGTAGTTGCGCTCACAAGTCGATCCGATGGCGGAGATATCGCCAATGTGCTCAATCATGGTCGCAAAGGCCAGTGGCATGATGGTGATAATGGCCGTCGTGGCAAGACTGCTATCGAACTGCGGTCCAAAGAGCGCAAACACGGTGTTGTCCCACACGACGGGCAAGCCAACCCAGGGGGCGGCTGCGACGCCAGAGAAGTCGACCTCGCCCAGCGCGGCCGCAACGGCATAGCTCACCACAACGCCCAGCAAAATCGGCACGATCTTGACCATGCCGCGCCCCCAAATATTGCAGATGACGATCACGGCCACAGCGACAACGGCAACAAGCCAATTGGTCTGGCAGTTGGCGATAGCAGAGCTTGCCAAGATCAGGCCGATGGAAATGACGATGGGGCCGGTCACCACCGGCGGAAAGAAGCGCATGACGCGCTTGGCGCCAAAGGCGCGGAACAGCGCTGCCAGCACCGGGTAGAGCAGACCGGCGCAGGCAACGCCCAGGCAGGCGTAGGGCAAAAGCTCGGCCTCGCCGTTGGGTGCAATGGCGGCATAACCCGCGATAAAGGCAAACGACGAGCCCAGGAACGCGGGCACCTTACCACGCGATAGAAAATGAAACAGCAGTGTGCCGATGCCGGCGAACAGAAGCGTCGTCGAAACGGAAAGGCCGGTGAGCACGGGCACGAGCACCGTGGCTCCGAACATCGCAAACATGTGTTGCAAACCCAACACAAACATGCGCGGGCGGCCGAGCGACGATGCATCGTAGATGGCATCGGTGACGGCGGGCGTCGAAGACTGGGACATGGAAGTCCTTTCGAATGGAAGGGCGATCAGGCATATCGGATAACCTGCCCGAACGATACGATCCGAACCATTGTACGCGATATGCAGTACCTCGCACGCGCCGCCACCTGCAAACGCTAGCGCTATTTCCAAACGCGCTCGGCAATACGCCCGACCAGCGCAATCTTTGCCCACTGCTCGTCCTCGGTCAGCTTATTGCCAATCTCGCAGCTGGCAAAGCCACACTGCGGAGACAGATACAGGTTCTCGAGCGGCACGTACTTTGCCGCCTCGCGGATGCGCTCGACGATAACATCCTCGTTCTCGAGCTCTGCCGCCTTGGTGGTCACCAAGCCCAGCACGACCTTCTTGCCGGGAGCAACGTACTTGAGCGGCTCAAAACCACCGGCGCGGGGCGTGTCGAACTCCAGATAGAACGCGTCAACGTCCTCATGCGCAAACAGGTACGGCGCGATGGGGTCGTAGCCGCCCTCAAAAGCGTAGGTGGAGTGGTAGTTGCCGCGGCATACATGCGTGTTGATAACCAGATCGTCGGGCTTGCCCTCGATGGCGGCATTGTTGAGCGCCACGCCCAGCTCGCTTACCTTTTGCAGGTCGACCGGGCTCATGCCGGTTTTGGCAACAAAATCGGTATCGCAGTAGATGCCCCAGGTGCAGTCATCAAACTGGATGTTGCGGCAGCCCGCGGCATACAGGTCAGCAATCACGGTGCGGTATGCTGCGGCAATGGCATCGACGAGCTCTTCGTCGGTCTTGTAGACGGCGTGCAGACTCTCCTGCTGGCCATCGCAGCGGTCGAGTGTGACTTCGGAGAACGTCTGGATCGGCGCCGGAATGGTCTGGCGCGCGACCTGGCCCTCTCCCTCGAGCGACTTGATAAATTTGAAGTGCTCGACGAACGGATGATTCTCGCCGCTAATGGGACCGGTTACCACGGCGGTGTCGGCGGTAGTCTCCTCATCGTGGAACATGTAGCCCGTGCGCGAGGCGCGGCGCTCAATGCCGTTGAGGCCCCACATAAAATCGAGGTGCCAGTAGCTGCGGCGGAACTCGCCATCGGTAATCACCTGCAGGCCGGCAGCCTTCTGCTTGGCCACTAAGTCGCGGATGGCCTCGTCCTCGACGGCCTTAAGGCCGGAAGCGTCGAGTTTACCCGCGACATAGGCGGCACGGGCGTCCTTTACAGCCTGCGGACGAAGAAAACTGCCGACGATATCGGCACGAAACGGCGCGTTCGGTTGAATCGAAGTGCTCATAGATATCTCCCTTTGCATTGGTTGCTTTACTGGGACAGAGTATGAGCGCTCATATGGACATCGTAAAATATATGTTTATAACAGTTTGATATAGATGCTTCCTATATCAGTTTGGACTGCCATAAAGAGATTTGACCCGCGCAGAACGCAGCAGTCTAGATGTGCTGACGAATCGCTTCGATATAGGCCTGCCCGTAGCGCGTAAGTGTCGTGTTCTTGCGCGTGATGATGCCAATCTCCATGTACTCGTCTACATCGAGCGGAATCGAGATAATACCGGGGCCGTTAAGTTCATGGCTGATCACGCCCGAACACACCGTGTAACCGTTAAGGCCCATAGCTAGGTTGAACAGCGTCGCACGGTCGCGCACGCGGATATTCTTGCGGCGCTCAAAGGTCGAGGTCAGCTCCTCGGAATAGTAAAACGAGTTGTAGCTGCCCTGCTCATAGGACAGGAACGGGTAGTCTTCCAAGTCCTCGAGCGTCACACTCGAGCGACCCGCCAGCGGATGGTCGGAGCACACAAAGACATGCGGCGTGGCGCAGAAGAGCCCCTCGAATACGAGTTCGTTGGCGGCGAGCATGCGCTCGATGACCTCGCGATTGTGCTCCGACAGATACAGGATGCCGAGCTCGCTTTTCATATGCGCGACGTCCTCGATAATCTCGTGGGTCTGCTCCTCGCGCAGGGTAAAGTCGTAGCGCGCGGCATCGAACTCGCGGATCACATCGACAAATGCATTAACGGCAAAGGAATAATGCTGGCAGCTCACACTAAAGTGCGGCACCTGCTCGGACGTGCCTTTGTACTTGCCCTCGAGCAGGTCGGCCTGGTCGAGCACCTGGCGCGCGTAGCCCAAGAAGGTCTCGCCTTCCTCGGACACAATGACGCCCTTGTTGGTGCGCTCAAAGATGTGTACACCCATCTCGTTTTCGAGATCGCGAATTGACGCGGTAATCGAAGGCTGCGACACAAAGAGCCGGCGCGAGGCCTCGGTGATGCTGCCGCATTCGGCAACTTTGACGACATATCTGAGCTGCTGGAGCTTCATGGCTTTCTCCCTAGACGTTCGTGACGTCGAAACCCGTCGCGTCCATCTGACGCATAAACGACGGCATCTCCCCCGTCGCGGCGCAGGCGGCAATCTGATGCAGAGCCCCGGCAACCGCATCATCTGCCGCAGCGCCGATATGCCAGCGCGCGGCAGCCGTGACGGCCTCGTTGGCATTGGCGACTGCAACGGAATTGGGAACGGCATCGATCATGGGCAAATCGTTATCGGAATCGCCGAATACGGCCACCTCGTCGGGCGTCAGGCCCAAAGCGCGCGCCAGCTCCAGCGCAGCACAGCCCTTGTCCCAGCCGGTCGGAAGAACGTCGAACAGGCGCACGCGGTTGTTGGGAAACACGAGCGAGAGCTCCGGCACCTCGGCGGCAACACGCTCGCGCAGCTCGGCGAGCTCCTCGCGCGAACGGGCACTCCAGATATTCGCCTTGTATACCGGGGCATCGTCAACGACAGGGCGACAGGGAGCCTCTTCGCCCTTGAGCCACGCGTTGCCGCCTGACTCCATGGCGCGACGCACACGCTCGGGATCGCTTGTCACGCAATAGGCGTCGTTGTCCCAAAAGTCATCACCCAGACGGTAGACCTTCAAATAGGTATCGTCGGTCTCTTGCTCCAGGTAGTCGGCCAGGCGCATAAGGGCATCGTTATCCGTTGCGCGCGAGGCAACCGCCTCGCCATCGACAAACATCACCTGGCCGTTGCAAAACGCACCGGTCGAGAAGCACTCGGAGCGATTGCGGAACATCCAGCTCATCGCGGACGGCTGGCGACCCGAAACCGGGCCAAAATGCAGGCCCGCCGCCTGCATGGCATGAATGCCCTCGATGGCGCAGTCGCTGGCGCCATCGTGTCCAGCAGGAATCAGCGTATCGTCCATATCGGTCAGCACAAGTTTGATCATAAGGTCCCCTCGGTCATTCTTTATCCCGTCTATTGTAACGACCTGCCAATAAGGGACAGGTTTATCTTGGCAGGTTTTATCTGGGAAAATGCAGCGCCCCTGTTGCCACCTGCCAAAATAAACCTGTCCCATATTGGCAGGTGCGCTAGTATAGGGAACAACAGATTCGATGCGGGAGTGCCGGCGGTGCAAACCACAAGGCTGAGAGGGCATAGGGCCCAATCCTTTGAACCTGTCAGTTAATGCTGGCGTAGGGAGCATGCCGCCTTTACAGGGGCGCTGTCTATGCACAGCGCCCCTTTTCTATGCCAAGGAGGCATGTGCAGTGATTGATTCGGAACAGCTTAAGCAACATATGGTCAAGGCCGTAGAGGAGATTCGAGCCACCAATCCGATGGCCGGCTCCATCACCAACACGGTGACGATCGACTTTGTCGCCAACGCGCAGCTCGCCGTGGGCGGTTCGGCCGCCATGGTCTATCTGCCCGACGAGGGCGAGGCGCTCGTTGCCGGCGGCGGCGCCATCTATCTCAACATGGGCACGCTCTTCCCCATCTACGAGCAGACGATTCCCCGCGCGGCCAAGGCGGCACACGACGCCGGCAAGCCCTGGGTGCTCGATCCGGTGGGTCTGGGCATCGGTAGCCTGCGCACCCAGCTGGTAAACGAGCTCAAGCAGTACAAGCCCGCCATCGTACGCGGCAACGCCTCCGAGATCATCGCACTCTCCGGCCTGTGGGGTCTTGAGGGCGAGTCGGCCGATCTGAGCCGCGTGCGCGGTGTCGATACCACCGACACGGTCGACGCCGCCCGCGATGCCGCCGTGGCGCTCGCTCGCTACACCGGCGGCGCCGTTGTGGTCTCGGGCGAAGTCGACCTGATTACCGACGGCACGACCGTGGCCAAATCCCACGGCGGCAGCCCGCTCATGTCCAAGATCACCGGCTGCGGTTGCTCGCAGGGCGGCGTGCTGGCCGTGTACGCCTGTGCTACCGATCCGTTTACGGCAGCAGTCTGCGGCACCGCCGTCTACAACGTTGCCGGCACGCGTGCCGCCGCCGTCGCCGATGGCCCGGCAAGCTTTAAGGTCGCCTTTATCGACGAGCTCTACCGCGCAACCGCCCAGGATATTGCCGACAACCGACTCGAGCTCGAGGAGGCATAAGCGATGTCCGAACCCGCAACCAATGCCGGCATGAACACGCTCGTCGCCGTGGCCATCGCCCCATGCGGCACCGGCGACGAGCTGTCCGCCGAGGTCGCCGAGGTCGTGCGCGTCATTCGCGAGAGCGGCCTCCCCAACCGCACCACCTCGATGTTCACCGAGATCGAGGGCGACTGGGACGAGGTCATGCAGGTCGTGCGCGACGCGACCTTTGTGTTGGCGAGCAAGGGCATCCGCACCGAAGTCGTGCTCAAAGCCGATATTCGACCCGGATTTACCGACACCATGACCGGCAAACTCAAGCGTATGGAAGCACAGATCAAAAAGCAGGAGGAAGCACAATGAGCATCCGCGACAACCTTGATATCTCGGCCTATCTGGTACTCGGCCCCGAAAACACCCTCGGACGCCCCGTGGGCGATGTGGTGGCCCAGGCACTCGACGCCGGCTTTACCTGCATCCAGGTGCGCTCCAAGGTGGCAAGCGCCCGCGAGATCATTGCGCTGACCGACGACGCCGCGCAGGCAATCGCACAGGCCGGCAAGACCGGTCAGGTCGCCCTGTTAATCGATGACCGTCTGGACTGTGTGCTTGCCGCGCGCGAGCAGGGCATTGCCGTCGATGGCGTGCACGTAGGCCAGAGCGACATTCCCGTCGAGGTCTGCCGCAAGCTGCTGGGCCCCGATGCCATTGTGGGCCTTTCGGCCCGTTGCGAGGAGATGCTCGAGTACGTCAAGACCGCCGACATGAGCCTGGTCGACTACCTGGGCATCGGCCCGCTCCACGAGACCGAGACCAAGCGCGACTGCGGACGCGCGGCCGACGGCTCTATCATCACCAAGAGCTTTGAGGACCTTGCCGCACTCCACGCGGCAAGCCCCGTGCCCATCGTGGTGGGCGGCGGCGTTAAGACGGCCGACTTGCCGCAGCTTAAGGCCACCGGCGTCGACGGCTTCTTTGTGGTAAGCGCCGTCTGCAGCGCCGACGACCCCCATGCCGCAGCCAAGGAGCTTGTCGACACCTGGCAGCAGGCATAGGCATAGGCCGAACAGCTGATTCGCAGCCTCATATCTTCAGCAATGGAAAGCGCATCCCAGTTTGGGCCTCCATTCCGGGATGCGCTTTCCGTATGCGACCCTTACCCCGCCAGATACGCTTCCAACGCCGGCAAAGTCGCCTCTGCATCGTGGCGGCCGACCTGGTAGATGCGCTCGAGCTCATCCGGTTCGCGGCACAGCGACGGCACCTTCACCGATTCGCTCGGCCGCACCACAAAGATTTCGCCGGCAGCCTCTCGACGTGCCAGGTCATCGAGCGTGGCATTGTAGACCTCATGCCGATGCTCAAGCGCTGCAACAAACTCCGGATAGTGACGGAACACGCGCCGCAGCATGGGCATCACGCTGTTGGGCTGCTTCACAAAGCCCGCCGGCTGCGTGAGTACCACGATATTGCGGTCATACCCCTGCGCAAACAGCCATGCGCTGGGAATAGAATCAGCCACGCCACCATCCAGATACTTATGCCCGTCAATAGCAACGGGACGCGTCGCCACAGGAATGGCAGACGACGCCCGGATCCACTCGATATCGCGCTCGTCGCCATACGGTAGATCGTGGTAGACGGCCTTGCCCGTCTCGATATCGGTACACACGCACGTAAATCGCATGGGGCAGGCGCGATACGCCTCCAAGTCGATGGGATCGCGCTCGATAGGCACCTCGTGATAGGCAAAATCGGCATTGAACATATCGCCGGTTCGCAGCCAGCTGGTCACGCTCGCATAGCGCTTGTCGGCGCAATAGGCCTTGTTGTAACGAATGGCACGGCCGATCTGGCGCGATTTAAAGTTGTAGCCAAACGCCGCGCCCGCCGAGACACCCACCATATGGTCGCAGGTCAAACCGCGCTCCATCCAAACGTCGAGCACGCCCGCCGTATACATACCGCGGTAGCCGCCTCCCTCGAGCGCAAGCCCCACCGTGCGCGTCGTATCCGGCTGTGCCATGTGACCATCTCCGTTCCTGCGTTTTAAAACGGGACAAGTATACCCGTCAACATATATCGACTCAGTCGCATTTTTCATGCGCACCCAGGCGTTGCCGTTTGGCGAATAATAGCCGCCCACAGCATGTGCGCCCATATATAATTGTGCACTGTTGTCTATACTACTCAGCTGTTATCAACAGCGAACATTAGCCGGCAAAGTAACTCAACAACGCAGCAAGGCGGGGGCCTGGATACACGCAAGGCGCCGAGCAACGACGCGTGTACACTACGAGCTCGCCCGACGCCATCCGCCCCGACCTCAGAAAGCCGCTTACAACATGGACACCGCCAGCAATTACACCGAAACGCTCGAAAAGACCGTCCGTGACCTTCTCGAGCGTCAGGATGATCTGATTAGGACGGCCTTTACCGACCAGCTCACCGGACTTGGCAACCGCGGCGGCTTTGCCCGTTCCCTAGAGGAAATCTGGGAGCAGGAACTGCCCGTGACCATGGCGTTTATCGACATCGATAACCTTAAGCACTGCAACGACGTCTTTGGGCATGACGAGGGCAACCGCTATATCTTGCAGGTAAGTCTCTATCTCAAGCTGTATATGAAAGTGGACGAGGCGGCGTTTCGCATAGGCGGCGACGAGTTTGCCATCCTGTCTACGATTGCGACCGAGGACGACCTCGCCGAGCGCCTGGAACACTGCCGAACGGTCCTACTCAAAAACAACGATTCCGAGATGCCTCACTCGTTTAGCTACGGAGTGTCGCACGCCGACCCCGCCCTGGGTGAAGTCTCCAATCGCATGACACTCGATGCCGACCATCGCATGTACGACTACAAGCTACGCCATGCCATGCATCTTGATCGACGCAATATCGCGCAAGTCCACACCGACGACTTCGAAATAAGCGATCGCGTTTTTGACGCCTTTTCGATGCTCAACGAAGGCCGTTATTGCTTTATCGAGAACTTGGACAAACATCGCACCCTATGGTCACAAGGCGCCCTGCGCGATCTCGGTCTTCCTTCTGAGCATGTAGACAACTGCCACGATTACTGGAAAACGCGCGTCCACCCCGATGACCTTGAGGCCTACATCAACGACATCGACCAAATCTATAATGGCTCCAAACACCGTCGCGTCATGCAGTACCGTATGCGCAATGCCGCGGGCGACTACGTCCTTTGCCGCGCTCGCGGGTTTCGTATCGACGGCGACGGAAATACCCCCTCGCTCTATGTCGGCGAGCTCGTCAACCATTCGCTTGCCGAAACCGTCGACGCCGCTACGGGCCTCGGAACGCAGCGTATGCTGATCAACGCTATCGATGCTTGCCGTCGCGACCGTTGCGAGACGGGGCTTATAGCGGTCCGCGTTCGCGGCACGGCAAAGCTCAACGAGCTCTATGGGGCCGAGGCTGTCGACAACATGCTCGCCGAATACGCAGGCCGCATGTTGTCGATCACCCGCGGCAGGAGTCGCGTCTTCCGCTCACGAAACGCCCAGTTCGTCGTGCTTAGCAACGAGTTGGGCCACGAGGCATTCGAGCAACTGACCCATCATCTTAAAGAAGCCGTTTTCGCTCCTGTTCAAATCGCGGGCGATACCATTACCCCCGTCTGCCTCGTCGTTCCGGCCTTTTACGAGCGCTTAATCAATCAAGCGACCGCTGTTTTAGGCGAACTCGACCGTCGTCTTCGTGCGGCCGGCGGGCTTGTTCCCAACGACAGCCTCCCCATACCTGAGATTGAGCGCAAAAGCGCCGTCGCCGAACGCATCGATACGCTCACGGGCCTCTATCGACCCAGCGAGTTTATGCGGCGTGCCAACGCATTTCTGAGGACAGGGCGCGACGGCGCTTGGTGTATCGCCACCGTCGACATGGGACACATGCGGCTGTTCAACGAATGGCACGGACAGGCCGAGGGCGACCGCATGCTCGCCGATGTGGGCACGGTCCTCAAGGACATCGAGAATGCCGACATGGGCGTCGCAGGGTACTGGGGCCAAGATGACTTTTGCGTACTCATCCCCTTTGAGCACGACACCGTCCATAAAATCTATAACCGCGTTCGCGAGGCCGTGGCCAAGCATGATGGCGGCGTGGGTTTCTGGCCGTCCATGGGTGTCTACCCCATCGACTCCAACGAGGAAATCACCATCGATGCACAGGCCAAGGCCATGTTTACCAATCGGCGCGCGAAAAACGACTTTAAGGATCGCATTGCCGTCTTTCGCCCCGAGGAATACAAGCGCGAGGTTGCGTTTCACCGCACCCTCACCGAGTTCCAGTATGCGCTCTCAAACGACCGCATCACCTACTACCTGCAGCCACTGGTTGATATGGAAACCGGCGAGATCATTGGCGCCGAGGCGCTCACACGCTGGATCGACAAAGATGGATCGTTAATTCCGCCCGCGTCCTTTATCCCGGCGCTCGAGGAAAGCGGCTTTGTGGTGACGCTCGACAAGTACATTTGGCAGGGTGTCGCCTCGTGGCTGCGCAAGCGCATCGATCGAGGACTTCGCGTGGTTCCGGTCTCGCTTAATGTGTCGCGCGTGGATATCCTTGCCTGCGACGTTGCCGAACATATGGGGGCGCTCGCCGCCCAATACAACCTACCGCCCGAGCTCATGCGTATCGAGATCACCGAGACGGCTTATACGGGGGAGTCCGAAGCCGTGAATAAACTAACGGCCGACCTGCACACCCGCGGCTTCTCGACCTATATGGACGATTTTGGCACCGGCCAGTCCACGCTCGCGATGCTCAAGAACGTCAACGTCGACGTCATCAAGCTCGATCGCACGTTTGTGCCCGCCGACGGCGATCAAGGCCGTAGCGCGCAAATCGTTTCATCAATGCTCGAGATGGCGCAGTCGCTCCATCTGCCCGTTGTGATCGAAGGCGTCGAGACCGATGAGCAGGCGAACGTGCTGCGCCAAATGGGCGCCCGCTACGCTCAGGGCTTTCTCTACTACCGCCCCATGCCGGCAAAGGATTTTGAGGCGTTACTCGATGGTGGCGACAACAACTAATACGCTCGTGCGCAAACGCCACCGTCGAGGGAGCGTTTGTTCCCATGAGCTAACTAATACCCCAATCTAAACCGAATTGGGAGTAAGATACAAACCATTGTTCCATCCAAGGAGGTCATCCATCATGAACGAGTCGTATCGCCTGGGCGAGCAATCAATCATCGCTCATCTTCAGCGACTTGCGAACGGGGCCTCAACCACCGAGCTCGATGTTGCCGCGCTGCCCCCGGAGTTGCGTGCCATCGGTGAGCAACTGCAGAAAACGCTCGCCATCCTGCAACAAGAACGCGAGCTGCTTGAGCACGGCGCCTATATCGACTCGCTCACCAATCTTGGCAACCGTGGCGGACTCGACCGCCATGTCGATCAGCTCTGGCGCAAAGGCACCCCCCTTCACCTGCGCCTATATCGATATCGACCGCCTTAAGCATTGCAACGATAAGTTTGGCCACGCCGAGGGCAATCGCTACATTCTGAGCATCTGCCGCGCACTCACCGAGACAATGGAGCACGATGAGTTGCTGTTCCGTATCGGTGGAGACGAATTTGTACTTATATCCCCCACGACAGACGAAGCCGAGCTCGAGCAGCGCCTGGAGCGGACGCGTGCCAATCTTATCGAGGCAACATCGGACGGCAAGGCGCCCATGATCGCCAGCTTTAGCTTTGGCTGCTCGCGCGTCGACCCACTTGCAGGCGATACGCGTCGCCAGATGACAAAGGACGCCGACCGCAAAATGTATCGCTACAAGCTCATGTACCGTGTGCAACAACCGGAAGAAGGCGATGCGCTGCAACGCCCGATCACCGAACAACCCCCCTGCAACGACCGAGTGTTCCAAGCGATCTCCATGAGCTCCGAGACACGCTATCCGTTCATCATTAACCTCGACACCGGCGAATCGCAATGGTCGGTTAATGCCGTGCGCGATTTTGACCTACCCTCCCAGCATCCCTACAACTCGCTCGATATATGGCTTGCCCGTGTTCACCCCGAGGACCGCGACAACGTACGTGCCGAGCTCGATATGGTGGTAAACGGCACGTGGCACTTCCACTGCATGCAGTATCGCGTCATGAATACCGCCGGAAAATACGCGCTTTGCGACTGCACGGGTTACCGCCTGGACGGCACCGATACCGAGCCCAACATGTATGTGGGCATTGTCACCAACCGAAGCTTGGCAGATACGACCGATTCCGTGACCGGTCTGGGCGATATCCACGCCCTGGTCAACGCCATTGGCGAGATGCGTCGCATGGCACGAAACGCGGGCTTGATCGCCATTAAAATCGACGAAATCGCACAGGTCAATGCCCGCTTTGGCTTTGATGCAGGCGACCGCGTTTTGGCAGAAAGCGCCGCCTGCCTCATGGATTGCTCGCGCGGCAAGGGTCGTCTGTTCCGCTCGACCGGACCGATGTTCGTGGCGCTCTTTGACGAGCTTGATCCCGAAGAGACCGACGCGGTTGCAGACGAAATCGAACGGTTCTTGGGATCGCCCGTGCTCCTTGGCTCATTTGAATATCAGCCGCCCCTTCGCGTGGCGACGCTTCATCTGGACGCCGTCGACCGACAGCCCGTTTCCATTTTGAACGAACTCAATGCGCTGATTAAAGAGGCGCCGCAGGTACCGGGCACCAAGCTGGACTAGCGTTATGGGGCGCATGATGGTTAATTTCCGATCTCAACCGAACACATTGGGCAAATAGGTCGTACCCGCAGTTAGCCGAACGTCCCCGCAGTCCCTCCCGGGGCCCGGGGGCACCGTTTCGATACTCTTGGTTTACTTTGCCTGATGCAAATAAGTGCTCAACAAGATAGAACCTATCCCCCGCCACGGATATGCCCTCGAGTAAATCTGTTAAGCCAAGCCTATCAAATTCTATTGACAATTGGCTGCATTGGTCCATTTTGTCGTCCAGCCACTTCCGCTGGCTATCGCCTCATAAACACAAACCTAACGAGCCGCACGAACGACAAAGAGGCCAAGCTGAACAGAAGTAGAACCAAAACTTCAAAAACGCTGGTATTCCAATCGCGTACCCAGCCCTCTACCGCCCACAAGAAAAACAGCAGCCCCATCCATAACGTCACAGAAGAAATCAGCTTTGCGTAAGGGCGTATATCAATCTCGCTCTCCCTTTTTGTGACATCATATCCAGCAATTGAGCAGAGCCATCTTCCTCTTCGGTATTGGATTGAAAGGACAATCAAGGCAATCGAAGTCATCAAGCAAACAGCATCCTCTGTTTCCATAGAGTTTCCTTTGCTTTCCATCCTAGTTACGCATTCACAATCGAATCAAACCAAGTATGAATTACTCGATAGCAACCGCCTTAGTATAAACCATAGCCGCCGCAGCAGCCCGCCTTCCAAGGCCTCAAAGCTCGCCATCGAGGGCGACCCGCCCAGACCCCTTACAATCTGCTCGCACGAGGCCCCGCACTCCAACATCCTCTGGACCGCATCCCGCTCGTACCTGGTGAGCGTGCCTGCCGTGGGCCCTCGGGGCCGGCATCGTGCCCCACGCCATCTGCCCGCTCGTGCGATAATCCTCTGCAGAGGTCACCGACAGCAGAGGGAGTTTGTGATGAAGGTTCTTTTGGTCAATGGCAGCCCCAAGGCAAACGGCAACACGGCCCGCGCACTCGCCGAGGTCGCCGAGCAATTGCATGCCGAGGGCATCGATACCGAGGTGTTCCAGCTGGGCGCCAAGCCCATTCGCGACTGCATTGGCTGTGGCCAGTGCGGCAAGCTCGATTGCCGCTGCACCTTTGATGACGACGTGGTGAACGAGCTCATCGCCGCCGCCGAGCAGGCCGACGGCTTTGTCTTTGGCTCACCCGTCTACTACGCGCATCCCAGTGGCCGCATCCTCTCGGCCCTCGACCGCGCCTTCTATGCTGGCAGCAAGGCCTTTGCGCACAAGCCGGGCGCCGCGGTCGCCGTTGCCCGCCGTGGCGGCACGTCGACCACCTTCGATGTACTCAATAAATACTTCACCATCAACCAGATGCCCGTGGTCGCCTCCACCTATTGGAACAACGTCTTTGGTGCCATGCCAGGCGAGGCCGCCCAGGACGCCGAGGGTCTTGCTACCATGCGAAACATCGGCAAGAACATGGCCTGGCTCCTTCGTTGCATCGAAGCAGGAAAGGTCGCCGGCATCGAAGCCCCCGTGGCCGACCGCGAGCGCACCAACTTCATTCGATAAGTCCAGCGGTGGTCACCTCGAAGTTCGTTAGAACGGCGGAACATAATATGAATATTCAAATCTTCGGCACCAAAAAATCCTTCGATACCAAGAAGGCCCAGCGCTATTTTAAGGAGCGCCGCATTAAGGTGCAGTTTATTGACCTTAAGGAAAAGGAGATGAGCAAAGGCGAGCTCACGAGCGTGATGCAGGCGGTCGGCGGCATCGACAAGCTGCTCAACCCCAAGGCCAAGGACGAGGAGACGCTCGCGCTCATCCAGCACCTCACCCCTAGCCAGCGCTTCGACAAGTTACTCGAAAACCAGCAGGTTCTAGCCGAGCCCATCGTGCGCAACGGCAAAAAGGCCACCGTCGGTTATTGCCCCGATGTATGGGGAGCCTGGGAGTAGCCTGTGTTATTTGCCGGCGCGTGGGTATAAGAGCAGGCGTTTGGCATAAGATTCAACTGTAAGCCATGTCTAACAAAGGAGGGCATATGCCCAACAAACCCGTGAAGATCATCATGCTTACCGGATACCTCGGTGCCGGCAAGACCACGCTGCTCAACCACATCCTCGCTAACGACGGCGGCATCCGCGCCGCCGTGATCGTCAACGATATCGGCGAGATCAACGTCGACGCCAGCCTTATCGCCGACGGCGGCCTTTCCGAGACCGACGACCTTATCCCGCTCACCAACGGCTGCATCTGCTGCACGCTTTCGGACGACCTTGCCAACCAGCTGCAGGGCATCGCCGATTCGGGCGACTTCGATTACATCATCATCGAGGCTTCGGGCATTTGTGAGCCTATCCCCATCGCCTACACCATCTCGAGCTTCTGCGACGAGGCCAAGGTGGGCGGCGAGCCCAAGCTCGCGCTCGACAACATCGTGGCCGTGGTCGACTGCGCCCGCATGTACGACGAGTTCAATGGCGGCCGCGACCTGCTGGCAGAGGATATCGACGAGGACGACATCGAAAGCCTGCTCATCCAGCAGATCGAGTTCTGTTCCACGCTGATCCTCAACAAGACCGATACCGTGAGCCCTGAGCAGATCGCCGAGCTCAAGGCCATCGTGCGCAGCCTGCAGAAGGACGCCGTGATCGTCGAGGCCCAAAACGGCGAGGTCCCCATGGAGGAACTGCTCGATACCGACCGCTTCGACTTTATGCGCGCCTACAACTCCGCCGCCTGGATCGAGGCTATGGAGCATCCCGAGGAGCACGACGACCCCGAGGTGCTCGAGTACGACATCGAGACCTTTGTGTACTCGCGCCGCAAGCCGTTTGACCTGCAGAAGTTCACCGATTTTGTTGAGCAGGAGTGGCCCGACGAGGTCATCCGCGTCAAGGGTCCGCTGTGGCAGGCCAGCAATCCGGACATGTGCTACATGTTTGAGCAGGCCGGCCACCAGATGCGCCTGATGGAGAACGGCCTGTTTGTCGATTCCGCACCCGAGGGCGAAAAGCAGAAGATCATCGACGAAAACCCCGAGATCATGCAGATTTGGGACGACGAGACGGGCGACCGCATGACGAGCCTGTGCATCATCGGCCGTCACATGGACAAGGATGCACTCATCGCCTCCCTCGATGCCTGCCTGACCGACTGGCACCGCGCCTAGGTTTATCCAAGCGGGCATTTTTCCGCCTACGTAACCGCCAAACCACCACGAAGGTGCCCTTCGTGGTGGTTTTTCGTTCTGAGCCAAGGAGATTCATGTTCAACATTGTGCTGTATGCGCCCGAGATTCCGGCCAATACGGGCAATATCGGCCGCACCTGCGTGGTTACCGGCGCCCGCCTGCATCTGGTGGAGCCACTGGGCTTTTCACTCGACGACAAGACGGTGCGTCGCGCCGGCTTGGGCTACTGGCAAAACTTGGACGTGACGACCTATGCCGGCTGGGAGGATTTTCTTGCGCGCAACGGCCTCTCCCCCGCCGACGAGCGCCTGCACCTGCTGACCAAAAAGGCACGCCGCACCTATGCGCAGAGTACCTACCGCGATGGCGACTACTTGGTCTTTGGCAGCGAGAGCTCGGGCATTCCCGAGCCACTGCTTGCCGCGGCGCCCGAGCGCTGCGAGCGCATCCCCATGCTGCGCGATTGCGACTCACTCGATAACGCCGAGGCTTGGGAAGCCCACGAGGAATCGCTGGGGCATACCGAGGACAGCCACGAAGCCATCCTGCAGCAGGATATCTGCGGCAACTTCGTCGACCCGGACGACTACCGCATCAGCGCACTCAACCTCTCCAACAGCGCCGCCATCGTCCTCTACGAGGCTCTGCGCCAAACAGGCTTTCCGGGAATGTGACCAAGGAACTGTCCCTTTGTCACATCCAGTTATAGGTAGCGGCCAGTGATGCTCTTGGAGCAGGCCGCGATGTCGCCCGGCGTGCCGGCGCAGACGATTTGCCCGCCGGCGTCGCCACCGCCCGGGCCCATGTCGATCACATAATCGGCATTACGGATAAGGTCGAGATCGTGTTCGATCACGATAACCGTGGCGCCCTTGGCGACAAGGCCGTCAAACACACTCAGCAACACCTGAACATCGAGCGGATGCAGGCCGATCGTGGGCTCGTCAAACACAAACACGGCATCGTCCTGCACGCGGCCCATCTCGCTCGCCAGCTTAAGACGCTGAGCCTCGCCGCCCGAGAGCGCCGGTGTGGGCTCACCGAGCGTGAGATAGCCCAAGCCCAGGTCGTGCAAGGTCTGCAAACGCGTCTGAACCTTCTTGAGTCCCACCGTGGCGTCGAGCGCCTCGTCCACACTCATGTCCATGAGCTGCGGCAACGTCAGCAAGCTCCCGTCCTTGCCCTCGCGATGGATATGCGAAGCCGCGTCTGCATAGCGTGAGCCGCGACATGCCGGGCAGACGATCTCGACATCAGGCAAGAACTGCACGTCGAGCGATATGGAACCCGTGCCATCGCATGTGGGGCAGCGAAGGGCACCAGTGTTGTAGCTAAATGCGCCCGCTTTGTAGCCGGCTGCCTTGGCCTCGGGCGTGCGGGCGAAGGCGCGACGCAGCTCATCATGGATGTCGGCATAAGTCGCCACCGTCGAGCGCACGTTGGCGCCGATGGGCGTGGCGTCAATCAGGTTGGCGCGGGCAATGCCTTCGGCATCGACCCAACGCACGTGGCTTGGCAGGCGCTCGCCGGCTGCCTGAGCCTTGAGTGCCGGAATGAGCGTCTCGAGCACCAACGTCGTCTTGCCCGAACCCGAAACGCCCGTCACCGCGACAAGGCGGCCTCGCGGGATATCGACTTCGAGCGGCTTGACGGTATGAATGGCATCGGTCGCCATGCGGATGTGGCCCTGGTCGAACATTTCCTCGTCAGTCACCTGCGGACGCAAGCGCTTGGAATCCGAGCGCAAAAACGGCGCGATGCGGCTGCCCTGCGTGTGCTCGATCTCGTCCACCGTACCGGCGGCGATCACATTGCCGCCTCCTGCTCCGGCAACGGGGCCCATCTCGACCAGATAGTCGGCTTCCGCCAGCACGCGCGTATCGTGGTCGACAACGACCACGGTGTTGCCGTCATCCACCAGATCGCGCATCACGCCCACCAAGCCGTCGACATTGGCAGGATGCAAGCCGATCGAGGGCTCGTCCAGCACATAAAGCACGCCCGTCGATCGGTTGCGCACCACGCGGGCGAGCTGCACGCGCTGACGCTCGCCCGTGGAGAGCGTGGCACCGGCGCGATCGAGCGAAAGGTAATCGAGACCCAGGTCGACCAGGCGATGGGCCGCGCCCAAAAACGAATCGCAGATATCCGTCGCCATGGGCTGCATCTCGGCCGACAAGGATGCGGGCACCCCGCGCACCCACTCAATCGCCTCGCCCAATGTCATGGCCGCCGCCTGTGCCAGATTGATACCGCGCACCTGGGGTTGGCGTGCGGCCTCGGAGAGACGGGTGCCGCCGCAATCACGGCACGGGCCCTCGCGCAAAAAGCGTGCCACGCGTTTGAGGCCCTTATCATCCTTAACCTTGGCAAGCGCGTTCTCGACCGTATAGACGGCGTTGTAATAGGTGAAGTCGAGCGGCGTGGCGCCCTCGCCGTTTTTGGGAACGTAGAGAATATGCTTCTTAACCGCCGAACCGTGGAACACGATGTCGCGCTCTTGAGGTGTGAGCTGGTTAAACGGCACATCGGTACGCACACCCATCTCGCCGGCCACCTGCTTCATCAGGTCCCACATGAGCGTGCCCCAGGGAAGCACCGCGCCTTCGTTGATGGTCTTTGACTCGTCGGGCACCAGGCTCGCTTCGTCCACCTCGCGCATGACACCGGTGCCGCCGCAGGTGGGACACGCACCGCCACTGTTAAAGGCAAGGTCCTCGGCGCTCGGCGCGTAGAACTCGCGGCCGCATGTCGGACACGTGAGCGACAGGCCTGCGGCAACGTTAAGACTCGGCTCCGCGCGCGCCCCGCAATGCGGGCACACGTGATGGGCGCAACGGCTAAAGAGCAGACGCAGGCTGTTGTTGAGCTCGGTCATGGTACCAAAGGTCGAGCGCACGCCCGGCACGCTCGGACGCTGGTGCAGCGCGAGCGCCGCCGGCACGTGCAATACCTCATCCACCTGAGCGTGCTCGGCCTGCGTCAGGCGACGGCGGGTATAGGTGCTGAGCGCCTCCAGGTAACGGCGCGAACCCTCGGCATAAAGAACTCCCAGCGCCAGCGAGCTCTTGCCCGAGCCCGACACGCCGGCAATGCCCACGAGCCTCCCCAGCGGAATATCGATATCGATGTCCTTAAGGTTATGGACGCGCGCACCACGCACCTCGATAGCACTTGGTTGTAGCGACACCGTCATCGCTCCCCTTCCTGTTAGCCGAACGTGGCAAAGGGACTGTCCCTTTGCCACGTTACTCGCACTGTGCTCGCCTGCGCCAGTCTTCGCAGGTCAAATACGTAAAGCACTCGGTACGCACATCGCCCATAAGCTCGCAAAGTACGTCGCGCTCAACGTGATGCGGCGCGAATCCGCACTTTTGCTGAACGCGTAACGACTTGTTATTGCCCTCGTAGTACCCGCACCAAAGCGCCTTGCAGCCAAGCGTATCGAACGCATAGCGCTGCATGGCTCGCACCGCTTCGGGAGCAAAGCCTCGACCCCAGAACGGCTTGGCGATCCAATACCCCACCTCAAACTCGAGTCCGCCTCTTTGGCTGTTCGACTCGCAGCGAGGCGGCATGAGCCCGATACTACCCACGGGCTCATCTGTCGCAGCCAGGCAAACGGCAAAGGTATGGGGCGCCGCAAAGACTGTCCGAATGATCTCCCTGCTCTCCTCAATGCTTCGATGGGGCGGCCAGCCCGCAGCCGGTCCCACGTCCGGGTCGCTCGCATGTGTAAACAGGATCGCCGCATCCGTCTCGCGCCACGGACGAAGCGTCAAACGCTCGGTATGAATCGCCATGTTTTGACCTCTCCCAAACATCAATGTGACAAAGGGGCCGTCCCTTTGTCACATTACTCGTGCCATAAAATGCGATCGCGAATGTACGCGCCCAGCATGGGCACGGTAAACCGGACAAGGCCGTATCCGGCAGCCTCGATGACGCGCTCGCGAATCAGACTTGCACGATATTTACTCGCCCAGCTCTGGGTACGGTCACAGCGTTCAATGATATCCGCCGTGCGCGTCGGCTTGTCCTCGTCAACCGCCATAGCCTCGATAAAGAGGCGCTGAGGGCTGCGCAGACCGTAATACAGAGGTGCGTCAACCGCTTCGTAGAACTCGGAGACGGCATCCGCATGGCCATTCTCGACATCGCGCCTTTCGATGACCTGCGAGCCACGCCGGACAGCAGACCGCCACATGTAATAGCCCACCAGCTGAACCATATAGGGATGCCCCATGCTCTTGCGCGCCGCAAGGTCCGCCGTCTCCGCGTCAACGTAAAGACCAGCGTCTTTGACCGTCTGGATATACGAATCGCGCACCTTGGGCAAAGATATCGCCCCCAACGTACGCTGCTGGGCACGCCGCAAAAACGTAACGCTCGGCTCTTCGAGCAGATCGTCAACCATTCTGGGTAAGCCGGCGAACACCAGCGCAAGACCGCGCTGGTCGCTATCGGGCAATCCCGTAGCATCCTGATCTCCGAGCACTTGCTGATAGAGAACGGCAAGAGCCGCCAGCTCTTCGATAGACGCAGATTGCGCCTCGTCAATCGCAAACAGGATGCCCTTGCCTGGACCGAGCTTCTTGAGGCGCTCGTTGACCAGCCCCCGCAACGTCTCGCCCTTTGCCCGAGCCGCCTCGACCGACATCCGGCCAAACGACGGCCCAAACTCCATTGACGTCACAACGGGTTTATTCAAGCGAAGCGCGTCGGCCAGGCGATCGCACAAGCCAAGCGAAGCGGAATCGGAGACAACCGCCCATCCGTGCTCGCTGGCTAGACGTTGCAGCTCCCGCAGGAGAACCGTTTTACCGCAGCCGCGGTTTCCCGTAATGAGCATGAGCCTGCCCGGCGCTCCGGCGCCGTTATCGAGCCCTTCCTCGAAATCTTCGACGACCGACTCGCGACCGATGAGCATCGGGGGCCGCTTGCCTGCCGTCGGCTTAAAGGGATTTGGATTCATGCCGGCCTCCTCGGATTGGCAAACCCTGATAATAGTTATACCAACGTATACCAAGTTATACCAATAGCATGTGACAAAGGGACTGCCACTTTGTCACATGTGGCCGAAAAACTCGGCGTCTGCTGCTCGCCAGGGGCGGAAGGTGGCGGGATCGATCTTTACGTGCGCCGCGGCGGGTACGTCGTACCATTTGACCGTGTAACCGGCGCCGTGAGAGCAAAAGACCGAATCGGGCGTGTTGGGCAGATCGGCCTCGGGCTCATAGGCGGCCGTCTCGATGACGCGCTCGGCATCATGGCAAGCCGCATAACCGGCGAACTCCAGGTACAGATGACCGCGACCGCTCGTGTAGGCAGCCACCTCCAGCGCGTAATCCTGCACCTCGGATGCCGGCACGCGACCCACAAGCTTCGCCCGGTCTCCCGCCATCGTCGGCGGCTCGTACTCGGCACCCATGCGCGTGGCGTCTGACAACGCCCGGCCCACGCACTCCCCCGGAACCTCGAGCTCAAAGTGGTACCACGGCTCCAGCAGCACGGCTGCGCCGGCCTCGCGCGCCTGCATCAAACCCTGGCGAATCGCGCGGTACGTGGCCTGGCGAAAATCGCCACCCTCGGTGTGTTTGGCATGCGCACGGCCGCCCGTGAGCGTAATGCACACATCGGTGATGGGCGAGCCCGTCAACACGCCCAGGTGATCGCGCTCCATAGCGTTGGTGAGCGCCAAACGCTGCCAGTTAAGATCGAGCTCATCGGTCGAGGTCACGGTGCCAAACTGCACGCCCGAACCTGCTGGCAACGGCTCCAGGCGCAGATGCACCTCGGCATAGTGACGCAGCGGCTCAAAGTGGCCCACGCCCTCGACCGGCCGCGAAATAGTCTCCTTATAGAGAATGCCGCCGGGCTCAAACGCAACCGAAAGGCCAAAGCGATCGGCCAACACCCGCTGCACGACCTCGAGTTGCACGGCGCCCATCAACTGCAAACGGATCTGCTCAAGATGCGTATTCCAGCTTACGCCGAGCATGGGATCTTCGTCCGCCAACTCACTCAGCGCTTTAAACACCGCATGAACGTCGTGTTCGCCCGGCAGCACCGTATAGGTGAGGACCGGAGCGATGACGGGCGCATCGCCCGCGGGCTCCGTGCCCAGGGCGTCCCCTGGGCGAACGTGCGCAAGACCCGTCACGGCGCAAATACCGCCAGCAGCAACTTCTTGGGCAAGCTCATACTTCTCGCCGTTATAGATGCGCACCTGATCGACCTTCTGTTCCCACGCCTCGGCACTGGAATGCCCGCTGATCATCTGTTTTGCGCGCAGCGTGCCGCCGGTCACTTTAACCCAAGCCAAGCGCTCGCCACGATCCCCGCGGCTGACACGATAGACGCGCGCGGCAAACTCCGGGAGCCACGCCTGCTCACGCATCAGCGCGCATATACCATCCAGTAGCTCGTCAACGCCTTGGTCCTTGAGCGCCGAGCCGGCAAAGCAGGGAAAGAGCTTGCGCTCGGCAACCATGCGCGACAGCGTTGCGACAGAAAGCTCACCCGCTTCAAGAAACTCCTCGAGCGCCGCTTCGTCCAACGCAGCAGCGTCCTCCTGAACGGCGCCGCCCGCCAGCAGCTCGTTGGCATCCAGGCAGCCCTCGGAAAGACGCTGCTCGAGTTGTGCCAGCAAAACATCGCGGCCGGGATTCTCCAAATCGATCTTGTTGATGAAGATGAACGTCGGGATGTCATAGCGCGCAAGCAGGCGCCACAGGGTTTCGGTGTGCCCCTGCACGCCATCGTTGGCGCCCACCACCAGAATCGCGTAGTCCAGGGCACGCAGTGTGCGCTCCGCCTCGGCAGAAAAATCGACATGGCCGGGAGCATCCACGAGCATGACGTGGGTATCGCCGTGGTCGAGCACGGCCTGCGACGAGAAAATCGTGATGCCGCGCTCGCGCTCGATCGTGTTAGTGTCCAGATGCGAATCGCCATCGTCCACGCGGCCACGCTTGCGAATGCGGCCCGCGTTGAACAGCATGGCCTCGGCCAACGTGGTCTTGCCGGCATCGACATGCGCCAAGATTCCAACGACCGCTTGCTTCGACATGGCTCTCCTCTTATTGCAAGCCCATCGCACGCGGCAACGGGCGTTCACGCTCCACACTGGATGATACAATTTACGGGCCGGTGGGCGAAGCGGGCCCTATCCCCCGACCGAGCTCATCGCCCCGCGTTGCCGCGCGGCGATTTTCGTAGGTTCGCGCCTTGCGAAAGCCGGCACCTCCCCTTTTTGTCTGCCCGGGTTCATCTGGGGCGGTAACAATGCGAGTCCCACAACGACGCGTTTTACCAAAAATGGCCCCACTCGGGGCCATTTTTTATTTGAGCTGGGTGATGATACGTGCCTTGGCTCCTACGCCTCGCGCAGCCAATCAAACGCGACACGCGCCGTGCCGTCGGACACATAGACGATACCGACACGCTCGAACCCCGCCTTGGCGATGGCGCCCTGCATGGGCAAGTTGTCCTCGTGCGTGTCAATACGCAGATGGTCGGCGCATTCCTTGGCAAAGGCAAACATCGCCGCCGCGATACCGTGCACGGTGCCGTCGGATGCCACGCGATGCAGCACGGCATACGGAGTGTCGCTGCGCCATTGACCGTCCTCAATCACGTCATAGCACTCGTCCGGACCCGGTAAAAAGGCAAACGTCGCCACCACGCGGCCGTCGACTTCGCACACGTAACTGCCACCAGCGGCAATATCGGCAGCCAGCTGCTCGGCCGAAGGCGTGCCCTCGGGCCACTGCGTGGCGTTGCCATGCGCGCGCATAAAGGCGCGGGCCGCGTCATAGATAGCCATGACGGCGGGAATGTCGGTATCGAGGGTTTTTCTGATCATCACGCGGCGACCTCACGTTTATTGGTATCACTTTGATTGAGCAATGATACCAACGTTTGGAGAGGAGCGCGAAGCAGATGGGGAGCAAAAAGCGAGCCGCCTGGTCAAAAGCCAAAAGCGAGTTTTTGGGCGCTGCCACCGGCGGCGATATGAGCGACCTGTTTGCACGCGAGGACGAGCGCCGCGACGCCCTGGACGCCGAGCGCGACGAGGCTTGGCGCTATAAGTCGTGCGAGCGCAAAAACCGTTACGACACACGCGCCGAAGCCGAGGCCGTTATGGCCGACTGCGAAAACCGCGGACGGCGTGGTTTGGCCTGCTACAAATGCGAATACTGCGGCGGCTGGCACCTGACGTCGCACCCTTGGAAATAGACCCCGCATCGGCACGGTGTTGACGGAGCGCCAGCCATCGTGCACAAGCTACGGGCGCGGCGGCACCAAAACATCGTAACGAACGGCCTTGCCCGCAAGCTGATAGCTCGGCTTAACGCCGGCAAGCAGCGGCCCCTTCACCGGTCGCTTGATAACGACCTTGCGCGGGTGCACCGCAAGCGCAGCTTCGACCAGCGTCTCCTCGTCGGCGCACGGCTGCTCCAGATGGTGCAAGAGCTGAAACTTCTTTTTCACCGCCGCGCTCTTGGTGCGCTCGGGAAACATGGGGTCCAGATACACCACGTCGGGAGCCGCGAGCTCGCCTTGCTTGATCAGCTCGGCCGTATGGCGAAGGCCGGCAATGCTGTCCTCGCCCGCATGTAAGCGCATGCGCGCCACAGCAGCCGCAAGCGCCGGATCATCTGCCGCGCGATCCAAGGCGTCCTTGAGGAGTGCCGCGATTACGCAATCCTGTTCATACAGATCGACGGTAAAGCCCGCGGCCGCCAGCAGCAGCGAATCCTCACCAAAGCCCGCCGTGGCATCAATCGCCCATGGGCGCTCGATGCCTTTTGTGCGCGCAACCTTTACCAGCAGCTCTTGCTGCAGGCGGCCCTGCTTGAGTCGTGGCAGCATGCGGCCAAAATCGGCGCGCAGTTCCATCGTGCCGTCGGTGAGCGTGAGGCCCTCGGACTTCCCGGTCAGCTCAAGCCCCGCGGCCCGAGCAACAGAAAAGGGATCGACGACGCCCATGGACACTCCTTAGCAAACAAAACGAATACGTGAGCGCCACCTCAGTTGGCACCCAACCGTCCGTTATTGTCCCACATGCGACATGGTCCACAGCATCCCAATGCAAAGCACCGCCATCAATCCCGTGCACACGGCAGCGATCACAGAATCACCCATGCGCCTTCCCAACGACCGCGGCTCACGCACTTGCTTGGCTCCGTACATCATGGCTCCTCCTTCGGTCCAGCTCTTACCATGGCCTCATCATCGCAGCGCCGCGCATACGCTGCCATCGATTTGACTTACGTCCAGCTTTCCTTTTTGAAAGGTTGGACCGCACAGGCAAGAGTCGCTTTCAGGCGCATGCATCGCCGCGTTGAACTACAATGTGCTTCACCATATATGCCGCAACCTGGGCGCGACAGATTCACCGCGCCCGCATCGAAAGGACCAGTTATGAGCGCCGCTCGCAAGACACTCAAAATCCTTGCCCTGATTTATTTTGTTCTGGGCATCGCCAGTCTCGTCATTGGAATCGCCGGCATCGCGACCGGCAAGTTCGAGTCCACCTACGGGCCGAACGCCATGCTCGCCACGGTCGTGCTGGTCGCCAAGGGCCTCATCGATCTCGCCGCGGGCGTTGCGGGCATCAAGGGCGCCAACAAGCCTTCGCAGGTAGGCGGCGCGTTTAAGCTCGGCATCGTCGCCGCAATCGCCACGATTGCGCAGGCTGTGCTCACGCTCCCCGCGTTTGGCGGCGACGCCATCAACTATGGCGCCTTTGTCATCGTGGTGTACGACCTGTTCTTTATTCAGCAGGCACACGACATTAAGGCCGAAAACAAGGACCGCCTGTAGGCACCTGTCTCCCATAACCCCTGTTATCAAGCAACTAAAAGGGCCGATCGCGCATCTCCGCGGTCGGCCCTTTACGTTTGCCCAGATAAAACCTACCAAAATAAACCTGTCCCTTTTTGGTAGGTTAGTGGCGGTACTCGGCGATGATGAAGTCGATGTCGGTCTGAAGGGTATCCAAATTTGCCAGGCGCTCTTTGTCGGCAGGGCGCGTGCGGTAGTAGTACGGCGTCATTTGGAACACCGCCTCGATGTCAGCCTGGGTCTGAAGCATAATGTTCGCAGACACCCGCTGCGTTCCGACCAACTCGAGCTCGGTAGTCTTCGGCAGCTTTTCATCGTTGAGATATGGCGTGTCGTAGAGCACCTCCTTGAGCCCAAAGAGATGACGGGCACCCGGCACCACGGTATAGAGCGAACCCTCGGGCGCCAGCACGCGGGCAAACTCACGCTCGTTAAAGGGAGCGAAGAGCTCGGTCACCATATCAAAGGCGCCATCAGCCACGGGGATATCTTTCATGTTGGCCACGAAGTACGTCGCATCGCCGCGCTTGGCGGCAAGGCGCACCATCTCCTTGCCCAGGTCGAAACCGTAAGCATCTACGCCCGGCACCGCGCCCATAGCGCTGGTGTAGTAGCCCTCGCCGCAGCAAATATCGAGCAAGGTCATGGGGCCGTTCGTAGACGCGGCACGTTCAGACACCCGCTCGCGCACCAGCTCGACCATCGCATCGCGCAACGGCGCATAGTATCCGCGGTTCAGAAAGTCACGACGGCTGCGCGCCTGCGACTTGGGATCGCCCATGGAGTCGCCGCTCTTGGACGAGCGCAGCAGATACAGATAGCCCTCGCGCGCACGGTCAAACCGGTGTCCGCCCGCACATGCAGCACCGCGCTCGTCGTCTACCAACGGCTCATGGCAAACGGGACACAACAACATGGCAACTCCTTAGCGCGAACAACACAACGCCCACCATTGTCGCACGCCTTCCCCGCCTAGTCATTGGGTAGTCTTTTTGGGACGGGGCTATTTTAGCTACCCCGGCAGACAACACAGACATTTTGGCCGATTACCTGCCGGGGTAGCTAAAATAGCCCCGTCCCAAAAAGACTACCCGCGCTTAGGAGTATCATCGTCTGCGCAAATAAGCACGAATGAGCATGTTAGAGATTGAGAGCGTATGGCAGACACCGCATCTAAGCACATTGACATGACCACCGGCTCGCTGTGGCGCAATATTCCCCTGTTCGCCTTCCCCGTGGCCGCCACGAGCATCTTGGAGCAGCTGTCGAACCTCATCGCCACGGTCATCATCGGTAACTTCTCGGGCGACCAGGGAACCCTCGCCATGGCGGCGGTCGGCTCCAATGTTCCGCTTACCAGTCTTATGCTCAACCTTTTTATTGGCATGTCGCTTGGCTCCAACGTGGTCATCGCCAACGCTATCGGCCGCAACGATCAGAACATGGTCAAACGCGCCGTCCATACCTCGATTTTAATGGCACTCGTGGGCTTTGTCGTCATCGTGCTGGGCGAGATCTTTGCCGAGCCCATGCTCGCCGCGCTCAACGTCCCTGCCGAAACCATGCCACTCGCCTCGCTCTACCTGCGCGTCTTTTTGCTCAGCATGCCCTCGATCTTGCTCTACAACTTTGAGGCCGCGATCTTCCGCTCCGTCGGCATCACCCGCATGCCGCTGCAGGCGCTTGCCGTGTCCACCGTCCTCAACATTGGCCTGGACCTCATCTTTGTCCCCGTGCTCCACTGGGGCGTCGCGGGTGTCGCCATCGCCACCGCCATCGCCTACACCGTCAGCGCCGCCACACTCTTTGTCCACCTGCTCAAGACCGACTCCGTCGTCCGCGTCACCCCACGCGACTTAGGCTTAGACCCCGTCGCCCTCAAGCGCATCGTTAAGATCGGCCTGCCCGCCGGCATCCAAAGCGCCGTCTTTGCCGTCGCTAACATCATCATCCAGTCCGCCATCAACAGCCTGGGCACCGAGGTCATGGCGGCATCCAGCGCTGCCATGAGCCTGGAGTATGTGTGTTACAACCTGCTCAACAGCTTTAGCCAGGCTTGCACTACCTTTGTGGGACAAAACCACGGCGCGCGCCAGATCGACCGTTGCACCAAGACGCTCAAGGTCTGCCTGGTCGAAGGCGGCATCGTTGCACTCACCACCATCGTCATCATCGTCGGTCTGGGGCGCGAGATCCTGGCGCTCTTTAACAGCGATCCCAACATCGTCTCGATCGGCTATATCCGCGTGTGCTCGATCTTCCCGGCATACGCCTTTAGCATGTTCTACGAAAACATGTCCGGTTACCTGCGCGGCTTTGGCATCTCGCTCATGCCTGCCCTCATCACCATGATCTGTGTCTGCGGCATCCGCTTCTATTGGGTATTCTGCGTGTTCCCGCACTTCCGCACCTTTCCGAACATCATGATGGTCTACCCCATCAGCCTGGGCACCACGGCGTTCTTTATGGTCGTGGCGGTATTGCTCTGTCACCCGGCACGCACCTACCGTCTGGCGCAAGCCAAGACCGGGACGCGCTAGGCATGCGCGGCAAGGCGGCATACGGCAACTAGCTGACGATATGCGAGCTCATATAATCGATAAAGCGCCTCGTGGCGATAGGCATGGTGTCCCAGCTGCGCCAAGCCGCCACCACATCGCGCGAGGGAGCGTGCACGATGGGACGCACGCGGATACCGGCCTTCATGCCCTCGACCGTACGACGGTAGAGCATGCTCACGCCTAGGCCCTCCTCCACCATCGCCATAATGGTGTAGTCGTCGGTAACCTCACTCGTCACGCGCGGCGACAGCCCATGCGCGGCAAAGGCATCGAGCACCAGACTCTGTTCGCCCTCATCCAGCAGCACAAACGGTTCGGACGCCAGGTCGGCGAGCGTCACCTTTTCCTTTGCCGTCAGCGGATGCGCGGCCGGCAACAGCGCCACCAGCTCGTCGTGATAGACCACGCGCTTCTGAAGCCCCGTGGTAAATCCGCGTGCCGTAAAGCAAAAGTCAACCACGCCATCGTGCACCCACTGGGCGTTGCGCGTGTAATCGCCCTGCTTGAGGGTAAAGCGTACGCCCGGATGCAGGGCCCCAAAGTCGCGGATCACGCGCGGCAACACGGTACGGCTCACATTGGTAAACGTCGCAATGCGAATGTCGGCCGATGAAAGCCCCAGCAACTCCTGACGCTTGCCCTCGAGCTCGGCCTCGGCAGTTACAATCTGGCGCAGATACGGCAGGGACTGTTTGCCGTCGCGCGTAAGCGACACGCCCTGCTTGCCGCGCTCGATAATCGTGGTGCCCAGCTCGCGCTCGAGCGCTTTGACGGCCTGGCTTACCGCACTTTGCGTATAGCCCAGCTCGTCGGCCGCGCCCTTCAGGCTGCCGCAATCGACCACCATACATACAATCTGATACCGCGATGCCATCGTGCCTCCACATCGATGTAGCCGTAAAACGTTTTGCCAGGGCTTTTTCTGGCAGCATTAGTATTTCTTAATCATACTGAAGATACATTCGCTTTACTACATCCATATCTGGGAGCAGAATCCTTTTTGCGAAACCGTTCTGTAACAAAAGGAGTCCCATGGATCGCAAAAAAGCAATCGCGCTCTCATTTTCCGTTCCCGTTGCATGGGGCTTTTCGTACCCCCTCATGAAGATCGGCATGGACAGCATGAACGCCACGAGCATCGTTGCGCTACGCTGCATCATTGCCTTTGCGGCTTGCCTGCTACTCTTCCACAAGCACGCGCTGCGAATCAACCGTGACGTGATGGTTCGCTCCGCTATCATCGGCGCCATCATGGCAACCGAGCTCACCTGCATGTGCCTGGGCTCCAGCCTCACCTCCGCCTCAACCGCCGGCTTTTTGCAGAGCCTGACGGTCGTAATCGTGCCGTTTGCCAACGCGGCTCTGCTACGTCGCGCCCCCGAGCGCAAGGTGCTCATCGGAACCGCCATCGTCACCTGCGGTATGCTGCTGCTCTCGGGCGCCGACTTTACCAGCCTGAATCCCGGCGCGATCATCATGCTGCTCTCGGCCTTTATCTATGCCGGCCACATTATCGTAGCCAAGCGCTTTGTCGAAGAAGTCGATCCGCTGGCCCTGGGTGTTTGGCAGCTGGGCTTCGGCGGCCTGTTCTCGGGCATCGCCGCATTTGCCTTTGGCGGCTTTACGCTTCCCAGCACGCCGAGCGAGATCCTCGTTGTCGTTGCCCTCGCACTCATCTGCTCTGCCTACGGCTTTATCACCCAGACGCTCGTGCAGTCCCACGTGCCTGCCGAGACCACCGGCTTCGCCTTCTCGCTCGAGCCGGTCTGCTCCGCCGTCTTTTCGTTCTTCCTGGTCGGCGAGGTCCTGAGCCCCATCGCCTTCTTTGGCGCCGCCCTCATCCTCACCGGCGTCATGGTGGCAACTGTCGAGCTTCCGCGCCTTCGCGCACATGGACATGCTCATATGGCGGCAGCGCCCGAGCACGTCTCGTAAACCCCACTCCCCCTGCAGCCGCGGCATAAAGGTAACCGGTGCGCCTTTACAATAGATGCCAACAGAGCATCTGCCATAAAGGAGTTCCATGGACGCTGTAACTCGCGACCGCAACATAGCAACTTGGTTGGGCGATGCGCCGCAGCCGGTACGTGACACGACGAACCAGCTGCTCGAGCGCATCGCCCTTTTGCGTGCCGAGCAGACTATCTACCCGGCACAAGACGACATCCTCAATGCCCTCGCCTACACGCCGGCCGACCAGGTCAAGGTTGTCATCTTGGGGCAAGACCCTTATCACGGACCCAACCAGGCCATGGGGCTGTCGTTCTCGGTCCCCGCGACGCAAGCCAAGCTGCCGCCGAGCCTGCGCAACATCTATAAGGAACTCAACGCCGATCTGGGCTGCCCCATCCCCGCCACGGGAGACCTAACCCCCTGGGCACAACAGGGCGCCCTGCTCCTCAACACCACGCTCACCGTGCGCGAGCATGCCGCCAACTCGCACGCCAAACTGGGCTGGAGCACGCTCACCGACTACGTTATCGAACGCTGCTGTCAGCTGCCCCAGCCGGTCGTCTTTTTGGCATGGGGTCGCTTTGCCCAGCAGATGGTCGAAGGCAAGCTCGCCGCGACCGGCGCGGGCAAGGCAGCCGGTAAGTTCTGCCTGGCCTCCACGCACCCCTCGCCGCTTTCGGCCAACCGTGCCACGGCAGAACTCCCCGCTTTTATGGGGTCGCGCCCCTTCTCGGCAGCCAATCGGCTACTCGAACAGCACGGCTCGACCCCCGTCAACTGGACTTGCCTCGGCTAAAAATCGATACATCAAAAACGCGCTCGACGGCTTTCCATGGGGCGCGTTTCCTATTCGGGCCAAATAAATTGTGTGCGGCCGGCCTCGCCACCGTCAATGAGCAGACTCTGCCCGGTCATAAACCGGTTGGTCACGCCCACAAAGTAGATCCACTCGGCGATCTCTTGAGCGGTGGCCCAGCGCTTAAGCGGCGTGAGCTCCATAATCTGGTTCCACAGGTGTTCGTCTTCCATCACACAACGGTTGAGCGGCGTGATAACGCCGCCCGGGTCCACACTGTTGGCGATGGCCTGCGGCGCCAGGCGGTTTGCAAGGTTCTTGGTGTAGGCGATAACGCCACCCTTGCTGGCAGCATAGGCGGGAAACTCCGATCCCGTATGTCCGCTCGCCGACCCCACATTGACCACGGATTGGATAGCAGGCGCCGGCTTGGCGGCAAGCCCCTCTCCCACAAAGGCGTAGCGCTCGGTCACGTTGATGGTGCCACGCAGGTTGGCGGCAATGTCATCGGCCGAATCCTGCGTACCGGCAACGTTCACGATTACCTGAGGCTCAAGGTCGCCTGGAAACGAGTTAGGCTCGCGTACATCAACGATCAGATGGCGGTAGCGCTCGTGCTCAACCGTCGCCGGCAGCAGGTCAAAGCCCACGACCTCGTGGCCCTCGTCCAAAAAGCGCTGCACGCACGCGGCTCCGATACCGCCCGAAGCGCCCGTGATCAAAACCCGCACACTTGCTCCTTAGGCGGTTGCGTGGCGCTCGAGGTACTCGGCGCCCACATTCTCACGCTCCCAGCCACGCACGACCTTGTAGCCCACGGGGCTCAGGAAGACCTCGCACAGCAGCTCGGCAACAGCGCCGGTCAGCGAGCACATAAGGACCTGCACCCAGGTCCAACCAAAGAACGTATGGCTCACCACAATGGCAAAGACCAGGTTGTCGATAAACTGGCCAACACCCGTGGACACATAGGAACGGAAGGCAAAGCTCGCAAAGTTATTCTTTTTGAGCATACGGCCGAGCGACTGGTTGAGCGTGGAATTAACCACGGCAGAAACGAGCATTGCCAGCGAAGAGCCCAGCACCACGTACCAGGTGCCGCCAATGGTGGCGTTAAGGGCGCTGTTGACCTCGATCATGCCCGTGTCGTAGTAGGCGCCCCACATGCCGGGCGTGAGCGAGCATGCCCAAAAGCACAGGCTCACGGCCAGGTTGACCAGCAGCGCGAGGATAGAGATTTTGATGGATGCCTTGGCGCCAAAGCGCTTGCAGATCATGTCCTGGCACAAAAACGAAACCCAGCTCACCACAAAGCCGCAATCGAGTGCCAGATACGGCAGGCTGATGAGCTCTTTGTTGGCCAGCAGGTTCATCATGATGACGCTCACGAAAAACAGCGAAACCGTTGCCGCGGGAATGCTCCGCAACAGGACCTTGTAGTCCTCCATGACCTTCTTGATCATTATGTACTCCTTTGGTTTTAGGTTTAACGAGCAGGATATCGGACCCGAACTGCTCGGACGCCTCGGTCTTGAGACGACGGTGGGTATGATAGCCGCTCATACGGCATCAGGCAAGTAAACGGCGCGGCAGCCCCGCAGGGCCACCGCGCCGATGCGCTAAAAGGCCACGTTGCCAAACTCCGACAGGATAAGGTCGGGGTTGTGGTCAGTTGCCCAATCCACGTTCCACGGGCTCGTGAACAGCAGCAGCTTACCGCCGCGCATGTCCTCGACGCGCAGGGTGTCGCGCGTGAGCGAAAGGCCCGGGATATCGATGGTATCGGGGTCGTTCTGAATCCAGCGGATGTCCGTATAGGGCAGCGGCTGGCGGCGAACCTCAACACGATATTCGGCCTTGAGGCGGCGCTCGAGCACCTCAAACTGCAGTACGCCGACCACGCCCACGATGACGCTCTCCATGCCGGCACCAAGCTCGCGGAAGATCTGGATGGCGCCCTCCTGGGCAAGCTCCTCCATACCCTTGACGAACTGCTTGCGCTTGAGCGTGTCGACCTGCGTAATGCGAGCGAACATCTCGGGGGCAAACGTCGGGATCTGCGGATACTGCACGCGGCGCTTGCCGGAGCACACGGTGTCACCGATGCTAAAGATACCCGGATCGAACAGGCCCACGATATCGCCCGCGTACGCCTCGTCCACGATGGCGCGGTCATCGGCCATCATCGACGTGCCCGTGGCAAGCTTGAGCTTGCGGTTGCCCTGCACGTGGAAGGCGTCCATGCCACGCTCGAACTTGCCCGAGCAAATGCGCACAAAGGCGATGCGGTCGCGGTGGTTCTTGTCCATATTGGCCTGGATCTTAAACACAAAGCCGCTAAAGTCATCGCGGCAGGGATCGACCGGTTCGCTGGTGAGCGTATCGGTATAGGCGCGCGGCGTCGGGGCCAGACGCAGGAACTCCTTGAGGAAGGGCTCCACGCCAAAGTTGGTGAGCGCCGAGCCAAAGAACGCCGGGCTCAGCTTGCCGCAGGCCACGGCATCCAAGTCGAGCTCGTCGCCGGCGCCATCGAGCAGCTCGATGTCGTCCATCAGGTTCTTATGGTTCTCTTCGCCAATAAGCTCGTCCATGGAAGGATCGCCCAGCTCGGCCTCGACCTCGGCGACCTTCTTGGTGGCGTTGGCGTGGCCGTCGCCCTCAAAGGCAATGACGCGACGGGTCTGACGGTCGAACACGCCGCGGAAGTTGCGGCCGCTGCCGATCGGCCAGTTCATGGGATACGTATTGATACCCAGGACGTTCTCGATCTCTTCCATGAGCTCAAACGGATCGCGAGCCTCGTGGTCGAGCTTATTCACAAAGGTGAAGATGGGAATGTGACGCAGCGTACAGACCTTAAAGAGCTTTTTGGTCTGGGCCTCGACGCCCTTGGCGCCGTCGATGACCATGACTGCGGCGTCGGCGGCCATAAGGGTACGGTAGGTATCCTCCGAGAAGTCCTGGTGGCCGGGGGTATCGAGGATGTTGACGCAGGCGCCATTATAGGTGAACTGCAGCACCGAGGAGGTAACGGAAATGCCGCGCTCCTTCTCGATGTCCATCCAGTCCGAGACGGCGTGCTTGGCCGAGCTCTTGCCCTTGACCGAACCGGCAGTCTGGATGCTGCCGGTATAGAGCAGCAGCTTCTCGGTAAGCGTGGTCTTACCGGCGTCCGGGTGGCTGATGATCGCGAATGTGCGGCGCGACGAGATTTCATCCGACAGGCTTGCCATGCGGATCCTTTCTTGCATTGAGTGCATTACGTCGTTGTAACCGCACTATTGTAGCCGCGAAATCCCGCTCTAGGGCGCCTATCAGGACAAATTCATCAGTTGGGGCCTGGGTAGCCGGCCCAATCCGAATTTGTCTCTTGCGTAACTGTGCATAGTGTATATATACTGTGCTTACCGGTTATATACACGTGTAGCCCATCAGCTAAGGAGCCGCTGTGGACATCATCCTATCCAATTCGAGCGACAAGCCCATCTACGAGCAAATAGCCTCGCAAGTCAAAGCTCAGATCCTTTCGGGCACGCTCGCGGCGGGAGCCAAACTCCCCAGTATCCGTGCACTCGCGAGCGATCTTGGCGTGAGTGTCATCACCACCAAGCGCGCCTACGCCGACCTGGAGCAACTCGGCTTCATCTGCACCGTGCAGGGCAAGGGCTGTTTTGTCGCCGAGGGCAACCAGGAGCTCTTGCGCGAAAACCAGCTCTGCCATATCGAAGAACTGCTTGCGAAAGCGGCGAGCCAAGCCGAAGCCCTGGGCGTTACGCGCGACAAGCTGCACGAGATGCTCGACCTGGTAGCCCCCGAAACCATGCAGTAGCCATCTGCAAGAAAGGCTATACCATGCAAAACCTTTTAGAACTCAAAGGCATCTCACGCCGTGTGAGCGACCGTTTTTCGTTGCGAGTGGTCACACTCGCCGTGGAGCCCGGCCAGATCGTTGGCTTTGTGGGCGCAAATGGCGCCGGCAAGACGACGACCATTCGCGCCGCGCTTGGGCTTATAAAGCTCGATGCCGGCGAGGTGCATCTGCTTGGACAGCGCTGCGACGCCAACGCGCCCGACGAGACGCAGCGCCACCTGCGCTCCCGCATCGGGCTTGTCCTGGACACGTGTCCCTTCCCCTCCACGCTCAAGGTGGGCCAGGTCGAGAGGCTCGTAGGCCCGGCATACCCCACGTGGAGCTGCGAAACGTTCGCCGGATTCATCGACCGATTTGGCCTCGATCCCAAGACGAAGGTCAAGGACCTCTCCCGCGGCATGGGCATGAAGCTGCAGCTCGCCTGTGCGCTCAGTCACAATGCTAAGCTGCTCGTTTTGGACGAAGCCACCGCGGGCCTCGATCCCATGGCGCGCGAGGAACTGCTCGACGAGTTGCTCGCCTTTGTCGCCGACGGCCAGCACAGCGTGCTGCTCTCAAGCCACATTACATCCGACCTCGATCGCACTGCCGACCGCGTCATCTGCATCGATAACGGCTCGATTGTGTTTGACCTGCCGCGCGAGGACATTACCGACCGAGCCGGCATCGCCCACTGCACCCAAGCACAGGCGTCCGAGCTCATGGCTTGCGTCGAAGGCGCCCGTGCCGCCCACCACGCCTATAGCGTGGACGTGCTCGTGCCCAACCGTCGCGATACGCTCGAGGCCTTTCCCGAGATTCCCTGCGATCGGGCAACCATTGATGACTATCTGCGCCTCATGCTGAAAGGGGCTTCGAAATGAAACGCGCCTTTATGTCCGATCTCGCCATCGTCCGCACGCTTGTCCCGAGCATCGCGGGCGTCGGCCTGTTCATATTCGTCGTATTGACCCTTGCCAACGCGACAGACGGCGATTCCGGCATGAGCGCCGGCGCCTGTGCGGTCAGCGCAATGTCGCCCATCATAATCATGAACTCGCTAGCTGGCTACGATAACCAAAACGGCTGGGAGCGTTATCGAGCAACGTTGCCCTTCTCGCGCAAAGACATTATTTGCGCACGCTACCTGTGCATCGTTATCTTCTCGGTCGTCATGGCGTGCGCGGCTACGCTTCTGAACATCCTCGCCCTTCCGCTCTTCGACCCCATGGGCATCCCTTCGACATGCCAGACGATCTTTGAAATCGCAACCGCCTCGGCGGCATCGATGCTCATCTCCCTCATGATGGTGTTTCTGGCACAGCCGCTGTTCTTTCGATTTGGACACATGGAGGCGCTGCGCCTTTCCGTCGGCCTGTTTGCCCTGCTCGGATGCCTTGCCATGGCCACGCTGAGCTCCTCCAACCCCATCAGCAACTGGCTCATGTCGATTGCTGGGGCGAATCCCAATCCTGCCGTCCTCGGCTGCCTGTGCGCAGGAATTGCCGTACTGGCCCTCGCGCTATGTGCAATCAGCTGCACCGTCAGCACCAAGGTCTATCGGGCACGCGACCTGTAGGCAAGCAAATCTCGACCCACGCGGGCCGCAATCGGTCGCAATCGCCCATCCGCAAATCCATGACAAACGGCATGTCCCCGGCGTGCGCCACCGTACTACTTGCGCAGCGGCTTGGGCAGCGGAATGCCGGCGGCGATGGCTGCAGCGATAATCATGCAGACAATGCCCTTGAGCGGGAAACACATGAGCAGCAGGCCCACGACCATGACCGGCTGGCGCATAACGGCACCCATCGTCGATGCCGTGCAGACGGCGACACAAAAGACCGGATCGGCGCCAGTGAGGATGGCAAGGCCATAGCCCAGGCTCACACCCGAGAAGATAACCGGGAAGAAGTGGCCGCCGCGCCAACCAAGGTTGATGAGGGCGGGCGTCAGCATGGCCTTAACAAGACCGGTCGCGATAAGCACGCCGGCGGGAATGGTCAGATAGGTTTCCATGAGCACATCGGCCTGGGTCTCGCCGGCAAACATGGTGTAGGGCAGGACCGTGCCACAGATGGCGAGCGCCAGGCCGGCCAGCATGGCCTTGACGACCGGGCGCTCCCCTATTGCATGGGACAGTGCCTCGCTTGCATGCTCAGAGACAAAGTACAGCCAACCGCATACGGTGCCGACCAACGCCAGCGGAATGAGCCAGACAAGTTCCAGGTTACCCACCTGGGCGGCCTCGAACCTGGGCATGCCCATGCCGCCGCCCATAAGCTGGCCGAGCAGCAGATAGGTGCCCAGACCGCCGGCAATCGCGATGCCGTAGACCACGGTCTTTTGCGCCTTGGGCAGCTTGATGGTGATCTCATCGGACGCGGAGTCCTCGCCAGCGCCCTGGCCGTCGGCGCTACCGGCGAGCGGCGCCACAAAGCCAAACACGGGCGCGGTAAAGAGCGCCGTCAGGGCAGCCTGGGTGCCCAGCAGCGTGAGCTCCCTAAACTCGGCGCCAAAGCGACGCATGCGGTCGCCGACCCAGCTGCACAGACCCGCGATAACTCCGGTCAGGCCGGCCTCCGGTCCAATACTTCCGCCAAACAGCAGCGGCAGCAATGCCGCAAGCGAAAGCTTGCCGAGGTTGTCGTACGGGTAGCGACCGTCTTGTTTAACCTTGGCCATCACCTGGTTGAGGTCATCGGTCTTGGTGCCCGTAATCTTTTCGTACAGACCGATCAGCAGGCCGCCCAGCAAGCAGACAAAAAACGGGTACGGCAGAAAACCGAACGGGCCGCTCGCGAGCTCAGGCGAAGCGACGCCCAGCGCGTGCGGAATCTCGGTCCATAGATAGTCGACACCGTGCTCCATCGCAAAAAAGAACAGCCAGACCGCGGCGCCTGCGAACGCACCGGTCACGGCAACGCTAACTAAAAACAGCGCACGGTTTTTGGGTTTTGCAAGACTATCCATCGGGACCTCCCGTGGTCAAATTCGGCAAAGATACGTTTTATTGTAGAGCGAGCGTTACCCGAACGAGCCAACCGTCTGCGCCGCAAACGGCACCATTGGGAGTCATAGTGGGGCAGGCTCAAGACTTATCCGTTGATAATCGAGGCAATCTCGCGCAAATCGTCGGCAAAGTAGATGCCGTGCTGGCGCCTCGGGCTCGAAAGCCCTTTATCAATCATGTGCTCGAGCAACGCCTTAAGATCGTTGTAGTAGCCCCCAAGGTTGTACAGAATGCACGGCGCATCGAGATGCCCCAACGACACGGCGGACATGACCTCGGCAATCTCCTCGAGCGTACCCGTCCCACCGGGAAAGGCGATGAACGCGTCACCGAGCTCAATCATCTTGGCCTTGCGTTCGGCCATGTCACTCGTCACGATGAGGTCGTCGATACCGTCATGTTGAAACTCGGCCTCGATAAAAAAGCTCGGTTCAACACCCGTCACGTGTCCACCTGCCTCGAGTACGCTATCGGCGAGCGCACCCATCAGACCCGACTTGGACCCGCCGTATACCAACGCGTGTCCGTTAGCGCCAATCCAGTCGCCCAGCTCCTGCACCGCGGGCAGAAACGCCGGGTCATTGCCGACGCTGGCACCCAGGTATACCGTGATATTCATATTCAGTCCCCCTCGTCGTGACGCGCGGCGCCCGTTCTAGCGTTGGCGTCGGCGATATTCGCGCACACGGCGCGATAGGTCGGCAAGCTCGTCACGATCGAGCTCTTCCAAATGCTCCAGATCATCCATAAAGCGCGCCATGGTGTCCTTTTGGCGCATCTTGATGAGCGTGTTGCAGTAGTTCACCGCCACGCCCGTGAGCATGGCGATGTAGAAGATGCTGATGACGCTCAAAACGACGGTGATAGCGCGGGCAACCGGCGTCTCGGCCGGGATATCACCGAAGCCGATCGTCGATACGGTCTCAAAGCTAAACCAGAGGCCGTCGCCAAACGTAAGGGTCGTGGGCTCGGACAGCCAGACGGCCGTCGAGCACAGCAGATAGAAGACGAGAAACAGGCCCGTGATGCGCGCAAAGCCAGCCTGGCGCAACACGTCGGCAAGCGTCCTCAACTTGTTCATCGCGACCCCTTTTCCCAGACGCCCAATCACATTCGCTCGGTATTGTCCCACGCCTCCCCCGCAAACGGAACTAGTCATTGGGGACGTTCTTAAACGACTAGTCAGTTAAGAACGTCCATTACAGTCGAAATTGTCAGCCCGGGACCGTCTCGGGCTACGA
>USBK01000012.1:0-57220 GCA_900552895.1 uncultured Collinsella sp.
CCCCGTTTTTGTTTGGGCATGAGCGACTGTTGTTGTGCGGTACTCGGCTGTCAGTTGCCTTGCGACTTTCTGACGGCTTCGTTAGGCCAGCTCCGCTCCCAGGGCCTTGCAGGCCGCTTCGCCTTCGTCGTCGGGTGCGTCGTAGCAGATGACGGAATCTACGACGTTGACGCCCGCCTCGTCGGCATCGGCCTTCCAGTTGTCCATCCACTCGCCCTCGGCCCACGAATAGGAGCCAAAGAGGACGACCTTCTTGTCGTCGAGAGTCTCCTTGACCTCGTCCCACATAGGCTGGAACTCGTCATACTCAAGCTCCTCGGAACCCATGGCGGGGCAGCCGAAGGCAATGGCGTCATAGCTGGCGGCCTTGTCTGCGGAGAAGTCGGCGCAGGAGATGACCTCTGCCTCGGCGCCGGCACCGCTTGCGCCCTCGGCGACGAGGTTTGCCATGGCCTCGGTGTTGCCCGTGCCGCTCCAGTAGACGACGGCGATCTTGCTCATATGTTTTCCTTTCGGTTGTGCGGCGTGCGGCCGCGTTTTGTATGCTCTATCGGGTTGCCTGGACAAGTTGTCCCAGGGTGCAGCCCTGTTGATAGATGTAGGTAAGGTATTGCGTGCATGTGCGATAGGAATCGAAGGTCGTGAGCGCCTGCTCAACGTTTGTGTATACCTTCCATGCGCCAAAGACCTTATAGTTTTCGCCGTGCTGGACGATAAACTGATGGACATCTTCGTAGGGATAGCCCAAAAAATAGCCAATTTCGTGGGGGAACTCGCACATGCACCCCGTATCGCAGTGCCTATTTCGCGCGAGTGCGCAGACGCTGCCGTCATAGGCGCTTTCTGCGGCATTGCTGCTTGCCAGCGTGATGCGCGCGGCGAGATGCACCAGTGATGCGGGCAGGTTGTGGACATCGTAACCTTCGGCGGCAAGCGCCGTCGTGGCGCGGGGGTCGGAGAGGTATCGCATGAGGTCCGCAGGGCGGTACACATAGATGAGCGCCCCGCAGGGGCGCCAGACCAAAACGCTCATATGGATCCCGAGTGGCTGAAGCTCGCGGTTGCATTGGGCTATGACGGCGAGCAGGCGAGAGCGTCGCTCTTCGATATGGGCGTCGCCGGGTTTTCCGTTTTGGTTGGCGTAAACGCCGGGATAGGTAAAGAGCGAAGCCGGCTTGATACCTGCGAGCGTAGGGGAGCAGTTGCGCACGACCGCTGCCTGAAACGTTGGAATGTCTATGGTTCGAGTCACGGCGCTCCTTACGGATCTAAACTGTTAGCCTAGGAAAACTTATACACGAAAGTAAGCCATGGTCAACTAAAAAGTTTGAAGAGGGAAACTAATTGACCGAACGGACATGATTTTGGGTTAAGATGGGGACACCCCATGGGGGTATTTAGATAGGGCTACTTGAAAGGGGAGCGCATGAGTGACTTGCTCAACCCTGCTAATCTCATCGTGCTGGCCGTCATTGCCGTCGGCATGTTTTTTGGACTGCGTCGCATTGCCGCTTCGACACGCGGGAAGAGTTGTTGCAGCGATGGCGTGAGCGGCAAGAAGGCCAAGAAGGTAGTGGTTGCGGATACTGATCCGTCCCACTACCCCTATAGCGATGAGCTGCTTATCGGCGGCATGAGTTGCGACGGCTGCGCTCAGAACGTGGCCAATGCCCTGAATGCGCTGGATGACGTGTGGGCAACGGTGACGTATGCGGACCACACGGCACGCGTACGCTCTAAGCAGCCGATCGACCGCGGCGCTCTCGTGGCGGCCGTGAGAGATGCGGGTTACTACGTTATGACGCTGTAGGCCTTGCCTTGGATGCGCGTCCTTGTCTAGGCTCGTCCGCGTAGCTCAATGTCCTGGATATCGTCGAAGTTGATGGCGATATCCCTGAGTTTGAGCAGCTTGAATGCGGGTAACACTTCGTCGAGAATGCCCGTGCGGCTACGATAGCCGTATGTATCGTAATAAGTGACGCGCACCAGGTCGCCGCGTTTGAGGCCCTCGAGCTTTTTCGAAAGCTCGAGGGCTTTTTCTTCTGTGAGTTCGCATTTGGGCTCAACAGTGATCTCTTGTTTGCGCACGAGCTCGTAGTATCCCGTGAGGGCGGCAAAGGGCATAAACTGCGCGGCACGGCCGGCGCGGACGGCGCCGTTGGCGGTGAGTTTGGGGTCGGCGGAGCGACGTCTTCCCTCAGGGTCCGCTAGGCGTTCAAAAGGTGTCGGTGGCCGCATCGGCTGTTGTTGGGACTTAGGCACGATGTCCTCCTACCTGATCGTTGCGTTCGCGTGCGGTGGCGCCGGCGGTAAAGCTTAATCCCTTGACGAGCGCGTTCTTGCCGTACTTGCCCTTCACGGCCAAGACGGCGCGCGCCAGGTCGCGCTCGCGCTCATCGGCCTTAACATCGCTAAACAGGTCGATAGTGGCAAATTCCTCGGGCATGAGGTTGCCAAAGCCCAGGTTAATGCGCTTGACCGGTCGTTTGTGATCGACAGTCTGCGCCCAGAGCTCATCGAAATAGCCCATGATCTTCTTAAACGAATTGGTGCGCTCGGGCAGCTTGCGGGATGCATTGGAATGCGCGAACAGCGCAGCATAGCCACCACGCGGTTTGCCGCCGTGCTCTCCCACAAAGATGCCGTCGATTGCCTGTGCTTCGCGCACCAGGCGGTGCCGTTCGTCATCGCGTTGGACGGGCTTGGGCGCACGGGGTGCGAGCTCGGGGCCGGCGGTTGCGGCGGGTTCTATGCTCGACGTGCTCGAACGCAAATGCCCGCATCCGTCTACATATTGCGCCGTGCCGCTGGCGTCGAGGCGGCGTATGTCGGCTCGTTCGCTCGCATAACCTACGAAGAGTGAGATGCTGTCACAGACCACGTGCTTATCGACTAAGTCCAACACGGCGTTGTCGACCATCTCGCGCAAGACGGTGTAGGCCTGCTCGTAGGCATAGCCTTTCGATAGCACTTGCCCCGTGGTTGTTGAGGTTGCCTGCGGGCGATAGGCCTGAATATCGGCGATGGTTGTCGGCTCGCGCCCAAAGGCGTGGTCGATGAGATACTCGGCATTGACGCCGAGCTCGTCGTAAAGCAGGTTTTCGTCGAGCGCCGCGACGCCCATCAGATCGTAGACGCCGTATTTCTCGAGACGGGCCGCCACGCCGGGGCCGATGCCCCAGATGTCGGTGATGGGGCGATGGGGCCAGATCTCCTTGCGAAAGGTCTCGTCGTCGAGTTTTCCGATGCGACTGGGCACGTGCTTGGCGGTGATATCGAGCGCTACCTTGGCCTGGAATAGGTTGGGGCCGATGCCGACCGTCGCCGTGATGCCGGTGCGTGCCAGGACCTCGTCGCGCAACATGCAGGCGAAGCCTTCCGCATCGGTGTGATAGAGGTCCAGATAGGGTGTCACGTCGATAAAGCACTCGTCAATTGAGTAGACGTGAATGTCTTGCGGACTCACGTATTCCAGATAGATGCCGTAGATTTGCGCCGACACCTCCATGTAGTGCTGCATGCGCGGTACGGCCTTAATGTAGTCGATGCCATCGGGTATTTCGAACAGGCGACAGCGGTTGTGAATCCCTAGGTCCTTCATAGCCTGCGTGATAGCGAGACAGATGGTCGTGCGCCCGCGCGATTCGTCGGCAACGACCAGGTTGGTGGTGAGCGGGTTAAGCCCACGGTCAACGCACTCGACGCTAGCGTAAAACGTCTTGAGGTCGATGCAGATATAGGTGTGACGCTCGTGCCCCACGCGTCCTCCCATCAAACACATGTTCTTATCGAATACATGTTCGATAATAGCCGCTCGTCCGGACACCGTCAAAACCTGTCCCTTTTTGGCAGGTACGGTCGTGCGGCCGCATCGGGTTTTAACGCAGCTCTAAAGAGTGCGAAACAGCTCGGAAAACCTCGCTTCGTAGCATGAGCCTAACGATCGATACCACCATAAAGCACGGAAGGGTTGTGGGGATAATGGTCAACTATGGGTTTGGTATGCCGACGCGCCTTGTTGCGGATGGGGACGTGGCTCGCTGGTGCGGACGATTGGTCGCTCACTACGGTGGCACCAAGGCGCTGGTCGTGCTGGGCGGTGACAAGCATACGCGCGATGAGCTCGTCTCGGCGGCACTCGGCTCGGTTGATCGAGCTCTGCTCGAGCGCGTGCTTTTCCGCTGCGGCTCGGTTGGCGATGGGGGAGACGAGCTGATCGACGAGGCCGTGGCCCTGGCGACCGACGAAGGCGTGGACTTTGTCCTGGCGATCGGCGATGCCGATACTGCCGGCTTTGCGCGCGAACTCGCGCGTCGCATGGCGGCGCTCGATGCCGGCGAAGACGGTTTTGTTCCTTATGGATGTATTGTCTCGGAGGGCAAGGTGCCTGCCGTCGTGGGAGCCGGCGAGGTTCCCGTTTTTGCCATTATCGCTCCCGAACTGCTGGAGGGCATCGGGTCTCCTCTGCGTGAGTTGCTCGGTAGCGTGTGCGCCGCGGCCTAATACCTGCCAGGAAGGGGCAGGTTTATTTTGATTGGTAAAGCGTTTGACCTGCCAAAATAAACCTGTCCCTTTTTGGTCGGTTGCCGTTTGGGGGCCGATTGGCAACGCTCGCTGATTATAGTCTTGACCTGCGCTAGAATAGTGACATCTGAATGTCCGGGCGCATGGAGGCGTGTGCCCGTATGCTGAGGAGGACTCTATGGCAACTGTTGCCGCACCTATCGATGCTACGTCGACTGCCGCTTGGAAGGCGCTCGAGGCTCATCAGGAGAAGCTCGAGGCCGAAGGTATCGACCTCAAGGCCTGGTTTGCCGCCGATGCCGAGCGCGTGAACAAGCTGAGCTTTGACGCTGGTGACCTGCACTTCGATCTGTCGAAGAACCTGGTGACCTATGAGACCGTCAAGCTGCTGTGCGATCTTGCCCGCGAGGTGAAGCTCGAGGAGCGCCGCGACGCCATGTTCTCCGGCGAGCACATCAACACCACCGAGGACCGCGCCGTCCTGCACACCGCTCTGCGCCGCCCGGCAAGCGAGAAGGGCCAGCTCATCGTTGACGGCCAGGACGTCGTCGCCGACGTGCACGAGGTCCTCGATCGCATGTATGCTTTCGCCGAGCGCGTGCGCTCCGGTGAGTGGAAGGGCGTTACCGGCAAGAAGATCGAGCATCTGGTGTCCATCGGCATCGGTGGCTCCGACCTGGGTCCGGTCATGGCTTACGAGGCCCTGCGTCCCTATGCCGACGCCGGTATCGATTGCCGCTACATCTCCAACATCGACCCCAACGACCAGGCCGAGAAGCTCAAGGGTCTGGATCCCGAGACCACGCTCGTGATCATCGTCTCCAAGACCTTCACCACGCTTGAGACCCTCACCAACGCCCGCGAGGTCAAGACCTGGATGCTCGAGCAGCTCAAGGCTCAGGGTGCCATCGACGGTTCCGAGGAGCAGAACGCCGAGGCTGTGGCAAAGCACTTCGTCGCCGTTTCCACCGCACTCGAGAAGGTTGAGGCCTTCGGTATCGACCCTGCCAATGCCTTCGGCTTCTGGAATTGGGTCGGCGGCCGCTACTCCGTTGACTCCGCCGTGGGTCTGTCGCTGATCGTCGTGCTCGGCCCCGAGCGTTTCCAGCAGTTCCTCGAGGGCTTCCACGCCATCGACGAGTACTTCTGCAACACCCCGCTCGAGAACAACGCCGTCGCGCTGATGGGCCTGCTCAACGTCTGGTACGTCAACTTCTTCGGTTCCAAGAGCCACGCCGTGCTGCCGTACTGCCAGTACCTGCACCGTTTCCCGGCCTACCTGCAGCAGCTCACCATGGAGTCCAACGGCAAGCATGTCCGCTGGGACGGTAGCGCCGTGACCTCCGATACCGGTGAGATCTTCTGGGGCGAGCCCGGTACCAATGGTCAGCACGCCTTCTACCAGCTGCTGCACCAGGGCACCGTGGTGGTCCCGGCCGACTTTATCGCTTTCGCCAACACTGCCAACCCCGCAACCGACAGCGGCCAGGATGTCCACGAGCTGTTCCTGGGCAACTTCCTGGCTCAGACCAAGGCGCTCGCCTTTGGTAAGACGGCCGATGAGGTGCGCGCCGAGGGCACGCCCGAGCAGATCGTCCCGGCCCGCTGCTTTGAGGGCAACCGTCCGACGACCTCGATCTTTGGCGACACGCTGACCCCGTTCGCACTCGGCGAGCTCATCGCCCTGTACGAGCACATCACGTTTGTCGAGGGCACGGTCTGGGGCATCGACTCCTACGACCAGTGGGGCGTCGAGCTTGGCAAGCAGCTTGCCAAGCAGATCACCCCGGCCTTCCACGACGACGCCGCCAAGGCCGAGCAGGACGCTTCGACCCAGGCGCTTATCGAGTTCTACCGCGCTCACCGCAAGTAGTCGCTGCTGTTAACGCATCGCGCCTTATAGCCAGGGGCCCGTATCCCATCGGATGCGGGCCCCTTTGCTTTGCCGTGGCCTCGGGGCGCACGGCCTTTAAGGATCTTCGCCGGAGCGTCGCGTGCTGCGAGGGCCCTGCGTCTAGAGCTCGGCCTCCGCATGGCCTCGCTGCGCCTCGGGCAGCTCCCCGTAGAGCGGATGGTCTTCGAGCCTAAAGCGCTCGACCTGTTCGGGAGTGTGGCCGCGCACAAAGAGCCACGTGCGATTGATCGGCGTCGCCATGAGCGTGCTGGGCAGCGCGTCGGCGCGGTCGGAAAACACCCGGGCGCTCTCGGGATCCTGGAACGCCAGCACCAGATGCGTGTCGCAGTTGCCCATGATGGAGCGAGCGCGCGCTTCGCCATAGAGCGCATCGAGCTGGTTGGTCGACTGCAGCAGCAGCGTTGCCCAGATGTTGCGGCTTCGGATAATCGAGAGCACGTTGTCGATCTGGGGGATCTGCAGATTTGCGAAGTCATCGAGCATAAAGCGCACGGGCACGGGCAGGCTGCCGTCGGGCTGCCTATCGGCCTCACGAATGAGGCCCATAAACGCCTGCGAAATAAAGAGGCCGGTCAGCGGATCGAGATTGCGGTCAATATCGCTCACGGTTACAAACAGGGCGCAGGGGGTGTGTCCCATGGAAGCGAAGTCCACCTGATGGCACTCACGATAGAGCTGTGCCGCACCGTCGAATCCCAGACACATGACCTTTTCGGCAAGGATGCCGACGATGCTCGCGTGCATGCGCTCGGCATTTTGCGTAATGGCGTAGCGCCGCCATAGCGAGAGGGCATAGCTTTGGGGGTCGGTCGTGATCAGGTCGTCAAACAATCGACCCGTGGCACCGTCCTGCAGGTGCTCGATCAGCTTGATGACCGAGCTGATCGTCTGCTCGTCGGCGGGCAGCTGTTCGGTGACGTAGGCGATAAGACACGACAGCAGGTTTGCCGCCGCATGATCCCAAAAAGGCTGGTTGTTGTCCTCGATGGGGCAGATGGCCTTTGCCACCGAGAGGATGTCCTGCTGGTTGGGCCTGCCGTCCGCCTTGCAGCGAATGTGCCTCAGGGGGTTGTAGCCGCAGCGCTCGATGCCGGGCGCAAGGGCCGGGACGGTGTTGAGGTCGGCGAAGTTGAGACATTGCACGCGGTAACCGTGGGCCGCCAGCACGGGTCCCACTTCGCGACAGAGCGTGCCTTTGGTGTCGAGCACGATGTAGCTTGCGTTCATTTGCAGCAGGTTGGGCTTGAGGACGTTTCGGGTCTTGCCGGCTCCCGAGGGGCCGATCACAAGTGCGTTGTTGTTGAGTCCCGTTTGGCGGGTGTCGCAGGAAAGCGTTCGATCCTTGGCGAGGATGGTGGACGATGCGGACTCAGATGCGGCGAGGCGGCTGGCGAGGTTAGACATGGGCGACCTCCTTGGTGGTCGAGAGGATTTCGTGGGCAAAGCCGAGCTCGACGGCGCGCTCGGCCGAAAGATAGGTGTCTTTTGCAGTGAGAGACTGGATGCGCTTGGGCGCGAGGCCGCTGCGGTCCGAGAGGATTTGCGTGAGGGTCTTGCGGGTCTGCATGAGACGCCGGCTGGTTTCCTGCAGCGCAAGTGCCGAGCCGCCTGCCCCCTGGGGGATCAGCGGGTCGTGAATCATGAGCTCTGCATGGGGCGCCATACGGCGATCGTCGCCGCCCATAAAGATCACGGCGCCCATGGACGCGGCGAATTCCAGGCAGACGGTGCGGATGGGGCACGATGCGAGGCGCATGGCGTCATAGATCGCAAGACCCGATCGCACGCTTCCGCCGGCGCTGGCGACAAATATGGTGATGGGGCGGCTGGAGTCGGTGGCATCGAGCAGGCGGATCTGCTGGCATAGGTCGTGGGCCATCGGGGTTTCGATGTTTCCCATGACGGAGAGCTCGCGACGGGCGAGCATCTCATCGTAAATGCTGGTGAGCGTGATGCCTCGGGCGGATTCACGCATGGTGAGGGGGCTGATGATGGGGGAATGATTGGCGTCCATGAGGACTCCTTTCTGTTGGTTGTGTTGTGGAGGAATAGGATTGTTGCCCGCGGAGGGGCTGGCGGGCTACAGGGTTCGTCCGAGCCTGAGATCGAGCTCGGTTGTGGGGCAGGCTGCCTGTTCGTGCGGCTCGCAAGCGCCGAGGGCTCCAAAGCGATAGAGCGTTGCGGCGGGCGTGGTGTAGGCGAGCCGCAACTGATGCTCGACAGGGGCACATCCGTCATTTTTGTAATGAGCCGCGTAGTACTGCGCGATGCTGGCGTTCATCTCGCTGCCATTGCGATGGCGCTCAAACTGGCGTCTGCAGGTCTCGATGATCTTTGCTACCGACTTGGGTGCCGTCGCGGGAACAAGGGCGAGATAGCCCTCAAATAGCTCGTTGATGCTCAGGAGGCACAGCAGGTCGATCAGCGTCCTTATGGCTGCTCCCTCGGCGGAAAAGTGCGCGGTCATGCGGTTATATCGGTTGCGGTCGACGATGGCCGCATGGGGACTTGGAGTTTTCTGCCCTGTGGTCCCGGGCTTTTGCCGCGCCTGTGTATTGAGTTCGACGTTGCAGCGCTTGAGGCCGTCCAACGGAAGGAACAGTGCGGTGCGCAGGGTGTTCCGCTTGCTTTCGAGTTCATGACGCTCGTCGGGTTCCCATTCGAGCTTGAGTTTCGTGTCGAGCGCCGTAAGCATATGGGCTAGGCAGCCTACGGTAAGAACGTACGAATCGTTGTCGCGTTTTGGGGCATAGGGGTCTGTCAGCTTTCGAATGTCGGGGTCGCCCATGATCTTTGTGCAGCGCTTCAGCAGTTGAGGGTGGTCGGCCAAGATCGTCGCGAGCGGTAGCGACGCGTAGTTCTTGATGGTCGCGGCGGCAAAGGCGGCGTCATATTCGTTTGCATATGCTCGCTCAATGCGGGCATCCAGAATGCTTTTCTTATCGCCGTCTTCAGCGGGGTGGTTTGTCATAGCTTCTCCAATCGGTTGATGTTCGTGCTGTTTGTTGATGTGTTGGTTGTCGTGAGTGATGTGCTTGCCGTGGGTGATGTGCTGACGTTGGGGTGCTATGCGGTTTTCAATGAGCCCGTGAGGCAGTTGCTGCAGGGGCGGGATGGAACGACCCACGCAAGGCGGAAGGCATCGTGCTCAAAATCGAGACAGCAATGCCCTGGGTGCCTCACATGTGGCAGTTACCTCATTAAGTTGTCATTGCGTTTGGGGTTGTACTTTGCCGATCTTCCTTCTCTTACACGCTAAAAACTGAAATTTCATATGCTCGATCTACTTAAAACCGCAACGGCGGTCTTTTATCAACTTATATGTCGGAACGCGTCTTTGCAAGTACTTTTTTGCGTTTGTTTCAAATGGGGTGGTTTTGCAACCGTCACGCGCCACGCTATGCGAACGTGCCCCTTTTCTGTTGTCGGTCGGATACGATGAGTCGCGTGACGTCGTCAGAGGTCGAATTCGACCGCTAACGACGTTGTGCAGCTCATCATTTCTGGCCGCAAACAGTAAAGGGGCATGAGGGTGTATTGAGGGGGGATGTCTTGCTGTCGGCATCCGCGTGCGGTGCCATTCGCTGTCTGTAAATATACGTTTACAGCTAATTTCATACCACTTGTCGGAATGCGGACGCTGTCCTTGTATGTCGGGCGTACATTGAACGTGGTATTTCGCGTGAAACCACGAATCGGTTGTCAGTCCTGAACAAGGAGGCCCAGCATGACACTTGCCAAACCCATCAATAAATACATCGACTATATCGATGCCCCCGAGGACACGTTTGAGCAGTATGTCGAGAAGGCGTTAAAGTACAACTTTCGCTGCGTATTCGCGAACCTTCAGGAGTACGAGACGGGCCGCGCCATGCTCGAGGGCTCTGACATCATCCTTGCCGGCGCCATCGACTTTCCCCAGGGCACTATGACGCTTGAGGAGAAGCTTGCGAGGTTTGAGGAATACGCTGCGTGTGGCTTTACCGAGATTGACTACGTTTTGAATCAGGGGTCGATCGAGAACCGCGATTTTGATGCCATCGAGCGCGAGATGACTACCATTGCTGATTTTTGTCGCGCGCATGGCATCACTGACAAGGTAATCGTCGAGATGTGCAAGCTGGACGGCGACGACGCCGCCAAGCGCCGTGTATGCGAGATCGCGCTGGAGGCCAAGCCGGGATTCCTTAAGACATCGACCGGCAGAAGCTTTGGCGGTGCTAAGCTCGAGGACGTGCGGCTGATGCACGAGGTGCTCGGCGATGCCGTGGCAATCAAGGCGGCGGGCGGTATCCATAATTACGAAGAGGCTTGCGCATTCATCGAGGCCGGCGCCAGCGCGTTAGGCGCATCGGCGGGCATCGCGATCGTCGAGGGCGCACCGACGGATGAGCGTCGCTAGCAGACGTATTTGACCTGAGCGATAAAGCTTCACGACCACACGCCGTTCATGTTCGAGACAATATGACTTTTTGCCCGTTGTAAACGGAGTCGCGATGGGTGTTCTGTATGATGGCTCAGACAAGGTTGTTCAATGACAGGGAGGCATATATGGCAATCAAAGCCATCGCGATGGATATCGACGGTACGCTCACCAACGATCAGAAAGTGATTAGCCCGCGTACGCGCGAGAAGCTGCTCGCGGCGCAGGAGTCGGGCATTAAGCTCATCTTGGCTTCGGGCCGTCCCGCATGGGGACTGCACGCCTTGGCGCAGGAGCTCGACCTTCAAAACCATGACGGTCTGCTGGTTGCCTTTAATGGCGCGCATGTGGTCGACGCTCAGACCGATGAGGTCCTTTTTGACCAGGCTATGCCGGCTGACGAGCTGCACCGTCTGATTGATCACCTGCGTAATTTTGACGTGATCCCTATGATTTCGCTCGGTCGCGATTTGCATGTCGTGGATTCGTATCACTGCATGATCACGCTGCCTGACGGCTCGCAGAAAAACATCGTCAAATACGAGCGCGATGCGTGCGATCTTAAGATTCGCGAGGTGGAGAGCCTGCATGAGGTCGCTGATGCTTATCCCGTGGACAAGCTGCTGACGGCGGGCGATCCGGCCTACCTGCAGGCGCATTACGAGGAGATGTATGCGCCCTTTACCCAGACGCTTTCGGGCATGTTTACGGCCGACTGGTACTTTGAGTACACGGCGCCCGGTATCGACAAGGCCCGCGCACTCGAGGGTGCCCTGCCCAAGCTCGGCATCGATGCCAGTGAGGTCGTATCGTTTGGCGACGGCCAGAACGACAAGTCCATGATTGAGTGGGCCGGCACCGGTGTTGCCATGGGTAACGCCGTCGAAGAGGTTAAGGCTGTAGCCCAGATGGTGACCGCCGATAACAACGAAGATGGCATTGCGGTGGCGCTGGATAAGCTGCTGGGTTAGAATCGCCGATTAATGCATGGCTCGGGCGCCTGCTTGCGGGCGTCCTTTTGCTAGGGAGGGTGCCGTGTCCGCATTTCCGTTCGACGCCGTTATCTTTGACATGGACGGCGTCATTGTCGATACCGAGTATTACTACTTGGGCGAGACTGCCGCGTTTGCCAAGGAGCTTGGACTTAATCTGACTCAAGAGGAGTTGAATGGGCAGGTCGGTACCTCGCATCAGTTCTTCCTGCATATGCTGGTCGATTGGTTTGAGCGCGCCGGTAAGGGACACTTCACTGGCGAGGAGGCGTTGGCCCGTTGGGACGAGTGGGCGCATAAGCGTCCGCGTGACTATCAGGCTTTGATTAACCCAGGCGCCGTGGATACGATTCGAGAGCTGCCGCGCCGTGGCGTTCGCGTGGCGCTTGCCAGCTCGTCTCCCATGGTTAGCATCGAGGAAGTGCTCAACGCATGCGGGCTGTCTGATGCCTTTGAGTATGTGGTGAGCGGCGAGCAGTTTAAGGAGAGCAAACCCGAGCCCGACATCTACCTGCATGCGCTGGACCTGCTGGGGCTGCCCGCGAATCGCTGCTGCTGCGTTGAGGATTCGGTGCCCGGCATCACCGCTGGCAAGCGAGCCGGCCTGACAGTCATTGCCAAGCGCGAGGAACGCTTTGGCTTTAGCCAGGATGCCGCGGACAAGATTATCGACCAGCTGCCGGAGCTGCTCACGCTTTCTTAGGAGCGCGGTAGTTGCGCGTTTTTCGGGTCTGATGAGTAAATAGCCAACATTTTGGTGCGACACCTAGCATACTTTAAGCTAATGCGGGCTTAAGGGCTTGTTGAATGCCCCTGAGCCCGCTTTAGACTTAATCGTGCTTGGAGAGGGTATATGCCACCGACTGAAGGGCTAACTGACGGTAAAGCAGCGATACCGCTGTACCAACAGGTTATCGATATCATTAAAAACGAAATCAACTCCGGCGCCTACAAGGCAGGCGCGCGGATACCCAACGAATTCGAATTGGCTGAGAGCTATAAAGTTGGCCGCGTTACCGTGCGACGTGCTATTGAGGAGCTCGTCCAGCAGGGCTATCTAACGAAGCGACAGGGGAAAGGCACGTTTGTCAATGCCCCCAAGCTCAAGCGCAAGATTCGCCAGAAGGATGACGTTCAGAGTTTTTCGGACGCATGCCGCGTTAACGGAATGGAACCGGGGGCGTGTGTCATTTCGAGAAAGATACTGCCGGCGGATTCCACCGAAGCACATTTCTTTGGTGTTCCCGTTGGAACTGACTTGATTTGCGTTGAGCGCGTGCGTACTGCCGATGGCGTCCCCGTCATGCTTGAGAACAACATATACGTTTACGAGGACAACGCCTATCTATCAACGGCGCCTCTATCTAACCAATCCATTTTTGAGTTCGTGCGCAACCAGACTGGCCGCATGCCCGCGTTTACCGACCCGTGCACGCTCGAGATCGCGTGCGCATCGCCCGAGGTCGCTCGGTTGCTGGCGGTTCCCGTTGGCGAACCCTTGTTTTATATGGAAGCCTTCTTTTTCGATGAGCAACGGCGGCCGTTTATCATCGGTCGTCAGCGGATCGTTGGGTCTCGCTACGTTTTTGACATCTAGGACATTGCGAATGGAAACGCCCGGTGGATCATCTCACCGGGCGCTTCCATACCGTTCACGGCGCGAACGCGACCGTTCAACCGCGTTGCGGCAATCAGTTTGAAATTATCTTGATGACGGGAAAAGCTGCTGGTAATCTATAGAACGTCATAGAACGTTTGCCTTATGCAAGCGTTGAAGCGAGATGCGATGCAGTCTCGAGTTCTTTGGAGGTATCTATGTCAGATACGAAGGCGAAGAAGACAAACAGACGTTTTAAGTTCAAATTACCGCATGTCTATACGATCATGTTCTTGCTGATCGTTGTCTTTGCGGTCCTGACTTGGATCGTTCCCTCGGGTCAGTATCAGCGCAAGACGATTTCGACAGCGGCGGGCGAGCGCGAAGTCGCCGTTGCTGGAACCTATGAACAGGTCGATAAGAACTACACCGATTCCGAGACCGGCGAGACCATCAATCTGGGTCAGGATATCTTCGCGGTCCTGCAAGCGCCCACTAAGGGCATCCAGGAGGCTGCCGACGTCGTTGCGTTCGTCTTATTGATTGGCGGATCGTTCGCAATCATCACCAAGACCAACGCTTTGAATGCCGGCATGAGCCGTGTGATTAAAAAGCTCAAGAACAAGGACATCCTCATCATTCCCATTACGATGACGTTGCTGTCCATTTGCGGCACTACGTTTGGCATGTCTGAGGAAGCCCTGCCGTTCTATGCCATCTTCATTCCCATCATGATGGGTATCGGTTATGACTCGATGACGGCATTCATCATCTGCTTCCTTGGTCCTAACCTGGGATATTGTGCTTCGACCATCGACCCGTTTAATGTTTTGATCGCCCAGGGCATCATTGGCATCGAGGGCAATCCTCAGCTGTGGCTGCGCGCCGTTTCTTGGGTCATCTTTACTGCCGTCGGTATCGCATGGGCCATGCGCTACGCTATGCGCGTCAAGAAAAACCCCGAGTCGTCCATTACGTACGAGGACGACAAGCTCAAGCGTGTTGAGTTTTCCGTGACCGATGCCTCCATCGAGGAAGAGTTCACTACCCGTCAGAAGCTCGTACTTATCGATTTTGCCTGCGGTATGGGCATTATCGTCTGGGGTCTTGTTACCCAGGGCTGGTACATGAATGAGATTTCCGCCGTGTTCCTTGGCATGGGCTTGCTTGCCGGTATCCTGGGCGGTCTTGACCAGCAGACGATCGCTGAGGAGTTCGTTAAGGGTCTCGCCGATTTTGCGTACGCTGCTATCGTTATCGGTATCGCTCGCGGTATTCTGGTCATCGCCGAGGGCGGCATGATCATCGACACCATCCTCCAGGCGCTCGCTACTGCGCTCGCCGGTGCACCCGCTGCCGTCTACACCACGTTTATGTATATCGTCCTTGGCCTGCTCTCTTTGCTGGTTCCCTCGAGTTCTGGACTTGCGGCGCTCACCATGCCCGTCATGGGTCCGCTGACCGAGCTTATGGGCCTCAATCCCGAAGCTGCCGTTACCGCGCTCCAGTTTGCTAATCAGACCATCAACACCATCAGTCCCGTGGCGGGCATGACGGTCGCCGGCCTTGCCGTGGCTAAGATTTCGTTTGGCCAATGGTGGAAGACCATTTGGAAGTTCTTCATTTTCATGGTCGTCTTTGGCCTGATCGTAACGGCAATCTCTGGCATGCTTCCGGTGTAGGTGGTTGTGATGTCTGATCGTTTAACGGTCCTGACGTCTAAGAGCGTCTTTACCGGTACGGGGGACCTGCCGTTCGAAGGTTTCGTAGCGGTCCGTGGCAATCGAATTGAGGCGGTTGGCACCAAGTGTGAGGTAGCTTCGTATTTGACCCAAGCGGACGAGGTAGTTGATCTGGGCGACCGTACCGTCATGCCTGGCCTGATCGATGTGCATACCTTCTATACAGGCTGGGCGCTGCGGACGTTGGGGTCTGATCTGTCCGGCATCGCTGATGCCAAAGAGGCCGTGTCGCTCTTGCGTGCATGGAAAGAAGATCATCCGGATTGCGCGGCGGCTTTTGGCCACAGCCTACCCGAAACGTTGGCATCGGATGCCGAGAACGCAAATACGGCAGCTGTGTTTGACGATTGTTTTGGCGATATCCCTGTCGTCTGCTTTACACCGGGTGCGGAGACCTGCGTTCTCAATGCTGCCGCCAGTGCACGATACGGCTTTACACCCCAGGCGTGCTATGCCGAGAAGATCTGGCGCATGATGAGCGATTTCCTCGCGCTGCCCGAGGTACGTGCGGGGTATTCGGACTACATGAGCATGCTTAACGAGCGCGGCGTTACCGCCATCAAGGAGATGGCGTTTGATGACTACTACGGTTTTGCCGACGAAATGGCTCGCCGTGAGGAATCTGGTGAGCTGACGGTTCGCGTCTCTATGATGTCGCAGCCGGTGGGTGCGGTGCAAATCTGGCATATGCCCGCGAGGCACGAGAGCGCTTCCGGGGACCGTTCGTTCGTTTTTCTGGCTTCAACCGTATGACCGATCGCGGCGTATGGGCGGGGCTTGCCGAGATGATTGACCCCTATGAGGACACGGCCGATGCGGGCGCTGCCGGCAAGACGGTTGTCGAGGAGCCCGAGTGGGATCTGATTGAGAACGAGCTGCGCGCAATTGATGCTGACGGCTTCCGATATTCCTTGCATTGCCAGGGCGATGGCGCCGTTCGTCGCACCGTGGCGCTCTATGCCTCGCTGCCTCGAGACGAGCATGGACGGTTGCTTCGCCGCCATGCGATTACCGATCTCGAGAACTCTGATCCGACCGATCTTGTCAAGTTTGGCAAGTTAGGTGGAATTTGCGAGGTCTATCCGCAGATTCTGACGCTGGACCGGCGCGAGGATTGCCTGTCGATGATGCGTCGACAAATTGGCAAGACGCGACTTTTGCACAGCTGGAATCGCCGCGGCATGGAAGATTCCGGATGCACGGTGTGCTGTGGTACGGATTTGCCGCTGCTGATTCCGAGCCTGGGCGAGTCAATCTACAGTGCGTGCGGCGGATACTTCGACGATGGACTGCCCGTGAATGAGGCCAACGCGCTGACGCTTGTCGAGCTCTTGCGTGCTTGGACTGCCGGGGGCGCGTACGATCTGATGCGCGAAGACGAGCTGGGTACGCTCGAGGTCGGCAAGCTTGCTGATATCTGCGTGCTCGATCGGGATGTGTTCGACCTCGATTATCGCGACGCACGCGATCTTTCGGTTGATATGACGATGTCGGACGGACAAATCGTGTTCGATCGAAATAAGGAGGCATAAGATGTCTGAATCCAAGCCGACGCTGCGCCGCGAACAGATTGCGGGCATGAATATCCACTACATCATGTGGTCGCTCGATTACTTCCTTGATGTGCAGCAGCGTTTGGGCTTTGAGTCCATTGAGCTGTGGTGTGCGGAGCCGCATGTGACACTCGACCATACGGGCTACTTTGAGGCTGAGGTCCTGGCGAAAAAAGCTGCAGACCGTGGGCTTAGGTATCGTACTCTGTGTCCCGAGAATGTTGTCTATCCTTGGCAATACTGCGCACGCAAACCGCTGCATGAACAGCGCAGCCTGGCGTACTTTAAGCACGGCATTGAGCTTGCCGAGGTACTTGGGTGCGACCGTATGTCCGTCAACTCGGGCTGGGGCGACTGGGACGAGGACCGCGAGGAAGCCTGGAAGCGCAGCCGCGAGCACATGTCCATTCTGGCGGAGTACGCCGGCGAGCACGGTCTGGTGCTTACGATGGAAAGCCTGCGTCCCGAGGAGAGCAACCTTGTGACGACGGTTTCCGATGCGAAGCGCATGATTGACGAGGTCGCGAGCCCGTACTTACAGCCCATGGTTGATACAACCGCGATGGGCGTTGCAGGCGAGACGCTCGAGGACTGGTTTGCCGCCTTTGGTGATGGGGCAATTCACGAGATGCACTTTATCGACGGTGATCCGTATGGCCATCTGGTGTGGGGCGATGGCAAGCACGATATGGACGCCTTCGTTGCCACGCTCAACGCCCATGGTTTCGACGGCATGCTGGGCCAGGAAATCACGGACGGTCGTTACTATGATGACCCGGCGGCGGCAGATGCCAAGAACATGGCCGCATTCGAGAAATATCTGATTGACTAAAACAACTATCGGCCACGCAACCAACGTCATTGATTGTGGACCAAACAAGAAAGGAACTGGATATGAACGCACACGACCTGATCAAAGAGGCAATTGCCGAGAAGGGCAAGTTCGACAGCGTCTACTGGATTGCTTGCGGTGGCTCCATGATCGATTTGATCCCGGCTCATGAGCTTCTGCAGCGCGAGGCAACCACCTTCACTTCGTATATCTATACGGCTCGCGAGTTTGATATCATGCGCCCGCGCCGCTTGGGTGAGAAATCCCTGGTCATTGCTTGCAGCCACAGTGGCAACACCCCCGAGGTCGTCGAGGGCTGTGAGATTGCCCTTGCTGCCGGCGCTACGGTGATCGCCCAGACCGACAACGCTGGATCCAAGATTGACTCCGGCAAGTGGACCACGTGGGTCTACCCGTGGGGCGAGGGCGTGCCGCAGGCCGAGGTCCCCGCTGGCATTTCGCTGTCGCTTGCGGCCGAGCTGCTCGATCAGCAGGAGGGCTACGCCGATCTTGCCGATATGTATGCCGGTATTGCCGAGATGGATAAGATTCTTCCCCCGGCACGCGAGAAGGTAAATGCCGAGCTGGGTGATCGCTTTGCCAAGCTTTGCCAGGAGCACGAGTTCTTCTATATTCTGGGCAGCGGTCCCAACTTTAGCCAGACCTACGGTTTCGCTATCTGCTCTCTTATGGAGATGCAGTGGCAGCACTGCAGCTACATCCACTCTGCCGAGTACTTCCATGGCCCCTTCGAGGCTACTCAGGATGGCGTTTTTTACTTCCTGCAGATGGGCTCCAGCGAGTGCCGTGCTATGGACGAGCGCGCCCTGGCGTTCCTTAAGACGCATACCGATACGCTGATGGTGCTCGATGCCAAGGAGTACGGTATGGAAGCCGTGCCGGCGAGCGTCCGTGCCTATCTGGACCCGGTGCTGTTCTACGCCATGAACTGCGAGCTGCGTGCCGCACGCGGCAAGGTGTTTGACCATGATCCCGATTTCCGTCGCTACATGGGCGTCGTCGAGTACTAGAAGGGGCAAAGGCCATGGCATTTAACGTTAACGCGCTCGGATTTGGCGACAACGTCGTCGATCGCTACGAGCATATCCATACCATGTATCCTGGCGGCAATGCGGTGAACTTCGCCGTTTATGCCAAGAAATGCGGTGCCGCACGCTCCGCATACATGGGCATTTTTGGCAATGACGCCGCTGCCGAGCATGTCATTGCAAGCCTCGAGGATGAGGGTATCGAGCTTGACAAGTGCGAGCAGATGATTGGCGAGAACGGAGCGGCTCGCGTCACCGTCGTTGACGGTGACCGTGTCTTCCTTGGCTCCAACGAGGGCGGTATCCGTGGCGATGCGCGCTATGTCCTCGATCGCTTTGACCTTTCGTACATGAAGCAGTTCGATGTGGTTCATTCGGGCAACTATTGCTTTACCGAGCGCGAGCTGCCCAAGCTGAAGGCTGCGGGCGTCACGGTCTCTTTTGACTTTTCGGACGACTCCACCGACGAGTACTACGAGCAGATTGCGCCCTACGTCGATTTCGCTTTCTTTAGTGCGGCGGATGCCGCGAGTGAGGACGAGATTCGCGAGCGTCTGGCATGGGTGAAGGGCTTGGGTCCGCGTTTTGTGTCGGCTACGGCGGGCGCCGAGGGCTGCATTGCTTACGACGGCGAGCGTTATTACCGCCAGCTGGCTAAACCGGTAACGGACATGAAGGACACCATGGGGGCGGGCGACTCGTTCCTCACCTCGTTTTTGATGTGCTATCTCGATTCCGCCAAGCGTGGTGAAGATGGCGCCGAGGCCATCGAGCGTGCGCTCGACTTTGCTGCCGGGTTTGCCTCGACCGTGTGCGGCATGGAAGGTTCTTGGGGCCACGGAGCACCAATCGTCGAATAGCTTAAGAAAGCGTACGGCGGTCTGGCTATGAGGCTTTGGACGGCCGATGCAAAACAATAAGCGAAACGCGAAAAGGGGGCTCGCCATGTGGTGGGTCCCCTTTTGAACATTGGAGAAGACCATGAGTATTAAAGCGTGCGCGGCTGGTTTTTGCTGTGCGGACGTCTATCAAAGCATCGGCGTGTTCTATCCGACTGGTAATGGCATTGACTGGGGTATCCATCTTGCACGAATGGGAGTTTCGGTATCCGCCGTGTCGGTTGTCGGCAAGGACGAGTACGGAGACAAGATGAGAGAGGCGCTGGCCGCTGAGGGGTTCGATATCTCACATCTGCGGGTGGAGGATGGCGACACCTCGGTGATGCTCATGGCATTGAAAGACGGCGTCGATCGCGTGCATCTCGAGGCAATCGATGGCGTAATGGAGACATATCGACCGAATGAAGATGACCGGGCGTTTATCCTAGAGCATGACATCATTCATACCGACCTGTTTGGCAATTGTTTGGACCTCCTGCCCGAATGGCATGATGCGGGCAAGACGGTGGTTATGGACTTCTCGGTGTTCAGCCAGGATCCCGAATATGCCTGCGAGGCTCATTTTCCTTACGTAGACTATGCGTTTATGTCGTTTGAAGAGGACACTCCGGAGCTGCGTGATTGGGTACGTCACGTACAGAAGTTGGGGCCGCGGGTGGCAGTTGCCACGCTTGGCGAGAAGGGAAGCATTGCCTTTGACGGCGAACGCTTCTATGAGTGCGGGATCGTACCGGCGGAGAAGGTCGTTAACACCGTGGGCGCCGGTGACTCGTATATCGCCGGGTTTACCAAGGGCGTGATTGATGGCCTTGATATTCCGGCGTGTATGAAGGCGGGCGCCGAGCTTTCGTCCCGCGTCATCGGCTCTTTTGAGCCGTACTAGGGTCAAATGCTTGGAAAGGAGTGCGAAATGGTTATCGACATGTTGGTCCAGCCCATGCTCTACGGCGAGATCTATACGCCGGGTGATGAGCCTGATGGATTCGGTTTTTGGTCACGAGAATTTGGTATGGGGCATATGGGCCCCATGGATTGGGATGAGCTTCAAGTCGAGATGGACGTCTGCGATGTGCAGAAGAGCGTGCTCATGCCGCTCGATGTAACCACGGCATGCGGAGGGCATTTTGGCACCAATGACCAGATTGCCATGCTGGTTGCCGCGCATCCCGATCGTCTGTGGGGATTTGCGAGCGTAGATCCGCAGGTGAGCGGTGCCGCAGACGAATTGGGGCGCGCCTTTACCGAGTTGGGGGCAAAGGGGCTTTGCCTGCATCCGGCAAAGCAGGGTTTTGCTCCCGATGATGCCGTGGCCGAGCCGCTTTACGAGCTGTGCGAGCGCTATAACAAGCCGGTAGTTTTCCATGCCGGTATGTCTTGGGAGCCGGGCGCAGAGCTCTCGCGCAGTAATCCGCTTGTATTTGAGCACACAATCGCAACGCATCCAAATGTGCGTTTTAGTTTGACCCACTTTGGCTGGCCCTGGGTGCGCGAGACCGTGGCGATGCTGCTCAAGTATCCCAACTGCTACACGGATACCTCTATCACTTACATCGATTCGCCCGAGGAGATGATGCAGCGTTTTTTCACGGTCGATATGGGGCCGCTGTGGTATGAGCGCGCGCTATCGCATCAAGTGATGTTCGCCAGCAATACGCCGCGCTTCCGTGCGTTCAAACTCAAACGGGCGCTCGATACCGTGTCCATGCGCGATGATGCGCGAGAAAGGCTCTACTGGGGTAATGCCCTGCGTTTTCTTGAAGGGGATGAGTGAACATGGTGACGCTCGAGACATTGAGCTATCTATCGACTGCTCCGGACCAGTTCATCGATATTACCGAAGACGTGCACGCTGCCATTGAACGCAGCTCGGTGACGAATGGCTTGGCAGCGATTATTTTGTCGCATACGACCTGTGGAATCGTGGTAAACGAGGGGCTGCCCTGCGTGGAGACGGATCTTATGGAGACGCTTGATCGCATCGCCCCGCTAGATGCCCCCTATGCGCATGCACACTTCCTGCCGAGCTATGGAGCCACCGGCAACAACTCCTGTGGGCATATCAAGAGCATGATTTGTGGAAACAGCTGCTTCTTTCCCGTCCAAGATGGCCACATCGTGTGTGGAGGTGCCCAGAACATCTATCTTGCGGAGTTTGACGGTCCGCAGAAGCGAAAAGTGTACGTCGAGGTGCTGGGGGAGTAACGTCCCTGCAATAACCCTATGAAGGAGCACGCTATGTCGTTTCTAACCTCGATGTTCAAGACCGAAAAGCCGGTTATCGGAATGCTGCACCTGCGTCCTCTGCCGGGCGATCCACTGTATTACCCGGGCGGAAGCGTGTCGCAGGTCGTGGAAGCCGCCAAGCGCGATCTCGAAGCGTTGCAACGGGGCGGTGTCGATGGCATTTTGATTACCAATGAGCTCTCGATGCCCTATGAGCAGCACGTTTCTCCCTCAACCCTTGCATCGATGGGCTATGTAATCGGGGTTCTGTCCCATGATTTGTCGACCCCTTGGGGAGCTGAAGCTATTTACGATGGTGATGCCACAATCGAGCTGTGCGCTGCCGTCGATGCGCAGTTCACGCGCTGCAATTTTTGCGGTGCCTGGGCCGGTGATCTCGGGCTGATTAACCGAGATTTCGCTCACACCATGCGTCGCAAGACGGCGCTGCGCCTGGACGACCTCAAGCTTTTTCACTTCATCACGAGCGAGGGGGAGGTTTATCTCAACGACCGCACGACTGCGGACATTGCCGATTCACTTCTCTTTAATTGCCTACCGGATGCGATGGTCATCGGCGGTTCGGCTGCCGGTCGTGGTGCTTCGGGCGAGCTTGCCGATGAGGTCCGCGAGCGTGTTGGCGAAGTGCCTGTGGTATGTGGCACCGGTTGTCGCGAAAATACCGTGGCTGACGTATTTGCTCACTACGATGGCGCGTTTGTCGGCACCTGCTTAAAGCGCGACGGAAAGCTGGATGCCCCGGTTGATGTTGAGCGGGTAGTTCGTTTTATGGCTGCCGCTCGTACGGCGCGAGGGGAGTAGGCACCTATGGCGTTCTATCTGGGTATTGATATTGGGACAAGCGCCTCTAAAGGCGTTTTAATCGATGATCGATGCAATATCGTTTGCCAGGCCTCTTGTGGACACGAGACGGACAACCCGCGTGATGGATGGTACCAGCATGATGCGGAGGCAGTTTGGTGGGGAGATTTTTGCCGCTTGTCGCGCGAGCTGGTGGTGCGATCGGGGGTTAATGCGGCGCAGATTGGATGCGTGGGCCTTTCCGCATTGGGTTGCGACTGCGTACCGGTCGATACCGAGTGCAACGCGCTGGCACCCGCGATTTTATATGGAGTCGATGCACGTTCGAAGCCGCAGATTGACGAGCTTCTTTCCGAATATGGGCCAGATCGCGCACGCGAGCTTTTCGGGCACGATCCCTGTTCGTCAGATATTGCTCCAAAGATCTTGTGGTTTAAGGAGAATATGCCCGAGGTGCACGAACGTGCCGCGAAGTTCCTGACGGCGTCATCGTTTCTGTGCGCGAAGTTGACGGGGCGTTTTACGGTGGACCGTTATTTGGCGGAGGATTTTCTTCCCCTATATGACCGCTACACTTGGAAGGTTGATGCTCGGGAATGTGCTCGTTTCTGCCGGCCTGACCAGATGGCGGAGGTAATGTCGGCTACCGATATTGCCGGGGTGATTACGCAGTGTGCGGCTGAGGCGACGGGGCTCGCGGCAGGGACACCTGTCTTAGTGGGAACGGGCGACTCTGGTGCCGAGGCCATTTCGACGGGTGTATTTCGTCCCGGCGATATGATGGTTCAGTTGGGGAGCACGGCGTATTTCATCTACCTAGCTGATCATATGGTCGATGATGCCCGCCTGTGGCCAGGGACGTTTATCATTCCCGGAACTTACGGGATCTGCGCGGGGACCAATACGGCGGGTGCGCTCACATCGTGGTTGCGCCAAGAGCTGTATCGCGACGCCGTGGAGGCCGAGGGCCACGGTGGCCCCGATGCATATTCGGTTATGGCGCATGATGCCGCCGATGTGGCGCCGGGTGCCGATGGGCTCGTGTGTCTGCCGTACTTTGCGGGGGAGCGTACTCCGCTCAACGATCCCGAGGCGCGTGGCGTCTTCTTTGGCCTGACCGGAAGGCATACGCGAGCCCATATGGTTCGCGCCGCCTTGGAAGGCGTCGCGTATACCGTTGCATCCCATGTCGACATTATCGAGCGAGAGCATGGACTGCCAATTGGGCGCATTATGCTTGTCGGAGGTGGAACCAAGAATCCAGTTTGGATGCAGGCTATCGCCGACGTATGCGGGCGCGAGGTCTCGGTTGCCAAGGTTACGGTGGGCGCATGCTTCGGTGATGCCATCATGGCAGCTCTCGCAGGTGGCGCCTATGCATCATGGGATGAACTCGCCCAAGTCCTTGGCGTTGCGCAAACAATCGTGCCCGATATGGCTGCCCACGAGTTATATGCGTCGCGTCGTCATATCTTTGACGAATTGTATGCACGCAACTGTGATCTCATGCACGAATTGGTGTAATGCTGCCGAATTGTACTGCCTTCCAATAGGGACTGCGTTGTGTGATTCGCATGTCCCTTGGCATTTTTTGCCCACAGGGGTTAGCGAAGGTCAAATACAGAGTGCGCATTTGCTAAAACTGCCGATTCGATGCGCTTTATGTCACAGTTTTTGAGTGAGGCGATGTGTTCCGAGGTCCTTGTGAGCGATCTGATGAGCGACTGCGCGCTTGTTTCTGTGTTTGGCTCGGCCGGCGCATCGGTCTCGAGCAGTAGACGGTCGAGTGGAATCTGTCGTGCGTATTCGCGTCCTCGTTTAGATGCGAGCATCCGCTCGTTCACGGAAAAATAGCAGCCTGCGTTTCGCGCGCGGACGAACTCGTTCGAGGTACCGCTAAACCAGTGGAAGATGATGGCGGGGGAGTCGGGGCTTGGGGCGAGCAATTCATGTGACCCGAGGACGTCCAGCACGGTTCCTGTCGAACGAACGACGTGAATTGATATCACGCGCCCGGTAAGAGGATGCTGCACGAGTGTATCGCAGAGCCGGTTAAGTGCCTGTATTTGTAGCAGCTCACTTCCAGCAAAGCGCGCGGAAAAGTCGAGTCCGACTTCGCCGATATAGCGCTCTTGGGCAGCAACTTCGCAAAGCAGATTGACTTCGGCAGGACCGCAGCGGCCGTCGGCGAGCCACCAGGGATGGAGGCCGGCGCCCGCGATAATGTTTGGGTGGCGGCTGGCCCGCTTTTTTGCTGCCGCGAAGTCGCGTGGGTCGACCCCGCAGTCAAAGAGCCCCAGACCCAACGCCGCCGACTCGCTGGCTGCAGCATCGGGGCTGAGCATCAAATCAAGATGACAATGCGTGTCAAAGAATCGCGGTTCCATCGCAGGACATCCTGCTAGTCTAGGCGCTGGCCATCGGCGCGCACGCGCTCGGTGCCGCGGCCACTGATCTGACGGATAACCTCGCCGGCGATCATCTGGCCCATGATGGGCGGCATAAAACTGGCAGTTCCCAGCTCGGTGCGCTCGTGGATGTTGGAAGGGTCGCGGGGCTGTGTCTTAACCGATTCCTCGCAGCTAAACAGTACGTGTAGGCTCTTGATTCCGCGCTTCTTGCATTCTTTGCGCATAATGCGGCTCATGGGGTCACGTACCGTATCGAAAATGTCGGCAAAGCGGAGGCACTCGGGATGGAGCTTGTTGGCCCCGCCCATGGAGCTAACCAAACGAATGTCGTGGTCTTGAGCATATTTGGCAATGGTGAGCTTGGCCGAGATGGTGTCGATGGCGTCGACGACGTAGTCGAGCTTGCCGTCCGTCTGCTCCAAAACGCCCGCGAAGAAATCATCGATGTTGTCGCTCAGCAAGTATTCGGTGCGTTTGATAACGGCGGCGGCGGGATTGATGTCGTGGATCATGGCTTCCATCACGTCAACCTTGCGCTTGCCGATGGTGCTATGAAAGGCGATGGCCTGGCGGTTGATGTTGCTGGGCGCTATGATGTCCTTGTCCAGGATCACAAAATGGCCGATGCCGCCGCGCGCGAGCGCTTCGCAGCAGTTGGATCCCACGCCGCCACAGCCCAGCACCAGCACCGTGGCGTTGGCGAGTTTATTGAGCGCCTCGCGGCCCATGATGATCTCGAGCTTGGTGTCGCGTGTCTCGACGGGAGCTGCGGCTGCGGTTTCGGTCATAGATGTCCTCCGATGGGGAAGCGGATCGTGTTTGGGCTATCGCCATTATAGGGATTATCACGATTCCATTTGAGCCCTAGGGGCTTGTTGAAATGAGATCGGGATTCGCATAAGATGAAGCAGATGGCACCCGTTGCCGCGGGTTAGCCAACTCCGAAACACGTTTATGGCGTGAGAAGTGGCCGTCTTCGCATTACGCGGGGGCGGCTATTTCATTCGACCTCCAATGTGGATGCCGAGCTCCACGGCCGCGATTACAAGCAATAACAACGTCAGGACATCGTCAATACTCATAGTCCATCTCCTTCTTGGTAAGAGGGAGCTGACCCATCTGCTTCTGGGCCCATTGTATCTAAAAACGAACGAATGTTCTATACGTAGTATCAAATTAGATAATTAGACAAACATCTAAATAACGAGTATACTGTGCGCGCCGTGAGAGATAGTGAGAGGAGGTCTTATGCCGGGAGAGGGTTTTAAGGCGCTGGCCGATCCTACGCGGCGGCGCATTTTGGAACTGCTGCGCGAGGGCAATTGCACGGCGGGGGAGCTCGCCGAGCATTTCGACATAAGCAAACCGTCGCTCAGCCATCATCTGGCAACGCTTAAAAACGCCGGGCTGGTGACCGATGAGCGCCATGGCCAAAACATCGTTTACAGCTTAAATACCACCGTCATGCAGGACTTGATTGGCTGGTTTATGGGCTTTACAAACACTGAAGGTGATAAGGATGAATAACGAAAACAAGGGCATTCACGCCACGGGGGTATCGTCGCGCGTGTGGATTGCACTGGTCGCTCTGTGCGTTGCCAATGTCGCAGCGCATCTGATAGTGATGCCGAGCCTGCCGGCGCAGATTCCCACGCACTGGGGCGCGAATGGCGCCGTCGACGGTTGGGGCCCTAGCTGGATGGCCTCCGCGCTCGGCGTGTTGCCTCTGGCACTTCTCGCGATGTTCTACGTCGTGCCACGCATTGACCCCAAGGGCGAGGCGTATCGGACCTCGGGTAAGTTCTATCAGGGCTTCGTAATCGCCTTCACGCTGCTCATGTGTGCCATAAGCTGGCTGGGGGAGCTAACGGTGTGGGGCATCGTGCCGGTGGTAGGAACGGTCAATTTGCTGGTATCAGGCGCTATCGGCTTGCTCTTTATTGGTATGGGCAACTACTTACCGCGCGTAAAGCAGAACTACACGCTCGGTATCAAGACGCCCTGGGCGCTTGCCGATCCCGAGAACTGGCGCCGTACGCAGCGTTTTGGCGGTGCCTGCTTTATGGTGCTGGGCGTTGGCCTGATTGTGATGGGCGTGGCGGGTAGCGTGCTTTCGAGTGAAGTCGTCGCCGCGGCGATTGCGGTTCTGGCGTTTGGTTCAGCTGGAGCTGCCTACGTCTATTCGTATCTGCTGTGGCGCAAATCGCAGCGAGCCGCTCGTTAAGGTTGCGGAAAACTAGCGTACGCAGTTCATAGTATGTTCCGGGGGATTTTTCCCAGGTAGTATTAGGGGGTGTGGGCAACCATGCCCCTTTTTCGTTTAGTTTCAGAGCTGGTTTCCTCATTTCGTTTCCACTAAAGCGAATCAAGAATAGGGAAACAGAAGGTAGAAAGGATAAAACAGGCAAATGGCGGAGTTTATCTACCAGATGTATCAGGCTCGTAAGGCCCATGGCGACAAGGTAATCCTTGACGACGTGACCCTGAGCTTCTACCCCGGTGCCAAGATCGGCGTCGTGGGCCCCAACGGCATGGGTAAGTCGACCCTGCTCAAGATCATGGCCGGTATCGAGGAAGTCTCCAACGGCGATGCCAGGCTTACCCCCGGCTACACCGTGGGCATCCTGCAGCAGGAGCCGCCGCTCGATGACGACAAGACCGTCATCGAGAACGTGCGCATGGCGTTTGGCGATATGATTGCCAAGGTCGATCGCTTCAACAAGATCGGCGAGGAGATGTGCGACCCGGATTGCGACATGGACGCCCTCATGGCCGAGATGGGAAAGCTCCAGGACGAGATCGACGCCGCCGACGGCTGGGATATCGATTCCAAGCTCGGCCAGGCCATGGACGCCCTGCAACTGCCCGATTCCGACATGCCGGTCAACGTGCTTTCCGGCGGCGAGCGCCGCCGCGTGGCCCTGTGCAAGCTGCTGCTCGAGGCTCCCGACCTGCTGCTGCTCGACGAGCCCACGAACCACCTGGACGCTGAGTCGATCCTGTGGCTCGAGCACTTCCTGCACAACTACCAGGGCGCGGTGCTTGCCGTCACGCACGATCGCTACTTCTTGGATAACGTTGCCGAGTGGATCTGCGAGGTCGACCGCGGTCACCTTTATCCCTACAAGGGCAACTACTCCACGTATCTGGAGACCAAGGCCGCCCGTATCGAGGCTCAGGGTAACCGCGATGCCAAGCTCGCCAAGCGCATGGAGGCCGAGCTCGAGTGGGTACGCAGCTCACCCAAGGCTCGCCAAGCCAAGAACAAGGCCCGCCTGGCTCGCTACGAGGAGATGGAGGCCGAGGCCCGCGCAAGCCAGAAGCTCGACTGGACCGACATCCGCATCCCTGTGGGCCCGCGTCTGGGCAACAAGGTGCTCGAGGCCCATCATCTGCACAAGGAGTTCGATGGCCGTGTGCTCATCGACGACCTTTCGTTTACCCTGCCGCGCAACGGCATCGTGGGCGTCATCGGCCCCAACGGTGTCGGTAAGACCACGCTGTTCAAGACGATTGTGGGTCTGGAGCCGCTGACTTCGGGCGAGCTTGAGGTGGGTGAGACCGTCAAGATCTCCTATGTCGACCAGAACCGTTCCGGCATCGACCCCGATAAGAACTTGTGGGAGGTCGTCTCGGACGGCCTGGACCACATGATGGTCGGCGAGACCGAGGTTCCGAGCCGTGCTTATGTGGCGAGCTTTGGCTTTAAGGGCCAGGACCAGCAGAAGCGCGCTGGCGTACTCTCCGGTGGCGAGCGCAACCGTCTGAACTTGGCGCTTACGCTCAAGCAGGGCGGCAACCTGCTGCTCCTCGACGAGCCCACGAACGACCTCGACGTCGAGACGCTGTCCTCGCTCGAGGCGGCGCTGCTCGAGTTCCCGGGCTGCTCGGTGGTCATTAGCCACGATCGTATGTTCCTGGACCGCGTTGCCACGCACATCCTGGCGTGGGAGGGCACCGATGAGAACCCGGGCAACTGGTATTGGTTTGAGGGTAACTTCGAGGCCTATCAGGCCAACCGCATCGAGCGCCTGGGCGAGGACGCAGCCCAGCCGCATCGTATCCACAGGAAACTTACCAGGGACTAGTTTGATGTGGCAAAGGGACAGCCCCTTTGTCACACGAACTTATGCTCAACCTGGGAAAAAAAACGCGGCGAACGTTTTTGTGACGTTCGCCGCGTTTTGCTATTCGTTGGATTCTTCAACCTTGTCGACGGTCCAGGTGGCTCCGAGGCCTCCGGTGGTGTTGCGGCGGATGCGCACGGTGACTTCGTGGCGCTCGCCGGCCTGCGTGTAGCGCAGGGGGAAGATTGCGCGGTTTCGCGCGGCCTCGATGGTGCCGCGTTCGCGGGCGATCCAGTAGTACTCGCCGACGATGCCGAGCGTGTCGGCGCCGTAGGGGAGATAGGTCGACAGCTGGTGTAGCAACGGGCCGGGGCAGAAGACCTCGGTTGCGAAATCGACGGGGAAGTCCTCGGGGATGGTCGGTGCTGTGGGTGCGGGGGCCGGTGCTGCTGCGGGTACCGAAGCCGGTACCGGTGCGGGAATTTGGTCATAGACAGGTTCGGATGCGGACTCGATGACGGGTGCAGACTCAGGCACCGGTTCCGGCTTAACTGCGGAATCTGTCGGTTCCACGGAGACGGATGTGTCTTCAGTCTCGGTTTTGGCATCGGCTTGCGGGGCGTCCTCTGCCTCGACAGGCAGCTTGGCTTCGACCGGCGTGGATGCCATGGTGGTGATGCCGGCGTTGGCGTTCTCGGGGTCATAGACGACCGTGATCGAGATGGCGGGCTGCGGCGTCTCGGGCTCCGGCGCCGACTCGGTAGCGCCTTGATCGGCGGGCTCGTCGGACTGATCGTCCTCGGCCTCGTTGCCAAAGACATCGCTGTTTTGGAACGCAGACGTCTCGGGTTGGTTAGCGGCTTCTTCGGTTGTCGACTTGGGGGCCTCGTTGAGCTCCACAGCGGCTTCCTGCTCTGACATGACTTCGGGATCGGTCATGGCGGCGATTTCGGTTTCGGCTTCTGCTGCTACCTCAATAGCGACTTCGATCTCTGTCTCGGGCTCGGGCTCCGGAGCGACTTCGGCCACGGGCTCGGGACGCTTAACGTGCTTGGGGCGTACAGCCTTGAGGTCTTTCTCGCCGCGCTTTTTCTTTTTGTAGGACTGCTTGGCACCCTTGGCAGCCTTGGGCTTGTCCTCGCCTTTGGCAAGGGCGGTATCCCAGGCCTCGTTGGCGATGACGGTGGCATACAGGCGACCGCCCTTAAAGACGGTCAGCTTAATGCAGTCGTCAAGCGCCTCGAGCAGCTCGCGCGTGGATTCGAAGCCCAGGTCATAAGCGGTCATGTCGCCAGCGGCGAGAGCCTCTTCGACCTGCGTCATAAACGTTTGCTTGCCGCATCCAATCGCATCGCGCAGCAGGCGATACAGATAGATGCGGTTGCCCAGCGAAAGCGTGGGCCTAACTATTGTCTTGCTCATGGCAAATCTCCTCTTTACACATGTAAAGCATCTTACCATCGCATGGCGCTCGCCATGGCGGCGCCCAAGGCAAACGGGCGCGAACCGCTGTCGATTCGCGCCCGTTGTACAGGTTGCCTATCTGGGGATGCAGCGCCTAGTTGCCCGATGTCGTGCCTTGGCTTGAACTGTCAGATGTCGTGCCCGCTGTGGTGCCGCTCGAATTGCTGTTGTTGCTGTCTGCTGTGCCCGTTCCCGACGTGGTGTCGCTTGTCTGGCCGCCCGTGTTCGTCTGCGAACCGTCAGTCGTTTGGCTTGAGTCGGTCGTGCCGGACGGCGTGCCACTGTTGGACGTAGAGGAATCGGCACTCTGCGACTGATCAGGGGTGTCCGAAGACGAGTTGGTGGATGCGGAGTTGCCCTGCGGGTCGTCCTGCTGGCTTTGCGATTGACCAGTGCTATCCGCATCGCTCTCGGTCGTGCGCGACGAAAGGATTGGCTCGGGACGCTCACCCAGACCCTCGCCGGCAGTGGTGATAAGGATAGCGCCGGTGCAGGCGATGACCGCGACGATGGCGATGGCGATCGAGAAGATGATGACCTTCTTTTGCGTCTGGCTGCGCTCTGCCGCCGCCTTGGCGCGCAGGCTGTTGGGGGCGACGCGCGCCGTGGTCGCGCGCCCCGCAATCTGGCGCATCTCCTGCGTAGTCGCGGCTCCGCCCAGGTGCTCCTCGGCATCAAACTCAACGGGCTCATAGGCGCCGGCGGGGTAGTCGACGGTGGCGTGCGTACCTTTGAGGGCTTCGGCGCTGGCAGAGATAAAGTGGCGGTAGACCTGCGAGGACACAACAGTGATGACTGAGCTCACAGCGGCACCAATCACCGAGCCGGCAATGCCGATCTTTGAAGCAAGCGCGACGCTCGTGGCGGCAGCTGCGGCGCCGGCGATGATTTGGGGAATGGAAATGTCGTCGAACAGGCCCTTTTTGGGCGCGATGGCCATGGTTTGTCCGATGGAATGGTTCTCGTGCACGCCGTTGTTGAGCGCTGCCGGTGTCATGACGCGCGTGCGCGGCGCGTCGGTGTACTTGGTTGTCATACGGGGTCCTCCCGGTTCGTTTAGTGCTGCGACAGGTTGTTCAGCCCTCAGGGTACCCAGTTGGTGTGAACCGGAGATGGATTCGCCCGCAACACCATCAACTCACCAAAGCGCGAAACTTCTCCTCAGGCTGATCGAATGAAGACGGGGCGAATCGTTCGGATGTCGAAAGGAAGGTTGACCGGATTTGAAATCCCGTGGAATAATCGGGCTCGCGGCGCTGTTGCTTGCGCCGGGTAGGGAGCGTCATGAAAATCCTTAAGCGGATCAACAACAATACGGTTATCTGCGTAAACGCCAAGGGCCGTGAACTCGTGGCAATTGGCCGCGGTATCGGGTTTCCCAATGGCCCCGATGAGCTCACACTCGATAAGATCGAGCGAACCTTCTACGGTGTCGACTCGCGCTACCTAGCGCTGCTCGACGAGATCGATCCTCAGGTGATGGAGTTCTCCGCCCAGATTGCCGATATCGCTCGCTCCAACATCTCGCGCGAGCTCTCGGCAAACCTTCCCTTTACCATGGCTGACCATATCGCCTTTGCCATCAAACGCTGCCGCGAGCATATGTTTGTGCAGATGCCGCTCTCCTATGATGTGCAGCAGATGTACCCCATTGAGTACAAGATCGCCAAGTTCGCGATCGAGGGCATCAATCGCGGCTTCAACGTCAAGATGCCGCGGGGGGAGGCGAGCGGTATCGCGCTCTGTATCGTCAACAGCGTGGTCGCCTCGTCTTCAAAGGCCAAATCCAATACGGTGCGTAAGGACGAGGTGATGCTCGAGAGCTTCACCAAGATTATCGAATCCGAGCTGGGGGTTTGCGTGGACCGCGACGGCTTTGACTTTTGCCGTTATGCCACGCACGTGCGCTACCTGTTAGAACGCGTGCAGACAGGAGAGCCCCTCAACACGGAGAACGGCGCGCTTTACGGACCGCTCTGCGAGCAGCATCCCGACGTGGCCGTGTGCGTCGACCGCATGGCCGTGCTTATCGAAGAGCGCTTTGACGCCGGGCTCGCCGATGAAGAGAAGGTCTACCTGATGCTCCACGTCAATCGCGTCTGCGCGGGATCTAGGTCCTAATCGACCGCTCGCCGCTGAAATTTGACCGTTGGCCGGTTTCGACTTTCGTAAAAGCAACTGTTGGATGTAGTTTCATAGTCACATAAGGTGTTATTCGAGAAGAGCCTCGAAGCATGACGTAGACAGTTCCCTGTCCGCTTTGTGCTTTGGGGCTCTTCTGTTTTTGTCTTCTTCTTGCTTTTCTCGATTTGCCTCGTGTCAGGCCTGCCGTAATCGGTTCTTCGCGTGTGCGCAAACGGGAAGACAGAAAAGCAAGGGAGTTCAGCTATGACTGACAATAAGAAAATCGCAGCGGACGTGCTCGAGGCCGTCGGTGGCAAGGAGAACGTGACGTTTGTTGCGCACTGTATGACGCGCCTGCGTTTTAACCTCAAAGATATCGATGCCCCCGATATCAAAGAAGTGAAGAAGATTGGCGGTGTGTTGGGTGCTCAAATCTCCGGAGGGCAGTTCCAGGTAATCGTGGGCCAAAACGTGCCCAAGGTTTATGACGAGCTCTGCAAGATCGGCGGCTTTGCCAAGCAGGACGCCATCGACGAGAACCTTGATGCTCCTAAGCAGAAGCTCACACCTAAGGTTATTGGCAATAACATCCTCAACTACCTGTCAAGCTCCATGGTGCCTATGATCCCCGTCCTAATGTGTGCTGGCCTGTTCAAGACCGTAGCGGTGGTGCTGGGACCTACGATGGCGGGCGTGCTGTCCGACACAAGCGACCTTTATGTTCTGATGAACATGGTTTATGACGCAGCGTTCTATTTTATCCCCATCTACCTTGGCTATAATGCGGCTAAGAACATTGGCGTAACGCCTGTCCTCGGTGCCTTTATGGGCGGCATTCTTATCGACCCGACCATGATTCAGCTTGCGACCGATGGAGCTCAGTTCTCCGTTTATGGCATTCCCTGCGTCGCCGCAAACTACACAAAGACGGTCCTTCCCATTCTTCTGTCCGTGTGGGCGATGAGTTATATCGAGCGCTTCTTCCGCAAATATGTGCCAGATACCCTTTCAACGGTTTTCGCGCCTTTCCTTACCATGGTCGTCGCTGTTCCTGTGTCTCTCTGCGCTCTCGCCCCTGTTGGTTCATGGGCCGGTAATGCCCTCGCCGCCGGTTTTGAGTTCCTTGGTACTTCCGGTGGTATCGCCGCCATCCTCGGAGGAGGTATTCTGGCGGGTCTTTGGTGCCCAATGATTATTACCGGCATGCATGTGGCGGTTGCGATGATTGCCATCGCTAACTATATGACTGTGGGAACCGACAGCTTTGTTTTGGTTGCGACGGGCGTTAGCCTTTGGGCGACCTTCGGCTGCGAGGTGGCGACCTGGCTCAAGCTGCGCGATAAAGACGAGAAGAGCATGGCATTCGGCTATTTGGTCGCAAACATTGTCGGAGGCGTCGGCGAGCCTTTCATCTACGGCATGATGCTGCGCTATCGCCGCGTGTTTGTCTGGAAGATTATCGGATCCTTTGTTGCCGGTGCGCTTGCAATCGCTCTCGGAGCCACGGTTTATACTGCCGGCGCGGCATCTAACTTCTTGGAGTTCCTCGCGTTTGCGGGCGGCGGGACCCAGAATCTCATCAACTTTGGAATCGCTGCTGGTGCAGGCTTCCTTGTGAGCGCCTTGGGCACGTATTTCCTGGGCTTTACGGCGGATGAGCTCGAGAATGGCCCCGTTTCCGAGCGTTAAGTTTTCTACGGCCTGCGTGTGGCAGGACGCATTGGAAGGGCGTCCATGACGCCCTTCTCTTTTTGTATTTCTATTTCCGATGTTTGGGCGGCGTGTGCCGCGAAGAGTTGGAGTTGGAATGAACATAGAGTTTGGAATCTCGAAGATTGACGTAACACCCCAGTCTCCTTGCCGCATGGGCGGCTACAACAGAAAAGGTGCCTGGACGGATGTTCTTGATCCTATTGAGGTCAACGCTAGCGCTGTCTGTGTTGATCTTGTCCCGTTTATTCTTATCGAGCTCGATTCAATAATGGTGTCGAAAGATTTTTCCCTTTCGGTCAAGAACGCCGTATCGTCAAAAACGGGCATCGATTCGAGCAATATCGTCGTCGCATGCATTCATACCCATTCTGCACCATGCTATTTTAAGCTTGCCTACGAGGATACGTTACCTGAAACCGAATTGACGAGTGATTTGATTGGCTTGGCTACCGAGGCGGCGGTATCTGCATGGGCGTCCAGGTCGAAGGCGACCGTATCGATGGAGATGTTAGGCATCGAGGGACTGTACGGGAATCGAAATGTTCAGGGCGGTCCGGCCGATAAACAGGTAAGTATTTTCTCGTTTGAGGACGCTCAAGGCGGTCGCCCAATTGGAAAAATGCTGTTCATATCCGCTCATCCTACCATCCTTAATGGGAAAAGCGCCGTCCTCTCTGCTGATTTGATTGGGCATGTCAGGCAGCGTTTGGAGAGGAAATATGGCTGTCCTGTACTTTGCGTCAACGGAACGTGCGGGGATGTGTCGACGCGTTTCTATCGGCAAGGGGAGGGAGTTGCCGAACTCGAGCGCACGGCTAACGAACTTTGCGCTCAAATTGAATCCAAGCGTGAGCGCGCGGCACTCAGAGTTGATACTCCGCGTTGGGGCTCTATCAGCATGAAGAGTGTCTACGATGCAAAAACAGATCCGGACTGGATCGAGATGACCAATCGGATAGAGGCTATGGATGCGAGCCCGATGCGAGACTTTCTCCTTAAGCGGCAACAACTTAAGCTCTCGATGGGGAAAATCGAGCTTGAGCTTCCGAGCCAGTTTGCGGTAATTGGTAACTGCATTTTTATCACGATGCCATGCGATACGTGTAGCACATTAGGCTTGGATTTTAAGAGGGCGTTTAGCCAATACAACGTCTTTGTTATCGGCTATGCGAACACGTACTGCAACTACCTTGTGCCTCAGGAAGACTACGGCAAGTATTTTGAAACCTACAACTCGCGAACGCCGCGCGGGGTTGCCGATGCGTTCGTTGCGCGAATCATTCAGGCGGTCGGTGCCGCGCTATAGCGGGCGCTATAGACCATCGTGGTAGATGAACCGGTCAGGATTATACGGAGCATGTATTGTGTCAATCATTGAACCTCTCATCCAACAAGTCCTTATCATGTTTTTGCTCATGGGAATGGGCTACGCTCTAAACCGCTTGGGCATATTGAGCGAGCAGGCTGCAATAGAATTCGGAAAGTTGCTCATCAACCTTGTGATTCCCGCAATCATTCTCAAATCATTTTGGATCGAGTATTCGTTTCAGAGGATGTATGAGTTGGGAATGACCTTAATGCTGTCGGCGGCGATGTTGTTGCTCGCTTGCGTTGTTGCCCGCCTGTTGTTCAGGGGCCGTCCCATCGACATTTTTGCTGCGGCATTCTCGAATGCTGGATTTGTGGGAATACCCCTTGTTGAAGCGGCGCTTGGAAAAGATGCCGTGTTTTTCATCACGTGCATGATCGCTCTTCTCAATGCTATGCAATGGACATACGGGCAGTATCTGCTGTCGGGGTCTAAAAAATGTATGAGTCCTAAAGCGATCCTGGCAAGTCCAATGGTCATGGCTTTATTGGGCGGTTTCTTGATTTTTATCCTTCGTGTCCCAACGGTCCCTCTGGCACAGTCAGTGCTTTCGTATATCTCGGGGCTCAACACTCCGCTAGCAATGATGACTCTCGGTATCTATCTTGCTCAGTCTGATTTGATGGCGCTCCTGAGGGCGAAAAGCTTGTTTGCCGTCTCATCGGTCAGGCTGCTTGTCATTCCGATTCTTTCGCTCCTGTTCCTATGTCTCTTTCCATGTGATAGGTCAATTAAGATGGCGCTGCTGATTGCGGCTGCGACCCCCACCGGCGCGAATGTAGCTATCTTTGCCCAGCAGCATAATAAGGACTATCGATATGCATGTGGAACAGTCTGTGTTACCACCCTTCTGTCTATGTTCACTATGCCAGCGATAGTGTCCTTGTCTCAGCTAGTGTTCTAGGCGCTATGCCACGCACCTGCGGATGAACGCTTCGTGGCGGTCGATTATGGCCGGGGCCCAACAATCCGGACCGCCGTTGATCGTGCTGGCAACAGATGCCATCAACTCATCAAGGGGGCTTGCTATCATTGGTGCACTAGCTTGATGCTAAACTGAATTAATGATTGCGAGGTGGTTTACGTGATGTACCCGTATATGACATTCGAAGATGGTACCGAGGTCATTCATTCTGACCTGATCACAGATGGCGATATCGAAAAGGTCATCGTGCATTTTGAACGACCGACGGCAGAGGGTTTCGACTCCGCTCGTTGCGAGCTGCCTTCTTACAATTGGACCATGTGGGAGGGGCGTTTTACCGACGAGGAGAAGCGAGGTTTTGAGACTTTTCTGAGCAATAACGCCCATCTGCTGTATCGCTACGCCGCAAACGGAGGAGCTAAAGTTGCCTAGCCTTTTTCTTATTGGCGGCTATCGGGTCTTCTTTTGGTTCAATGAAGCGGGCGAGCCAATCCATGTCCATGTTTGCAAGGGGGCGCCTTCAGATAACTCGGCCAAAATCTGGCTGACTCGAAGAGGTGGCTGCATTGTCGCTAATAACAAAGCGAAGATCCCCCGGAGCACGCTTGATGACCTCTGTGAAATCATCGCCGCTCAGCATGAATTGATTTGCTCTAAATGGAAGGCATTTTTCCTTGTGGACGAGATCTCGTTCTACTGCTAAACGTCATCCCGGCTTCTCTTTTCCAATTTTAATCATGAGCTTGTCCCATCTGTGCTGATTGAACTTGACAGTACAATGGAGGCGGACTATATCGCCGCCGCTCGTTGCGGCTAACGGATGTGCTGGAGCTCGCATGAACGATTTTCTAAACGGTCAAGTTGAGAACGACGGTTTTTTGCGCGCGGCAGCGGCCTCGCCCAAGATTCGCGTGGCCGATGTCGAGGGCAATGCCGAGGTTGCGCTGGCGGCTGTTCGCGAGGCTGCTGGGCGCGGCGTTCGTGCGTTGGTGTTGCCCGAGCTTAACCTGACCGGTTATACTGCGGCCGATCTGTTCCATAACCGCACGTTGCTGCATGCCTGCGAGACGGCGCTTGTGCGCATCCTCGATGAAACCCGTGAGCTGCCGATCGTCTTTACCATTGGCTTGCCCGTTGCGGTGGCCGAAAACATCTACAATTGCGCCGCCGTGTGCTGTGCGGGCGAGCTTTTGGGCCTTACGGCCAAAAAGTATCTGCCCAACTATGGTGAGTTCTATGAGCGCCGCTGGTTCGCTCCGGCGCCCGTCGATCCCGTGTGGGTTGAATTTGCCGGCCAGGGTCCGGTGCCGCTTGGCTCGGGGCTTGTCTACCGCTGCTGTGACGAGGGCGCCGAGGATCTGGTGCTGGGCGTCGAGGTCTGTGAGGACCTGTGGGTGCCGGCGCCCCCTTCGACCGAGATGGCGCTTGCCGGCGCGACGGTGATCCTCAACCCGTCAGCCTCGGACGAGATCATCGGCAAGGCAGATTACCGTCGCAGCCTCATCTCCAACCAGAGCGCACGCCTGTACTGCGCCTATGCCTACGCAGACGCGAGCGAGGGCGAGTCCACGACCGACATGGTCTTTGCGGGCGAGAACCTTATCTACGAAAACGGCTCCAAGCTTGCCGCGACCAGGCTTCTCACCTGTGACATGGCCATCGCCGACGTCGATCTTGACCGTCTGGTTGCCGAGCGCCGTCGCTCGACGACGTGGACACGCGCCGACGATGCGCCGGAGGCCACGACTGTTGAGTTTTCGTTTGAGGGCGTGTTGGCCGAAGAGCCCGTCCTGCGCGATGCCTGCGATATCGACCGCGTTTTCCCGCGTGCGCCCTTTGTGCCGGCCGACCACGGCGATCTGGCCGAGCGCTGCGAGACCATCCTCGACCTGCAGACTGCGGGCCTCAAGACGCGCCTTGCCCATACGGGCACCAAGGCAGCTGTTATCGGTCTTTCGGGCGGCTTGGACTCCACGCTGGCGCTGCTTGTGACTGTGCGTGCTTTCGATGCACTGGGGCTGCCGCGCACGGGTATCACGGCGGTCTCCATGCCCGGCTTTGGCACGACGCACCGCACCAAGTCCAATGCCGAGTCGCTCGCCCGCGACCTGGGTGTCTCCTTCCGCGAGGTCTCGATTCATGCGGCCGTGGAGCAGCATTTTAAGGACATCGAGCACGATCCGGCCGTCCAAGACGTGACCTACGAGAACAGCCAGGCGCGCGAGCGTACGCAGATTCTGATGGACCTGGCCAACCAGGCTGGCGGCTTTGTCATCGGCACCGGCGACCTGTCGGAGCTGGCGCTCGGCTGGGCTACGTACAATGGCGACCATATGAGCATGTACGCCGTCAACGCGAGCGTGCCCAAGACGCTCGTGCGTCATCTGGTTCGCTATGCGGCCGATGTCTTTGGCGGGCGCATCGCGACCACGCTGCTTGACATCCTCGACACGCCCGTCTCGCCCGAGCTTCTGCCGCCCACGGGCGACGGCGAGATCGCGCAGAAGACCGAAGACCTGGTGGGTCCCTACGAGCTGCACGACTACTTCCTCTACTATTTGCTGCGCTTTGGCTTTGAGCCGGGCAAGATCTATCGCATGGCGCTCAAGAGCTTCGAGGGTGTCTACGACAAGGTCACCATCCATACGTGGCTGCGTACGTTCTACCGTCGCTTCTTTGCCCAGCAGTTTAAGCGCAGCTGCCTGCCCGATGGTCCCAAGGTGGGCTCGGTGACGCTCAGCCCACGCGGCGATTGGCGTATGCCGAGTGACGCCAGCTCGCGTCTGTGGCTTGCGCAGATCGACGCGCTCAATCCCATTGACTAAGGTCGGCTAAATTGAACCAATACGGGGGTTGCAAGCGTTACACTTTTGCAATCTGATGGCCCGTATCGCGCGGCGCTCTTGTCGGAGCGCCGCGTTTTTCATATCGAAAGGTGGCACCATGCAGGCATCGCAGCGTCTCGACCGCTTTGGCGCGGAGGTCTTCGCCTCGCTCAACAACAAACTTCTCGCGCTGAAGGCTCAGGGCAAGACCATTTACAACATGAGCGTGGGAACGCCCGACTTTAAGCCGTACGACCACGTGGTCGAGGCGCTCACGCATGCAGCCCAAGATCCCGAGATGTGGAAGTATGCCCTGCGCGACCTGCCCGAACTCAAGCAGGCCGTGTGCGATTACTATGAGCGTCGCTTTGGCGTTTCGGGCATTACGCCGTCTATGGTGCAGTCGTGCAACGGTACGCAGGAGGGCGTGGGCCATTTGGGCCTGGCCCTGCTCGATCCGGGTGACACCATTTTGGTTCCCGATCCGTGCTACCCGGTCTTTGAGGCGGGCGCCAAGATCGCCGATGCCAAGCTCGAGTACTATCCGTTGGTCGCCGAGCATAATTACCTGCCCTATGTGGCGGGTATCGATCCCCAGGTGGCCGATCGTGCCAAGTATATGATCGTGTCGCTGCCCGCAAACCCGGTCGGCTCGGTGGGCACGCCCGAGGTCTACGAGGAGATCATCGCTTTCGCCCGCGAGCACGACCTGCTCATCGTCCATGACAACGCGTATTCCGATATCGTGTTTGACGGCGAGCCGGGCGGAAGCTTTTTGCAGTATCCCGGCGCGCTCGAGGTGGGCGTGGAGTTCTTCTCGCTTTCCAAGTCGTTTAACGTCACCGGTGCTCGCATCGGCTTTTTGGTCGGTCGCGAGGACGTTGTCCAGGCCTTTGCCAAGCTGCGCAGCCAGATCGACTTTGGCATGTTCTTCCCGGTCCAGAAGGCTGCTATCGCCTGCCTGAACGGTCCGCGCGATGAGGTCGAGGCGCAGCGTCTGAAGTACCAGGAGCGCCGCGATGCCCTGTGCGACGGTCTTGAGGGCCTGGGCTGGGAGCGTCCCAACGCGCATGGCTCTATGTTTGTGTGGGCCAAGCTTCCCGGTGGTCGCACCGATTCCATGGCGTTTTGCGAGGAGCTCATGGAGAAGGCCGGCGTTGTGGTGACGCCGGGCGCGAGCTTTGGTCCTTCGGGCGAGGGGCACGTGCGCATGGCGCTGGTCCTGCCGCCTGATCAGATTGCTTTGGGTGTCGAGGCCATTCGCGAGGCGGGCCTGTATTAGAAAGGTATTTCGGCTCGTCAATAGCTCGAAACCGATTTCGTGCAGTTATTTTACGAATCCTGCAAACAATTTCGGTAAACGGTCGATTTTTGGCTGCGAATAGGAGCATAATCAAAGTCCCGATTGGATGTATTGGGATTACGGCAAGCCGCTCGGGTCGTTCCCGGGCGGCTTGTTTGTGGAGAGAGATGGGAGTTTCTAATGGTTAACGAGAAGAAGGTCGCTATTGTCGGCTGCGGTTTCGTTGGTTCGTCTTCGGCGTTCGCGCTCATGCAGAGTGGTCTGTTCTCCGAGATGGTCCTCATCGACGTGGACAAAAACCGTGCCGAGGGTGAGGCCCTGGATATCGCGCACGGCATGACGTTTGCCGAGCCGATGAAGATCTACGCCGGCGATTATTCCGATGTCGCCGACGCCGCCATGATCGTCGTCACCGCTGGCGCTGCCCAGAAGCCCGGTGAGACCCGCCTGGACCTGGTCAACAAGAACGTAAACATCTTTAAGTCTATTATCCCCGAGATTAAGAAGTCCGGCTTCGACGGCATTCTGCTAATCGTCTCCAACCCGGTTGATGTTCTGACCTATGCTGCCATCAAGATGTCCGGCCTGCCCGAGGGCCATGTCATCGGCTCCGGTACCGTGCTCGACACCGGCCGTCTGCAGCAGATGCTTGGTGCCCACGTCGAGGTTGACCCGCGCGATGTCCAGGCCTATGTCATGGGTGAGCACGGCGACTCTGAGTTTGTCGCTTGGTCCAGCGCCCAGGTTGCCGGCGTGCCGCTGAACACTTTCTGCGAGCTTCACGGTCATCTGGAGCATGAGGCTGCCGAGAAGCGCATCGCTGAGGACGTCAAGAACTCCGCCTACACCATCATCGAGAAGAAGCACGCTACCTACTACGGCGTCGCCATGGCCGTTAAGCGCATCTGCACTGCCGTCATGCGCGATGAACAGACCGTTCTGCCCGTCTCCTCGCTCATGGTGGGCGAGTACGGCCTGTCTGATCTTGCCATCTCCATGCCGACCGTCGTTGGCCGCGACGGCGTTGTCTGCCGCGTCCCCGTGCCGCTGGACGATGACGAGCAGCATGAGCTTACCGCCTCCGCCAAGGCCCTCAAGGACATCATCGACAGCGTCGACTTCTCCTGCTAAATCCAGCTCTTTTGGGCAACAGGCTACAATGAAAGGCGTCCGGTCCACACGGTCCGGGCGCCTTTTTGGTGCAAAGTAACCCTACCCCAATGCGCCATAGTTGATGGGAGAGTCATGTCGGATTCACCTAACTTTTTGACCTATGTCCAGACGGCGTTTGATCCGTTTGAGGAACGGTCGTTCTGCGCGGTGGATAGCCTGGTCTTTGCGTGGCTGTCCTATTTGCGTTTGCCGGGTGATATGGCGGAGCTGACGAACTGGCAGGGCCTTGACGTACGCGAGCTGCTTCGTGCCGAGTGCTACCGGGACATGATTGGCGACCTGTGGGATCCAGAGGGGAGCAGGGCCTTGTTGGAGGCCGCGGCAGCAAGCCCTCGCTATCGCGGCGTGCACGTTTGCGGCTATCGTACCGTGAGTGATGCCGAGACGACGGAGCAGTTTGCGGCTATGACGTTCCGATTTCCGGCGGGGTTTAGCTATCTTTCCTTCCGGGGGACCGACAGTACGATTGTGGGCTGGAAAGAGGACTTTAACATGGCGTTCCGGTGTCCTGTGCCGGCCCAGGAATCCGCGGCGCGTTATGTGGACGAGGCGGCGGATGCGATTGACGGGCCGCTTTTGTGCGGAGGTCATTCCAAGGGTGGAAACCTTGCGGTGTACGGTGCGGCGATGTGCTCCGATGTCGCCCGTGAGCGAATCGAACGGGTGTATTCCCATGATGGTCCTGGCTTCGTCGAGGAGTTTCTGAACGGCAACGCCTTTGCCGATCTTTCCGGTCGAATCGACAAGACGCTACCTCGGTCGTCGATCTTTGGCATGATGTTCGAGACACAGGAGGACTATGCCATCGTTGAGAGCACCGAGTTCAGCCTGCTGCAGCACAATCCCTTTAGCTGGGTGGTTGATGGTCGCGACTTCGTGTACTGTGAGCGCCTGTCCGCCGGTGCTCGATACGTTGATGGCTCCATTCGCGAGATGCTGCTTGCAGTGTCGCCTAACGAGCGCGAGCGTTTTGTGGATGCATTGTTCTCCGTGTTTGAGGCTACGGGTGCTGAACGGTTTGCGGATATCGCTGGGAATCTGCGCGAGAGCCTGCCCGTGATGCTCCAGGCTGCGCAAGGTTTCGACAAGGATACACGACGCTTTGTCTCGCAGACCATCGTGGCAATCCTTAAATGCGCGCTGCTGCCCAAACGACCCCAGATCGACATGTCCGCTGCCGGTAAGAGCCTGGCAGAACAGCTCGAGGCTTGGCAGTCCGAGCTCCTGCGCTAGCCATTGGTGTAAAGCAGCCTGTCCTCGATGCACCAATCTTCGATGCGCTCGGGGAGGGCTCGACCGCTATACTGGTTCGTGCCGAAATCGATCTAGAACGGAATGCCGTATATGAAAATCAATCACGCGATTCTGCATATTCTGGACTTTGACTCTGCCGTCAACGTTATGAGCCAGCGCGAGCTCGATATCGAGAGCCGTACCGTGCGCAACTTCGTGACCACGCATCTGCGCCGCGCACGTACCTCGGCCGACAATAAACGCGCCACGTTTGCCGAGAACTCTGCGTTTGGCGGCGAGCTCAAGGGTTATTTCTTTGGCGAGCGCGAGTTTGTGGACCTGTCGCAGCAGATTGCGGAGTTTATCTCCTCCGAGCTCACCAAAGCCGAGAAAGCCGAGTCCACCGACGTGCTCGTGGCCGATTTTGACGACGATGAGGATGCCCGCTGGTTTGCCGTGATGCTGCTGGGCTCCAAGCAGGCTTTTATGCACGAAGTGGGCCGCGAGGAGGGGGAGGTGCGCAACGACATCGCGCGCCACTACGCCATTCTGCCGAACCCCTCGCAAAAGGTGCCGAGCTATGCCATCGTGCGCGCGAGCACCATGGAGATCGGCTACGTGGACAAGAAGCGCAAGATTGCCGGCGAAGACCGCATGCTCATTCCCGATGGCCTGCTGCAGTGCGACACGGGCGTATCGGGCAAGGAAGTCATCGACACCGTGACGCGTGTGGTCGAGGAAGTCGCCGAGGAGCACGGCGCCAACACGGCCGTGGCGCTCGCCAAGGTTAAGGCCGCTGTGGCCGAGAAGGTCGAGGATGACGAGGAGCTTCCGCCCTGGGATATCGTCGATGAGGTCTTTGAGGACGAGCCGGTCATCAAGGAAAGTGTGCGCGCGGCACTGACCGAGGAGAAGGTTCCCGAGCGCGTTCCCGTGGAGCGCAAACAGGTCGAGCGCGCGGCGGTGCGCAATCATAAGATTCGTACCGATACGGGCATCGAGATCAGCTTCCCGGCCGAGATGGGTTCGAACTCCGAGTACATCGAGTTTGTCAACGAACCCAACGGCCTCATCTCCATCGAGCTCAAGAATATCGGCAGCATCGAGAACCGATAAGTTGCGTTACGCCTGCAGCGAGAAAGCGAAGGCCGAAGCCCCCTTGGAGCTTCGGCCTTTTTGTTTAGGGCTGAATTGCCCTACAGGTTGAGCATACGTCAGCGAAAACGCCCCTAGGCGAGCATGGTGACGTGAAAGAGGAGGGAAGCGTACTTTGGTACGCGACCGACGATTGAACGTCGGATTGCCGTCTAGGGGCGTTTGCAGCGTCGAGCCGTTACGCGGTTTGGTAAAACCGCGTAACAATTACAGCTGGCGCAGGCCTTCTTCGAGGCCAGTCTTGCTGTCGGTCTGGGCGTCGCGCATCTTGATAACGCGGGCGGGGACACCGGCCACGACGGCACCGGCGGGGACATCCTCGACGCACACGGCGCCGGCGGCGACGACAGCGCCCTTGCCCACACGTACGCCTTCCAAGACCACGGCGTTGGCGCCGATCATGACATCGTCCTCGATGATGACGGGCGTGGCGCTGGCGGGCTCCACGACGCCTGCCAGCACAGTGCCGGCGCCGATGTGGCAGTTCTTGCCCACGGTGGCGCGGCCGCCCAGCACGGCGCCCATGTCGATCATGGAGCCCTCGCCGATGACGGAGCCGATGTTGATAATGGCGCCCATCATGATGACGGCGCGGTCGCCGATCTCGACGCGGTCGCGGATGATCGCGCCCGGCTCGATACGGGCGTTGATGCCCTTAAGGTCGAGCATGGGCACGGCGGAGTTGCGGCAGTCGTTCTCTACGTCGTAGTAGTCGATGGAATCGGCGCTAGCGTCGAGGATTGCCTTGATCTCATCCCAATCGCCAAAGACAGTCTTGCCGTGGCAATCGCCGTAGACACGCGCGTCGCCCCACTGGACCTCCGTATCGTGCTTCTCGCGTACGTACAGTTTGACGGGCGTCTTTTTGGGCGCGGTGGCGATGTAGTTGATAATCTCCTGTGCATCCATCTCGGCTGCGTTGCTCATTTGCTGTCTCTCCTTTGGGTGGATTTGGTTGATACCTGGTTAGGCAAACATGACCTGGTCGAAGGTGTAGAAGCCGGAGTCACGGGTGACGAGCTTCTGGGCGGCGGCTAGGGCGCCGTTGACGAAGATCTGGCGGCTCGTGGCGCGATGGCTAAGCGTGATTTCCTCGTCCTGGCCGAAAAAGCTCACCTCGTGCACGCCGGCGACTGTGCCGCCGCGCAGCGAGTGCATGCCGATTTCCTTGGGGTCACGCGCGCCGCACATGCCCTCGCGGCCATAGACGGGGTGGTAGCCTGCCTCGGGCTCGGCTTCGACGACGGCGTCGAGCAGCAGCTTGGCGGTGCCGCTGGGGGCATCGACCTTTTGGTTGTGGTGCGTCTCGACAATTTCGCAGTCAAAGCCGGGCAGCTCACGCGTGGCCTGTGCCACCAGATGACGCAGGGCAGCGATGCCGATGGAGTAATTGCCGGAGTGCATGACGCGGGCGCTCTGACCCAGCTCGCGCAGGCGGTCCATCTGCTCAGGCGAATAACCCGTGGTGCCGGAAACGAGTGCCGCGCCTGTACGCTCGACATAGGCAACGACGGCATCGAAGGTCACGACATTCGAGAAGTCGATGATGACGTCGGCTGCCGGGGCGCTTTCGAGCTCAGACAGGTCAAAACCGATCTGGGCCACAATGTCGAAAACGGGCTGTCCGGCGGTATCGACAATACCCTCGGCAGTGGTGCGGATGAGCGAGCCCATGCGGCCCGTTCCCATAATGACGGTCTTAATCAAGCAGACCAGCTCCCTTCAGAGCATCGGTAAGTTCAGCGCGTGTGTCGTCTGCCATGGGGCACAGCGGCATGCGGTAGTTTGCCTCGATCATACCCATCTGTGCGAGCGCTTCCTTGACGGGGATGGGGTTGACCTCGCTAAAGAGGGCGTTGATGAGCGGCTGACCGGCAATCTGGATATCGCGGGCGCGCTCCACGTCACCGTCCAGATAGGCGCGGCACATGTCGTGCACGAGCCGCGGCTGAACATCGGCCCACACGCTGATGGTGCCCGAGGCACCCAGGCTCATGAGCGGCACGGTGAGGGCGTCCTCGCCCGAGTACATGCGGAAGTCGTCGGACAGCAGGTGAGCGATCTTGGCCGCGTAGGCGACGTTGCCCGAGGCTTCCTTAATGCCCATGATGTTGGGGTGCGCAGCCAAGCGCTCTACGTTGCGCTCGCTGATGCTGCAGCCGCAGCGGCCGGGGATGTTGTAGAGGATGCAAGGGATGTCCACGGCATCGGCGACGGTCTTAAAGTGCTGGTAGATGCCCTCTTCATTTGACTTGTTGTAGTAGGGGGTAATGAGCAGCAGGCCGTCGGCGCCCAGGCCTTGGTAAGTGAGCGACTTGGTGAGCATGGTTTGCGTGGAGTTGGAGCCCGAGCCGGCGATGACGGGGACGCGTCCTGCAACATGCTTGACCACGGCGGCGACAACGGAGTTGTCCTCGTCGTCGGTCATCGTGGCGCTCTCGCCGGTAGTGCCCAGGGTGAGGATGGCGTCGGTGCCGTTTTGCAGGTGGAAATCGATAAGGCGCTCGAGTGCGTCAAAGTCGATGCTGCCGTCCTTTTTAAACGGCGTGACGAGGGCGACGATTGAACCCTCGAGATTGCGGATGTCCATGTTCTTCTCCTTCGCTTCCGCGATCTGGATGCGTTTGTTCCACTGGGCGGCGACGGCCAGGCGCTCGTCCTGGGCGCGACGGCGGGCGCTTTCGGCACGCGATTTGGCCAGCAGCTCACGGCCACACGGCAGCACGTCGAGCGTGGCAAAATAATCGCCTGGGCGCTCGGCGCGGCGGATGAGGTCGGCCGAGCCGTCGGGGCGCAGCAGCACCTCGGCGGAGCGCAGGCGTCCGTTGTAGTTGTAGCCCATGGAGTAGCCATGCGCGCCGGTATCGTGGATCACAAGCAGGTCGCCCATGTCGATCTGCGGCAGCTCGCGGTCGATAGCGAACTTATCGTTGTTCTCGCATAAGTTGCCCGTGATGTCATACGTGTTCGTGACCGGTGCTGCAGTCTTGTCGGCGCCACCCGGCTGACCCATCACCGTAATGTGGTGGTAGGCGCCATACATGGCAGGGCGAATCAGATCGACGGCGCTTGCATCGACACCGATATAGTTCTTGTAGATCTGCTTCTCATGGATGGCCTTGGTCACCAGGCAGCCGTAGGGCCCCATCATAAAACGACCCATCTCGGTGCAGATCGCCACATCGCCCATGCCGGCGGGAACCAGGATCTCGTCGTAGGCCGCGTGTACGCCCTCGCCGATGGCGTGGATGTCGTTAGCCTGCTGCTCGGGCAGGTAGGGGATACCCACACCGCCGGACAGATTGATAAAGGCGACATGTGCGCCCGTTTCACGCTCCAGGCGCGCGGCAAGTTCAAAGAGGATGCGTGCGAGCTTGGGATAGTAGTCGTTAGTGACGGTATTACTGGCAAGGAAGGCATGGATGCCAAAATTCTCGGCACCCTTGGCCTTGAGCATGCGGAAGGCCTCGAAGAGCTGCTCGGTGGTCATGCCGTATTTGGAGTCGCCGGGGTTATCCATGATGCCATTGGAGAGCTGGAACAGGCCGCCCGGATTAAAGCGGCAGCTAACCGTCTTGGGGATGGGCCCCGCAACGCGCTCAAAGAACTCGATATGGCTGATGTCGTCAAAGTTGACGATGGCGCCCAGTTTATCCGCAAGGGCAAAGTCCGCCGCCGGCGTGTCGTTGGACGAGAACATGATGTCGTGCCCCGTGATGCCCAGCGAGCGGGCGATCATGAGCTCGGTATAGCTCGAGCAATCGCAGCCGCAGCCGTATTCGTTGAGAATGGAGATGAGCGCCGGGTTGGGATTGGCCTTGACGGCAAAGTACTCCTTAAATCCCGGGTTCCATGCAAAGGCGTCGCGTACTTCTTGCATGTTACGGCGGATGCCCGCCTCGTCGTATAGATGAAACGGCGTGGGGAACTGCTCGACGATATGCTCGAGCGTCTCCTTGTCCACAAACGGCTGCTTTGCCGCACATGCCTCGTTGGGGGTCAATGCCATGTCCCGTAAACCTCGCTATCCAGACGGCGCCATCTGCGCATCGAATCCGCATAACGTGGACCCAATGTCCGGATAGCGCTCCCGCATTGCTGCAGACAGTCCTGCGGGTGTTTCCCGCAGGCCCACCAGGCTGTTCGTGCCCGAAAAGCCCAGTTCGGCGGGTTTCGCCTCCCCGCAGGGTCAAAGTCTGCCGACTCGCCCGCGGCTCTTCGTGCCCGCGCCTCTATCAAGTGGTAACGACCCTACCACGTTGCACTTTACCAAACAAGAGTATTCGTATATAACGTTTAAAAAATGCAGGGATATGCTAGAAACAAGGGTGCCACAATCCTGCGTCACAATATTGTGTGAATGGATATGCCCCCCATGAAAGGAACCTTTATGACCGAGCTCCAAGAACTTCGTCGCTATCGGCGCGACCTGCATCGCATTCCGGAGCTCGATTTCGATCTTCCTCAAACCATCGCCTATATCGAGGGCGCGCTCGCTCCGCTCGCCTGCGAGGTGACCCATCCGTGCCCCAGCTGCGTCTGCGCTTTCTTCGATGCCGGCACGGGCGCCGCGCATGCCACGGCGATTCGCGCCGACATGGACGCCCTGCCCATCGCGGAGGCAACGGGCGCGGCCTTTGCCTCGACGCATCCCGGTAAGATGCATGCGTGCGGTCACGACGGTCACATGGCCATGGTGCTTGCCGCCGCGACGTATGTCGATCGCACGATTCGTGAGCAGCCGGGTGCCATCAAGTGCAACGTGCTCTTTGTGTTTCAGCCAGCTGAGGAAACGACCGGTGGCGCCAAGACGGTGTGTGAGAGCGGCGTATTCGAGCGCTACGGGGCGGATCGCATCTTTGGCTTCCACGTATGGCCCGATTTGCCCGCCGGCACGTTGGCGAGTTGTTCCGGTCCGCTGCTGGCGCGCTCAAGCGAGACGCACATTCATATCCATGGCGCGAGCATCCATATCGCCAAGACCTACGGCGTTCCAGTCGAGAAATCGCACGATGCTGCGCTGGCAGCGGCCAAGTTCTTAGTTTCCGAGCGTGAGCTCATGGACGAGTTGGGTGCCGACGAACCCTGCATTGGTAAGTTCGGCCTGCTGCAGGCCGGTACCGTCTGCAATGCGGTGGCGGGGGAGGCCCATGTTGCGGGCAGCTTGCGCGTGTTTACGGACGATATGTTCGACCGCGCACGCGAAGGCGTACGCCGTGTGCTCGATGAAGCATGCGCAGCAACGGGCTGCACGTACGATCTCGATTTTGCCGAGGGCTATCCGCCGGTCGATAACGACCCCGAGCTGTTCGCCCACATTGCGCCTGCCTTGTCCGAGCTGCAACTTGTGGACGAGCCGCTGCTAATTGCCGAGGATTTCGCGTTCTATCAGCGCCATCTGCCGGGCGTGTTCTTCTTGCTGGGCACGGGCGTGCCAGAGGGACAAGATAATCCGATCGATTCGGATGGCTGTCCCGCCTATGCCACGAGCGCCCTTCACACTGATACCATGCTCTTTGACGAGGAAATCCTACTCAAAGGCCTCGATGTCTACAAACGATTGCTTGGCTTGGAGTGACGATGGAACGACGCCGACAGTCTGCCGTATATAGTCCGGGTGGATGCGGATGCGGTTTGCTGCTGCTTCCGGTCATCGCTGTGAGCATTGGCGTGATGTTTGTGTTTGCTGGGCTGGCTGCGGCGGCACTCGTACTGTTTATCACCGCCATCGGCGTGACGGTCTGGCTGTGCCGTTCTCGCGAGCAGCGCCGCGCCGACGGTAAGACCAATGTCGGCTGGGTCGTCTTCCTGATCATTGCGTACCTATTGAGCATCAGCTACCTGGTGTTCTTTGTCCTAATGATGATCAGTGCCTTTACCGGGAAATCCGTCACGGTGGGTTGATGCGCTGCCAGCAGACGGTCACGCAAAGTGCGTTTGCTCGGCGTCTGGATAGCTGCATTGGCCGTTTACCGCAACCTTAGCTCTCAGCTAATGAATTCAAGTTCAATCCTTTCTACGATGTGCTGTGTGCCGGCACGGTAGCCGGATCGTAGGAAGGATGAATAATGGCAAAAGAGGGAAAGAAGCCGATCGGCAAGATTGTCCTAGGCGTCATCGTGGTGCTGGTTATCGTCGGTGCCGTGGGCTCTATGGGTGGCAATTCAACCGATTCGTCTGCGAGCGATTCGGCAAAACCTGCCGAGGCGACACAGCAGGCCGAGGAGCAAAAAGAATCGCAAGAACCGTATACCATTGCTGACGAGGCTGAAGACACCTCCAGTCAGTTTGCCTATAAGATCACGGGCACGCTTACCAATAACACGGACAAGGAAAAGAGCTACATTCAGATTGAGTATGTTCTGTATGATGCCGATGGCAACCAGGTTGGAACGGCTCTTGCAAACACCAATCATCTGAAGGCGGGCGGCTCCTGGAAGTTCGAGGCACTGGGTACGGTGTCTCCCGACCAGGTTGCTAGCTGGGAGCGTTCGGACGTAAGCGGTTTCTAGCATGTTGCATGCACTGGGGGAGGTGAAGTCGTATGCCCGATAAAAAGCTGACCGAGGAGCTGCTCAATGAGCTTCTCGATGCGCCGAACATCGATGGCTATATCAGGGAGCACGACTTTGCCGCCCCGTCGCTTTCGGACTACCTGAAGCAGCTGCTGCAGGAAAAGGGCTTGGAGCGCTCGCGTGTGGTTCGTATGGCCGATCTCAATGAGACCTTTGGCTATCAGATCTTTACCGGTGCGCGTCACCCGAGTCGCAATAAGGTGCTGCAGATTGCCTTTGCGATGGCGCTGACGCTCAAAGAGGCCAACCGTGCACTGACGGCTGCCGGGGTAAGCGTCCTCAACTGCAAGGATCGCCGTGATGCGATTATCATCTTTTGCATCGATCGCGGGTGCAGCCTCCAAAAGGTCAACGAGGAGCTGTATCGCTTTGGCGAGGAGACGGTGAGTTAGTGGCTGATATCTGAGCCGGCGGAGCTGCCGAATAACGATGCAAACGAACGGGGCGCGGATGCCATGGGGTGTCTGCGCCCTGCGCTATGATGGAGGCTATGGATACTCAGACCCCAACATATTTCGATGACGAGCTGACCGCAGCGCTTGCCGAGCACCTGGCGTCGCTCGATCGCGACGACAGCTATCGCGTGGAGCGTGTACTTAAGCGCTCGTCCGTTGAAACAACCGAGCTCGTGTACTTTGAAGGAACCGGTGGTGGTTCTCTCGGCCCCTTTGTCCGTAAACGCATCGATGCCTCGGCTCAAATCGGCGGGGCATACGAGCGTCTGTTTGCCGTCCAGCGGGCGGGCGGGCGTTTTGAGCACTTGCCCAGAATCGTCGATTGTCATCGTGTGGGCGACGAGCTCAACGTGGTTATGGAATACATCGAAGGGGAGACGCTCAGGGCGCTGGTGGACCGTCTGGGAGCCACCCCCGATTATGCGCACGAAATGTATCCTGCCCTATGCGATGCCGCGGGCGAGCTCCACGCCGGTTTTGCAATGGCGGGGGAGACGTCGGCGCCGGTGATCCATCGCGACCTCAAGCCGTCGAATATCATCGTGACGGGTGCCAACTATACGCCTGATGACGGCCTGACGTTTTCGTCGCTGGTGATTATCGACTTGGGGATTGCGCGCGTGTGGCGCGATGGCGCCGATGCAGACACCGTCAAGTTTGGCACGCGACCCTATGCGCCGCCCGAGCAGTATGGGTTTGGGCAGACGAGTGTGCGCAGCGACGTCTACGCACTGGGCGCCCTGTTGTTCTTCTGTTTGACGGGAGTCGATCCTAAACCAGGGCTCGACATGCGCGAGCAATGCGAGGCGCGTGGCATTCCCACTCCACTTGCCGATGTCATCTGCATGTCGATGGCGCTCGACCCGGCTAAGCGTTTTGCGAGTGCGGAAGCGTTGGGACGGGCTACGCGCGCGGCATACGATCTGAGTCGCCCCGTGCGGCCTCCTGCGCCTGCGCCTGTCCGTACTCCGGCCTCGGAGACGGTGTTGACGCCCCAAGGGCTCCAGAACCCCGCAGGGCTTCCTAGGCCTGCCGCCTCCGCTGCATGCGGTCTGCTCTCTCGCGTTCCGGAGTCTCTGGGGCGCATTTGGAATACGCTTGTCTGCTTCTCGCTACTTGTGTTCTTTGCCGGAAGTCACTTTGCCGTCTTTCACCCCACGGGAGCAAACCAAAGCTACCCGACGTGGTTTCTCATAATCGAGTATTTTTTCTTTGTCGATGGCCTTATGGTGCTTATGCATTTTGCGCTGCTCGATAAGCGCCGTCTTCGTCGGCGATTCGCACTGCTCGACAGCCATCGCGGCAAGAAACTCGCGAAACTCTGGCTCAAGGCATTGGGTGTGCTGCTCCTATGCATGATCGTCATAGTCGCGATCGCCAATGCGACCGGCGTCGTCGATACCTCCGCTACCTAAAAGAAAAGGGCCCCATTAGGGCCCTTTGCAGTTGCGCTTAGATGCGGTTCATCTGAGCGGCGACTTTGTTGTACCAGTCCTGCCACGTGGGCGGGCAGTACTTTTTGGCCGCTGCCGGGGTAAGGGTGGAGCCGTAGTTGGCGCCCAGATAGGCAACGTGAGCGGAGATGCCCTCGCTCCAGCTGCCAAAGCTGCGCCAACCGCCGCCACGGGCACTCCAGCCCCAGGCGTTGTAAGAATTGGCGCAATAAGCACCCTTGGTGCTCTCGATGCAGGCGATGGCGGGGGACCAACGGGGGTCGACACCGGTATTCCAAGCGGCGACGGCAAAGTTATAGCCCTGGCCTGCCATGGGGGAGCCGGCGAGATAATTGTCGATGCGGCTCGTCCACTCATTAATGAACGAATCGTAATCGGAGCTACCGGTATTGGCGTTGTTCACCGTGGTGTCGATGGTGGTGTTGGTGTTGGTGGCCTGGCTGCTGGAATTGCTGCCGCTTACGCCCTCGCCCGAGAGCTTCTCGGCGGCAGCGGCCTTATCGGCCTCAAGCTTGGCAAGCTCGGCGGCATTTTCCTGCTCGGCTTTTGCCTGTGCCTCGCTGCGGAGCTGCTGGGCCTGCGCCAGCGCATCCTCGGCGTTTTTCTGCTCTGCCTCAAGCTGTGACTTGGCCTGCTGGAGCTCGGCCTTGTTCTGCTCGAGTTCGGTTTGCATATTATTGAGCTCTTCGATCTCGTCGACGCTCGAGCTCGTGATCTGGTTGGTGTATTTGCAGGTCGTGATGAACTCACCCAGGCTCTGCGCATTGACCAGGAAGCTCACGATGGGATTGGTGCCCTTCTGATACTTGTACAGATCGCGCATGGCGGAGCTTGCCTTGGCCTGCTGCTCGGGAAGCTTAGCCTCGATTTCCTCGATGCTTGCCTCGTTGGAGTCAATCTGCTTTTGCAGGTCATCGAGTTTGGTGCGGGCGTCGTTGTAGGCGCTCGTGGCGGCTTCGATCTTCTGCTGGGCTGCGGAAAGCTGGTCCTGCGTTGCCTGCGAGGCGGCATACGCCGCAACGGGGGAGAGCATCGGCGTGGCCGTCAGCGCAACGGCGAGCGCGGCGCTCGTGATGATACGAGCCGGCTTCGACGCAATGAGCGCTGCGGTGCGATGATTCGAATGCTGCATCCAGTCCCTCTGCAATCAATCGTAGGTTATGGTTCGAACGGTATTCTACTACTGCTTTCGACCTCAACTTGAACCTTAAAGGTTCCAAAGGGTCAAGTTGAACTTGAGGCTTTGGCTTTGACCTGCAGTTATGATGAATTGTTGAGAAACCATAGAGTTCAACTTTAACGTTACGGAGTCCTATTTGAGAGGTGTTTTGGGCTGTAAAAGCTATCTCAACGTGGGGTTTTACAACTACAGCGTGCCCTCCTGACGAGCCCGCTCAATCTCTTCGAGGGCCTCGGCAGGGGTGAACGAGCAGGTGCCGTCGCCGAGCTTGACCACCTGGATGTCGTCGCCGATATGGACCTCTCCGCCCTTTAACACCACGCCAAAAACGCCCTCGTGGGGAAAGATGCAGTCGCCGGCGAGATAGTAGATGGCACAGCGTGTGTGGCAGACCTTGCCGATTTGGCTGATTTCGACAAGCACCTCGCTGCCAAGCTTGAGCTGCGTGCCCAAGGGGAGCGAGAGTAGATTGATGCCTTGCGTGGTGAAATTCTCCCCAAAGTCACCCTCGTGCACATCGAGCCCGCGCTCCTGCGCCGTCTGGATGGACTCTGCGGCCAAAAAGGAAACCTGACGGTGCCAATGTCCGGCGTGTGCATCGGAGGCGAGGCCAAATTGTTCTATAACGGTGTCGTGTCCATCCGCGACGGGCGACTTGCGTGTGCCCTTGTGCGCCGACGTGTTGATTGAGACGATGCGGGCGGGCCTGTCATAGGCATCGTTTGCCGTGCGTAGGGGAACGGCCGTTTGTGCGCGTTCCGCCAGCTCGCGTTTCGCGGCATTGAGGATGGGGTTATCGGTCGGATGGTCTTGGGGCACGTGCGCGCCTTTCGTTTGAGGATGTCAATACGCTGAATCCTACAACAATGGTAGGTTCATTGCCCATTGTCATACAACGGTGAGCGCCGTCTTCGTGCTGGCCTTCGTGCTGGATGATTACGTCGATTGCCATAGATACGGTGGAGCTTTGGGCGCCGGCGGCTTGGCACGCTAGAATAAATCAGTTGCGCAAAGACCGCCCCGTTGTGTGGGCAGTTCATGATAGGAAGTTTCCATGGCATTGCAGTTTACAGAGCGCGAGTTCATTCCCGTGCTGCTCGGTGGCGACATCAACGCCTATTCGGTGGCGCGCGCCTTCTACGAGGAGTACCAGGTCAAGAGCCTGGTCTTTGGCAAGTACCAGACGGGTCCCGCGTACCGCAGCCAGATTATCGACTACACGCCCAACGTGGATATCGATACCATGCCCGTGATGCTCAGGACCGTCAACGGCATTGCCCAAGCGCATGCCGATAAGACGATTGTCCTTGTGGGCTGTGGCGATAACTATGTTGCCCTCGTGGCTCAGGCCAAGGATGCCCATGAGTTGGCGGATAACATCGTCGCGCCTTACGCTCCCTATAGCATGCTTGAGCAGTGTCAGAAGAAGGAGATCTTCTACGAGCTGTGCGAGAAGCATGGCGTGCCCTATCCGCATACCTTTACCTTCACCATGGCGATGCTGAACGCCCAAGGCGAGGCGCCTGCCGAAGTGCTCGACCAGATCGATTTTCCCTACCCGATGATTCTGAAGCCTTCTGACGGCATCATGTGGTGGCAGCACGAGTTCGAGGGCCAGAAAAAGGCCTATGAGATTGCCGACCGTGCCGAGCTGGAACAGGTCATTCGCGACTCGTATGCCAGCGGCTACACCGACGACCTGATCTTGCAGGATCGCGTGCCCGGCAATGACGAGTACATGCGCGTGCTCACCAGTTATTCCGACCGCAACGGCAAGGTGCGCATGATGTGCCTGGGTCACGTGCTGCTCGAGGAGCATCAGCCTCACGGTGTCGGCAACCACGCCTGTATCATCACCGAGCCCAATGACGAGCTCATGGGCGGCGTGCGCAAGTTGCTCGAGGACCTTCACTTTGTGGGCTATTCCAACTTTGACGTTAAGTACGACGAGCGCGACGGCTCGTTTAAGTTCTTCGATTTCAACACGCGCCAAGGTCGCAGCAACTACTACGTCACTAACAGCGGCTTTAACGTTGCCAAGTATGTGGTGGACGAGTATGTGTTCAACCGCCCGTTTGAGCCGGAGTTTGTGACGGCGCAGGACGAGGCGCTGTGGATGGTCGTCCCCATGGGCGTCGTCGACAAGTACGTCAAGGATCCCGAGCTGCGCGCTAAGGTGCATCGCCTGGACAAGGAAGGCAAGGGCGCCGACCCTTCGTTTATGAAGGGCGACTTTGTCTTTAACCGCTGGCTGCGCATGTGGCACACCAAGCTGCGCCACTTTAAGCTGTTCAAGACGTATTACAAGTAGATGAGTGCGGCGCCCGTCCGGTTTACATCGGGCGGGCGCGGGTATGATACGCGCAATTGCGCAAGCGTCACCAAGGAGGCGGCGATGGAAAAGCTGGGAGTTATCGGCGGCATGGGCGCCGAGGCCACGTCGTATTACTACGACCAGGTAGTGCGTCATACGGCTGCTGCCTGCGATCAGGATCATATCGACATGGTGGTGCTCTCCAAGTCGACCATGCCCGACCGCACGCTTGCCATTAAGACCGGCGAGCACGCCAAGCTGCTGGCGACCATGAAAGAGTGTGCCCAGGCACTCGAGTCGCTGGGCTGTGCGCACATTGCCATTCCCTGCAACACGTCGCACTACTTCTACGACCAGATCCAGTCGTTTACGAAGGTGCCGATTATCCACATGCCGCGTGAGTCGGTGCGCTATGCCCTTGCGGGTGCGGTGATGGGGGAGTGCGAGTTCGACCCCAACCTGAGTATGCCGGCCGAGCCGGTGCACAAGATTGGCATTATGGGCACCGACGGAACCGTGGGCGCGGGCGTCTACGGCCGCGAATGCGAGGCTGCGGGTGTTGAGGTCGTCTATCCCAGCGAGAAACGTCAGAACGATGTGATGTCGCTTATCTACGATGATGTGAAGGCCGGACGTGAGCCCGATATGGATAAGTTCGACCGCGTGATGTGGGAGTTCGCCCGTAGCGGCTGCGACCGTGTCATTCTGGCCTGCACCGAGCTATCGGTGCTGCAGAAGTATCGAGAGATGCCCGAGATCACCCTCGATGCCATGGATGTCCTGGTGCGCGAATCCATCATCCGCAGCGGCGTCCCCTACCGCCTCTAGCTTTAGACCTGCCAAAAAGGGACAGGTTTATTTTGGTAGGTTTTATCTGGTGAAACAGTAAAGGCCTCGGCTCGTTTGGTA
>USBK01000013.1:0-52994 GCA_900552895.1 uncultured Collinsella sp.
CGTCTCGTCCTCGAGGACGAGGTCGAGGTGCACGGGCTCGGGCAGCACGGGGTGCTGCGGGCCGAAGGGGATGATGGTCTTCTCTGCCATGGGGCCCTACGCCTCCTGTCCGTCGGCCTTGGCGGCCTTCTTGGCCGCGCGCCCCGCGTCGTACATGCCCGAGGCGCCCTCGAGCTCCTCCGAGTCGTCGAGCTGGGAGACGGCCTCCCGGGCGATCGCCAGCTTCGCCGCATCGACGCGCGAGCGCATCGCGGCCGCCGCGCGCCGGTCGCCGGCTGGTTGGGACAATTTGTCCCCGAGCCCGCCTTCCGGCGCGTCGGGCCTGGAAGGGCGCCCCTTCGCCGTTGCGGCGGGGCCTCCCGCCTCGTCGAGCGGGCCGGCACCCTCCGAGACGTTTCCCAGGGCGTCGCGCTCGGTCTCCGCGACGTCGCCCGCGGTGAGCACGTCGCGGCGCTGCGCCGCGACCACCTCGAGCATCCCGCCGCCCTCGCTTGGGCCGGCCATTCCTATTCCTCCGCCTCTCGCGCCGCCCGGCGCATCTCGCGCTCGGCGACCTCTGCGGGCTTGGTGTTCCACAGGTCGTAGAGCGGGCCTTTCGGGAAGTCGTCGGTGATGGGCACGCGGATCCCGGCGCTGATGAGCAGCCCCTCGCCGGGCTTGACGGCGTCTCCGATGTAGCCGCGCTCCGTGGCGGAGAGCTGGAGCATCTCCGCCCACGCGTCGAGGTCGGCGGTGGACTGCTTGTGCAGCAGGAAGAACTCGGAGTTGAGCACCATGTCGCGGGCCTCGGCGTTGGCCAGCATGTGGCTCGTGTTCTGGCTGATGCCGGTGCAGATGAGGCCGAACTTGCGCCCCTCGCGCCAAAGGCGGGCGAAGTACTCGACCACCGTCGGGTGCGCGAAGAGGCTCTGCACCTCGTCGATGTAGAGCCACGTGTAGTTGGGGCGCGGCGGCGTGACCATCACGCGGTTGCGCACCATCTCGAGCGCCGTGATCATGCCGAACACGCGCATGTTCTGGCCGAGGCCGTGCATGTCGATGTTGGTGATGCGGTTGTCGAGCGCCACGTTGCTCTGGCCGTTGAAGAAGGAGAACGCGCCCTTCACGTAGCGCTCGTAGCGCAGCGCGATGTCGGCGGCCTCGGGCTCGGGCTGAGCGAGCAGCGCCGCGTGGAAGTCGCCGAGCGTGGGCAGGCGGCCGTCCTTCGCGCACTCCCGGTACGCCTCGCCGACGCAGCGCGCGATGATCGAGCGGTCGCGCTCCGGCAGGCCCTCGCGGCCCTCGGCCATGAGCGCGCTCGAGAGCGCGAGCACCGCGTCGGTCTTGTACGCGAGCTTGGCGGCGTCGGCGCGGTCCGCGACGTCGGCGGTGTCGAGGGGGTTGAGCACCGCCGAGCATCCCGGGGCGAGCTCGACGTTCGCGCCGCCGAGCGCGCCGACGAGGTTGCCGTACTCGCCGGCCGGGTCGAAGATCACGACCTCGTCCTCGGGGTGCGCGAGCACGGTGTTGGTTATCTCGCGCTTGACCGAGAAGCTCTTGCCCGAGCCGGGCTTGCCGCACACGAAGCCCATGGGGCTCGCCAGGCGCTTGCGGTCGCACAGCACCAGGTTCCCGCTCTCCTTGGACTGCCCGTAGTAGCCTCCGCCCGCCTCGTCGAGGCTCTGGCTCGCGAAGGGCATCTGCATCGCCACCTGCCCCGTGGTGAGGTAGCGGCTCACGGTGACGTGGTTGTCCCCGAGCGGGAGCACCGAGTTGAGCGCCTGGCGCTGGCGGAAGTGGAGCGGCTCGAGGCCGATCGTGCAGCCCTGCGCGACGCTCGTCACCTGCTGGACGCGCCGGTCGAGCTCCTCGAGGCTGTCGGCCCAGGTGTAGACGAGGCCCGTGTAGACGAACAGGCGCTCGGACTTGTTGCGCAGGAAGTCGAGCAGCTCTTCGGCCTCCTCCTTCGAGAAGCGCAGCTCGGGCGGCAGGATCTGGTAGTCGTAGCCCTTCTTCACGGCGCTCATCTGCTCGTCGATGATCTCCTTGTCCATCCAGTCGATCTGGCGCTTCACGAGCGCGAGCGCCTCGCTCTGCGCGATGGGCTGCACGTGCAGCGTCACGTTGAGCGGCAGCGGCAGGTCGATGATGGAGGCGAGGTAGGTCTCCTCGATGACCGACCCGAAGCTGCGCACGGCGAGCACCGCGCCGTAGCGCCCGTCGCTGCGGAAGCAGTCGGACCTGCCCTCGGGCTTGAAGTCGAGCGACGAGGGCATGACGAAGTCCTTCGTGCGCGCGCCAGACGTCGGGGACAATTTGTCCCAGGAGAACTCGAAGCGCGACCCCGGGCGCAGCTGCCCCTGCAGGAGCTCGAGCCTCTCGGCGCCGTCGAGGGCGCGCGACGAGCAGCGTATGCGCGCGAGGGTCTGCTCCACGTCGCCCCGGATGCGCGCGAGCTTGGGCACCGCGGCGTCGACGTCGTCGGCGCCCACGGCGTAGGTCAGGTAGCGGTGGCGCACGAGGTTCGAGACGCCCTCGCGCATCTTGTCGTTGAGGATCCGGTTGTACTCTTCGGCGAGCCCGGCGGTGGCGCGTTCCCCGGGCTCGAAGAAGACCTTGCGGCCGACCTCGTCGGCTGGGATGGGCGCGTTCACGACCTGGAGCTGCACGTGGGAGTCCGCCGGGAAGTAGTTGAACAGCGAGCTCATCACGGTGAAGGCCGTCTCGCGCGCCTCCTTGCGCGCGGACTGGTAGCTGATGTCGGAGAACTCGACCGTCGGGCTGAACACCCCGGGCATCACCTGGGCGATGCCGTCCTTGTACATGGCGTCGTAGCCGACGTAGGCGGCCATCTCGCGCGAGCGGTCGCGCTCCCGGCGGCGCCTCTGCCGCTCGGCCTCCGCGCCCTTCGAGGCGTCCTTGCGCCCGCCCGTGCCGCCGAGGAGCAGCCCGAGGGTGCTCGGGCGCTTCGGCCTATTCTTCTTGTTGCTTCTTGCTCGGCTCATAGAGCTCGGCTCCTTTCTTCCTTGCCCTGCGCCTCGCGCGACGTCCCGGGCGGCCCGGGCGCGGCGAGCCCTCGGGGAGGCTCCCGGCGAGGCAGGGCTCGTACGCGAGCAGCTGCGGGGAGAGCTCGTGGGCCGCCAGGAGCGGCAGCAGCTCCTCGGCGCGCATGCCGAAGGGCCGCCAGAACCCGGCGAGCCAGAACGGCATGCTGCAGAGCATGATCGGGAAGGCCGCGTCCGCGACGTCTGCGCGCAGGCCCAGGTGGACGAAGGCCGCCGCCCCGACCGCGCTGCCGAAGCCGAGCGACACGCATGCGAGCGTGCGCAGGCTCATCTTCCCGACGATCTTCTCCTCGTACTCGCCGATGTCCTTCTGCACCGGTATCCTGAGCGCCATTCGAGACGCCCCCTATGCCGGCAGCCAGGACGTGTCCAGCTGCCCGAAGTAGACCGACGCGGCGATGATGATCGCGCCGCCGGCGATGGTGGATATGGCGGTCGCGATCTGCGGGCCGCCCTGCTGCTCCCTGATGGCCAGGCCGAGCGAGACCGCTCCCCACACGACCAGGAAGCCGCCGAGGAAGGTCACGCAGCCCGACACGAGTTTGATGACGTTTGCGAGCATGCTGCTCTCCTTTGCTTTCGGTTGACGATGTTCCTTGCCGTTCCTCCCCCGCGGCGGGGGAGGCCCGCGCCCGCCGCGGCCCCGTCACGAGTTGCCTTCCTTCTGCCTGCGGTACTCTGTGAAGTCGAACGGGCCGCGGCGCGCGGCCTTCTCGAGCAGGCGCGAGCGCGGGTGGCGCTCGAGCCGGTACTTCCGGTCCATGAGCGGCATGCACCCGTTCACGAGCACGAGCGCGTCCTCGCGCGGCATGCGCGCCACCTCGGCGGGCTGTATGAGGTCGCGCTCGGAGATGCCGCGGTTCACGGTCCGAGTCCAGCCGGCGCCCCGCGAGTCGCTCTGCGTCTCGCTCGCCACCGTCTGCTTGCCGGCCATCTTGCTGATCTCCTCGTTGGTCTCGTTCGCCTTGCCGCCCAGGTAGAGCAGCGTGTCGCAGGCGTTCACGATGGTCTCGGCGTTGTTGTCGCCGTAGGTCTCCTTCAGCTGTGAGAGAGACTGGGCGATCATCGAGACGGCGATGTTCCGGCTGCGGGTGACGGCGATGGTCCGCTCGAAGTCGGGTATTCGCCCGATGTTGGCGAACTCGTCGAAGACGAAGTGCACCGTCGTGGGCAGCGAGCCGCCGTGCGCCTCGAGCGCCTCCGCGCAAAGCGCGCTCACGGCCGTGTCCATGAGCAGGGCGAACAGGAAGTCGAAGGTCGAGTCGGTGTCGCTCATAGACGCGAAGAGCGCGACCTTGGCGCCCTCGTCGCCCATGTGGGCGAGGTCGAGCTCGTCTTTGGAGGTGAGGTCGCGGACGGCGCGGATGGACAGCGGCTTCAGGCGGACGTTGCAGCTCGAGAGCATCGACTTCATGGTGTCGCCGGCGGCCACGCGGAACTCGCGGTAGCTCGCGAGCGCGAAGTCGTCGGGGGGCGCGGGCTCGCGGACCTTGACCCACTCCCACGCGCCGTCCTCCTCGGCGAAGCCGCGCAGCGATCCGCCCTCCGCCGAGGCGCCGCCGCGCCTGACGTAGCGCTCGCCGGTCTCCAGCTCGCGGAACACCATGTCCAGCGGGCTCATGTAGCCCGGGTCGTCGCGGGCGTCGGCGAGCGAGAGCAGCGTGAGCAGCCCGTCGAGGTTTCGGTCGGCGGGCTCGCAGTGCATGACGAGGTAGGCCGTGAGCGCGGTGTAGACCAGGCGCTCGGCCTTCTCCCAGTAGGGGTCGCCCTTGTGGTCGGCCTCGCCCTCGGTGTTGGCGACGATGCCGCGGGCGAAGCGGATGACGCCCGCCTCGTCGCGTATGTAGGCTATGGGGTTGAAGCGCATGGAGCGCGTGAAGTCGATGGTGTCGAACGCGCGGATCTCGTAGCCGAGCTCCGCCAGTGCGCCGCCCATCTCGCGGATGAGCGTGCCCTTCGGGTCGGTCACGAAGAAGCTGGCGTTGGCCTGCAGGAGGTTCGGCTTGACGTAGTAGCGCGTCTTGCCGGTGCCGGGTCCTCCAACCACGAGCACGTTGTCGTTGGTGTCGGTGGAGAGGTCGAACCTGCGGCTCACGAGGCGGATGCGCGCGTTGTCGGTGAGGATGATGTTGTTGTCGGGGTCCTTGGGGTCGCCGAAGGGCGCGATGTCCTTGCGCGTGGCCCACCTGGAGCTACCGTGCTCCTCGCCGTCGCGCCGGGCCCCCTTGGTCCCCAGTGAGCGGGCCCAGGCGATGAGCGCGCCGCACGCGCAGGCGGTCCCGGCGCACAGGGGAAGCGCCTCCGCGGAGAAGACGCGCCCCGCGCGAAGCGCCGCGGGTATCGCCGCCATGGCGGCCTCCGGGTCGAGGATCGGGTTCGCGCCCGACGCCGCGATTGCCGCGGCCGCGGAGTCCCCCGCGGCGAACACCGCCGCGGCCAGCGCGGCCGCCGCCTGCCACCTCATCTCTCGGGCCCCTCGATCTGGCGCGGGCCGCGGTCCCGGCTGATGCCCTGGCTGTGGGCCCTCGACGCCTCGCGCGCCTGCTCGGCGCGCTCCGCCAGCCGCTCGGGCGCCTGGCGCCTCTCGGCTATCTCGGAGAGCCTCTCCCTGGCGCGCTCGGCGGCCTTGCCCGTCTCTTGCTCCAGCTGGCGGAAAACCTCGTCGACCTCGGGGGCGTCCTCCACCTTGAAGAGCAGCCAGTCGCGGCCCTCGCCGGGGATGATGTGGTGCTCGACCGACGCGGCGCGCAGCTTGTCGGAGACGACCTCCTTGATCGTCGCGTACTCGGGAAGCCCAGAGAGCTCCTCGAGGCTGAGCTTCGCGTAGGTCGGCGCGCCCTCGGCCGCGATGGCCTCGGCGCGCCCGCCGGCGATGGTCCCGCGGATCCCCGCGAGGCGCTCGGAGAGCTCCCTCGCGCTGCGCGCCATTGCCTCGGCGCCGGCCTCCTGGCCGATCCTCAGCATCCAGTCGAGCAGCTTGCCGCCCGCTTCGTCCCCGTAGTCGCTCGCCATCCCGCGCCTCCCTTCCAGTCGAGATGAAAAAGGGGCGCCTTCGCGCCCCGGTCGTCCCTATTCGGCCCCGACGGCCCTCTCGCGCGCCATTGGGGCGCGGGCTTCCTGCCCGGCGTGCGCGCGGCTCGCCTCGCGGGCGGACGCGGCGCGCTGCGCCAGCGGCTCGGGAGCCTTCTCGTGCAGATGGGCCCACTCGCCGCTGCGGCACTGCTCCGGCGTCGCCTCGCACATGTCGCGCATGGCGCGCTCGAACCGCTCGGGCTCCTGGGCGATGGCGCCGAAGCTCCAGCTCTCGAAGCCGGTCCACGCGTCGCCGTCGCGCTTGAGCGTCCACCACTCGTCGCCGCCGTTCACCTGCTGGATGAACGCGAGGTCGCGGTAGCAGAACCCCTGGCGTATGGCCCAGTTGCCCGAGCCCAGCGCCTCGCGGAGCCTGTCGACGCTGTCCGTGCGGGAGAACTCGTAGGGGTACTCCTCGAGGAACGGGTCGTCCTGCCAGTCGAAGCCGCCGACCTTGAGCCAGCCGTTCTCCTGGCACTTTTCCACGAGCCCGTCGTGCTCGCGGCCGGTTATCCTCTCGAAGCCGTCCATGGGCTCTCCGCCTTTCGTTTGTTGCTTGGCGGGCGGCGTCCTCGCGATGGGGGCACGGTGCGAGTCGGAGCAGGCGTGCGTGCTGGCGCGTCGGCGCCGCCCAAGACGTGTATAGCGATTTCGATTGCGGCGGCGACCGGGGCCGCCCGCGATGGGTCGAGCTGGGTCGAGCCGTCCGCGCCTCCACGGGAAGCGCACAAGCTAGCAGGGCCGGCGCCTGTCCCTTCCGCCCAGGTAGACGGGCCTGCAGGTCTGGGAGATCCTGCTCGCGATCGCCTCTGCCGTTACGCGCTCGCCGCGCCTCGCGAGCCTGTCCGCCAGCGCGCCCGGCGCGTAGTTCGACGTGACGATGGTCGGGCGCATGTCCTCGTAGCGCGCGTCGAGCACGCTGAACACGGTGCCGACGGACCATTCCGTCGCGTCCTCCTTGCCGAGATCGTCGAGCACGAGGACGTCGCACTTTGCGTACCGCGCGACGGCGGCCTCGGTGTCGCCCTCGTCGAACGTGGCCTTCACGCGCTCGAGCATGCCCTTGGCCGTCGTGAAGGCGACGTCGTAGCCGGCCTCGGCGAACAGCCTGGCCATGGCGGAGGCGGCGTGCGTCTTGCCGGCGCCGACGCCCCCGTGTATGTAGAGCCCGGCGCCCCCGTTGCCCGCGAACGAGGCGATGTACTCGGCGAACTCGGGGCGGTCGGCCTCGGCGGCCCAGTAGCGCCTGGGGATGCCCGCGCGCGAGAGCGCCTTCTCCCGGCGGGCGGCCTCCTCCTTGGCGGCGAGCGCCGCGCGCCTTCGCGCCTCGGCCTCCCGCTCGCCGGATGCGCCCTCGCACGGGCAGGGGGCGGCGGAGACCCAGGCGACCCTGCCCGCCAGCGCCGCGCCGAGTGGTTCGAGGGTGGCGCCGCAGTGCGGGCACGCCCTCGGCTCCGGTTCGTCGAATGAGAGCCCGGCCGCCCGGGCCTGCTCCAGGGTGATGAGTCCCGCTCGGTCCATCGGGCGCCCCTTCCTTATCTTCTGAAGTCCTTGTTGTCCCTTTTGCTTATTGGGTGGCATATCGTCAGGGGTTTCCCTGTCATCTCGTCAGGGGTTCGGGCTGCGAACCCTGACGGTTCGTCACCCTTGTTCTCGGCGAGCCCTGTCATTTCGTCACCCTTTCGCGCCGGGAACCCTGACGAACCGTCAGGGGTTGCCAGCGCTCCGGGCGGCAGCCTCTCGCGCACGATGCGGTACCGCTTGGTGGCGTGCCCGCGTGCCGGGGCGTGCATGCCGCACTCTTCGATGAGGCCCCGGTCGAGCAGGTCGCGGATGGCGCGGTGGGCGCTGCGCTCCTGCACGTTGAGGAAGCGGGCCAGGTTGCCCTTGCTCTCGAAGTAGTCGCACCCGCCGTCGCAGAAGCCGAAGATGCGCGCGTAGACGAGCAGGGGAAGGCCGGAGAGGCCCAGGTCCGCCATCATGAAGTGCCGTACCGCCGTGAACTCGCGCGGGGAGGGGCCGTCGCGCCCCCTCGGGCCTGCGGCCGCCATCGGCGCTAGCCCCTTCTGGGCGAGCCGACGACGCTGTTTCGCTCGACCCATGCGACGAGCTCGTCGTGCAGCACGATGCCGTCGCGCGTCTTGCCGCCGATGTAGCGGATTGGGAACGGGTCGTCGGGGTCCTTGGCGAGCCGGTACATTGCGTCGCGGCTTATGCGCAGCATCGCGCACGCCTCGTCGGCGCCGAATATCGCGTTGGTCGATGCGATGAGCCTCACCTGGCTCCTGCTAATGCTCTTGGTCATGGTCGTCCTCGAGCTCCTTTCGTCTCGAGGCTCCCTCGCGTGCCCGGCCGCGGGCGGCTCCCGGGGCGGTCGCCGCCGTCATTTCCTGCCGCTCCTCGACCCGATGTAGGCGTCCACTGACGCCCTCGAAACCAGGAGCTTCCTTCCGAGCCTGTACGAGTCGATCTCCCCCGACCAGATGAGGTCGTACGCCTTGTTTCGGCTCGCCCTCATGTACTCCTGCATCTCGATCACCGTCATCCATTCGTCGCGATCTTGGTTGCCCTCGGGCGCGGCGCATTCGGCTGTGCGTGCCATGGTTCCTCCAATCTTCCCGTGCGGCACCGCGCGAGCACACCGCACGGCACCGTGTGCCTTTTCGTCTGCGCGACGATTGAACCGCCTGATGACGCTTGGCGCGTACGGCGGGAGCGGAGACGGGTCGAGGTGGGTCGAGCTGGTCGAGCCTTCACGAAACGGCCATGAGCCGCGTGCCCTAGCTCTCGGCTAAGTCCCTGAAAAGTAAAAGGCGCCCATGCGGGCGCCTGCCTAGTAGCTGGAGTTGTTCGGTTGTGGTCGGAATGCACGTCTTCCGCGGTGCTGTCGTCCGGGGTCCGGCATCTGTCGTTCGCCTCTTCTGTCGTGTTTGGTGTTGCGTGTTATGCGAGCGACCTTGCGCGGGCCTGCCGGCCCGTTGCCCCAGGTGCACCCGGATAAATGGTACCCACCCGTTGGGACATGGACATCGCGGGAGGGCTGTTTGGGCAAGCTAGGATGGATGAGCGGCGGGGTTCTAAATGCAATAATTCGAGCTAAAGGGCCTTGTACTCTCTTTTGTAAAACGCGAGGGCGCAATAAACTCGACGATCCCCCTGAACCTTTTCTGAACGAATCAGCTCTTAGGCGGTATGACGCGACACGCATCGTTAGTGCTCGGACTGGGTTAGTCATCGAGTGGGTATAGAACATACGTTCTGTATAACGTTATAGCACCAGGTGGCAGGCGTAGTTTCAATCGAAGCTACGCCTGCTGCTATATATGGGTTGATGGTGGTATCAATGACCGCGATGCTTCTGCTTGCGCTTCAGTTTTCGCTGCTCGAAGCGCGCCTCCGCCTCATCCGCGCGACGCTGGCTTCTTGCTTGAGCCGATTCCCGCTTCATCGTCTCCCGCTGATTCGCGAGCGCCTGCTGCGCCTTGGTGCTCATCGCCGGCTGCTTAAGTGCTTTCGCCGCCTCGCGGGCGCGTCGCTTGGGGTTCTTCGCGGGCTTGCTCGCCTCGGTCGAATCGTGACCGAAGAACGAGAGCTTCGCCCATTTGTTGACAACGAATCGCAGGATCTCCTCATTGGACGGTTCTGCGCCGAAGACGATGCGGGCGGCGCCGTATCTGCCGTCCTCGACATGCTCCGCCAGCCCGACCCAGAATTGGCCGTCATGATATACGGTCAGGGTGGACGACACGCTGATCTGCATGGCTGGTTCCTCCTTTATGTAGATGACCATGCAGAGAAGGGACAACCAAGGAGGCAGGTTACTGATGCGGACTCCCGCACGCCCACGACTACCCGACGGGGACTGTGTTTTCATCTCTGATGCCCGCATTGTAGCACGGGCGAATGTGCTTCGACATCGTCGCCGACATGGCACGACTGGGATGCGCTCCTTTGACGCGTCCCTGTGCATATCGTCTTCTCGGTTTCGAAACTCTAAATATATTCGAGTTTCGAAACCGAGAAGGAGCGAATGACGACTTGGGTGGACCGTAACGCGTACATCCGCGATGTCTAGTTTCGAAACGGGTGTTTTCGGCGCCATTGAGCTTGCAAAGGTTATCCGCAGTGCCTCTTGGGGCAAAAACAAAAACCCAGAGCCCTGAGTTTAAGGTGAGTTTTTGAATCTGTCTCAGCTTTTGTTCCCGACGCCGACGAAACACGACACGGCGTTACCTGACGGCGCTCGGCTCTAGACGCCACCGCGAGAATTTGCCCTCGCTCTGACGTGCGTGCGGCGTGAGGGGCTGCGCCGCGTGACCTTGACGTCCGGAAAAACGTCTGGTGTCCTCGATGGCTAAAGCTGTTCTCAAAACCATTCCTGGTTATGATTCGTGCGCTTTTATCATTTCCTCTAAGAATTGCTCGGGATGCTCTCCCGCAAAACGCCATGACCGAGCTCGGTGATTACTTTGTCTGCTTTGGCGTTGCACGACACTCCTTCGCGCTCGGAAGCGAAGAAGTTTAGCTGAACCTTGCGGGGCCTCGTTTTCTCGGCTGTAGACGATTTAACCCGTCCTCCCAGAGCACTGCCTAAAGTAAACTATGGCTAACGCTATGCAATGCAACAGGCAGGAGCCGTTATGAGCAAGAAGCTTCACATCGAAAAGAACACCGTTCAGGAAACGCTCGTGATTCCGCTCTATGCGCGCAAGAAGTGCACCGAGCTCTTCCCGACGCTCTACCAGGACGAGACCGCTGCGCGCCTCATCGAGGGCATCGACTATGACTTTTCGGCAAACGAGGCCAAGGCGAATAGTCTCATGCAGCGCTTCGGGTTTCTCGAGGTCGCTGTGCGTCAGAACGACCTTGCCTGGGAGGTGCGCGATTACCTGCGCGAGCACCCCCGAGCTGCCGTGGTGAACCTGGGGTGCGGGCTCGATTCCACGGGGCGCGCGTGCGACAACGGCACCTGCCTCGTCTACAATCTCGACTTTCCCGACGTCATCGAAGCCCGCGAGCAGCTTTTCCCCGCGAGGGAGCGCGAGCACAACATCGCCTGCGACCTGAACGACACCAGCTGGTTTTCCAAGATTGACGATTCAGGCGGCGCGGTATTCTTCGCCTCGGGCGTGTTCTACTACTTCCTTACCGAGCAGGTGTGCACGCTCGCCTGCGCCATGGCCGAGCGCTTCGCCGGCGGCAGGCTCGTCTTCGATGCGGCAAACCGCATGGCCGTGAAGATGATTACCAAGACCTGGCTCAAGGAAGCCAAGATCAAAGATGTGGGCGCCTATTTCGCCGTAAGCGATGCGGCAGCTGAGCTGAGTGGCTGGTCGGAGCGCATTAACGCAAGCAGCCGCGGGTACATGCTCGGCTACAGCAATCTTAAAGACCCCAGCGTGAGTGGTCTCTTCCGCCTGCTCGCGCGTGTGGGCGACGGTGCCATGGGGATGCAGATCGTGCGTCTGGATTTTGCCAGCTGAGGAGTGTCGGCCATGAAGAAACAGTTTCTCGAAGCCGAGAAAGACGGCTTCTATGGCACGTATTACGAAAATCCGAATGGGGCGGACTGTGCCATGATCGGCCTTTTTGGAGACGACCCAAACGACTACATGGCAAAGTGCGGTGCAAAGTGGCTGCACAAGAATGGCGTCAACGTCCTCTGCATGTCTCCGGGAAAGCACAACTACAGCCATGTGAACTGCCCGCTTGAGAGGATTGAGAAAGCAATTCAATGGCTGATGTCGCACGGAAACAGAAAAGTCGGCATCATGGGAATGAGCACGGCGGGAATGGAGGCGCTGGCGGCGGCGTCCTACTTCCCCGATATAACGCTGACAATCGGGCTGACTGCCAGCGATTTCATATGGCAGGGATTCGAGCAGGGCAAGAAGGACGGCTGCAAGGAGTGGCCTGTGCCCAACGCTTCGACGCTTTCTTACAACGGAAAGCCGCTTGCCTATATGCCGTTTGCCTACGAGCATCCAACCTATTGGAAGAAAGTCGAAGAAGAGACGAAGGGCTCAGGGGATATCTTGCGCTCGACCTGCCTATTTATAGATTCCGAAAAGAAGCGGAAGCACGCAGAAGACGAAATGATAAAGATCGAGAACATCAAGGGGAAGCTGATTCTGCTTGGCGCGAATGACGATAGCTTCTGGGAAGCGGGCAAGTACGTCAGGCGAATGGACCAGAGGCTCAAAGAGCGCCCACACGAATGCGAGTACGAAGAGGTCGCCTATCGATACGGCACCCATTTCGTATTGCCCGAGTCTATGCTCAGAATGGCACTGCCGGTGGGCTTGAAATTCGTTATGCGCTTCATATTCCGCTCAGCCAAAGAGCATCCGGACAAATGCGAAGCCACCAGAAAAGATGTGGACAGGCGGCTCTCGACAGCATTGCACGAGTGGATTGTGGCCTAGTGCCATGGATGTGGTGTGGCTGGTGGAATGCATGAATGCATCAAGGATGATTATTTTCGTGCTACCAGGTGTGCGCGCCAACCTTTTTGAGCCTCCATGGCCAGTACGGAAAGGCCGGCTTCTTCGGCCATGGCACGGAACTGGGATTGCTTCAATATGCGCACGTCGCCGTGGCCGGCCAGGCGGGCAAGCGGCAGCTCGAACGTATTCATAAGCCATACGGCGAAATCGTTTGCCGTGTAGTCGCGTAGGATGAGACGGCCGCCGGGGCGCAGCACGCGCGCGACGCCGGCGAAGAATTTCTCGGGGTTGGGGTAGTGGTGGAAGCTGTTCGAAGACAAGACGGCGTCGAAACTGTTGGCGGGGAAGGGCAAATCCTCCGCGTCGCCGACAACGAACTCGCATCCGTTTAGGCTTTTCGCCTGCGCAACGGCAATCATGTCGGGCGTCAGGTCGAGGCCGACGTAGTGCGCGTCGGGGTATTTTTCATGCAGCAGCTCAATGACCGCGCCCGTTCCGCATCCTACGTCGAGAACGTCGGCGAATGGCTCGCGCTCCAGCTCGGCGAGCATCTGCGGATAGTCATCCTTGCACATCTCGTAGATGCCGGCATGGCCCGATTCGTACACCTTCGCGGCCTTCGTGAATTCCCTGATGGAAAGCTGCTTGTATTCGTTGGCGGTGCGTGCCATGGTGCCTCCTCGGTTGCCAACAGAACGATAAAAGTAAGTCTAATATAACTTAATACCGTATCGCAAACATGACGTCGCTAAGGCAGGGAAGCTGCCCTGGTCGCAACGCGAGCAAACGTTCCTGCCGGCACCCATCCATTTGGGAGCCCACCAATGAGTGGCCGACGCCGTCAAGCACGACAAGGCGTCCAAATCGGTAACGATGCGCCAAGGACTGATATCTCCCTCGCGCGCCCGGCTCCCGGGGCGGTCGCCGCCGTCATCTCCTTCCGCTCCTCGACTCGATATAGGCGTCCACTGACGCCCTCGACACCAGGAACTTCCTGCCGAGCCTGTACGAGCCGACCTCACCTGACCAGATGAGGCCGTACGCCTTGTTTCGGCTCGCTCTCATGTACTCCCGCATCTCGATCACCGTCATCCGCTCGTCGCGGCCGTGGTTGCCCTCGGGCGCGGCGTAGATTGCGCCCCTACGGCGAGGCGATCGCCGCATACGACCGCTTCGAGCAAGCCGTCCTGAGGAGGACGTACGGCGACGGGCTCTTACCGGCGGTTAGGATGTTCGACCTGCTGTGGGAGCTGGAGTCGCTTGCCCGCAAGTTCGGGGTCGAGGACAAGGCCGTCTTTGCAAGGCTCAGGAAGAGAATCTGCACGTTCTCGAGCGAGAGGACCGCCCTCGCGAACGGGGTGAACGGGAAGAGGTTCTACCTCATGCAGGACAGCCAGGCGCTCTCACGATCCCGCCCCGCAAACCCGAGGGTTTCTGACTGGCTCCATTATTCTGGGCTTCTCAGTTCTGTCATTGACCCAGGTATCACCCGTCTCCTATAGCGAGTGAATATAAAAATAGGGCAGAGTCGCTTGCGCAAGTCCGCCCCTAAAACCGTGAAGGTTTTGCTATCTGCAGGCTATTCTACCAACCCGAGCGATTCTGTCAACCTGCGAAGGAACTCGAGCGCGGAGCGAGCTGCGGCGTCGGGCCCCTTGTCGGGCAGCGCCCCGGTTTCGCCGTCGGCCCTGGCGAACATCTCGGCGAGCTCAGATGCGGCGTGCGAGCGTGAGGAGCCTTCGGGTACCAAGCCGGAGTGCGCCACGAGCACGGTCGCGACCTCCTGCATGGCCGTATTCCCCATCCACTTCCTCCTGGTCGCCTTGGGAATTCCCACGGCGGCGACCCTTCGGGAGACACCGCTGGACGCCGAGCCCCGGGCGGCGCCCCTCTCGGCGAAGCAGTTGATCAGGCACGAGCCGTGCGCGGCGCAGTTGCGGACAGACTTCACGCGCTTGAGGTCGTAGTGGGAGGCCTCGAGGCGCCTGTCGCCCCATCGTCTGGCGCAGAAACGCACGAAGTCGATGAGGGTGCCGAACGAGGTGAGCTCAAGGAAGGCCCAGGCAGGCATGTCGCCGGAGTACTTCGCGTAGAGGCTCGAGCTGTAGGGGCTGCGGCCGCTCATCTTGAGCTCGCGCAGGCGGTACTCCCTGTTTGCAGTGGTAAGCGATGCCATGTAGTCGGCCACGATGGCGTAGCCGTCCTCTCCGCGGTCCTCCATCTCGCGAAGCAGTGTCACTTTCTGGAAATGCTCGATGTCGAGCGTCATGCCGAGCAGGGCGTGGCGCAGCTCCTGGTCGAGCGCCGCGAGCAGGCGCAGCTGGCCGAAGTCGAGGTCTACGTAGCGGCCGTCACGCGGGCCTCCATCGTATTTCGAGAAGAGTTTGCGGTAGGATGCGAGCTTGAAGAAGTTGCACTTGTCACGCAGGTAGTCCGCGGCCTCTTCCTCGGAACACAGCTCGAAGGCTACGCCTTTCTGCTTGAGGTGCTCTATCTGCTGCTCGACCGTGAGGATCGGCTTCCTATCGTGGGGTTCGGCCATGCTCGGTCTCCTGTCATTAATAGTATTGCCTATTTTACCAGCATGTTCTCGACATTCGGTGGAGGCCTCATCGTCGACTCATGGGCAAGCCGCCTGATGCGACTCCCTTTCCCTGTCAGCAGCGCAGTCGCCTGACCTGCGGCCTTGGAATCGCGTTGGAAGCCGCCTGCGACCAATCATTTGCAGTTGTTGCGAGTGGCTTGCGCGTGATGCTGCGGTTGAGTTTCAGAAACGGGCGATTCCGCCCAATCGGGCACCCGAATCACGGCTGGAAGCTCCTTTGGGACAAAAACAAAAACTCAACCCCCTGAGTTTGAAAAAAGTTTTCGAAGTTGTCCCGGCTTTTGTCCCCGAAGGCGACGAAACACGACGTCGCGTCATTCGACGGCACGCGTTCCGTTGCGGAGCCGAGGCTGCAAGGATGCACGGGGGACGCGCGGGTCGGTATTCGTGGGATGCGACTTTGCAAATGTGGTAGAGTTAGCTATATCTAACCTATTTGTGCTATCTGCATGAGGTAGAAATATGAGCAGCTCGTTGCGAGGTCGAAATCATGGGGAACAGTCAAGATTTCTGGAATAAAAACGCCGAGCGGTACGACCGCTTCATGCGTAAGGACGCAGCTGCTTACGAGCGGCTGTACGAGCTGATACGGCCTGTGGTGCGGCAAAAAACCGTGCTAGAGCTGGCTACCGGCACAGGGCTGATTGCGAAAAATATCGTGAACGATGCCAGCCATATCGAAGCTACGGACGCATCGCCGGAGATGATCGCGGAAGCGCAACGGGACAACCGATCCGCCAAGCTGCATTTCTCCGTGCAGGATATGTTTCATCTCCCCTATGCCGACGAGAGCTTCGACGCGATCATCGCGGCCAATGCCCTGCATATTGTGCCGGAACCGCAGAAGGCCCTCTCCGAGATTCGCCGGGTGCTGAGGTACGACGGGGTTCTGGTTGCGCCCACCTTCACCCACGCGGACAACGATTTCTTGGGAAAGCTCAAGGCATTTCTCATGAAACTGGTGGGCTTTCCACTGCGCAGCAAGTGGACGAGCAAAGAATACCTGGCATTTCTGCAGGAAAACGGTTGGACGGTGCAAAAAAGCACCGTGCTGAAAGCCTCGTTTCCGCTGACGTATGCAGAGTGCGTAAAATCGGAGGATATTTGACATGGGAGATGGAATCAGGCTCTCCGGCGTGCCGGAGACCATGCTGCAAACCGTTTATGCAGTGGCAAAAGAGAGCCGGGGGCGCGGCGCCATTCACGATGCAAAGGCCGAGGAAATCATTCACCTGGGGCGTGAAGAGCGGTGAAGCTCTTGCGGCACTGCTGCCGGACTTTCGGTTTGTCGAAGAACATAGTCTTTGCGAAGGAATGGCGTCGTTTGCGCCGATCTATAAGCTGCTGGACAAGCTGCCTGCTGTGAGGAATATTTCCAATAAGATCGTCGTTCTGGAAAGGGGATGACAGAGAATGTCATTTTTCGAGAACACCCGCAAGCCTGTAGGGTTTGGTGGCAAGATCATGGTCTCCATGATGAATCTTGGGCATGCACCTGTGGCGACATGGGGGCTTGAATTCCTGCATCTTTCACCGGAGGCCAGAGTACTGGACTGTGGCTGCGGCGGCGGTGCGAACATGAAAAGGCTGCTGAAAAAATGCCCGCAGGGTATCGTGAAGGGCATCGACTATTCGCCCGTCAGCGTGGAGAAGACGAAAAAGGTCAACGAGGCCGCCATTGCAGAGGGGCGCTGCGCCGTCCTGCAAGGCAGCGTGGCAGATATGAGCTTTGCGGACGACTGGTTTGATGTCGTCACGGCTTTTGAAACGGTCTATTTCTGGCCGAATCTGCCGGAGTGCTTCCAGGAAGTCTACCGGGTACTAAAGCCCGGTGGGACGTTCCTGATCTGCAATGAAAGTAACGGGGATACAAACAAAGATGAAAAATGGACGGACATTATTGGTGACATGACCATCTATAAAGACACCGAACTGAAGACATATCTGGAGCAGGCCGGATTCCGTGACATCCAGATTCACAAGACAAAGAGCTGGTTGTGCGTGACGGGAAGCAAGCAGAAAGTATAAGGAATGCCGCCGAGAAGATTCTGGAAGAAATGGGACCGGGCGTACTGCTGACCGCGGTCTGCACCATCGACATTAGCAAAAGAGATTTTGGCACCCGCCAGCATTCCCTGCGCCGTTGACCCAAGTTTCCCGTAGCTCTATCATAGAGCAATGCTCTATGAATAAAAATAGGTGGCTCGTCAGGAGGCGAAACACGGCATGACACGCAACGCCGAACGTGACAAACTCGAAGCCGAACGCAGAAAAACCCAGCTCATCGAAGCGGGATTTGAGCTGTTCGCGCGCTACGGTATCGAGTCGGTAAGCCTCAGTGCCGTTGCCAAGAAAGCCGACGTAGCCGCCTCCACCATGTACAAGTACTTCCAAAACAAAGCGAGCCTAGCAGTGGCTATCAGCGCACGCATTTGGAGCGATGTGTGGACGACCTCACGCGAGCAGCAAGGTGCGAACACGCTCGCTCAAATGGACCCCTACCAGCTGTTCGAGGTGTACGCAAACACCGTCATCGGCCTGTACCTTGAGCGCCCGCAGATTCTGCGCTACAGCGCCAACTACAAAACCTATATCCGCCGCGAAAACGTTCCCGAGGGAATGCTCGGTGAGCACCTCGACCCCTTGCGTCCCATTGCCGAGCTGTTCCTTGGCAGTTGCAAGGTCGCCGCAACAGGCACCCCCGTGCGCACCGACGTAAGCCCCGAGAAGATGTTCTCGTTTCTGGCCCTCACCATGCTCACCATGGCCGAGCGCTACGCCCAAGGCCTCGTGTGGACCGAAGTCCCCGAAGGCGCACACGCCGACGACCTCGTGCAGCTCAAAAACTTACTGCTCACCTGGATGAAAGGCGAATAGCCATGTGCAATGCGTGCAACGTCCCAACCTGGGACGACGCCAGTTTTTGACTACCGAGATGATGTTGGACTACCCGGGCATCGCGCTTGACAAGTCCGCCTTGGCCGACCAAGACATCAAAGAGACCCTGGAAGGCGCCGACCCCTACAGCTGCGCCTTCTTCAACGACGGCTGGATACATTGATGCCAGCCGCAGTCCGCTCTATCGAGACCCGCCGCGAAGGTACTCCTTGTAGCCTTCGCCCCAAGCTTGCATCGCGTCGAGAACGGGCTTGAGCGTCTGGCCCAGCTCGGTGAGCGAGTATTCTACGCGCGGGGGTACCTCTGCGAACGCCTCGCGATGAACGAGCCCGGTCTCCTCCATGGTGCGCAGGTTGCTCGTCAGGACCTTCTGCGAGATCTTGCCGATCGATCGCTGCAGCTCCTTGAAGCGCATGGTGCCGTTGAGCGAGAGGTCGCGCAGGATGAGCACCTGCCACTTGTTGCCGATGAGCAAAAGCGTTGTCTCCACTGGGCAGGCAGGCAGGTTCTCTAAAGTCGGTGCTGTCATATTCGCAAAACCTCCGTCTACAACCATGCACGTCATTTACATTAGTTTCTTATTGGTGCTTACAGCACTTTAATGTGCCTGCTTTCCATTATATACCTTTGACGCGTATCGTATGAGCTGCAAGGAAAGCAGCGGCGAGTGCCGCAAGTCGAAAGGAAAGTATGATGATCAAGAAGATCGCAGTTGTAGCAGCAAACGGCAGGGCCGGTAGCCTCATCGTCGAGGAGGCCGTGCGCCGCGGATTCGACGTGACCGCCATCGTACGCAGCGAGAATAGGACCGCCGCTCAGAACTCCGTCATCAAGGACGCACTCGAGCTCACGACGGAGGACCTCGAAGGATTCGACGCTGTGGTGGACGCCGTGGGCGGCTGGACGCCCGAGACCATCCCCGCTATCACCGATGCGGGCATCCACTTGGCTGATGTGCTGGTTGGCACCGATGTGCGCCTGCTCGTCGTGGGTGGCGCGGGCTCGCTGTTCGTCAACCCAGAGCATACGGTTACCGTCGACATGGGCCCAGACTTCCCTGATGACTGGAAGCCGCTATCCGCCGCGGCCGGCAAAGTCCTTGCTCACCTTCGCGAAACGGACGGTCTCAAGTGGACCTTCGTTTCCCCTGCTGCCGACTTCCAGGCCGATGGCGAGCGTACCGGCGAGTATATCCTGGCGGGCGAGGAATTCACGCTCAACAGCCGCGGCGAGTCAACGCTCTCGTACGCTGACTATGCGATCGCCATGGTCGATGAGATCGAGTCCGGTGACCACGTCGCCCAGCGCATCTCGGTTGTGAGCAAGTAGCTTCATGCCGTTTGGGAAACGGGAGGGTCGATGCCAGCCGCGTCGACCCTCCCGTTGCGTACCGGACAACAAGTCTTGTTGTCTGAGTTGTGACATCTTAAACAATGGTTGAGTTTAAAAAGGGGCGTTTTTGGTACTACCGAGCGTGGGCGTTCTCGTAGGCCTTTTTGATCTCTTCCGGCAAGCCGTCGGGAATCATGGCCCTTAGCTCGGCCTCGTTTTCGCCCTGACTCAGCTGCCCGTAGAACCAACATTTATACTTCAACATGTCCAGCGCACGGTTCATGTTCGCGATCTCCGACTCCATGTGGGCCTTTCGCTCCTCGAACATGGCCTTGCGTTTGGGGTATGTCGAGGGGCCCTCCGCGCACCATTCCATAAACAGCCGGATGTCCTTGATCTCCATCCCCGCCTTCTTTAGGCATTCGATGACCCGAAGCGCCTCGAGTTCCGTATCGCTGAACCGGCGAATGCCGGATGCCCGCTCCAGCCCGGGAACAATCCCTGCTTGTCGTAATATCGCAGCGTAGAAGTGGGCAAACCGAACATCTCCGACACTTGTCCGATTGTGTACATGGCCCCTCCGGATAAATCTCGAGCTCGTTCCTTGACCTAAAGTTAGGTTTAGGTATTACCGTCATTGTCGACAATAAAGCAGAAGAGTGCAAGGGGTATTCCGTAATGCGGAAACAGATTAGTGCCAAAACCATCGACAGGAGGAAATCGATCATGGCAATTAAGCAGACGGCGGGCAGAGATGCCCTGGGGGAGTTCGCCCCCAAATTCGCACAGCTCAACGACGACGTGCTGTTCGGAGAAGTGTGGAGCAGAGAGAGCGAGCTCTCTCTGCGCGACCGTAGCATAGTGACGGTGGTGGCCCTGATGTCACAGGGGCTGACGGACTCTTCGTTCCAATATCATCTGATGTCCGCAAAAAACAACGGTGTGACTAGGACGGAGATAGCGGAAATCCTTACGCACGCAGCGTTTTACGCGGGATGGCCCAAGGCGTGGGCGGCCTTCCGTATGGCGAAAGAGGTCTGGGCGGATGACGATGCCGTCGACGCAAAAGCACGGCACCAAAACAAGATGGCCTTTCCCATCGGTGCGCCCAACGGCGCATTCGCGAAGTACTTTATCGGCCAAAGCTACCTCGCGCCCCTTTCCACCGAGCAGGTCGGCGTCCACAACGTGACGTTCGAGCCCGGCTGCCGCAACAACTGGCACGTTCATCAGGCCAAAAGCGGCGGCGGGCAGATCCTCGTCTGTGTTGCTGGTCGAGGGTTTTACCAGGAATGGGGCAAACCGGCACAGGAGCTGCATCCCGGCGACGTGGTCAACATTGCCCCGGGAGTGAAGCATTGGCACGGAGCCGCGCCCGATAGCTGGTTCTCCCATCTTGCGTTGGAGATACCGGGCGAGGACGCCTCCAACGAGTGGTTGGAGCCTGTGGACGACGACGCATACCTTAAAGCGACCAACAAGGAGGCTTAAGCACCGTCGCCCGTCCGCGCCACCGAGGGCAGAGCGCCCAAATCGATCTGGATTGCCTCTGCCTTGCTTCCGAGCTGCAGCGGAGCCGAGCCGTCCGAGATGTTTACGCTTAGCAGGTGTGCATCCGGTAGCTTTGCGGTCATGCTCCAAAACGGGAGTGTGATGATGCCAGGGGTCATTTCGCCCACGCCGAGCTCCAACAACAGCACGCGGCCATTGCCACGCTCGCTCACAAAGCGCTCGTATCGCTCGAGGTTGTCGCGCGAAGGCCGGGGCCATATCGCCATCAACGAGAATCGTCTCGCAAGAAGCATCGGGCGCCATGGCCTGGCTGTAGTTGAACACGGTGTACGTGGTGTGTTCGCAGGCGTTTGCGATCTGAGCGAGCATGTGCTTTATGACGCCCTTGCGCAATTCCACGTCATGTTCAAGGAAAAGAATCTTCTGATGCGTGTGCGCATCGAACCAGTCGGATACCTTGCGGTACTGCTCTTTGCCCACAGCGTTCAGGGAAATCTCGCGGTCAACCGCCTGCTCGGTTGGAAGCGGGGACCCGAGTTCGCCCACGCCCGGGAACTGCTCAGCGCCTATTCCGAGGGGGCATGCGAGCGGTATCGGCTCGTCACGATTTCCGTAGTTGATCTTGACTGTGGACTCCTTACAAGTCTTGCTCGAGATCGAGCGGAGGCTGGGCCCTGCCGAATCGGAGCTATGGCGACCAAAAATGTTGCCAGAAGACGCCGTCGACGCTGTTTGCGATGGGGCAGAGCTCGATGGCGGTTCGGCACAGTCTGTTTCGTCGGTTTCGCGGGGCGTTGATGGCCTGAAGGCGACCGTTGGAAAAAAGCTCATTTCCGTGGGGAAGAAACTTCTCGGTGAGTAAAGCTCATCGGAGCGGGGATAGAGCTTTGTCTGCGGGGTACGAAATGTTGGCTAGCGGTTGCGACGCCTTGTTGCAGAAATGCCAACTGCCGCAACTACAGCACCGGCAACACTCAGGGCGGCTGCCATCGCACCGTTGTCGCCCGTCGCGGGTAGGGTGGCCCCGGCTGGTTTAACTGCCGCTACTGCCTTGGTGGAAACGGGATTTGCCGTGGGCTTTTTTGCATTGGGCTGCGGTGTGGGCTCGGGCTTGGTTTCCGGTTCGGGTTTGGAACCGCTCGTATCGGTTGCAAACAAGTGCACGTCACTGTCGAAGACGTAACGGATGTAGTAATCGTGCCGCGTTTCGTGCATAATCCCCTGCCCGCTGTCGAAGTCACGGTCAACGTGTGCGCCAAGGTAGGTTGAGCTGTTGAGGTCCAGCCTGTAAGGGATTTGGTCGTCGGCGTAACTGCCTGTAAAGACTACGGTTGCTCTAACGTGATTGTCGATCATGGTCAGGGCAATAGAGACGCTGGCCTCTTTGGGGTTCTCGGTTTTTATAAGGCTTTCGGTATCGGTGTCGATCATGAAGAGATGGACGGTGTCGTTAAGCCCGTAGATGAAGTCCTCGGGTTTGTCGGGAAAATCGTATACAAGAGCCTCGTTCTGGACCAACTCGAAAGCAGGGGGTAGCTCCAAATCGTAGTAATGATCGACGACGGTGGTTGCTGTGAGGCTGCCTTCCGCGTTGACTTCTTCGCAGGTGATGGGTAATGCGACATCGGGTTCGGGCATTTCGGTCGCCAGTGCTGCGCAGGGTAGCAAAAGCTGTCCTGCCATAAGAATGCTTACTCCGAAGGCGACGACTCTGGCGCCTGCATGAAGCTTGACGTTGCGGATAGACAGGCCAGTGCGTTTGTTATGGGTTGGCGGTGCAACATGCTGTCCATACATAAGGCGCTCCTTGTTCGTAGGCCGGTTTCCTTGGATCTATATTGCGCCTGCCCGATTCGGCCAGGCTCATACACGCGAACGCTCACGCGAGCAGGAGAAAGCTCTAGTTAATTTTCCCACAGTCGACACTTTGCGGCCAACGATTTGCTGTTCAATTCTCGGAGAGAGAATCAAGACAGTTGAAGAGTTGTCAGGCAATGAGATTGTGCCTAGAGAGCACGAACAAGAGATGTGGCCTGCGGACGACTGAATAGCTCCATCCGTTTTGGTTACAACGAAATGTGTGCCGCGCGCCTGCGGCATGAAGGAGAGGGAATCCTATGAAAATCGTTGTATTGAGCGGTAGTCCGCGTAAGGGCGCCAATACCGACACCATGGTCGAGGCGTTTGCCGAGACCGCGCGCGAGGCCGGCCATGCGGTCGAGGTCGTCCGCGTTGCCGGCAAAAAGATCGCCGGCTGCTTGGGATGCCAGTACTGCTTCGCCCATGAGGGCGTCTGCGTGCAGAAGGATGACATGGCCGACGTGATCGAGTCGTTGAAAGACGCAGATATGGTCGTCTTCGCCTCGCCTATCTACTGGTTTGATATCACCGCGCAGGAGAAGGCCGCCATCGACCGCCTGTACGCCTTCGGTGCCACGGGATTCCCGTTCACCAAGACGGCCCTTTTGCTCGATAGTCACAGCGAGGGTGTCTATGATGCGGCGATCGCTATGTACAAGTCAACCTGCGCGTACTGCAAGTGGGAGGACCAGGGCATTGTCGCCATCAGCGGTATGACCGAGCGCGACAGCATGGCCTCCTCGCCCAAGCTGGAAGAGGTGCGAGAGCTCGCTCGCAAGCTCGCCTAAGGACAAGAAGAACGCATGGCAATCAGCGTTGGTGGAAATGCTTGCTATCCTTACCAAGAGATAGGGGTGTATTCCCTCAAGTGCCGTATAGAACATTTTTAAACGCAGAAAAATAACTGAAAACAAATTAATCCGCGTTAAAATATTGTCAAACAGAAGTTCATGAGGGAAGGTTGCGTATGCGTCGCAAGGCAGACGAGCTCCTTAGGGAATGGCGAGACAGAGCTGATAGAAAACCTTTGCTGGTCAAAGGCGTGCGCCAGTGCGGCAAGACCTATCTGCTCAGAACGTACGCCCAGGATCTTTTCGAATCGGTTGTCTACGTTAATCTTGAGAACGACCGGTCGGCGCGAGCGGATTTTTCGGGCGGTCTTGACCCTCATTCGATCGTACGCGCGATCGAGGCTCGTACGGGACAGCGTATCGTGCCTGGCAAAACCTTACTGTTCATTGACGAGATCCAGGCATGCGAGGAAGCGCTCACTTCCCTAAAATACTTTTGCGAAGATGCTCCCGAGTATTACGTTGCGGCTGCTGGGTCGCTTCTTGGGGTTGCCATTAACCATCAGTCGTATTCGTTCCCCGTTGGAAAGACCGACTTGATTGAGATGACTCCACTCGATTTCGAGGAGTTTCTCTGGGCGATGGGGCACGATCAGCTGGTCGGCGAGATACGCTCATCATTCGAGTTAATGAGTCCTCTTGCGCCAAGCCTTCATGAAAAGGCGCTTGGGCTCTATCGACAGTATCTTGTTGTTGGCGGAATGCCCGAGGCGGTCCAAACGTATATCGATGATCAGTCAATCATTGATGTGGCCGAAAAGCATCGGATTATTCTCGACGGATATTCCGCCGACACCAATAAATATGCTGATGAACGCTTGAGCGCAAAGACGCGTGCGTGCTTCGATTCCATTCCACAGCAGCTTGCCAAAGAGAATCGTAAGTTTCAATACAAGGTAGTGCGAGCGGGGGGCAATGCGTCTCTCTTTGGAGATGCTCTCGACTGGCTTGTATTGTCGGGTACGGTGGCGCGCTGCAGCCTAGTCGGGCAGATCGAAAGCCCTTTAGAGGCCTTCGTTAACCCTTCTGCTTTTAAAATCTATCAGGCGGATACAGGACTGCTCGTCTCCAAGGCCGGTGCTCAACGCGCCGATATTCTTGCCGGCATCGGTGGCACATTCATGGGTGCACTTACCGAAAACTACGTTGCCCAACAGCTTTCAGCCATGGGCTATCCGCTGCATTATTGGGCGCGAGATAATCGTGCGGAAATCGACTTTGTAGTAGAGAAGCAGGGATGTTTGTCTGCGATTGAAGTCAAAGCGGGAGAGAACACAAGATCTCGAAGCCTGTTCTCACTTAAAAAGACCCATCCGGGCGTGCGCCTTATCAGGCTATCGACTAAGCCCTTTGGAATGAATGATGGGCTTATGTCTGTTCCACTTTATGCGGCATTTTGTCTATAGGGATGATGCTGCTGTAATGCATGGGGCCCGGAGCGCGATGTTGCTGCGCTCCGGGCCCCGCTGCTTAGTTAAACCATGACGGTTTGGCTGCCGTCGTCCTAGTCAAACAGGCTCGGCATGTCGTTTTCCTTCATGAGGGCACCGGCAGAGGGGAGGCTCTGCGCGGTGAACTTTTCGGCCGAGACGCCAGCGCCAAGGATGTCCTCGGTTGTGCCGACAGTGGTGACCGAGCGGCCCTTCTTGGCCGTGAAAGCCTGGACGCCCTGCGTGTTGGTGGTCGTCTTGGTCTTGAGCAGCGACGTGTTGAAGTTCATCAAACGATAGTCGCTCGAGACCAGCGCGATGTCGCGGTCTTCCTTGAGCACCTGGGCATACAGCAGCTTGCTGCCACCGTAGATGGCGTTCTTGAGGCGCTTGCGGTTGGTCTTGGTGACGTATCCGGAAAGTGCGACGCGCACCACGCGGCCGTTCTCAAAGACAAACAGCACGTCGGCCTTGTAATCCTCGGGGTCGATGACCCAGATGACGCTCTCGTCGGGTTCCATCTCAAGATCGGTCGGCAGGTACGAGCCCAGCTGGGCCGACTTGGTGTCCTCAAACGCTGCAACCTTGCACTTGTACACCTGGCTCTTGTTGGTAAAGACCAGCAGCTCGTGGGTGTTGGAGGACGGGAACTCGATAAAGGGTTTGTCGCCGTCCTTGTACTTGAGCGTGGTCGCCTTCTTGAGCACGCGGTCTGTCATCTTCTTAAGGTAGCCATCGCGCGAGAGCATGATGGTGACCGGGTACTCCTCGACCTCGGGCTCCAAGCTTACCTCGATAACCTCATGGGGTTCGATTCTGCCCGTGCGGCGCGGCATCACGTACTTCTTGTTGACCGCGGCCAGCTCGTCGCTGATGACCTTCTTGATGTTCTCTTCGCTGGAGAGGATCTCCTCAAGCTCGGCAATCTCGCCCTCGAGCTTGGCGATGTCCTTGGTGCGGTTGAGGATGTATTCCTCGTTGATGTTGCGGAGCTTAAGCTCGGCAACAAACTCGGCCTGGGTCTCGTCGATGTCGAAACCCTTCATAAGGTTGGGCACGACCTCGGCTTCGAGCTTGGTGCCGCGGATGATGGCAATCGCCTTGTCGATGTCGAGCAAAATCGCCTCGAGGCCGTGCAGCAGGTGCAGGCGCTCGGACTTTTTGCCCAGGTCAAAGTTAATGCGGCGACGCGTGGACTCAATACGCCACTTGACCCACTCGTGCAGGATCTGACGCACGCCCATAACACGGGGATAGCCGTCGACGAGCACGTTAAAGTTGCACGAGAACGAATCCTGCAGCGTGGTCGAGCGATAGAGCTTCGCCATGAGCTTGTCGGGGTCGACGCCGCGCTTAAGGTCGATAGCGATGCGCAGACCCGAAAGGTCGGTCTCGTCGCGAATGTCTGCGATCTCCTTGACCTTGCCCTCTTTGGAGAGCTTGACGATGCGCTCGATAATGACATCGGTCTTGGTGGTGTAGGGGATCTCGTAAACCTCGATGATGCGCTCTTCGGGAATCCAGCGCCAGCGGGAGCGGATCTGGAAGCTGCCGAGGCCGGTCTCGATAATCTTTTCCATCTCCTCGCGGCGGTAGATAATTTCGCCGCCGGTCGAGAAGTCGGGCATGGGCATGTACTCGAGCAGATCGCAGTCGGGATCCTGCAGGTAATGCATTGTGGCGGTACAGACCTCGTTGAGGTTGAAACCGCAGATATCGGATGCCATGGCGACGCCGATGCCTTTGTTGGCCGAGACGAGGATGTTGGGGAACGTGGTGGGCAGCAGGCGCGGCTCCTTCATGGCGCCGTCGTAGCTGTCGACGAAGTCGACCGGGTCTTTGTCGATGTCCTTGAAGATCTCGGCGCTGATGGGGGAGAGCTTGGCCTCGGTATAACGCGAGGCGGCGTAGCTCAGGTCGCCCGAATAGTACTTGCCAAAGTTGCCCTTCGACTCCACGAAGGGGGCGAGCAACGCCTCGTTGCCGGTGGCCAGGCGCACCATCGTTTCGTAGATCGCGGCGTCGCCGTGCGGGTTGAGCTTCATGGTCTGGCCCACGATGTTGGCGCTCTTCTGGCGCTCGCCCTTGAGCAGACCCATCTTGTACATGGTGTAGAGCAGCTTGCGGTGCGAGGGCTTAAAGCCGTCAATCTCGGGGAACGCACGCGAGACGTTGACGCTCATAGCGTAGGGCATGTAGTTGACCTCGAGCGTCTGCGTGATCGGCTGATCGGTGACCTCGGAGTGCAGGCCGATGACGTTCTCGGCGTTGACCTGCTTTTTCTTGGGCTGGTTCTTCGTCTTCTTCTTTGCCACGATTTCCTCTTGAACTTCTTATGGGCCGTCGTTATCGATTTGCTGCTACTGCAGGTCCAGCTGGTCCAGGTATTCCTTGCCATGCTCGGAGATGTGGCGCTTACGGCCTGCCTCGTCGTTGCCCAGCAACAGGTTGAACATGGTTTCCATCTTGGTGACGTCCTCGGGCTCCACCTTGATCAGGCGGCGCGTCTCGGGGTTCATGGTGGTGAGCCACATCATGTCCGGATCGTTCTCACCAAGACCCTTGGAGCGGTTGATCGAGCACTTCTGGTCGCCAATCTCCTTGAGGATGCCGTTCTTCTCGAGCTCGGTGTAGGCAAAGTAGGTCTTCTCTTTGCAGTTGATCTCGTAGAGCGGCGACTCGGCGATATACACGTAGCCCTCGTCGATAAGTGTGGGCACCAGGCGGTAGAGCATGGTGAGTACGAGCGTGCGGATGTGATAACCGTCGACGTCGGCGTCCGTACAGATGATGACCTTGTTCCAGTTGAGATTATCCAGGTCAAAGGCACCGAGGTTCTTGATGCGCTTGTCCTTGATCTCTACGCCGCAGCCCAGCACGCGCATGAGGTCCATGATGATGTCGGACTTAAAGATGCGCGGGTAGTCCTCCTTCAGGCAGTTGAGGATCTTACCGCGAACGGGCATAACGCCCTGGAACTCGGCATCGCGCGAGGTGCGGATGGCGCCTGCTGCCGAGTCGCCCTCTACGATGTAGATCTCGCGACGGTCCTTGTCTTTGGAGCGGCAGTCGATGAACTTCTGCACGCGGTTGGCCATGTCGGTCTTCTGCTGCAGGTTGGTCTTGATGCTCTGACGCGTCTTCTCGGCGTTCTCGCGCGAGCGCTTGTTGATGAGCACCTGCTCCATGATCTTGTTGGCGGCGTCTTTGTTCTCGATCAGATAGGTCGAGAGGCGCTCCTTAAAGAATGCCGTCATCGCCTGCTGGATAAAGCGGTTATTGATGGCCTTCTTAGTCTGGTTTTCGTAGGACGTCTGGGTGGAGAAGCAGTTGGTCACCAGCACCAGACAGTCCTGGACGTCCTGCCACTTAATGCCGCTCTCGTTTTTGTTGTACTTGCCCTGTTGCTTGATGTAGGCATCGATGGCGCTGGTCAGAGCACTACGGGCGGCCTTTTCGGGCGAACCGCCGTTCTCGAGCCATGACGAGTTGTGGTAGTACTCCTGCATCATGAAGGTGCGCGAGAAGCACATGCACGCGGTAATCTTGACGTTGTAGTCGGGCAGGTCCTCGCGGTCGCGACCGCGGCGGTCGGCCTCGATAAAGAAGGGCTCGGTGAGGTAGTCGGCACCGACCTTCTCGAGCACATAGTCCTCGATGCCCTTGGGGTAGCAAAAGTCCTCTTCGGAAAACTCGCCATCGTCGCCCTCGATGCGCAGGCGGAAGGTAACGTTGGCGTTGACCACGGCCTGGCGGCGCATGGTCTCGCGATACCAATCGTGGGGGATGCTGATGGAGGTGAAGACCTCAAGATCGGGGCGCCACTTGATGGTGGTGCCGGTGCGGTCCTCGTCGCTGGGCTCAATCTCGAGCGCCTTCTTTTTGGCGCCGACGACCTTGCCCTTCTTAAAGTGTAAGGAGTACTTGTTACCGTCACGCCAGACGGTGACGTCCATGTACTCGGAGGCGTACTGGGTCGCGCAGGAGCCCAGGCCGTTGGTGCCGAGCGAGAAGTCGTAGTCGCCGCCCTGGTTGTTGTTATACTTGCCGCCGGCGTAGAGCTCGCAAAAGACGAGCTCCCAGTTAAAGCGCTTCTCGGAGGGGTTCCAGTCGAGCGGGCAGCCGCGGCCGTTGTCCTCTACCTGGATGGAGCCATCGCGAAAGGCGGTAAGGGTGATGAGCTTGCCGTAGCCCTGGCGCGCCTCGTCAACGGCGTTGGACAGGATCTCGAAGGCGGCATGCGCGCAACCGTCGAGTCCGTCCGAGCCAAAGATGACGGCAGGGCGCAGACGTACGCGCTCCTCGTCCTTGAGCTGGCGGATACTGTCGTTACCATAGTTTGCGGTGTTTTTTGCCATACTCGCTCTCTCGGTGCTCCTTTTGCTGCGTTTAAGTCATATAGATAGTCAAGGTAGCATAGCCCAGGCCGTGGGCGATTCCACCTAACACGAAATCCATCGAACAATCGTTCGGAGTTCGATGGAGATTCGTTTACTCGGACAAAACCGAGTCGGTTCTGTCCGAGTAAGTTTGAAGGCGGCTGGAGGCGCCCTACCTTGTTTGCGGATGGATCGAATCGAACAGTGGGACAAGCGTCTCGTTTTATGGGCCACGGGCGTGCGTGTGCGAGTCCCTTTGGCTCATAAGGAACGCTGGCGGGTCGTTATTTGGGCCGTGGGTCACTTCGCCGGCGTCGTGTTTCGTCATACGCTCATAGTGGAAGCCGGTGCCACGGGGCCGACTTGGGGTTCGGGCAACGGATGAGCTGCAAGCTGAAAGGAGCTGTGAGGATGATGAAGCCCATGACAAAGAAACTGCTGTTAGGAATTCCCACTGTGACGCTTTCGGCCGTGCTGGCGTGTACAGTGGCAGGCTGCGGCGGTAGTGCTCCGAGCGGCTCGGCTGGCAGCTCGGGTGGTAGCGCGCCTGTGCAGGAGAAGTCCAAGAAGGCCAAGGCCTATGATTCGCAGACGGTCGAGGTGGCTGGCATTACCTATGAGTCGGTGGCTCACGGTACGTTCTATCGCGGTGATGCCAAGAAGCAGGACGGCTTTTACCTGCACATCAAGATTACCAACAACAACACAAAGAACAGGACGTTCAGTTCCTTTAACGTGCATGCTGCCCAAGGCGATCTTGAGGCAGGCGACCCGTTGTTTACTTCCGGCAAGGCGGCCGTGCTCGACTACGTTGCAAGTGAGGCTCCCGATGAGCTTCACGAGGGCATCGATCTTTCCAAGAGGCCAGATATCGGCCCGGGCGAGACCGTTGAGTACGTGTATTTCTGGGCGCCCAAGACGGCGTACTACGGGCCCATCACTGTCGAGTTCGTAGACGCTTACGCCCCCGCCAAGAATTATGAGGCCATGCACTTTGACACCACGGGATGCGAGACCAAGGAGTTCAAGGCGGCCGGCGGCGTGGCCGATTCTGGCGAGAAGGCAGATTTAACGGGCATCGACTGCGCATCGTACAGCATCGAGGCCGCCGATGGGTACACGCTGGATTCGTCCGACGAAGATCGCGAAAAGGCAAACTTCTTCCACGACGAGACTGGAGGACGCCTGAACATCAGCATCTTCCCGCGCTCGCCGGAGGAGGAAGTTGCAAGCCTGGAGCAGATCTATGAAGGCAAGGAAACGACAACCGACCAGGTCGAGTACAACGGCATAACGTGGCTGCGCTTTACCGGTCCCGACAACGGCCATACGCTATTTGCGACGGCTCCCGCGACGGGCGAGACCGTCCGCGTGTCGATTGGCTGGAAGATCGACTGGGATGCCGCCGTGCCCATGATGGAGGCACTGAAGCTCAAGTAACGCCGCGATTCTTACGTCAGGCGACTCAGGGCTGGCTCCGAGTTATCGGGGCCAGCCCCTTTTGGTGTTCGATGAGCCGAGTCGGCGTCTCACACAAAAGTAACTAGGAGCTAGCGAGGCCTATCCGAATTGACCTCATTGGCGGTGTCTTTTTCGAGCGCCGTGCGGCGGACGCTGTAGGCGACAAGGCCGGCACCAGCTGCGGCGAGTGCTGCTGCGGCTGCGGTTAGGGGGACGTTGCTGTCGCCCGTGCCGGCGAGCGTGCCCGCTTTTCTGGAGCGCTTGTTATTGCCGTGATCCTTGCCGCTGCCAGAGCCACTGCCGCCACCGGAGCTGCTTCCGTCGGAACCACCTCCACTCGAGCCACCATCGCCGTCTACCGTCATTGGGGCGTCGTGAAGTCCTGTCGTATCCGCGCTGTCGCATACGCCGACCTGAACTTCTGAGCGTTCGCATGCCGCGTCGGGCACATGAAGCTCGTGCAGAACGGCACTCAGCGCCGAGTTTGCGCCCGGTCGGATCTCCTCGAGCGTTACGGGATCGAGCGCCACCAGATTGCGCGCCTTCGCATACAGCGTGACGCGTTTGCCCACTTCGTCGCTCCAGCTCTCGGGGATGGCGAAGCTCATGCGGAACTGTGCCGTGCAACCCGGTGCCAGCACGGCGTTGCCGTTGTCGGCTACCAGCGGGTGCGTTGCAAAACGTGCGCCCAGCGTCTCGAGCGCGTACTTTACGTGTGCCATGTCGTTGGCCGAAGCGTCTTCGGCAAGCTCTGGATCGTAGATCGAAGCCATGCGTGCGTTCGCTCCGAATCCGATGGATGCGCTGGAGAACGGCTGGCTGGAGCCCTCTCGGTACAGATCGATTGTGCCGGCAGTCAGCAAAGTGTTGCCGTCGTTTCGCACCGTGACCATGAAGGATTCGCCTGCTGCTCCGGGCACCACCGCGCCCGAGGTAGCGACCGCGCCCGTCGGAGTGGCACACGCCACCAGAGGCACTTCGATGCCGTGCAGCTCTGCCTCGCTCTTCTCCGCGCTCACAATGTGCGTGGCGAGCGCGGAGAGCATGCCTCCCGACGTCAAAAATGTCGTTATCTGATCGATGGGATGGTCCAGCTCGCACATCACGAACGGCTCCGTGAACAGATCGCCTGCCAAGGTGCTGGCGAAGATGCGGAAGTGCTTGCCCATCACTGCTACCGGGTTGCCTTCTTCGTCGTAGGTTTGCCCCACCTTGCCATCGGTGTTCTCTACATAGAGCGCGCACCTGCCGTTGTTGCTTACGCTAAACGATGCCGGGCCACAGCCTGCGGCACCCACGGGCTGCGTTGCAAATGCCGATGCGCCTCGCGTCCAAGTAATATGCTGCAGCTGCTCGTTGACGGTGGCCAAAAAGCCCGAATGTTGTGGCCACGGCACCGCATGGGGCACCGTGGCGTCTGGTGGCATAACGCCCCAGCCCGCAATGGACTGGCCGATCACGGCGTACGATGCGCAGCCGCAACCGTCTGCGGTCTCGTACGCAACGGGCACCACCATTTTGCCGTTGATATTCTCGGGCTCGCTCAGCTCGATACTCGACGGTGCTTGCGGAAAGCGAAGAACTTGGCGGAACGTCAGGCTGTCGCCCAAATCATCCGACCACAGGGTAAAGCATTCCAGCGCAACCTCGGCCTCGCTGCCGAGCGCCTTTTCTGCGGTGGTTCCGCGGCGGTGGAGGTAGGCACCCGACAGGCGTCCGTCGACCAGCGTCTTGCCTACCGTGATGCGCGGGCACTGCAGGCAATGGTAGCCATCCTCCTGAAGGCGGCCGCGCGAGATGCTGCGCCACGACGTGTGCGATATCACGCGAACTCCGTCGTTGCTTATGCGCAGGCGCACAACGGACAGTATGCCGGATGTGCTCGCCGTATCGAAAAGGGTGTTGTCGCCGTCGCGGCGCTCGCCCGAGACCAGCAGCACGTAGGCGTCCTGGTTTTCCCTCCCGTCTGTATATTCCACCACGTCGAAGTCGTAATCGTATATGCCGTCGCGCTCCACGTCGTTCTCGCCAAACCCAAGGGGAAAGTCCACGGGCGTGGGGGCGGACCACGTGCCGTTTGCCTTTGTGTGCACCACCAGGCGCGAGCGGCCATTGTCGCCGTAGCGCACCGAGGCGATACGGAATAGGCATTCTGCGCCGGCAATCATTGCCAGCTTCATGTGGGCTTCGCTGAGCACGCCGGAAAACAGCACGTTGTCGCTCGAGGGCTTGATGCCGCCACGCTCGTCCTCCGACACGCCGGCAGAATTGGCGTTGGGCTCCGCAACGGCGTCCTTCGCCTGCCTGATATGGGTGTACTCATACATCGGCGCGGCGTTTTCGTCGTTCTCTACCAGTGCGTGGACGAAATGCTCAACCTGTCCCGTGTCGTCGCTTTCTGCATCCGCCTCGAGTTCAATGCGCGTGACCGCTTGATCCCAATCGCGTACGGTAGGCGCGATGTTTATCGCGGCGGCTGCAACCTCGGCGCGTGCGAGCAGCTCGGCGTTGGTGACGATGGTGGCCGATGCGATAAATTGCGGCACACCACCTGCCTCGGCGTTGCCGGGCGTGCCGAAGCAGGCATCCAACGTATAAGGCGTATTTCCACCCAATGCCAGCTCAGAGCGCTGGAGTACATACTGGTCGCCATTGTTCACCGACATATTCCACGAATCGATGAGTGTGGGCCACGACCCCGACCAAGCCTTGGTGGTCCACTTGAACATTACGAACTGGAGTATCACATCGACATCGACGTCTGCACCTACGCGCAGCCGCGGAAGCTGGTGTCCATCTGCCTTCTCGTACCCAATGAACAGCGTGAGGGATGCAGCACCGCGCACGGCAGACGAAGCGACGCCTGCAACGCCGGCGCCAAAGGTGACGGCAAGCCCGATCTGGATGGTGAACGAGCCCGACGTGTTTGAATAGTCGAGCGAAATGTTTTTAAAAAACGCCGCGCCGCTGCCGTGCGTGTGGGCACCCACAGCGAGCGCCAGCTTCGCCAGCACCCAAGGGTTGACGTTTAGGAAAAATGGCACCGGTCCTAGGGTAAACTGCTCGGTCCAATTGAGGTCGGTTCTTACCTGGAAGAGGGCCTTAATATTGCCGTATGCGGGGTCGTTGTTGTTACCCCAGGTTTTGCCCACCCAATCGTAGGCAAGCGAGCCGTACAGCTGTGTGGCGATATCCATCGTGAACAGCGGCGTGCAATGGTGGCGAAGGAGCTTGGTGTTTCTTGGATCGGTGCCCGAACCGGCACTCATACTCTTGTACTGATTCCACTTCCCCTCCATCTCGTCGAGGTAGCGGTTTGCCTGCTTGGCGCCCGACTCGCGCGGCGATTTCTTCCAGTACTCCGGATCCGGATTGCCCGAATCGTTCATATAGCTGGCTGGTTTGTATCCTCCACCAAACAGCACGTATCCAGCAAACGAGAAATCGAAGAGGATCGGAAATGTGGGCATCCAACACGTGAACTTATTACCACCGATGCCGGGAAACGCCGCTGGGAAATCAAACGGGGTGATCTCTTGGTCCATGGTAGTGGGGACGATAGTGGTCGAGCCCGATTCTGCCTTTGCGGCCGGCGCGGTGACAACGGCCATGGGGGAGGAGAGCGTATAGGTCTTGCCCTGGTAGTCGAGGACAAAGCGCAACTTGCATCCTTCCTCCAGAAGGCTCGACGCTGCATCGAGGAACTTGTCTTCGAGTGTGAACGTCGCCAGATTATCCGCGCCCGATGCGCTGGCCTTGACTTGGCCAATCTGCGTGACGGTTTCGGTTGAGCTGCCCGCAGCGGGCATCACTTTATTGATATGCAATGTTGCCTGCCCGCCCTGCGGCAGATGAGCCTGCACGGTAAAAGCGTGCGTGTCGGGCTGGTCGTTTGCTGCTTCGTCCGCTGGCATTGCCATAAACGTGGCGTCGGCGTACTGGATGTCCCATTCGTCGAACGTGAGCTGTCGAAAGTACGGCTCGCCATCGGAGAGCGGACGTGTGGGTGCGGTTATGGCGGTGCCGCCCTGGATACGCGCAAGGGGAATCTCGACATCGCGGTAGCCCGCCATGCTAATGGAGATGCCGCCGTTAAAGTCGTACGCGTCAAGGAGCTTTGCCTCGTCTACGTAGCCTTCCGAAAGCGAGGCAATCTCAAAGATGGCGGTGCCTTCGTCATCGGTCGTGGCGGCGAGCTGCTTGCCTGCGGCGTAGCGCGACGTGAGCGTGACCTTGGCGCCAGTGATAGGCGTATTCTTGTTGGCGACGTCGACCACCACCATGCCGAACATGGTGCGCGAGAGCACCAGGACCTTGAAGGGGTCTTCTTCGTCGGCATAGGCCGCGGTGGGCGCGAACGGCAGCAGGAAGGCATTTTCGCTTCCCGGCACGCGAGGCAACATAATGCTCGCCAGCGAGGACGCTCCGGCAACAAGTAACGAACGGCGATCAAGCATCTTGGGCTCCCATCCCGCAAATATCGGTGGAAATAATCCAATTGTGCGAGAAGGCGCCCCGTGGCGGTAGTGCCGTTCAAGGGTCAAAATGTCCAAATTGATCGAGCGAAGCGCCGGGTTCCGGAACGCGTTCGATGCGCTTGGCAGCCCGGTCGCTAACGCAACATGTGCGCGACCAGCTCGGCGCGTGTGCCGATGCCAAGCTTTGCGTATACGCCGGATAGGCGGTTTTTGACGGTGCCCGGCGATACTCCCATATGGCGTGCGATTTCAGCGTTGGTCCATCCGCGGCAGGCGAGCATGGCCATGGTGAACTCTGTGGTCGTTAAATCGTCGGCAACGTCCTCGCCCGAATCGGGGTTGTGGATGCGCCGCCAACCGTAGCTGAAGCGGTATGTGATCTCGATGATGCGAGCGAAATCGTCGGGGTATTGCGTTTTTAGGCACGCCTCGATGAGCCCCTGTAAAAGGCCGTGGTGCTCGCCGATGAGCTCGATAAGGCCGTCGGGACGCGCAATGTTCCAAGCAGCTCCGAAATGCGTCCTTGCGGCGTCGACGTCTTTGAGACTCATGCAGGCCATAGAAGCTGCCAGGTGCAGGAACAGTTCCGAGATGGGATAGCTTCCCTGTTTCATGATCAGGGCGTTTTCCGCCATGCCCAGACTGCGGCCATATTCGCCGCGCAGGTACAGGGCATGCGCCATCACGTAGCTGGCGAACAGGCGCAGGCCTTCGGGCAGATGCGCCGCAAGCGGATAAAACTCTTCGGCGGAATACGGGGAAGGCAAGTGCAGCAGGACGCTCGCGGCCGAGGCGAACAGGATATGCGTGGCGTGGACGGCGGGTGATTCCTCGTCGGCCGGCGTATCGAGGATGCCAGCAAGGCAACGGCGGGCATCGGCGATACGGTTGAGCGACAGACTGGCATATCCGCAGATAAAGCATGCGGAATAGCGCAGTGCGGGGTCGGTGGTGTCAAGATAGGGGCGTGCTGTCTTGGCGGCGAGTGCGGCCTGTCCGCGAAAGTACAGCGCTTCTGCCGTGGCGATGGCGCGTGAATCGGGGTCGGAAATGCCTGCAACCGCAGCGTCAATCTGCCCCGGCACAAAGGCGGTGCACATCAACGGCATGGGAACGCATGGGTAGCCATCGCAGTCCATCTTCCATCTCCCAACAGCTGGCAACACTAGCAGCAATTGTACTCTTGTTGCTCGGGACTGGAATTTGTGGGTATCGCCTACGATTGTGCCGAACGTATAAAGGGAGGTCCCCGGTATCTGCCGCGTGTGCTACGACCTCACGCCGAAGCCCGTTGGCACCGTTGAGTGGGAGTAAGCTTCTACTCTTTTGGACGAATTGCATTGACAGGGAGGGGCCCCGCGCAAACGTGTGCGGGACCCCTTTCGTTTTACTGTTCGGCTAACGCTACAGATCATTTTGGAAGGCTTACGAGCATGGTGGTCCCGTCCTCGGAACTTGCTTCGACCTCTACGGCGCCACCGTGAAGCGCTGCAATCTCCCAAACGAGCGCTAGCCCGAGTCCTGCGCCGCCGTATGCCCTGCTGCGGGATTTGTCTAGACGAAAGAACGGCTGGAAGATGCTCTCACGGTACTGCTTGGGTATTCCCGGGCCCTGGTCCTCGACTCGCAGGAACACGCGGCTGTTGTTGTCGCAGATGGAGACGTTGACAGTCGAGCCGGGGCGGCTGTAACGGATGGCATTTTCGACCAGGTTAAACACCAGCCGATAGAGGAGCGTGTCGCTCCCGATTACTAAAGCGTCTCCAGCACAATTGAGGGCTATGCCCTTATTTTCGGCAAGTGGCGCAAGGTCGGTGAGGACCTCTTCGGACAAGGGACCAAGTTCAACATCATCCTCGCAAGGAACGCTGCGGAGCTCACTCATCTCGAGCAACACCTTGGTCATCCGCGACATCCGCTCAGTTTGTTCTTGTAGCAGGCCGAGCAGCTCGGCTGTTTCGGGTTGCAAACCGGAGTGCTCGGAGATGAATAGTTCAATCTGTGCCTGCATAAGGGCGAGCGGGGTGCGCAGCTCGTGTGCGGCGTTGCCGGTAAACTGACGCTGTGCAGAGAACCCTTCGCCAAGACGAGCGATCATGTCGTTGAAAGAGGCGCTGCATCGTTGTAGCTCGGTGGGCACATCTTCATTGAGTCTGATTTCGCTTAGGTTGTCAGGTTGCACACGCTCAACCTGAGCTGCAAAAGCCCGTAGCGGTTTGAGTGCACGGCCGCTCACAAAGTATGCCAGCGCGCCGCCAAGGAGTGTGACTCCAGCCGTGATGTACCAGGCTGTCGTGCCAAAAGACTCCTGTGCGTCGTTTACGACGATCGTGACCTTGTCATCGAGGGCTGCTTTCGTTGGGTCGAACGCCTGGAGCGAATCTTCGCCGGTTGCGTTAAAGGCCGAGATGTCGCTGCCGATGGCTTCCATATAGCGCATGCCCGTATAGCCGACCAGGCAGTTCGTCAGCACGCATGCCGCACACGTGAGCAGTGCCGTCATAATCGTTATGCGCCATTGCAGCGAAAGCCCTTTCATTCTCCATCCTCCATAACGTAGCCCTCTCCAATCCGATTGCGAATCGGGTCGTATCCCAAAGCGCTGCGCAGCTTTTTGCGGAGTGACGAGATGTGAACGCGGGTTGCGTTGCTAAAGCTGTTCACGCTGCTATCCCAAACGTGCTCGATAAGCTCCTCTTGACTTACCGGACGCCCCTGATTAAGCATCAGGTATTCCAAGATTCCCGTTTCCTTGCGTGTAAGAGATAAAGCCTCGCTGTCCACGGAAGCGATGCGCGTCTTGGTGTCAAAGCGGAGCTTTCTGCAGGTTAAAACTATGTCGCTTTGCGTAAAGCGTCTGAGGGTAAGGCTGCGAATCCTTGCCGCAAGCTCGTCCAGATGAAACGGCTTGGTGAGGTAATCGTTGGCCCCGGCATCGAGTCCGGCGACTTTATCGGATACTTCGCCACGTGCGGACAGAATCAGTACCTTGGTCTCGCAGTCAGTTTTCCTAAGTTCCCTGAGTACGGTCATGCCGTCGATACGGGGAAGGTTGAGGTCGAGCACCACGAGGTCAAAGACTTCGACGCCCAGCAGGTCGAGCGCCTCCTGTCCATCGTGACAGCAGTCAACGCTGTACGCCAAGTTTCGCAAGCTGCGCGCGATTGCATCGCACAGCGCTCGCTCGTCCTCGACGATCAAAATTCGCATAACAGTCTCCTCGCACATTCCAAATCGCGCTTAACACGGATTTTATAGTCGATATGGTCCAATGGTCGCGTAACGAAAGGAGTGGTCAGGTTGTTCAAAGCGGTAAAACCCGTGGTACAGGTCGCTTTGTTGATCGTCGGAATTGCCATGGTGTGCTTTGGCGTTATGCGTGGCGAGGCGGATGCCGTGCTGGCCAAAGCGATTAGGCTGTGCTTGGAGTGTATCGGAATTGGATAAAAGAGAAAACACTGCGTCGCATGTTTTGGCCCGATTTCGCGGATTCATTCAGGCGGCGGCGACGCTCGCCACCAACATTCACCTGCCAAACTTTGCCAAAGGCGGCATCTATCAGGGCGCGGGAAAAACAGTCTGCGTACCTGGACTTAATTGCTATTCGTGCCCCGCGGCATCGGGTGCGTGCCCCATCGGGTCGTTCCAGTCGGTGGTAGGTTCATCCAAGTTCAACTTTTCTTACTACGTCACCGGTACGCTCATTTTGCTCGGCGTGCTGCTGGGACGCTTTGTATGCGGCTTTCTGTGCCCGTTTGGCTGGCTGCAGGAGCTGCTTCATAAGATTCCCGGCAAAAAGTTCTCCACGAAAAAGCTCAAGCCGCTCACGTACATCAAGTACGTCGTGCTGCTGTTTTCCGTGGTGCTGCTGCCCGTCTTGGTGGTTAACGACGTGGGCATGGGCGACCCGTTCTTTTGTAAGTACGTCTGTCCGCAGGGTGTGCTCGAGGGCGCCATTCCGCTGGCCATTGCTAATGCCGGCATTCGATCTGCGTTGGGACATCTCTTTACTTGGAAACTTGCCGTTCTCATTGCCGTGGTAGTGCTGAGCGTTTTGTTCTACCGCCCCTTCTGCAAATGGATTTGTCCACTCGGCGCATTCTATGCGCTCATGAATAGGGTGTCCCTACTGGGGATTCAGGTTGACGCGTGCAAATGCGTCTCGTGCGGCAAGTGTTCAAGGGTTTGTCAGATGGACGTTGATGTGGTCCGCGCGCCCAATCACGCCGAATGTATCCGGTGCGGAAAGTGTATCGGGGCCTGTCCCGTCGACGCCATCAGCTATCGCTATGGCCTGGATGTGTCGGCGGAAAAGCTTCCCTTGACCGCCGATAAAAAGTAAACAAGCTTCGACAAAACGGAGGAATGACTATGAAGCTTTCTAAGATTGCGGCCCTGTTTATGGTGCCGGTACTGGCCTTGTGTCTTGTGGCGTGCTCGGCACCTGGCGGCAATGCGAACGAATCTGCGGGCTCCGATTCTAAGATCGCAGAACTCACTGCGCAGAAGCCGACCAATGCCGACGAGGCCGCCGAGCTGTATGCGAAGCTCATGCAGAAGGAGAACGATATCTTTTCGAGTGATAACGCGCTGTGGGAAAAGGTATTCAATGCGGCAAATAAAGACTCGGCAATGATTGAGGACGGCAGCAATTACGGCGATTTCCTGCTCAAGACCATCGACGGCGCCAAGGATGAGTTCACGGCGGATGAGCTTAAGACGCTCAAGGCCGGTGCACAGCAGATCAAGGAGATCGAGGACAAGCTCGAGAGCCTGGAGAAGGAGTTCCCCGGCTGTGGAAGCACGCCGAGCGAAGGCGAGAGCGTCGACGCTTCGACCGCTGGCATGACGGCTGGTGCCAATGCTTCGAGCGAGGCGACGAAGTTCCCCAGCTTTACGGGCAAGGATCTGGATGGCAACGACGTGAGCAGCGACGAGCTGTTCGCTAAGAACAAGGTCACCGTCATGAACTTCTGGTTCACCACTTGCAAGCCGTGCGTGGGCGAGCTGGGCGATCTTGAGAACTTGAATCAGGAGCTTGCCAAGAAGGGCGGTCAGGTCGTGGGCGTCAATTCCTTTACGCTCGATGGCAACAAGGGCGAGATTGCAGATGCCAAGGACGTGTTGAGCAAGAAGGGCGTGACATATAAGAACATCTGGTTCAAGTCGGATAGCGAGGCCGGTAAGTTTACGTCAAATTTGTTCTCGTTCCCGACAACGTATGTCATCGATCAGAATGGCAACATCGTAGGGGATCCAATCGTGGGAGCCATCAGCTCCGCCGAGCAGCGCGCAGCACTCAACAAACTTATCGACCAGGCGATTGCAAATAGCGAGCAGTAAAAAACGCGTAAAGCATAGCGTGGATCGTGCGCCACTGTGCGAAGTAGTCCGCTACCTTTCAAGATAAGCTCCGCCATATAGAGGTCCCGCTCGGGACCTCTTTTTTTGGCACTGCCCCGTTCGTTTTTTGGCACTGCCCCGTTCGTTTTTTGGCGCGGTTCGTTACATTCCTCACTGGCGCCGGCAAAAAATGGGGATAGAGTAGGACAAACGCGTCGAATACGAACGGCGGAGGAGAGCGGGCAGGGTGCCTGCGCAGGAGAGGTTGCCGTCCATGCTGGAGCTCAAAGGAATTTGCAAAAGGTACGTTACCCAGTCGTTTACGCAGGTGGCGCTCGACAACGTAAGCCTGTCTTTTCGCGATAACGAGTTCGTGGCCATTTTGGGTCCCTCGGGTTCGGGTAAAACTACGATGCTCAACGTTATCGGCGGACTCGACCACTTTGACTCGGGCGACCTGCTGATCGATGGTATTTCGACCAAGGATTTTCACGATCGCGATTGGGATGCCTACCGCAACAACCGCATCGGCTTTGTGTTCCAGAGCTATAACCTCATTCCGCATCAGACCATTTTGGAAAACGTGGAGCTGGCGCTGACGCTCACGGGCGTGGGGCATGTCGAGCGCCGCCAGCGTGCGCGCGAGGCGTTGGAGAAAGTCGGTCTGGGCGAGCACGTTAACAAGCGTCCGAGCCAGCTGTCGGGTGGGCAGATGCAGCGCGTGGCCATTGCCCGTGCCCTGATCAACGATCCCGAGATCGTGCTGGCAGACGAGCCGACCGGCGCCTTGGACTCAACGACATCCGTGCAGGTCATGGATTTGCTCAAAGACGTCGCGCGCGACCGCTTGGTCATCATGGTCACGCACAATCCTGAGCTGGCGTACCAGTACGCCACGCGCATTGTCAACCTGGCGGACGGCAAGATCACCGACGATTCCGACCCCTTTGATGTGGCAAAGGCCGCGCGTCGCGAGGCTAAGCCTACGCGCAAAACCTCGATGAGCTTTGTGACAGCGCTGGGGCTTTCGGCGCGAAACCTTATGACCAAGAAGGGCCGTACGGCCATGACGGCCTTTGCGGGGTCGATTGGCATTATCGGCATCGCGGCGATCCTGGCGCTTTCCAATGGCGTGAACAATTACATCAAAAAGGTCGAGGAGGATACGCTCTCGAGCTACCCGCTCACCATTTCCAAGCAGGACTACGACCTGTCGTCCATGATGGGCGGGCAGGGGGCCGCGGATGACGATACGTCCAAGAACGAGGGCTCGTCCGACGGCAGCACCGACGGCAAGGCTCGGGAAACCGATAAGATTCCCGTGGTCACGGCCGTAAAGGATATGTTTGCGAGCGTTAAGTCCAACGACATGACGAGCTTTAAGGCATGGCTCGATGCCGGTGGCGACGGCATCGATAAAGAGGTCAACGCCATTCAGTACGGCTACGGTGTATCGCCGGTTGTCTATCGTGCCGGGAAGGGCGATGAGAAGCCTGTCCGGCTGGTGCCCAACGCCATGACCGAGGCCATGAGCGGGGGCGCGAGCTCGGCGGCAACGGTGAGCATGGAATCCATGGGAACCTCGGTCTTTAACGAGATGATTGACGACCAGAGCCTACTCGACAGCCAGTACGATGTCGTGGCGGGGCATTGGCCTACGTCTGCTAACGAAGCCGTGATGGTGCTTTCGAGCCGCGGCACGGTGGGCGATTACACGCTCTACAGCATCGGTGCGCTGGATATCGATGAGCTCAACGACCTGGTTAACAGCGCCATGGCGGCCGACGGTGGGGTCGAAACGCCCGAGACCGGCACCGACTTTACCTACGACGATGCGCTGTCCACGACGTTTAAGGTGCTGTCGCCGGCCGATGCCTATCGTAAAAACGAAGAGACCGGCATGTGGACCGACATGTCTGGCGACGCCGACTTTATGGCCGCCAAGGTTGCCGACGGTATTGACGTGCGCATTGTGGGCGTGGTGCGACCTAACGAGACGGCCAATGCGAGTGCATTGTCTCCGGGCATTGCCTATACGCATGCACTGACTTGCCAGCTTATGGAGCGCGCCACCGATTCGCAGATTGTTCAGGAGCAACTTGCTCATCCCGAGACGGATGTCTTTACGGGCAAAACTTTCGACGAACTGCAAGGCGAGGCCAAACAAGGAGTGGATCTGGGCAGCATGTTCAGTGTGGACGAGGCGGCGCTCAAGAGCGCGTTCTCGTTCGATACGTCTGCGCTCTCGGGCGCTGCCGGCGGTATGGACCTTTCTGGTATCGACTTGTCCGGGCTGGACATTGACCTTTCGGGCGTTGGAAGGGGCATCGACTTCAGCGACATCATGGCAAAAGCGCCAACCCCAGATTTCTCGGGTATCTTTGACGGTCTGGAACTCACGCCCGAGCAAATGCAGCAGGTGGGAACACTAGCCAACCAGCTGTTTGAGGGCTTTTTGCGGTCTGATCAGTTTAAGGCGCTGACACCCGATGATCTTAAGGACGCGTCAAAGCTTGCCGCCGCGTTCTCGACGTATCTTGAGAATGATGCTGCGGCCCAGCAAATCCTGGCCCAGCTCAAGGCCCTCGGCGGCGATGCCCTGGCAGAGCGCCTGCGGCAGGCGATGACCGACTATGTGCAAAAGCAACTGGCTCCGTATCTGCAGCAGGCTATGGATCAGATGATGAAGTCGATCAGCGACCAGATTGCGACAACGGTATCGTCACAGCTCAAGGCGGGCGCGGCAGGGCTCATGGACCAGATGGCGACGCAGATGTCTTCGAGTTTTGCCAACCTGGCGAGCGCCATGCACGTGGATGCGAGTGCCTTTGCTCGTGCTATCCACTTCAACATGGACGCCGAGGACCTGAGCTCGCTCATGATGAGCTATGCCAAGGCGTCGAAGCTCACCTACGACAACAATCTGACCACGTTGGGCTATGCGGACGAGGCGGACCCCATCTCGGTCAAGATTATCCCACGTGACTTTGAGGCCAAGGAGCGCGTACTCGATCGCATCGATGCGTATAACAAGCAGGTCAAAGCCGCCGGCCACGATGAGCAGGCAATCTCGTACACCGACTACATGGGCATCATCATGGGTTCGGTGACCGACATCGTGAACACCATCAGCTTGGTGCTCATCGCATTCGTGAGTATCAGTCTGGTGGTGAGCTCCATCATGATCGGCATCATCACGTACATCAGCGTACTGGAGCGCAAGAAGGAGATCGGCATTTTACGTGCGATCGGTGCGTCGAAGCGCAACGTGGCAAACGTGTTCAACGCCGAGACCTTTATCGAGGGCCTCATCGCCGGTGTCTTTGCCGTTGTCGTCGTGGTGCTCGTGAGCTTCCCGGTCAATGCATGGGCGCTTGCGGCCAAACAGGTCCCCAACCTGATGAGCCTGCCCGTGCAGGATGCGCTGGTGCTCATCGCGATTTCGGTGCTGCTAACGGTCGTCGCCGGTCTGCTACCGGCCCGCAGTGCATCCAAAAAAGACCCCGTAGAAGCCCTGCGCTCTGAATAATGCGACAAAGGACAGTTCCTTTGTCACGTTCGTTGATATGAGAGAAGAGTAGATGATCCTTTCGCTGGCCCCTATGGAGGGGATTACCGGGCATGTGTTCCGTCGCGTGCATGCGGAGTGTTTCGGTGCGCTCGATTGTTATTACACGCCGTTTTTGCCGCCGCCACGGGTGGGCAACCGCTTTGGCGGTAAGGCGTTTAAAGAGGTGGATCCCGCCAATAACCAGGGGCTTAACGTGGTGCCTCAGCTGATGTCCAAAAACGCGGACGAGTTTGTGTGGGCGGCGCAGGTGCTCGCCGACATGGGTTACCGCGAGGTCAATCTCAACCTTGGCTGCCCCTCGGGCACGGTTGTCGCCAAGGGGAAGGGTTCGGGCTTTCTGCGCAACTTGGACGAGCTTGAGGTGTTCTTGAGCGACGTGTGCGAGCGCTCGCCATTGCCCGTCTCGGTCAAGACCAGGCTGGGGCTGGAGAACGACGAGGAGTACGAGCGCGTGCTCGACATCTATTGCCGTATGCCGCTGACAGAGCTGATCGTGCATCCGCGCGTGCAAAAGGACCGCTATACGGGCTCGCCGCGCAAAGAGTTTTACGGTGAGACGCTGAAGCGGGCGCCGTTTCCGGTGGCCTATAACGGCGACATCTTTGATCTTGAGGACATGGATGCGCTGGTGGAGGCCTATCCCGAAACGCGCCACGTAATGTTGGGGCGCGGCTTGCTTGCGAACCCCGCGCTGGCTCGCATGGTTGCCGGCGGTCCTGCTGCCACGGCAGCTGAACTGCAGCGCTTCCACGACACGCTGTTTGCGGCGTATGCAGAAGAGATTGGCGGCAACGCGGTCTTTCGCATGAAGGAGTGGTGGTTCTACGCCAAGTGCGCCTTCGCCGATCCCGCTACCGTTCACAAGATCGTGCGCAAGACCAAAAAGGTCGACGAATACCGCGCCGCCGTCGAGCGCGTCTTTCGCGAGCAGCCGCTCGCGCCTACCGCTCGCTTTTGCGGCTAAATGTAGTCGTTGGGGACGTTCTTTAACGACTAGTCATTTAAGAACGTCCCCAACGACTATGTGAGACAGCATCGCCTTTGCTATCTGACGGCTTGGACGGCAAGTGCGTCCAGCACGCGCCCTGCGTCGGCGTCAATCAGGATGCTGCGATCGGCGATTTCTGCAGGGGCGACTGCCTCGCCAAAATTGACGCATGCGTACGTTGCGCGCTCGTTTTTGGCGGTCATTTGCCAAAACGGGTACTTGATGATGACGGGCGTGTTGCCGCCTACGCCAAGCTCCAAGAACAGGATGCGCATATTGTTGTGGCGGCGCAGGAAATCTTGGTAACGGTCGGCTGCGGCATACCAGCCCTTATCCTGCACAAACGTATCGTCGGCGCGCAGGTTCATCGTGAGCGGGGAGCCACAATGGGGGCAACGGGGCACTAGCGCAGACGGAATGCGAAGGTCTTCTTGGGCGGCGACCATGTAATGTACGAGCCCTTCGTTGTCCCAAGTTTCCTGACAGCAGGGCTTGCTGCACTGGAATAGACCATAGTCACCCTGCGTGTAAAAGAGCCGCTGTTTATCGAAACCGGCGCGTTGGAAGCAATGGTCTACGTTTGTGGTCAGCACAAAGTAATCTCGGTCGCGCAGCAGGCCCAAAAGCTGTTCGTAGATGGGCTTGGGTATGGGGTCATATCGATTGCACATGATATAGCGGCTCCAAAATGCCCAGTATTCCTCGAGGGAGTCATAGGGGTAGAAACCGCCGGAGTACATGTCGGCAAAGCCGTAGCGTGCGGCGAAGTCGCCAAAGAGCTTCTCGAAGCGCTCTCCCGAATAGGTGTAGCCGGCCGCGGTGGAAAGACCTGCGCCGGCGCCGATTATCACGGCGTCGGATGCATCGAGTGCGGCTCGGAGCTTAGCGATCTGTTTGGAGAAGGTCGCGGTAGATTGACTCGTCAGACGCGAGAAAAACATTGAAGATCACCTTAAGGTTGGGGTCGTTATGGTCTAGATGATGACGAACGGCATCGATGGCAACGCGCGCGGCGGCTTGTTGGGGATAGCCAAAGACGCCCGTCGAAATGCAGCAGAAGGCAAGCGTGTCGAGCTTTCGGCTCGTCGCTTCTTCCAGGCAGCTGGTGTAGCAACGGCGCAGTAGCAGTTCCTCGCGCGGGCCAGGCTTATGGTTGGGCACGATGGGACCGACGGTGTGGAAGATATGGCTGCTGGGCAGGTTAAAGGCTGGCGTGACCTTGACGCATGCGGTCGGTTCCTCATGCCCCTGTTTACACATGAGGCTGGCGCACGTCAGGCGCAGCTGCATGCCGGCGTATGTGTGGATGGCATTGTCGATGCGGTGGTGTCCCGGCACAAAACAGCCGAGCATTTGGCTGTTGGCGGCGTTGACGATGGCGTCGGCCTTAAGCAGCGTGATGTCGCCACGCCAGACGGCAATGCGATTGCAGTAGGGAAGCGTGCCGGCATCGGTTGCGCCGCCGCGCTCAACAAGCCGCTGCTGCAAGTAGGCATCCTGGATATCGAGCACCTCTGTCGCGAGCGCTTCGGGCGACCGCACGTTCATAAGGGCCCTGAGCAAATCGCGCTGCTCGCCGGCTCCGGCGGGAACGGCAATGCCGCGTCCGTCCGCTCGCTCGTTGAGCAATGCATTGATAAGCCAAATACGACGCTCGGCTTGATTCATGGCTGACCTCCTGTCCAATTGAGTTGGGCGTGTTTGACAGCAGTGTGCAACCCGGACCGCTTCTTCAAAAGAAGGCACAAAAAGGTAAGCGCCGTGGAGCGGTATGCCCCACGGCGCTCAATTTGCAAAAGCCCGTAGCTGCTAGGAGCTTCGCACAAGCTGCTGGTAGTCGGTGCCCCATTCCACAAGAGAATCGATGATGGGCATAAGGCTTTGACCCAGCTCGCTCAGCGCGTATTCGGTACGGATGGGCGTTTCGGGAATGACGGTGCGCGTGATAAGTCCCGCGGCATCCATTTCCTTTAGGTTTGACGAGAGCACCTTTTGACTGATGCCGGGAATAGAGCGATGTAGCGCGTTGAAGCCCAGGGGCTGCTCAATGAGCTGCTGGATGATATAGATTTTCCACTTGTTACCAAAGAGCTGAAAACACGTGGCGACGGGGCAGGGAGGCAGTTCTTCTTTGGTGAGCATGGTAACCTCGCAATCGGGTAGGTTGCTTGCATTATCGCAGCTGCTGGCGCCCGCGGCTACAACTTACTTTTTGGTAACTGGCTAATAGATTAGTGCCTTCTTTTGGGTGGGGTGTATTCCTCGCATGATGTGCTTAGGCGCAAAAGCGTCTACGTCCGGGCGGCTTCGCCCAGCCGCCCCCAATCGAAAGGAATTGCCATGTCCGAGAATCTCGAGAACGTTGCCGCCTTCGCTTCTTGCGGTACCGCCGATCCCGCGCCCGCCTGCGGCTCCGCCGATCCCAAGGCCGCGCCGGCCTGTGGCACCGCTTGCGGCTCCGTCGATCCCGCGGCTGCTCCTGCTTGCGGCTCCGTCGATCCTGCTGCCGCCCCTGCTTGTGGCTCCGCCGATCCCAAGGCTGCTCCGGCCTGCGGCACCGCTTGCGGCGCTGCGGACGCTCAGTAGGCAATCGCTAGGAGGGGACTCGTAATGGATGCTCAGACTTGTCTCAAGAAGATGCAGCTTGCCGGGACGCTCTCGCTGGCAACTGTGGACGAAAATGGCGCGCCGCAAATTCGCTGCGTGAGCGCTGTACATTACGAGTCCCGCGCCATCTACTTCCTCACGGCGCGCGGCAAGGAGATGGCCCGCCAGCTTATGGCCGATGGGCGCGTCCAAACGCTCGTCCACACGCGGTTTAACGAAATGATCCGCATGTCCGGCGTTGCCACTCCCGCCTTGGATTCCGAGCAAGTTTACTGGCGTGACGTTATTTATGCCGAGCAGCCGTATCTTGCCAACGTTTATCCCGGTGATACGCGTGATATCAACATTATCTTTAAGGTCGAAAACATCGTGCTCGACTACTTTAACCTGTGGGTTCGTCCTATTGAGCGCGCTGTCTTTACCCTAGACGAGGACATGGCGTCCGCGCCCGTTAAGGGTTTTCGTATTGATTCCGATGCGTGTATCGGTTGCGGTACCTGTCTTGAGCACTGTCCGCAGAAGTGCATCGAGCCGGGTGGCTCGTATCGCATAGAGTCTGAGCACTGCTTGCACTGTGGCGCCTGTGAAGAGAATTGCCCCGTCGGCGCCGTTGAGCGCCTGTAGCCCAATACCGTCATCAATTTGAACATCGACCAAGGGAGTCCCACGATGCAAAAGCCCGCGTTTGCCTTCCAGTGGCATATTACGGATGAATGCGATCAGCGTTGCAAACATTGCTATATCTTCGCCAACGGTGCCTGCGCTGGTTTTAAGCGCATGCCGTGGGAGCAGATGGTCGAGGTCGTCGATCAGGCCCAGGCCCTCTGCGAACGCATCGGTCGTCAGCCGTACTTTTACGTTACGGGCGGTGACCCCATACTCCATCCCGATTTTTGGCGCCTTGCCGAGCTTTTGCACGAGCGGGGTTTTATGTGGTGCGTGATGGGCAATCCGTTCCACCTAACCGACGAGGTCTGCGCCCGCATGAAAGAGTTGGGGTGCCGCAAATACCAGCTCTCGCTCGATGGACTCGAGAAAACGCACGATTACTTCCGTAAGCCCGGTTCGTTTGCCGAGACCTTGCGTGCGATCGGGTGCCTTAAGCGCGCAGGTATCTGGGTTGCCGTTATGAATACGGTTTCGAGCATGAATGCCGCCGAGCTGCCGCAGCTCATTGACCTTGTGGCAAGCCTTGAAGTCGACGTGTTCGCTTTTGGACGATACTGTCCCACCTCGGGCCAAAAGCGCGATGAGTTCCATCTGGAGCCGCTGGAATATCGCGACGTGCTGCTGGCTGCGCAAGAGCGTATGGAGTTTCACCAGGCTGCGGGCTGCAAAACGTTCTTCCAGCTCAAAGATCACCTGTGGACGCTTCTTTTGTGGGAGCAGGGCAAGTTCACCATTCCCACGAGCGCCAAGCCCGGCATGATCTATGACGGCTGCCATTGCGGTACGGGCCATATGACGGTGCTGCCTACGGGCGACGTCTATGCATGTCGTCGCATGGAGAGCAAGGTGGGCAACGTTGCCGAGAACACGCTCGAGGAGCTGTTCTGTTCGCCGCAGATGGAAGCAAAGCGCGACTTTAAAAAGTTCAAGAAGTGCTCCAAATGCGAGCTTTTCGGCTGGTGCCGAGGCTGCCCCGCTGTGACGTATGGCTACACAGGCGATATGTACGAAGCCGATCCTCAGTGCTGGAAAGAGATCGAGGAATAGGATCGCCGTGTCATCGGGTAGTCGTTGGGGACGTTCTTAACCGACTACTCATTTAAGTGCGTCCCCAATGAGCGGTTGTGAGGGACCCACGCAAAAAAAGCTGTACGCCAGCATCCAAAGATGTCGAAAAATGTCGACTTTGGATGCTGGCGTACACGTTTGGGTTCGGCGGGGGACTAGGCAATCATTGCATCGAGCGTAATGAGCTCCCTGATCCGCTCTGTGCGTGTCTGCCCATGACGCTTTGCCTTTGCGTCAAACGCCTCAAGAACCGATTCACCCACGCGTGCCGACAAAACAACGCTCGGCTCATCGGAGATCGGCGGCCTCCCTAACTTGATGGTGCGGCCCTTTGGCCACTCATCTTTTTCGTATGCCTCTGCTGCCTTTTCCAGCTCTCCGGGAGCAAACCCCATCATCTTCTCGAGCTGCTTAGCGTCCATAGCGCCTCCTATCGATCGACCCCGATTTCCCTGAGCACCTTGCGCGTAGGAGGGACAAGGGCGTGGTAAATGATGTAGCCATCTCGATCGGGGCAATATCGAGCGATGAGTTCCATGAGACGGCTTCTTCCATCAAGTCCAACGAGAACGTAATCGATACCTCCATTTTCAAGATCACGCCTGAACCATGCGAAAGCGGAGTTCCAGGCGCATGTAATATCCGTCTCCGTCAGCCCGTGCTTGAGGGCATGGGGGTGGATTGCGATGAGCTCCATAAGGGCCTCTCTTTTTGTATACAGTTTTGTAGACAAAAATGCAAGCAGTTAATAGGGTTAAGCGGCCTGTTTTGATTGGACTTCTCGATGTGAAATTGGCACCGGAGGCTCCAGCACTTCTTCGCTTCTCAGCTCGGAATGTGAGCGTCCGTTGAACTCCCAGAGGGGAGCGTCTTCATAGATTATCGAGAGGAGCTTGGAGACCTCGGGTGTTTTCTTGCGTTCATAAAGCTCGGGTCGTACGACAATCAATAAGAAAGCTGCGTCTTCGGCAATTTGCTGGGCTGTCGGCATACCGTTGAGTCCAACGGAACGCAAAAGCTTTGTCATGATGAAATCGAACTCATCTTCTCTTGCATGGAGATCAGATGCCTTGAGCTCAGGGTCTCTCAGGACGTACTGCTTGAGTCGTTCGGCAGATCGACTGCACTTTATATGCCCGCAGATGACTTCGTCATAGCTGAGCCTTTTGATTGGAAGGCGTTCGTGACCGGCGAAGATGGCTGCTACTCTGATGCCAACGCGCCGTTCGCGCAGCGCGCGCATCTCGCCGGTGTATTCGCTGCGCCGTTCATATTTTCGATAAGAGTATCCGTAGTCATCATAGTAATAAGGGGCTTCATCAACAGCGTCATCGAGCTCTGGTGCTATGAGATAGAGTTTTCTATCTCTGGATATAATGCAGGAATTGTCGATTTGTCCCGATTCGTTCCTGATTTGCCAAATAGTCTCATTTATCTCAAATCTCGAGACTGGATTGGGGGCGCAGGAGTTGTAGAGCTCAATAAGTTCATCGAGTGAAATGATTCCACAGGCATCTGTGTAGGCGCGGGCGAAGCGCCGTACTTCTTGATTTGATTCAAGCACACGGCGCTCCCAAGCATCCAAAGTGTCCTGCGGACTTCGATAGCGGGCATGACGATCGATGCGCATCGCGCTCCAATGGTTATCCGCGGCAACGTTCATCAGATCTAAGCGCAGATCTTTGTCGGCGATGTGAGCGAGCGACTGATAGTGTTCCAGATCAAGCTCCGGTCGAAAACCCATGTCTTCCGGAACAATTCGTGCGAGCTTTATGCAACGCTTGAGATAAGTCGGGCCCAGGCTTGGGCTAAAGTGCTGCTTGAGGTGGCAAGCGATGGGCGAGAGTAAGCCATTGAGATTGGAGATGGGGTATCCGGCAATCTCTTGCTCGAGACGGCGCCCGATGAGCAGAGCCCCTTCCGAGGAGGTCTCATGGTTGATACCTTTCTGGCCGAGGTGTTTGGCCTCGACAATCCTACTGATATCTGAGCAGGTGTTTGAAATAATGTCGGGTGAAAGGGTTGGAATCTTTTTAGCCATAGCAATGCACTCCTGTGTGACTCACGGATAACGGAAACGTTTGGTTGTGAGTGCCGTTCTTTGATGGCGACGGCGAACAGGAGCGCAACCTGTCTGAGGTGGGCGAGTGCGGTAACCACCGATCTTACTTACCGAACCCGCTCCAGCGTGTCATTGGGGACCTCCGCGGGAGCTCTCGACCAGTCTCATGCCTTGAGGCGAGTATAGCATATAAGCAAACGTATGTTCTATAAATTTGAGAAACTGAATTCCTACCTACTCATTTACCTTGATTGGCAACTTCATCCGAACACTTCCCACATTCATCCGTACATGTACGGATGAATGTGGGAATCCGATACCCTGAGGGCCGGAACGGCCGGCCCCGGGAGATCGGAGGACGGCATGTCCGGAAAGAGGAAGGAGGGGGCCGGGAAGGCGGCCCCGAGGGCCTACGGCAGGCTCACCAGGCACGAGCGGAACACGGTCCAGAGGATGCTGGAGCGCGGAGCCTCGTGCAGGCAGATCGCGAGGGAGCTGGGCAGGTCGCCATCGACGGTGAGCTCCGAGGTGGCGTCGCACAGGTTCATTACCGCGCCGAGCAAGAGGCGCGGCGAGCGCGTGGACGCCTCCGCCGACCTGTCGGCGGCCTGCCCGCGCCTGGCCGCGTGGCCCCGCTGCTGCAACGGGTGCGGGCGCTACCGCGCGGTCGGCTGCAAGCGGCGCCCGCACGTCTTCTACGACGCCCGCGCCGCGCAGCTGTGCGCGGACTCGGTCCTCGCCTCGTCCAGGCGCGGGATAGACGCCGACGAGCCCGCCGCGGCCGAGGCGCTCGCCCTCATCCGCGACGGCCTGGCCCGGGGGCTCTCGCCCGAGCAGCTGTCCGCCCGCAACGGCGGCCCCGTGGACCTGTCGCCCTCGACGATCTACCGCTGGGTCGCGGCGGGCTACGACGGCATGACCAACATGGAGCTCAGGCGCAAGGTCGGCTACAGGCCGAGGAGGCACACATCGAAGACCTCGGCCACGCGGCACTCGCCCCGCAGGTCGCATGCCGCGTTCCTCGGCATGGGCGAGGACGCGTGCGCCGCCGCCTGGGAGATGGACACCGTCGAGGGCGCGCGGGAGGACAGCGCCTGCCTGCTCACGCTGCTGCACCGCCCCAGCAGGCTGCAGCTCGCGCTGCCGCTCGCGGCGAAGGACGCCGAGAGCGTGGCGGCGGCGCTCGCGGGCGTGCGCTCGGTGCTGGGCGCCGGCGGCATGGGGAGGGTCTTCCGCGCCGTGCTCACCGACAACGGCGCCGAGTGTTAGCGTCAATATATTTTTCACCATTTTCACCAACGTATTTTCGCCAATCGCG
>USBK01000014.1:0-51337 GCA_900552895.1 uncultured Collinsella sp.
CCGGCCAAGCACCAGGCGGCCCAGGCGGCCGCGCAGGCGTCGGGCGAGGCGGCCCGCGCCGCTGGGTCGAAGGGCGCCGCCTCCGCGATCGCGGGCGCGGTCTCGGGCGCAGCGCCCGCCCTGCTCGGGGCGGTGGCCGGCATCGTGGCCTTCGTCGCCTGCGCGCTCGCCGTCGCGCAGCTGCTGAGCGCGCTGTTCGGCTTCTGGGACGACGCGGCCTCCAAGCAGGGCCTCGAGGGGCTGCCGCCCTACATCACCTACGAGATGGTCGAGGCGGCGCTCGAGTGCCAGGAGGAGTACGGGCACCCGGCGGGCTGCACCATCGCGCAGATCATCCAGGAGTCCGGCCAGGGCGACCGCATGAGCCAGCTCGCAGAGCGCGACCACAACCTCTTCGGCATGAAGTGGTGGTCGGGCTACGCGGGCTGCCCCGAGGTGGCCGGCAAGGCGAACTGGGCCACCAGCGAGGAGTACGTGCCCGGCGAGCACACCCAGATCACAGCGAGCTTCATCCGCTTCACCGGCGACGCCGAGTGCATCCGCTTCCGCAGCAGGGTCTTCCTGCAGGCGGAGCGCTACTCAGGCAACGCCCTCATCCGCGAGGCGATCGAGAGGCACGACTCGGACAGGATGGCCGAGGGGCTCAAGGACGCCGGCTGGGCGACCGACTCGTCCTACGTCGAGTCCCTGAAGTCGATCATGGCGCAATGGGGGCTCTACAGGCTCGACTCCATGACGGTCGAGGACCTGAAGGACCCGGCCGCGAACGGGAACGCGATCGTCGAGGCGGCGTACAGCCAGCTCGGGGTGCCCTACGTGTGGGGAGGCTCAACCCCCGGCAAGGCGCTCGACTGCAGCGGGCTCACGCAGTACTGCTACGCGCAGGCGGGCATCCGCATAAGCCACTACACGGGTTCCCAGTACGAGGAGCTCAGGCGCATACCGCTCTCGGAGGCGAAGCCCGGCGACATCCTCTACCGCTCGGGCCACGTGGCCATCTACATCGGCGACGACAGGTACATACACGAGCCGCGAACGGGCGACGTGTGCCGCATAGCGAGCGGCATCGGCAGCTTCAGCTGCGCGCTCACCGCGAGATAGGAGAAACCAATGCAGGGAAAGTCAAGGGTCATGGCCGCCGCCGCGGCAAGCGCGCTCGTCGTGGCGCTCGGCGCGGGCGCGGCGCGCTGCGCCATCGCCCCGCAGGAAGGCGCGCAGGATAGTCCCCAGGAGCAAGAGCAGCCCGCGGCTGCAGGCGCCGACGTGGCAACCGGAAAGGCCGCCTCGGGCGCCGAGGCGCTCTGGAACACCGCATGGACGGGCGCCGACGACCCGACAGCCACGCTGCGGATCGTCGAGGGCGCCATGGTGGAGAGCGCGGGCGGCACCGAGCGCGCCTGGTTCTTCTCGGCCGAGGAGCCCTCCGAGGCCGGCGGCGTGCTCAGCGTGCCCATCGAGGTCAAGGGAACCGGCGACAAGGCGGGAGGCCTGTCGCTCATCCAGGTCTCGGGCGACGGGGACGCCCGCACCCTGGCATGCGACCTTCTGACGCAGGCCTACGTGCCCCAGAAGGCGCAAGACGGAGCGTTCTCCGTGACCGGCACCGACGACCGCCTCTCCGAGGCGCTTGGCGCAGACGTCGCCGCCATCGAGGAGGCCGTCGCCGGGAAGGCGGCGGAGGTATCCCCGCAGGCGACGGGAGCCACCTGGGACAAGGAGGTGTGGCTCGACTACGCCGGGAACGTCGCGTCGACGACCTTCACGCTCGACGACCCCGCCTCGACGGTGGTCACCGTGGTTTCGCGCGGCGGCTCGCTGGAGGCGATGTAGCCGTGCGGGCGCTTGAATCGCGACGCCGAAGGGCTTTCGCCGTCTCCGCCGCGACGGCGTTCGCCCTCTGCGCGCTCCTGCTCGTCCCCGCGCAGCCGGCATACGCCGACATAGCCGGGGACGTCAACGATTGGCTGTGCGGCCTTCTGCGCGACTGCTGCAACTGGATGTTCAAGGCGCAGACGGGCGTGCTCGGGTCGATCGGCGCGAACGGGATCCTCTCGGCCGACTTCGCGCACATGCTCACGAGCTCGAGCGACCTGACCATGCACGACGTCGCCCGGGGCGTATGGCAGGTTGCCATCCTGCCGATCGGGTGCGGGGTGCTCGGCCTGGTCTTCACCCTGAAGCTCATCGAGATCTCCCAGCGCATGGACGGCAGTCAGAGCCTTCCCGGCGTCAAGGAGGTCGTCTTCCTCCTGGTGTTCTTCGCCGTGTTCCTGTTCCTCATACAGAACAGCTTCGACCTGATGGCGTCGATCTACGAGGTCTGCGGGCTCGCCATCGACCGAGTCGAGGCGCTCTTCGGCGCCGGAGGCGCGCTCGACCTGCCCGAGGTGTCCGTCGTCACCACCGACGACGACATCCCGTCGCTCATCGCCATGCTCGTCGTGAGCCTCATCAGCTGGGTCGTGGTGCTGGCGGCCTACGTTGTCGCCCTCGTGGTCTGCTGGGCCCGCGCGCTCCAGCTCTACATCATGGCCGCGTTCGCCCCGATCCCGCTGGCGTTCCTCGGCATGGACGCCACGCGCCAGATAGGCCTTGGCTACCTGAAGAGCTTCGGGGCGGTCTGCATCGCCGGCGTCATCATCCTCGTGCTGCTCATATCGTTCCCGCTCGTGCTCGGCGGGCTCACCGGGGCGAACCCCGGGACGGGCACCCCGGCCGACGCGGTCGCAAACGGGCTCACCTACGCGCTGCAGTACCTGGCCATGTGCGTGCTGCTCATCCTGGCCCTCGTGAAGAGCGGCTCCTGGGCACGGGACATCGTGAGCGGCTTCTAGCGGAGAGAGAAAGGAGGCGGTCGCCATGAGATAGGGGCGCCGCGTCGGGGCGCGCACTCCGGCGGAAGACGACAAGCAGAAACGAACAACGAAAAGGAGGAAAGACATGGAAGAGAGAAAGAACGTGTACCTCTCGCTGCACAAGAGCTTCGTGCGCGAGGGAATCGAGTACATCGACCGCGCGACCGGCGAGGCCAGGACCTTCAACTCGGCGACCCTTCCCAAGGGCACCGTCGTCGACGGCATGGACGTGGGAGGCTACGAGTTCAGCCCCATGTTCGTGAACGAGAGCCGCTTCAAGGGGGCCGACTTCCGAGACATACCGCTGCTCGCGAACCGCGAGGTGTGGCTGAGGAAGACGGTGATGGGACCGGACGGCCAGCCCGAGCTCGACGAGGGCGGCCGCGCGGTCAAGGACACCGTGAAGGTCATGCCGGCGCAGCTCAAGGAAGCCGTTGACGCAGGGCGCTCGCGCTACCTCGCGGAGCGCGCCGAGCACGCTCGCCAGGCGAGCCGCGCCGTAGAGCACGAGGCGCCCCGCGCACAGCGAAGCGTTGAGAGATAGGGAGGCGGAAAGATGAACGCAGCGAAAGACTGCACCCTGCAGGAAAAGCTCCTCCGATGCGCCATGGCGCTCATCCTGGCCGCGGGGGCGCTGCTCGCCTCCGTGGCGGCCTCGCCCGCCTACGCCGCGCCGAGCACGGTCGACGTGTCCATCGGCGGCAAGATCCCCTACGGCGGCTTCGCCACCACGTGGATGAGCGCCGACGGGAACATCGCCTACTGTGCCGAGCCCTCGTCCCCGACGCCCGCGGCGGGCTCCTACTCGACGAGCCCCGTGCCTAACGGCGACGTGACCGCGGCCATCTGGTACTCGTTCGGCTCTCCCGGCTTCGACGCGTCGATGTTCCCGGGCAGCTGGTACGACGGCGGCGGCTGGGACGACGCCAAGTACGCGGCGGCGAGCCACGTGCTCATCGCCTACGCCTACTCTGGGTCCGAGTCGGCTGCCACGCACGGCACGAGCGCCGAGTTCGCCTCCTGGGCAAAATCCGAGCTGATCGGCGGGACCTTCGCCGAGATGAAGGCGGGCGCCGGCAAGGTATCCGCCGGGTTCGAGGCGTTCTGCGTCAGGACCGGCGGCGGCTCCCAGACGCTCGTGAGCTTCAGCTGGTCCACGGGCGGAGTCAAGGTCGCCAAAACGGACTCCGAGGCGGGCGCGGAGCCCCAGGGCGACGCCTCGCTCGACGGCGCGAGCTTCTCCGTCGTTAACGAGACCGGCCGCTACGTGCTGGTCGGCGGCAAGTACTACGCCGACGGCGAGGTATGCGCCACGATCAAGACCGCGCCCGAGGACGGGTCGCACGTCGCCGCGACCGGCGCCGACGCACTTCCCGCAGGCAATTACAGCATCGTCGAGTCCGGCGCGCCCGAGGGCTACGACGCCAGCGACGCCTCCGTCGCGTTCACCGTGAAGGCCGGCGAGGTGCGCGACCTCACGGGCGACCCCGTGACCGACGAGGTCTTCCGCGGCGGCGTGCAGGTGACCAAGTCCGACAAGGAGCTGCAGGCGTCCGAGGCGCTCGCGGGCAGCGGCCACAAGGAGGCGCCTGGCGAGCACCCCGGCCTCGACGGGATCGAGTTCACCGTCACGAACCGCTCGGCGCACAAGGTCCTCGTTGACGGCGAATGGCACGAGCCGGGCGAAGCCGTGGCCACGCTGACCACCGCATGGAACGACGAGGCCGGCGCCTACACCGCGCAGACCGCGGCCGACGCACTGCCGTACGGAACCTACGACGTGCGGGAGACGGCGACGAACGGGAGCTACCTACTGACCGACGGCGAGCCCCGCACCTTCGAGGTCCGCACCGGCGGCGAGATCGTGAGCGCCTCCGCGGACGGCGCCGCGCTCGAGTTCCGCGACCAGGTGGTGCGCAACGACCTCGAGCTCTCCAAGAAGAGCGAGACCGACAACGCCGGCCTCATGGTCCCGTTCGCCATCGAGAACGCGGCCACCGGCGAGACGCACGTGCTGGTGACGGACCGCAACGGCGACGCGTCCACCGCGAGCAGCTGGAACAGGCACTCGAGGGACACCAACGCCAACGACGCCCTGCTCGGCCATGAGGGCCCGATTGCTGCCGCCGACATGGACCCGAAGGCCGGCATCTGGTTCTCGCTCGGCGAGGACGGCTCCTCGGCGCCGGTCGACGACTCGCTGGCGGCACTGCCGTACGGCGCCTACACCATGACCGAGCTGCGCTGCGAGGCCAACGAGGGCCTCGAGCTCATCACCAGGAGCTTCTGGATCGAGCGCGACTCGACGGTGGCCAAGGCCGTGTGGATGGGCCTTGACGACCAGGAGGGCCCGCGCATCTCCACCACAGCAAAGGACGGGGCGGACGGCGACAAGGACGTCTCGGCCGACGCCGAGGCCAAGGTCGTCGACGCGGTGGCCTACGAGGGGCTGAAGGCCGGCGAGGAATACGAGCTCTCGGCAACCCTCGTCGACAAGGCGACCGGCGAGCCCGTGACCGATGCCTCGGGCAAGCCCGTGGGGGCCAAGGCCGAGTTCGCGCCCGCGCTCTCGACGGGCAGCCAGGACGTAGAGATCTCCTTCGACGCGAGCCTGCTCGGCGGCCGCGACCTGGTCGTGTTCGAGAGCCTTCGCAAGGACGGCGCCGAGGTGGCGTCGCACGCGGACCTCTCCGACGAGGGCCAGACCGTCCACGTCGCCGTCGAGGTGGGCACCCAGGCGGCCGACGCCGCCGACGGCGACCAGGTCATCGAGGCCGGCAAGGCAAAGGTCGTCGACACGGTGGCCTACAAGGGCCTCGTCCCCGGCGAGACCTACATCGCCGTGGGCACGCTCATGGACAAGGGCACCGGAGAGCCGTTCCTCGACAAGGACGGCAACGAGGTGACCGCGCGCACGCCCTTCGAGCCAGAGGCGCCCTCCGGCACCGTCGAGGTGACCTTCGAGTTCGACACCGAGGGCCTGGCCGAGGGAGACGAGCTCGTCGTCTTCGAGAAGGTCCTGGACTCCGCCGGCAACGTCGTTGCGACCCACGAGGACATCGACTCCGCCGAGCAGAGCGTCGTCGTGGACAACCCCGACACGCCCGAGGTGCCCGAGGAGCCCTACGCCAAGACCGGGGCCGACGCCCCCGACGCCACCGGCTACGCCGTGGCCGCAGGCATCGCTCTAGCAGCTGCGGCGGGCGCGGGCGGAGTGCTCGCGTACCGCAAGCGCAAGACGGCCGGCGCAAGCAAGGACGCGGCAGCCGAAGAGCCTGCCGAAGAGCCGGAAGAGTAGCGGCGCCGCATCGATACCGAACCGGAGGCCCTGGGCGCCCGCCCGGGGCCTCCCCTGCGAACGGGGGAGGACATGAACAAAGGGAAAGCCGCCACGGCACTCGCCATTGCCGTGGCGTTGCTGGCGCTGGCGGCGCTCGCCGTCCTGCCGCTGCCCGAGAGGAACCCGTACGGGGTGCACGAGGCGCCTGCTGCGGAAAAGGATGCGGCAATGGAGGCTCAAGAGACGGGAGGCGGCATCGACTGGGACGCCCTTCCCGCCTCCGTCGTCGCTTGGGTGCGCGTGCCGGGCACGACCGTCGACTACCCGATCGTCCAGGGCCGGCCCGAATCGCCCGACTTCTACCTCACGCACGACGCCGGCGGCGAAAGATCAGCGTGGGGCGCTCCCTACATCGACGCCGGGTGCGCGCAGGGCGCCGAGAGCCCGCTCGTCATCGTCTACGGGCACCACATGTCCGACGGCACTATGTTCGCGCCGCTCGCGCAATACTCGTCGCGCGGTTTCGCCGAGGGGCACCGCACCATCCGGGTCTACACCCGCGAGAATGCGATCGAGCTCGAGGTCTTCGCGGCTGACGTGGTCGACGCGAGCTCAGAGGGCAAGCGGACCAACTTCGCCGGCGCTGCGGAGCTCGACGCCTACCTCGGGGACAAATTGTCCCAGTGCGAGGTCGTCCTGGAAGATTCGGCGGACATCGCGCATGCCTGGGCCTTCGTGACGTGCAGCTACCAGACGAGCAACTCCCGCACCGTGGTCTACGCGAAGGAGGTGGAAACATGGGATTCGCGCCCTTCGGAATAGGGCTCCTCATGGGGCTCCTCACGCTCACGGCCTACGCCTGCTGCGCAGCCGGCGACGACGACCGAGACTAGGACTTGCAGATCGAAACTACAACCGAATATGGCCCTTCGACCCCTTGCCGCTATATCTCGGCAAGGGGTCTTGCATGTGGTGAGATAATTTACGCACTTGATAGAAACAAGACGCTGCCGGCTGCTTCTCGATAAGCTTCCGGTTGTCCATGAATAGAGGTACGCAATTGGGAAAGATTAAGCTGCAAGACGTCAAAAGGGCCATCGACATCGGAAAAGACGTTCTGCCCTTCGTTGAGCCCGCTGTGAACAAATACGGGCCCGCTCTGATCGACTGGGGGCAGCAAAGGGGGAAGCAGGCGGCAGATAGCCTGGGAGAAGCCAGGGACTCATTCCTTTCAAAGGGTCGGGCAATCAAAGACAAGAAGGAGCAGCAAAAGTCACTCGAGGCATCCCGCAAGAAGGCCGTGGCAAGCTCGCTTCCGCCGATCTCCGCAAAAGATTTCTTCGAGAACTTCGAGAACAACGTCTCCAGCGAAGCCGACCTCAGCGATGGGTACATGGCGATCGCCGGCTGCTACGCCGTCGTCACGATGAAATCGGCACGAGAGAAAGACCCTTCCGCCTACGAGAACGTCTATGTCGGTTGCGGCAAATCCATGGGCTTCAGCATATACACACAGCTTTGCGGTTTCGGCAACATCGACGTCTACGCTGACTTCAAGTTCAAAAGACCAATGATGATTCTGCTCTTCCCGTGTGAGGAGAAAGACCTCGAGACCCGCTATGAGGCCCTCGTCAGGGATCTTCAGGCCGAGGGCTCGTACAACAAATGGGACGTCCTGGCGCGTTCCGATGAGGCGAGATAGGCGCTAAGAGCATGAGCGACAAAGAACTTGCGCCAATCAGCGTCGAGGTCGTTCCCGTCGAGGACTTGGAGAACATCAGGCTCGTCGCGAACGCCGATGCGGGCAAAGAGAACAACGTCGGCATCGGAGAGCGGGCGGACGCCATTCTCGGCCTCGCCTCGGACGTCATAGACCTCGTCGAGGAAAACAGCTCTACAAAGTCGAGGTTCCCGAAGGCTACAGCTTTAAGGACCTCGTCGCCTCGAAGAAGGATCCGGAAGCGGTAAGGGCCCTCGTCCGAGACCCGAAAGGTCGCCTGAGCGGCGACGTCTCCCTCAAAGCCGCTGGGGTCAGCCCCGCACAGATCGCCAGCGTCGGCCTTGCCGCAGCGGCGATGGTTGTCGGTCAGGCGTACATGACCGAAATCAGCGACAGCCTCCAGTGCATCGACGCCAAGCTGGAATCGATCGCCTCCATGATCGCCGGCGACCAGAGGGCGAAGGTCAAAAACGCCCTGGACATCGCTAGGACCTACGCAGCCCTTCATGACGATTACCTCCAAAAGCCCGCCGAGGCACGACAGGCGGCAAGAAACGAGATCGAGGGCAGGTACAACGACGTCGGTCAGGTAATCGATTGGATTACCGAGCAACTCGCCGGCATCGAAGACAAGGCCAGGGACGCCGCTGAGCGCGAAAAAGACCTCGAACCGTTGCTTAAAGAGGTCCAATCCTACGAGGCTCAGTTGGGGGTGCGGCGTGGAGTATGGACCACCGGTTTCTCGGCGCGCGCCTCATTTCTCGACAGCGTACACACATTGTTCGCGTTCGGCGCCGCATCCCCTTTTTCCCAGGATCTTTGTTCCGAATTGAGATACAGACGATCAGAGGCTATCCTGCTCATCAGGATGCTTGCATACTTTGATGGTGCGAGTTGCGGACACGCAAGAGCTACGCGTTTGGTTCGTTTTCAGCGGTGTTGGAAGTATCGGCTCAATGAAAAGCCAAGTTGACATTTTCGTGGACCGAGGCTTAGAAATGGCTTTTCTCGCTTGCGCAGACATGGTGCATAAAAGCGTTTTGCTTGGGAATTCTAACGAAATAAATAACCACATAACGTAAATGCAGCCATAGATACAAAAGGAATCGAATGGCCAGAGAGGATTGCCCTTTCCGATGGTCGATTCTTGACAGGCAAACTCAAGCCTCGTTAATATTACATGGTTTGCCAGACCGAATTAACAAAGGAGGGGTGTCGTGGTTGGTCTTTTCCGCACGTGGATGAGCGCCTAGAAAGCGGCGCTGTTGTGGCGTCGCGCTGTTTTTCTGCACGCCATTTCACGATTGGACATAACCATGATATTTGAAACCTCTCGGGGCAGGTCTGCTCTGCTGTGCCATTCATGGCAATTCAAGCTTTGTTTCGTATGGGGCGGGGAGCTCGTTTCGACATTGACGAGTTCGATTCTCCAAATGGGTCTTATTTGGCATCTCGCCCTCACGACAGGGTCGTCTTCTCTCCTCTCCTTAGCATCGCTGGCAGGCTTTCTGCCGATTGCTTTGTTCGGAATCCTTGCGGGCGCCCTTGTCGACAGACTGCCTTTGAAACGTGTCCTCATCGGCACCGACCTCTTCATTGCCGCGGTGGGCGCCGCCTTGACGATTGCCTCGTTGGCCGGCAGCTTACCTGCATGGCTAATTCTCATCGCCCTGTTTCTCCGTGCAGTTGGCACTTCGTTCTACACGCCGGCCTCCCAATCTCTCACGCCCCATCTCGCCCCGCCAGAGCATCTCGTTCGCCTATCGGGGGTGACTCAGGCGATTCAGTCCGGCGGATACATTCTTGGCGCCGCGCTTGCAGCAGTGATTTATCCCGTGGCGGGCATTACCGCTATGATTGTCCTCGACGTGCTGGGAGCGCTTTTCGCTTCTTTAGCCGTCCTCGCCGCACAGATAGACGCAGGGGGACTCGACGAAGCCGACCGCAGCTTGCCCTTTTCCAATAAGGTTCGAGAACTTTTCTCTGAGATTTCGGACGGCTACAAGCTGATTAGAGGGTACAGGGGGCTGCTCGCCCTTCTTTGGTGCGGGTTCGTCTTCGCTTTCGCGTTCTCTCCGCTCGCGGCATTGTTCCCAATAATGACCTTGGGGCATTTTGGCGGTAGCACGGGGGATGCTGCTTTGGTGGAAATCCTTTTTTCTGCAGGCATGCTGGCTGGGTCCGGCATCTTGGCGGTTACGGGAGGGTTCCGCAATAGGTCGTTCACCATGGTCGCCGCGATTGCCGGCTTCGGCATTGCCGCAATCGTATCCGGATCGCTCGGCCCGTCATTGTTCGCTGCTTTCCTGCCGGTGAGCTTTCTTATGGGCGCATGCTCCCCGTTGTACGCGGGAACCCAGACTGCCCTTATGCAGGAGCAGATACCTCCTGAGTACCTAGGCCGCGTTTTCGGCCTCTACGGAACCATCATGGCGTGGGCCATGCCCATGGGCCTCGCGGCCCCCTCCGTTTTTGCGGATCTGCTTGGAGCTCCGTTATGGTTTGTCGGCTCTGGAGCGACCATGGTACTGCTTGCGATGGCTATGCTGCTTGCTCCGAGCGTCCGAAACGTGGGGAAAAGAGATACCGGGCGGATTCAATAGCCCAAGTATTCGAAAAAAAGAGGCAGCAGCCATCGGTTCACGCGTCAGCCTTCAAGCCCTTGCGACGACGAGGTATTGCACCGACATCCCACATCGCGCTCCTTATTCGTCGCCAACTATCATTTTCGGATTTGCCGGCTTGCGCAAGGTCAAAACGCTCGCGCCGGCAATTGGGCAAAGGCGAAAAATCGACGTGAGCAATCTTTTTTGGCATGGCTGCGCTTCCAGTAAAAGGCTAATACACAAAAGGCGGTTCAACCTATGGAACTCATAGTCAAAGCTAAAGACATCTTTTTGGAATATGCCGGCCGCGATATCCTGGATATCGAAGAGTTGGAAATCTACTCCTACGATCGCATCGGCTTGGTGGGAGACAATGGCGCAGGCAAAACCAGCCTGCTTAAAATTCTGAGCGGCAATCTTACCATTGCGGACGCCGACGTCAGGCGCTTTGGCAGCATTGCCCTCATCAGCCAGCTCGACGAACTCGACCTTGATACGGCCCCGGGTAGCGGCGAAATGCTCTCCCGTCTCAACGTCGCCGGCGTGGCACCGGAGACGATGAGCGGCGGAGAGGAAACGCGCGCCAAGATTGCCTCTGCGCTCTCCCAGCATGCAAGCGCGATCTTCGCCGACGAGCCTACGAGCCACCTCGATCAAGACGGCATCAGCCTTCTCGTCGGGCAGCTCAAGGCATTTGATGGGGCCCTGCTCATTGTGAGCCATGACCGTTATTTTCTCGATCAGGTAGTGGACAAGATCTGGGAGCTCAAAGACGGCGGTATTTCCGAATTCTGGGGTGACTACTCAGACTATCTGCAGCAAAAAGAAAAAGATCGCAAAGCTCAGGCGACTCGATACGAAGAGGCGATGCGCGAGCGCGATCGCCTCGAAGCCGCCATCGAAAAACAGCGGAAAAAAGCACGGCAGGTCGACGCCAAGCGGAAGGGTGCGAAAAAAAGCAACGAGTATGCAGGTCGATTGGGGCATCAGAAAACAACCGGCACCAAGCAGAAGAAAATGCATCAAGCAACTAAGAACATGGAGAAGCGCCTCGAAGCGCTCGAAGGGATCGAGGCCCCAGATAGCATTCGCGCCGTGCGGTTCCGCCAGAGCAAGGCCCTGGAGCTGCACAGCAAATTTCCCATCTCGGCAGACGAGTTCAGCTTGAGCTTCGACGGCTGCGTGCTCTATGATCGCGCGAAATTCGAGATACCGCTCGGTGCCAAAGTGGCCATCACCGGTGGCAACGGTACGGGAAAGACCAGCTTGCTGAAGGCAATCGCTCGACGCGCCGACGGTATCAACATCTCTCCCAAGGCAGAGATCGGTTACTTCGAGCAAACAGGCTACAAGTTCGACGCCCGTCAGTCTGCGATCTCGTTCATGCAGGATGGTTGCGAGTACAGCATGACCGAAATCCGAAGCGTCCTCGCCTCTATGGGAATCGGACCGCGTGACCTGGCAAAGGACGTTGGCGTTCTCTCGGGAGGCGAAGTCATCAAGCTGCTGCTCGCGAAGATGCTGCTGGGCAGATACAACATCTTGCTCATGGACGAGCCTGGAAATTACCTGGACATCAAGAGCGCCGAAGCCCTCGAGCAGATGATGAGCGCCTATGCCGGAACGATAGTGTTCGTCTCCCACGATAAGAGGCTGGTCGAGAACGTCGCAGACATTATTTACGAAATAAAGGACACCAAGCTAGTCAAAATCTTTCAGCGCGAATAACCCTAAATGAGCAGGATATATTCCCAGAATGGAGACAAAAGGCCTCGAAGGGGGGGGTGCCTCCAGGCCCTGTCGGCGCTCGCCATGACGCGCATGTACTACGACGGCAGCATGGACGACCGCAGCGCCCTCATCGAAGAACAGCGGATCCTGGACAAATCTCAGGGCTTTCTGAAAAAGAGGCAGGTCCTCGCAGCGCTCATGGAGATGAAGATCGGGGGCATGAAAGGGACGCCCATCGCGCTTCCTCGCGGAGCCCAGGGAAACGCCCTCAAGAGGCTGGTCTCTCAGACCCCCAGAGCCGCTGCAAAAGAGCAACTCCTCGAAGCTAAGGTTGAGATGCGCGCGAGCCTACGCTCCGGAGAGTCGAAGCTGAGGTCCGAGGCCGAAGATCGAAAAGGCAAAATCCAACGCATCGCGGCGGTATCCCGGTCAGCCAGGACGCTGCTCACTGATGGGACCGACTGCTGGCTCATCGACGATCAGACAGATTAGGAAAGACAAAGAGGCGGGCAATTGCCCGCCTCTTACTACATCACCCACTTGAACACGGCGCGGAACAGCCAGACGAAAAAGCCCAGCGTGACCTTAAGCGCCGCCTTGAGGAACCTACCAAGCCTCTTCATCGACGTCACCCCAATCTTCCTTGACCTTGCGGGCACCATCCTCGGCGCCCTCTTCCTTCTCTTGCGCGAGCAGCCTCGCCAGCTCGTCGGGCACGCCCGGGACCTCCGCCCTCCCCAGCGCGCGCTGCAGCTCCTTTATCTGCGACTTCAGCGGTTTTGAGGGAGGACCCACGTGCTCGCGGTAGCAGGCGCCGATCGCGGCCGCGTCGCACAGGTATCCCCGCACCCGGGCGAACGCCTCGTCGCCGTCGAGCAGGACGCGCCGGGCTCGCCCGAGCTCGGCCTCCGAGGCAAGCATGAAGCGCCATCCGCGGGACCTGCGTGCGGCCGGGATGCCGTCCGCGGGCGCGTCGGCGCGCCAGTCGTCGCGCACCTGGTGCCAGTTCGCCGTGAGCCAAAGCCCCTTCTCGGGCACCTCACGCATCTCGAGCTCGAACTCCGTGAGCATGTTCGCGCCGGAGAACGGCGACCCCTCCGTGAACGAGAGCGTGTCGAACAGCGTCGTCCTGCCGCCCTCGTACTCTATCCTCACCATCATCTCCGGCCCCTCTCCCTGCGCTGGTCCTGCTGGGCCCGCTGCCGCTCGGCGGCGAGGATGCGCTGCTGCTCGTCCTCATGCCGGCTGCCGCGCTGGTTGTCGCCGGCTTCGCCGCGCTTGTCGCCGTTCCCGTAGCGGGTCTTGAGGGGCATGAGGCCGTTCTCCGCTATGTAGGCTCGCGCAGCCTCGAGGCGGCGGTACCCCTCGCCGCCCGCCTGGCCGCGGCGCTCGAGCGTCGCCATCCTGAGACCGAACTCCTCGATCGACTCGACGTCGAACTTCGCGCAGGTCTCGAGCGCCGAGGAGAGCCTGCTCAGCTCCGAGAGGTCGTTGAGCTCGAGGGCCCGCTCGGCGGCCTCGCGGATGCGCGCGGTGCTCGCGTCCGTGGGGCGGTAGGCGCCTTCGCGCTCGAACCGCCGGCGGAGCATCTCCTTGCCGTAGACGAACCCCAGGCGCTCGCCGCTGACCTTCTTGGACGGCTCCTCTGCCAGGCTGAACACCCAGTCGTCCCGCCTCGCCTTGGCCGAGTTGTCGGCGACGTGCACGCCCAGGGCGTCGAGGATGCCGAGGAACTCCGCCTCGTCGCGCGCCGTGGTCTTGGCGAGCGCGACGCGGGCGCGGATGTCGCCGACCCACGAGTAGCCGCCAGAGCGCATGATCTCCTTCTCGGCACGGCCCAGGTAGACGCTCCTGCGACTCCTGGGCCCGCCCGCGCCGGCGCGCCCTCGCGCCTTCGACGGCGATTCTGGCGCCCGGTCGTTGGAGAGGCCCGACAGCCCGCGCTCGCGGGCCATGTCCTGAAGGTCTCGGTTGAGGTCCTCGGGGTGCTGGGTCTGCATGCGGTAGCCCGTGCGGAGGTTCGCGTTGTTCACTACGATGTGCGCGTGGGGTATGCCGCGGGCGTTGTCGTCGTGGTAGACGATGGCGATCTCGTGGTCGCCGAAGTGCTTGAGCGCCCACGAGCACGCGAGCTCGCGCAGCGCAGCCAGGTCGATGTCGTCGCCGGGGTCCGGCGAGAGCACGAAGTGCTTGAACGTGCGCGCGGGCTTTCCCCTCCAGGGTGCGTCCGTGCCGAAGGCGGCGCGAGTGGCGTCCATCTCGGCGTCCCAGGCGCAGGCCTCCTTGGCCTCGTCTCCCAGCGCGCCGGCGTCGCGCTCGTCGTAGCTCAGGTTGAACAGGTCGCGCGCGAGGGCGCGGCCTCCCTTCTCGAGGTAGCGGCGGATGCCTCCGGTCGCGCCGTGGCCGCTTATCGGCTTCAGGATCGGCATGGCGACCCCTCCACGAGCGAGTCGGCTCCGATGCGCCCGAGCTCGGCCGCCATCTCGCGGGCCGCGGCGTTCACGTCGGCGAGCTCGCGCTCGATCGTAGGGACGCTCTCCGCCACGAGGTCGCGGTCGACGCGCCCATGGCGGGCGTGGAAGTTGATGAGGTTCATCGCGTGCACGGCCTGGTTGTAGTGGTAGCCCCACTTCGTGAGCTCGCGCGACATCGCCCACAGGGCCCTGCGGTCCACGAGTATGCGGTGCTCGTCTCCCGCGTTGGCCTCCGTCGACAACGGTATGCGCACGAGGTAACGCAGGTACTCCGACTTGCTGAGGCCGGCGCGCTCGCACCGCTCGCAGAGCGCGTCGTAGTCGCCTCCCTCCATGCGGAACGTGACGCGGCGCTCCTTGCCTTTGGCGACGCCGGCTTCCTCTTCCATGGCGGATTCCTTTCCTCGGGCCCGCCGCGCGGCGGGCGCGTCTCTCTAGGGGCGCGGGGGATCCCCCGCAGGCGGCGGCCCGGCTCGGGCGCCGCCTCTGGGACCGGGCCTCGCGTAAGCGGGCTCCCCAACGGCCCGCGGCATGACGGGTCCGAGGCCGCCCGGTCCCCAAGTGCTATGGACGCCCGACGCGATGTCGGACGCCATAGGCTACTTGCTGGATTTCGGGCCTGAGGCCCTTCTGCGGCCCTTACGGGCGCCTGCGCCCGCCTCCGCGTACGGCGCGGTCATGAGCGCCATCTCCCGCAGCAGCGAGAGGTCGGCCGCGCTCGGGCTCTCGGGCGGGCGCTCGAGGAAGTCGGCCACGAGCCTCGCGGCCTTCGCGATGCGTCCGTCGGGGCCGGCTTGCGCCTTCCCCTCGCTCCTCACGTAGTCGGAGAGCTCCCGCTTGGTGCGCCGCCAGGGCTCCATGGCGGCGTGCATCTCCGCTTGGCGCTCCTTCGGCATGCCCGCGAGCGAGCGCACCGCCTCGGCGCTGAGGTTGCCGCGGTCGGCCTCGGCGGCCCACTCGGGCGAGAGGTCCTCGGCGATCCTGCGGGCCAGCCTCTCCTCGCGCGCGATGGTCTTGCCGGAGATCTTGCGGCCCGTCTGCCGCTCGATGATGGCGGCCTTCACGTCGTCGACGCGCATGCCGGAAAGCGACGGGTCCTCGGAGCGCAGGCGCACGGCGTCGCCCCTGAGAGCCTCGGTCGCGGCGGCGCGCTCGGTCACGGTGAGCGCGCGGGTGAAGTAGTTCGCGGCGTGGAGCAGCGTCACCGCCCGCTCGTCGTCGATGCCCTCGATCACGCGGCAGGGCATCCTCTCGTAGGCGGGGTCGCCCTTCGCGAGCAGCGCGTAGGCGGCCTTGCGGCGGTGCCCGGAGACCATCTGCCACGAGCCGTCGCCGACCTTGCGCACGAGCGGTAGGTCGGTGAGTCCGTCCTGGCGTATGGACTCGGCGAGCTCGGCTATGCCGGCCGGGTCCATGGAGTACGCGGCGTTCGCCGGGTGGTCGGCGATGTCGGCCACCGCTATCTCGGACACCGGGTAGCGCCCGCGGGTGCGCGATGCGCCGTCGAGCAGCCCCGTGATGGTGAAGCCCGCGGCCACCTGGCTAGGCGAGCTCACGGGACACCTCGTCTGCGAGCGCCTTGTAGTCGCGCGCGGGGCGGCTCCCCGGCTCGAAGGCCGCCACCGGCTTCCACTGCCAGCTGCCCTCGCAGACCTTGCTGCTCGCGTGTATGACCGTCTCGAACTGCTCGCCCGGGAAGAACCCGTCGAGCACGGCCGCGCCCGTGGCCTCGGCGTTGGTCATGCGGCCGGGAACGCAGGTGCGCAGTATCCTCCAGCGGGGCGTTGGCATGCGCAGGGCGTCTGAGATGGAGCGCGTCGCCTCGACGGTGAGCGCGGTGCCGCGCATCACGGTGGAGTCGAGCTTCACGGGGATGACGACCATGCCGCCCTCCGCTGCGGCGAGGTAGGCGTTGAAGGCGAGCCTGCGCATCACCGGGCTGCAGTCGATGAGGCAGACGTCGTAGGAGCCCGAGGCGTCGTCGAGGGCGAACTTGAGGCGCTGCTCGCGCAGGAGCATCTCGTTCTGGTCGACGAGGTCGATGGTCGAGGCCACCACGTCGAGGTTCTCCGCTGCCGCATAGGCGACCTCCTCCACGGGCGCGCCGCCGTAGAGCAGCTCGACCGACGTGCGTCGCTCGGAGGCGGCGCGGTCGTAGAGGCCGAAGAAGTCGGTGGCGGACGCCTGCGGGTCGAGGTCGACGAGCAGGGTCCGAAGGCCCCGGGCGGCGAAGATCGCCGCCAGGTTCACGGCGGTCGTCGTCTTGCCGACGCCGCCCTTGTAGTTGGAAATGGCTATCGTGCGCATGGGTCGCGTCCTCTCTAGCGTGGGGCGCGCCTCGCCGCATCCGGTCCGGCGCGCCCCGAGTCTCGGAGCGTCGGGACAAAACCGTACGGATTTGTCCGACAAGCGGAGTGTACCACGAAAACGTACGGATATGTACGCTTTCGTGGTACAGGGGGCGGATTTCGGGGAAACCCGGCCCCGGGAGCCCGGGGCCGGGCGCGCCGCCTAGGAGAGCGGCTCCATCTCGCCGAAGCAGTTGACGTGGTGGCGCAGGAGCGCTCGGTTCTCCTTGACGACCATCATCGCCACCTCGTCGAAGCGGACCGGGGTGTCGGCGTAGTCGTCGCCGTTGCCGGCGAGCCACGCCGCCGCCAGCGCCTCGCGCAGCCCGCGCGCCCTGTGGGCCTCGGGGAAGCCGTCCGTCCCGATGCGGACCGTGGCGTCGACGAACACCAGTGTCCCGTCCTCGTCCACCGCCACGAGGTCGATCCCGCCGATGCCCTCGGGGCCCTGCCAGGCCTCGTCGACGATCTCGTAGCCCTTGCGCTCGAGGAAGGCCTTGACCGCGCCCATCGCCTTTTCCTTCATGTCGTTCATGCCTTGCTCCTTAGACTCTGAGGCCCGCCCCTGTGGCGTGCCTTGCGTCGCGTGAGTCGCATGCAGCGCGGGCGCGCCGGCAAGGGAGGAAGCGAAGTCGGACGTGGTTATAGAAATCTCCTGACGTCAGTTTTTCGCGTTGTTCGCGCGCGCAGCGCATGGGGCGAAGAACCCGAAAAAGTGTCGCGGCCCTTGCGGGCCGCCTGCCGGCGTGCGACCCTGCGCGTCCAAGGAACGCCGGGGCGGGTTTCGGATCGGAAGGGCGCAGGCGTGCGGCATGGAATCAGGCATGGGCGCCGAGGCTTCCAGGCATGGGATGCGATCTGTCGGCGGTTGCTGGGCTCCCGTGGGATTGGAGACGACGCCGCGGCGGGAACGACGGCGCGTTCCCGAGTCGCGGTGCCGTGGTCCGCATCGGGACGGCATTCCCCGCGCCGCTTGCGGCCAATATGCGCACGGGATCGCGGTGGCGAGATGGTTCTCCATGCGGAACGGCTACGGTGCTGCGCAACACGTCCGTCGGAAGAAGGAGGACAGCCAATGATGGATATCAACGAGAAGGACGAGCGTCGTGAGCTGCTTGACGCGGTGGCGGATGCAGGAAGGCTGGCGAGGGGCCTGGACCAGCTGCTCGAGTCCCTGGCGCACGCCGACCAGCTGGACCTGCTCGACGTCGAGGGGGTCCTGGCCCTGAGGTCGATAAGCGAGAGGTGCGCCGAGCGCATCGGCGACGCCGCGCGAATCCTGGAGGCGCAAAACGAGATCCTCTATGTCGAGGAACGGACCGTTTAGCTTCCTTTCGCGGAAGATTAACTATTTGCTTTGCGGGCAACACCCTAAAGAATCGCAGTTCCTGGTCGGCGCTTAGATGAGCGTTAGCCGCGACCCATTCCAAAGATACTTGCATTGTCGGCGTTGTCGTTAGTTTCGACCTCAGTCGCCATCGCCGGGAACGATTCTTCCTGAGACGCGTCGTCCACTCGCGAGTCAATAGGCTCGCCGAGCGCCAGGAAGAACCTCATCACGTGCTCGACTCTCTGCTGCAGAGACTCGCTCAGCTCGCTGTAGGAGGCCGCCAGCCGTACTTCCTTGGCCAACTCCGCCATCGAGTCCTTCAGCGCCTTCTGCACGCTCACAGAGGGTCTCACCTCGACCTGGGTATCGGTGAGCTTGGCGATGATGTAGTCCTGCCTGTTCATGCCGCTCCAGGCGGCCATCTCGCATATGAGCTTATGCTCCTCGGGCGTGCAGCGGAACGCCATCGTCTTACTGCGCTTGCGGGCGCTGTTCTCGCACGGCATCCTTCTTATCCCCTCGCCCCGTCAAGGGCGGCGGCCATCTCGTCCTGCTTCGTGGGGAACAGGTGCGCGTATCGGTAGGTGATGTCCACCGCCTCGTGGCCCATGCGCTCGGCGATGGCCAGCGCGGAGAAGCCCATCTCGATCAGCAGGCTCACGTGGCTGTGGCGTATGTCGTGTATGCGGATGCGTTTCACGCCAGACGCCTTGCACCCTCGTTCCATCTCGTGGGCCAGGAAGTGCTTGGTAACGGCGAACAGGCGCTCGTCGGGGGCGACGTCGTCTCGTAGCTCGATGAAGTCCGCCATCTCGTCGCGCAGGAAGGCGGGCATGACGATCGTGCGCACCGACTTGGGCGTCTTGGGATCGGTCACGGTGTCTACGCCGTGGAGGCTTTGGTACGACTTGTTGATGCGCAGACGCGAACTCTCCAGCATGAAGTCGGACGGAGTGAGCGCCAGAAGCTCGCCGCAGCGGATGCCCGTCCAGTAGAGCAGCTCGAAGGCGTGGAACGAGAGCGGCTTGTCCATGACGGCCTCGCTGAACCTCAGGTACTCGTCCTTGGTCCAGAACTGCATCTCGCCGCCCTTCTTCGAGCCCATCTTGTCGACCCTTCGCACCGGGTTGTCGGTGAGCCCGTAGTAGCGCTCGGCGTGGTTGAAGATGGCGTTGAGTTGGTTGTTCACCGTGCGCAGGTACGTCGGCGCCCAGGGCTTACCGTCGGCGTCCCGGTGTTCAGTAAGCTCGTTCTGCCACCTAATAACGTCGATCGGCCTCACATCGCACATGCGCATATCCCCAAAGAACGGCACGAGCTTGTCGTTGATGATGTACTCCTTGGTGATCCACGTGTGCTCGCGTACGCGCGGCTTCACCTCGGAGGCGTACACCTCGACGAACTCGGAGAACGTCATGTCCATGGCCCCGCCGTTAAGGCTCTTGAACTGGCTCTCCCACACTGCGGCCTCCACCTCGGAGGAGAAGCCGCGCTTCGTCTTGTGGCGCTTCGAGCCGCGGGCGTCGCGGTAGTAGCACTGCACGTAGAACGTGCCGTTGTTGCCATCCTTGTACACGGGCATGTCAGTCCACCTCCGGGAAGTACAGGGCGTCGAAGACGTCGCTCCGGACGCGTCCGCGGATAACCACGCGCCCGCGCGCCTCCTGCTCGGCGTTTATCTTCCTGATCACCTCGTAGGCGCTGCCTTTCTTGATCCTCAGCAGCTCCGCAACCTCGTCCGCATCCAGCATGTGCGGTCTCGGCGTCTTTGCCACCTTCTCGTCCATGGCTCCTCCTGTCATTAGCGTACAGATACGTACGGTTTACAGATTCAGAGTAAACGTACATATCTGTACTGTCAATAGAATTGCGTACATTTGCGTACGCTGGTAAGATGTGCGGGTACGTAATTCCAGGAGGAGGGCGCATGTCCGTAGGCGAGAACATAAGGCGGTACCGCAAGTCGCGCGGCATGACGCAAGCGCAGCTTGCCGAGGCGGTCGGCCTGACCGAGGGGGCCGTGCGCCACTACGAGAGCGGCATCCGCGCCGTGAAGCCCGAGCTGCTCGAATCCATCGCCGCAGCACTAGGCGTATCCGTCAACGCCCTCAAGGATTACGGCGTCGAAACCGCGGGCGACCTCATATCGCTGCTCGTGCGGCTCGAGGACTCATTCGGCATCGTGCCCGCAGCCGACGGCACGGGGCTCTCTCTGAACCCCAAGGCGCCTCACGCGCCCAAAGCGGCGATGGCGATCCAGCTGTGGGCCGAGAAGCGCGCACGGCTCGAGAACGGCGAGATCGACGCCGCCGAGTACGAGGACTGGAAAGCCTCGCTGTAGCAGCTCTCCGCATTTCGCTACCACTAAAACCGAATCAGGGCGCCAGGATAGTCGGTGAGCTCCGCTCGCACCTGCGTATGCTGAGTTTTTACTCTCCATTGCATGCCAAGGCATTTCAAGCGTAAACGGGGAGTAAATGACGCGGTGGCTTACACGGCAGCACACAGCAGTACGCCGCGGCATTTCCCCTGGTTACTCCCGTTTTCATTGAGATGGCGAGATTCTTTACTCCCCATTAACCACCTGGGGAAACGCCGTGCAGAGACCGCCGAAAAGCCGATTGAGTTCGATTTGAGTTTCAAAGGACCTAAAACGGCCCCTTTTCGTTATCGGGGACAAAAATCGCACGTCTACTCACTTGGGATAAATTCTTACTCCCATTCCTCCGAATACCGCCCCATACTTTGCCGTCTTGAAATACGGGGAGTAAATAGCAAAATCGCAGGTGAAAGGGAGTAAAAAGGCAAAGAAAAAGCCTCCGTCCCAGCACGGGAACGGAGGCTCAATTTTCGTATTTACTCACCGCCGTCGCTGACGGCTTTGCCATGACTCTCGTACGAAACGAAACTCAGCGGCACAGTACGGCACTCAAAAGTGCAGGTCAGAACCCTATCAGCCTACTCCCACTCGATGGTCGCGGGCGGCTTGGACGTGATGTCGTAGCACACGCGGTTGGCACCGGGAACCTCGGCCACGATGCGGCCGGAAATGCGGGCCAGCACATCGTAGGGCAGCTTGGCCCAGTCGGCGGTCATGGCATCACTGGACTCGACGGCGCGCAGGATGATCGGGCGCTGGTAGGTGCGCTCGTCGCCCATAACGCCAACGGACTTAATGTCGGGCAGGACCGCGAAATACTGCCAGCAGCTGTGCTCGGAGTTGCGCTCGCCGGTCTGCTCAAACAGACGCTGGTTGTAGGCGTCGAGCTCCTCACGCACGATGGCGTCGGCGTTCTTGAGGATCTCGAGCTTCTCCTTGTCGACCGCACCGATGATGCGGATGGCCAGACCCGGGCCCGGGAAAGGCTGACGGAACACGATGTGGCCCGGCAGGCCCAGCGCCAGACCAAGTGCGCGGACCTCGTCCTTAAAGAAGTGGTCGAGCGGCTCGATGAGGTCGAAGTGCACGCCCTCGGGGAACGGGATCAGGTTGTGGTGGCTCTTGATGGTGGCCGTCTTGCCGCCCGTCTTGCGAGCGCCGGACTCGATGATGTCGGGGTAGATGGTGCCCTGAGCCAGGTACTTGACCGGCTTGCCATCGGTCTCGAGCTGCTGCGCCACGGCGAAGAACTCTTTCCAGAACTGCGTACCGATGATGCGGCGCTTCTCCTCGGGCTCGGTCACGCCGGCCAGAAGCTCGGCATAGCGGTCCTCGGCGTGGACGTGAATAAAGTCGACGTCAAACTGCTTGGTGAAGACCTCCTCCACCTGCTCGGGCTCGCCCTTGCGCAGCAGGCCGTGGTTGATGAACACGCAGGTCATCTGCTTGCCCACGGCGCGAGCGCCCAGCGCAGCCACGACGGAGGAGTCGACGCCACCGGACAGGGCCAGAATCACGCGGTCGTCGCCGACCTTCTCGCGGAACTCGGCCGTCATGGTCTCGACCAGGTTGTCCATGCTCCAGTTGGGCTCCAGGCCGCAGATCTCAAACAGGAAGTTGCTCAGCAGCTGCTGACCGTACTCGGAGTGCTTGACCTCGGGGTGGAACTGCGTGGTGAAGATCTTGCGCTCGACGCACTCCATGGCGGCAACCGGGCACACGTCGGTGCTGGCGGTAACGGTAAAGCCCTCGGGCACCTCGGACACGGCGTCGCGGTGGCTCATCCACACGGTCTGCTCCATAGGCGTGGAGTTAAAGAGCTTGGCGCCGGCCGTACGCGTGATGGTGGCGCGGCCGTACTCGCCCACCTCGGAGTGGCCGACCTTGCCGCCGAGCGTCACGGCCGTGATCTGATGGCCGTAGCAGAAGCCCAGGACGGGAAGGCCCAGGTCAAAGATGGCGGGGTCGATGGACGGAGCGTCCTCGGCATACACAGAAGCCGGGCCGCCGGAAAGGATGAGCGCAGAGGCGTTCATCTCGCGAATCTCGTCGGCCGAGATGTCGCAGGGAACGATCTCGGAATACACGTTGAGGTCGCGGACGCGACGGGCAATGAGCTGACCGTACTGCGCACCAAAGTCGAGTACGAGGACCTTTGCGGAAGCCTTTTGATCCATGGTTTCCCCTCCTGTTGGCGGGGAGCCGGTGCCCACCCGCGTGAATGAACGAAAATAACTTTCATAGTGTACACGTAACCAGCGGTTCTGCGCCCGTCATAGCCATCAGAGCACGGCAAACGCACGACCTGGGCCCCTATTTGACAGCAAGTGGAGCGTTACCAAACGTCACAGATGATGTAATACGTTTGAACATTGGACGCCCTGTGCCACAATACTGCCGAACGACTCCGCCTCTGCGGCGGCAAATACGATAGGAATACCAGCATGAAGCGCATCCTTCTCATCGCCACGGGCGGCACCATCGCATCGACCGAGGACGGTAACGGCCTCTCCCCCGCCCTGACCGGTGAGGAGCTCGCCCAGAGCGTCCCCGAGATCTCGGGCCTCTGCGAGCTCGACGTGGTGCAGCCCATGAACATCGACAGCACCAATATGCGCCCGAGCGACTGGATGCGTATCCGCGACGTCATCATCGAGGGTTATGCCGACCACGACGGCTTCGTGATTCTGCACGGCACCGACACCATGAGCTACACCGCGGCGGCGCTTTCCTACCTGATTCAGGACAGCCCCAAGCCCATCGTACTCACCGGCTCGCAAAAGCCCATGGGCAATCCCTTTACCGACGCCAAGCTCAACCTGTACCAGAGCCTGCTCTATGCGCTCGACGAGCATTCGCACGACGTCTCGATTGTCTTTGGCGGCGTAGCCATTGCCGGCACGCGCGCCCGCAAGCAGCGCACCATGAGCTTTAACGCGTTCATTAGCGTCAACTATCCGCCCATTGCCTATATCCGCAACGACCGCATCGTTCGCAACGGACTCCACGGCACTCACCAGAACGAGAACCCGGTTCGTTTCTACGACAGCATCGACCCGCGCGTATTTGTACTCAAGCTTACGCCCGGCGTAAACCCGGGCATCCTCGACGCCCTTGCCGATAGCTACGACGCCGTGATTCTGGAGACCTTTGGCATTGGCGGTATCCCCGAGTTTGGTGAGTCGGGCGAGTCGTTCCAAGAGGCAATTTTCCGCTGGGTCGATTCGGGCCGCACCGTCGTTATGACCACGCAGGTCCCCGAGGAGGGCCTTGACCTGGGTGTTTATGAGGTCGGCCGAGTTTACGCCGATCATCCGGGTATTTTGCGCGGCGACGACATGACCACCGAGACGCTCGTGGCCAAAACCATGTGGGCACTCGGCCAGTCACGCGATGCCGCCGAGATCCAGCGCCTGTTCTACAGCCAAGTCAACCACGACCGCATCCCGATGGCCTAATTCAGTTGTCGACGGGTATCCCCTATTCGATCCCCTCGAGAAGCTCTGACACCGTCATGCCGAGTGCGGGCGCGATCTTAAATAGAACCTTGAGCGTGAAGTTTGCCGTCCCATCTTCGATTCGGTCGAGGTAGGGTCGGCTGATTCCTGTCGCCACACAAAAATCAACCTTGGAGATACCAAGGTCCCTGCGTGTCTCTTCGACCCGCCTGCCAAGAATCTGTTTCGCACGTTCGTCCATGCAGCCGAGTTTGAAATGGAGCTGAACAAAAACGTAAACTATAGTTTACGTTTTGCCGAATACACAGGAGTTTTCTATGTCGGGTTCTTCTATTTACGTACAGCGTGCAGATTGCCGTCGGTACGATACACCGATTGCTCTTGTCGTTATCGAAGCCGACCAGCTTACGCCCGACGAGCGCACGGCACTTGCACTGCTAACGAGCCGTGTCCCCACGGCACCGCTTTCCAGTCCAAAGCAAGGCGACCTCGCACGTCTATGCCAAGAGCACGGCTGCGTACTCGACCGGACCGCCGTTATCGCCACCACCCCGCAAGGACTCCCCTTACTCCTAGAAGCCTCCGTCTCCCTAACCTTGCGCGGCGCCGGATACGAAAACGAGGCCGCCGCCGACATGGTCTTTAAACCACGATCGAGCGGCGGCCTCGCAGCAGCCATTGAATATGCGTGCAGGCTCGTTGCCTAAAAGGACAAGCTAGAAACCAAATCCAAAGCCCGTTCCGGTAATCGCCGAGTACATAAAGTAAACGTTGATCACGTTGAGGAACACACCCGTGATGCAACCGTTACGCAGATAGCGCTCGCACACGATGCGCGCCATGGCGGCGGAGTCATCATTGTTTTTAGCCTGGCGTCCTGCCGTAAAGTACGTCGCCACGCTCAGCAGCAGGTTGAGCACCGGCAGTGCCAGCAGCTCGTAGCTCTTGCCCCAGCGCGTCACCTCGCCGGCTGCGTTAAACTTCGTTGCTACCTCGGGACCAATGTTGGGGATAACAAACGCTGCGACCACCAGCGGAAGCACCGCGAGCACCAGCAGCGCGATGCCCATGTAGCCAGCTTTTTTGCCATATTTGAACATGCGCGTCGTCCTTACACGTTAAAGCGGAAGTGCACGACGTCGCCATCGGCCATGACATAGTCCTTGCCCTCGATGCGCAGCTTGCCGGCGGCCTTGGCGCCCTGCTCGCCGCCGAGCTCGATGTAGTCGTCATAGCCAATGACCTCGGCCTTAATAAAGCCGCGCTCAAAGTCGGTGTGGATGACACCGGCAGCCTGCGGGGCGGTCGCACCCTGACGTACCGTCCAAGCCTTGACCTCCATCTCGCCGGCCGTAAAGAACGACTGCAGGCCGAGCAGCTTATAGGCTGCCTGCGCGAGCACGTCCAGGCCGGGCTGCTCCAAGCCCAGGCTCTCCAGGTAGTCGGCGGCGTCCTCGGGATCGAGCTCGGAAAGCTCGGCCTCGATCTTGGCGCAGATGGGCAGCGGCTTAACACCATCGATGGGCGCCAGGTCCTCATTGAGCATATCCTCGTCAACGTTTGCCACGTACAAGATGGGCTTCATGGTGAGCAGGAACAGGCCCTTGGCGGCAGCACGCTCCTCGTCGGTCATCTCCATGGATGCGGCGCGCTTGCCCTCGTTGAGCCAGGCAAGCAGACGCTTGGCCACCTCGAACTTGGGCATGAGCTCCTTGTCGCGCTTGGCCTCCTTCTCGAGCTTGGGCAGCTGCTTCTCGAGCGTACCCATGTCGGCCAGGATGAGCTCGGTCATGATGGTGTCGGCATCGCCGGCGGGATCGACGAACTCGCCCGTGCGGCCCACCTCGCGCATAACGTTGGGGTCCTTAAAGTAGCGCACGACCTCGCAGATTGCGTCGGTCTCGCGAATGTTGGCCAGGAACTGGTTACCCAGACCCTCGCCCTCGTTAGCGCCCTTCACCAGACCTGCGATGTCGACGAACTCGACCGTCGCCGGCACAATGCGACCCGGGTTGACGATGTCGGCGAGCTTTTGCAGACGGCTATCGGGCACATCGACGATACCCACGTTGGGGTCGATCGTGGCGAACGGATAGTTGGCGGCAAGGCCGGTCTTTTTGGTAAGCGCGGTGAACAGCGTCGACTTGCCCACGTTGGGCAGGCCCACGATACCGATGGAAAGGGACACGACAGCTCCTTTTGGTACAAGCATTTCAAACTGCATAAGTATAGCGCCGCCGCAGCATCTGGGCGAACCCGGACGCCACGGCGGCACGAATGAAGCAGAGATAGAGGTCGCTGACTAGTCCGCGAGCTTTTCCACCTGGTCGAGCATCTTATCGAGCTTGGCCTTTGCCTCGGCCTTGACCTTCTGGGCTTCTTCGTGAGCCTTCGCCTTCTGGGCAGCCTTTTCCTCGGCTTCGGGATCGACGACAACCAGATTGGACGCGTCATGCTTAACTAACTTGAGCGCATGCTCGGGGCACACCTTGACGCAGGCACCGCAGCCCAAACAATACGTGGACTCCAACGCAAAGCGGCCGCTTCCCACCAAATCGCAGGCGAACGTGGGACATACATTGACACACTCGCCACACGACGTGCACTTGTCAAAATCACACTCAGGCGTGCTCACCTGCATGTTCTGGGCAAGCTCGGGGCGGTTTTGCAGCGTCGAGAGCACCAGCTGCCGCCCGTGCGTAAGCGTACGGCGACGCTTAGTCGTCGTGGTGCCGCACATGGTGTTGAGCGTGCGCTCCAGCTGGGTAATCTGATGGCGATGGGCCTTGAGCTTTTGCGTCACCGAGGCCAGTGCCGCCGTTGCCGGATTGAGCTTTGTCACGGTAAGGCCCGTGGTGCGGGCGATCTTTTCCATGTACTCCTTGCGCTCGTACTCGCGGCGCTTATGGCACTTGAGGCTCTTGGGATCGACCTCCAGACCCATGCCCGTGCCCGCCCACTCCTCGGCGGTAGCAATGGCCTCGCCCAAGATGTCCTCGCCACCGGTGTTACGGCACTTATCGCACACGCCCAGCGGCAGGTACACGCTCACATTGGGATAATCGGCCAGCACCGAGAACCAGGTCTCGGCCGTAATATCGCCCACGCAGGCAACGACGACCTCGTTCTCGCGCGGCATGCGCTTAAGAGCACGCGTGCAGGTAACGTAGGCGGTCTCATGACTCGTAGCTGCCGAGACAATGTCGTCGTAAACGTTTTTGGGCGCAAGGCGCGGAGAGACGATCGCCTCCGTCGGGCAAGCAGCGGCGCACAGGCCGCACTTGCGACAGGAGTCGAGGATCTCGATGGCGTCTTCCTCGACCTCGATGGCGTTGACCGGGCACACGTCCATGCACGCGGTGCAGCCGCTCTTCTCGTTTTTGCAGGCCAGGCACGGAATGGTGTTTCCGCGCGGACGCTCCTTGTAGTCGGCAGGATTCCACTGCGGCGCCGACGGATCGAGTGCATCGGTCACACCGCCAAGCGGGTTTTTAAGAAAGTCGAAACCCTTGCTGATCTCGATAATGTCATCAAACAGATCGTGTTCCTGCGCCATGCGCGGCCCCTCCCTGAGCAGTGCAAACAAGCAAGAGATAATGATACGCTATCGGCCCACGCCTCGGGCAAATTACACGCGGAGCACCTTTGAGGCAAATAGCCACGGCCTATCGCCGCCTCGATTGCACAAGGTCAATCAAACGCCAAACTATGCCTCGCGCATGAGCTCGACGAGCTTTTGTTTGGTCACCTTGGCCTGCTCGTTGGCCATATTGCGTTCGTTTCTAAAGGCCGCATCCGCAACGCTCATCAGGTCGGCATCGGAAATCTCGCCAAGGCCCAGCTCCTCGAGCGTCGTCGGCAGACCAACGCGCTGACAAAACTCGAGTACCTGTTCAAGCTCGGGCGCACGCTCCAGACGAAGCTGGACCACCAGACCAAACGCTACGGCCTCGCCGTGCATGGCCTTGCACTCGGGCAAAATCGTCAGGCCGTTGGCGATGGCATGCGCCAACGCCAAGCCACCGCTCTCAAAACCGACGCCCGAGAGCAGAATATTGCACTCGATCAGGCGCTCAACCGCCGGCGATATACGTCCCTTTTTGAGATCGCGCTTGGCAGCGACGCCGCATTCCATAAGCGTGTCGTAGCAGGCACGTGCCGCGACCAGGGCCAAGTGTCCCGGCGCGCCACCGTGCTCGTTCGCACCTCTCGCCGCGGCGCACGAACGCGCCTCGAAGTACGTTGCCAGCGCATCGCCCATACCAGCGACCGTCATACGCAGTGGGGCCGCCGCGACCACGTTGGTATCGACCACGACCAGGTCTGGATTCTTCTCGAGCATCAGATAGCGATCGAACGACCCATCCTCGTGATACAGCACCGAAATCGCGCTGCACGGACCATCCATCGAGGCCGCCGTGGGACATACGCACAACGGCAGCTCAGCATAAAACGCTACTGCCTTGGCGATATCGAGCATCTTGCCGCCGCCAATACCCACCACCATGTCGCAATACTCGGCCTGGGCTTCCTTGGCCATTTCGACAACGGCATCTTCCGTACACGGACCGTTGTAAATCTTAAAGAACGGCTCGCTTAAATCTTCATCCAGAAATCCATCGACGATCTGCCTGCACATCCGATCCTCGGTGCCCTGGTCAAACAAGACATAGGCAGCGCAGCCCAACCATGACAAATACCTGCCCTGACGCGATAGTTCGCCCGGCCCCTGAACATACCGGCCGGGACCGCCATATACCATGGGAAGCGCCATACGAGAATCCGCCCTTCATCAAACAACGATTGGTGCATAGTAACCTGACCCCTTTGCACCATAGCAAAAAGGGGCAAAACCATCTGTTGGTTTTGCCCCTTCCTTAGCTTGATTTACTCATCCATAAGATAGTAGTGGCCCAGCGCGTCGGCACCCAGGATGGCGTTTGCGACCATCTCGGGCGTCACCTCAAACGGCATGTTGCACATGGTGTCATCGGGTGCGCAGGCGGCCTCGGCAACAATCATGGCCTGCTCGCGCGTAACCTCGGCAACGCCCAGCTCCTTGAGCGTAACGGGCAGACCCAGCTCAATGCAGAAGCCCAAGACTTCCTCGAGCTTCTCGGTCGGGGCATCCTCGAGTACCAGCTGGACGATGGTGCCGAAGGCGACCTTCTCGCCGTGATACATGCTGTGGCACTCGGGCAGCATCGTCAGGCCATTGTGGATGGCATGAGCAGCAGCAAGGCCCGAGCTCTCAAAGCCAATGCCCGAAAGCAGCGTATTGGCCTCGATGATGTGCTCGACGGCAGGCGTGAGCGCACCCTTCTCCAGCGCGACCTTGGCCTTGACGCCATCGGCCATGAGCGTCTCGTAGCAGAGCTTGGCGAGCGCCAGGCCGGCCATTCCGCCCTTGCCGCCGGCGCAGGTGCCGCCGTCGGCATCGTGCGTTGCCTGAGCCTCGAAATAGGTTGCGAGCGCATCGCCCATACCGGAAACCGTCAGGCGCACCGGGCTCGCCGCGATAACCGTCGTATCCATAAGGACGATATTGGGGTTTGCCTTAAGGAAGAGGTACTTGTCGAACTGGCCGTCGTCGGTGTAGAGCACCGAAAGTGCCGAGCACGGTGCATCGGTCGAAGCGATGGTGGGGCAAATGATAACCGGAGACTCCAGGTAATAGGCGACGGCCTTCGCGGTGTCGAGGATCTTGCCGCCACCGACGCCGACGATGATGTCGCAACCGTTGTCGCGAGCGAGCGCAACCAGGCGATCAACCTCGCCCTTGGAGCACTCGCCGTTAAAGTCCTCAAACAGCAGCTCGGCCTTAGCCTCGGCAAAGCCGCCCTCGATCTTGGCACCGACGCGCTTCTTGCCCGAAGGCGTCACGATGACGAGGGCCTTAGCGCCAAGCGGCTCAACATAAGAGCCGAGCTTGGCCAGCTCGTCCGGGCCCTGGATGTACTTGCTGGGGCTATTGAAAATTGCAGCCATAACTATCCCATTCTCTAAAAAAGAAAGGGGCTCCGTACGGATACGTGCGGAGCCCCTCATTACGATAACAAGAGTCGATTAGAAATCGATGTCGGTGTCGTAGTAGCAGGCCTTGAGGATCTTCTCGAAGTCGGCAGCCTTGGTCTCACGCGGGTTCTCGGGCGTGCAGGCGTCCTGCTCGGCGTTCGCGGCGATCTCGGGCAGCTTGGCGAGGAACTCCTCCTCGGAGACCATCTGCGGGTTCTCGGCGTCGACCTTCACGCCACCATTCGCGTAATCCTTGATGGACTGCGGAATGTTGAGCTGGTCGTTGAGGTCGCGAATCTTCTGGACGAGCGCAGCGATGAGCTCCTCGTTGGTCTCGCCGGGAAGGTGCAGGATCTCCTTGGCCACGTAAGCGTAACGCTCAGCAGCACGCGGGTCCTTGGAGTTCCACTGGATGACCTTGCCCAGGTACATGGCGTTAGCGGCACCGTGGATGATGTGGCCGTTCTCGAAGGCAGCACCGGTCTTGTGAGCCATGGAGTGAACGATGCCGAGCAGGCCCGAGGAGAAGGCGATACCGGCGATGCACTGAGCCTCGTGCATGTGCTGACGGGCCTCATGGTCGCCAGCATAGGACTTGGGCAGCCACTCGACGATCTCGCGGATGCCGTGCAGAGCGTTGGCGTCGGTGAACATAGAGGCGCAGGTGGAAACGTAGGCCTCCATGCAGTGGGTCAGAGCATCCATGCCGGTGTGAGCGCACAGCTTGGCGGGCATGGTGTAGGTGAGCTCGGGGTCGACGATGGCGACATCAGGGGTGATGTTGAAGTCGGCCAGCGGGTACTTGATGCCCTTGGCGTAGTCGGTAATGACGGAGAACGCGGTGACCTCGGTAGCGGTGCCGGAGGTAGAGGAGATGGCGCAGAAATGAGCCTTCTGACGCAGCTCGGGGAAGCTGAACGGCTGGATGATGTTTTCGAAGGACTCCTCGGGATACTCGTAGAAGACCCACATGGCCTTAGCGGCATCGATGGGCGAGCCGCCACCGATGGCGATAATCCAGTCGGGCTCGAACTCGCGCATGGCCTCGGCGCCCTTCATGACCGTCTCGATGGACGGGTCGGACTCGACGCCCTCGAACAGCTTGACCTCGAAACCGCCTTCCTTAAGGTCGTTCTCGACGTCCTGCAGGAACCCGCCGCGGCGCATAGAGCTGCCGCCAGAAACGATGATGGCCTTCTTGCCCTTGAGGTTCTTCACCTCGTGGCGAGCGCCCTCACCAAAGTACAGATCGCGAGGATTGGTAAAACGTCCCATACTGTGCCTCCTAAACAAGCCCCTCTTAGACTTGCGTATATAACGGAGCACCCAATTGGCTCCGTTAGGACCGGTTTGCGCGTTGCCGGCGATGACAATGCGCGATGTCTAAACGTCTCAACGCTCAGACAAACACTATTTTACCGTTCTGGTTGGTCAGTTATTCACCTAAAGCCGCCAATGATGAAACGTTTTTTCTATCCCTGAAGACCCTTGTGCGGCATTCATACTCCCAAGCTGGGCAAACGTTTTATCAAGGTTGACTACATATCCTGGGCAGGACTGTGCCCCTCCAAAATATGCACCGTTCGCCGCCAAATATCGACCGTTTGCGGCACCGTGATACCACTCGGTCGTCCAGGGTGCCGACATTTGTGCGACATCCGTCTTCGTGGTGCAAAGGTGCAAGTCCAAGTGCGGCACCCCCGGTGTGCCACATGCGGGTAAACTAGAACCTTATATAGAAACATTTGAACCCTAACCGCAGCAAAGGAGGCCCCATGGCATTCGATCCCATTCAAGAGGATTGCCATCGCCTCGTTCTTGAGGCCTTGCGCCGCGACAATATCCCGCTCACCGACGCTGCCGCCGTAGAGCGTCTGATGGAACAATTCACCCGCAACCCCGCACCGCTCATCGTGCACGACCGCGACCGCGCCGGGCACCTCATTGCCAAGGTGGTCGAGGCCGTCGATTACCGCATTCCCTTTATCCCTGACGATACCCAGGCAGAGCAGGAAGAGGCAGCTGCCGAGAACATGCTCCGCGAGGCAGCCGCACTCGATCCGGCCAACTGGGATGCCCAGCGCATGCTGACGGCGCTCACCGCCGAATCCAACGAGGAATACGTGCAGTATCTGGTGTCCAAGTGCGACGAGGTGGAGCACGATCTGGCGCTCAAGATCGCCTCGGCGCAGGACCCCTACGAGCGCGAGGCCGCAGGCGACCTTACGCGCCGCCCCTATCTGCGCTGGCTTGCCGCCTTGGCATCGCGCGCCCTCATTAGCGGCCGCTATCGCATGTCGCTCGAAGCCGCAAATCGCAGCTTGGACTTTGCGCCCAACGACCCCGCCGGTGTCCGCCACACCGCGATGCTCGCCATGGCAAAGCTCGAATACCCCGCCGAGGAGCTCAAGCGCTTTCGCTCCGCCCACTCCGTGCCCTATCTTGCCAACACGCCGCTGCGCCGCCGTCCCAAGGATGCAGAACGCGACTTGGACCCGTGGACGCTCATCGCACTGATGAGCGCAGCCTGGCGCGAGCTGGACTACGAGGGCGCCGAGCACTACTTGCGCATCCTTGCGCGCTCGTGTCCGCACGCAGCCGAGGCACTCTACTTCCAAACCGAGTTTCCCGATGGCGTCTATGCCCGCGTCAACGTGGGTGCGGGCTCCACCGACGAGCTTGTCCTTGCGCTGTCCGAGGCGACGCCGGTACTGCAGGAGGGCCTGGGCGCCCCCGACAACGCCAGCTTTGCCGCCTGGGTCGCCACCAACGATATCGTGCGTTCCCAAATCGATGAGCGCATCCTGCGGGCGGCCGAGCAGGGCTTGCCGTTTAAGGGAGGAGACCTCTAATGGATCCGAGCGTCTACATCCCCGCCTACCTGGAGCGCACCTATCTGGCGTCGCACCCCGAGCTCACCGATGCAGCACGCGAGCTTGTCCATAACGACATTAGTGCGAATCCCCAAAAGTATGCGCAGTCCGAGCATGCTCAGGCGCTGCTGTCCTATGCCGGTGTTCATCGCCACCTGCTCGACGAGCTCCATCGCATCGAGGACATGGGCAGCGACGAGGAGTTTGAGCAGACGCGCAACCGCCTGTTCGACGATATGCGTGATGAGCTACTCAAGATCGTCCGCATCGATGCGCATGTCCTCGATGCCCAGCTGCTCGCCATCATTTTGGCGGACACGCCCGTCGACGCCTGCCTGGGCGACCTGATGAAGCTCGAGACGAGCACGGCCGACTACCTGCAACAGAGCGTGCCCGGGTTTGATATGGAGGCCCCGCACTACTGGGCCAATAATGTTTTGGCCGACGGTGTCACCGCAGCGGACCTTACTGTGAGCGAGCCGGCCCTTATCGGGTGGCTCCACACGCTCGAGGCCATCTCGCAGCTGTGCATGGCGAGCGCCCGCTACCGCGCTGCTGCCAACTACGCCCGCCGCGTCCTTAAAGCAGAAGGCTATCCCACTCGGGCCGCCGGCACCGTGCTGCTTGCCCTCGCCCGCTTGGAAGACCAAGACGGCTTTTTTGCCCTGGCGCATCAGCTCGAGGAACAGATGGGGGCAGACGCACTCGAAAACTCTCCTTGGTACCTGCTCGCCCGCACGATTCTGCTGTTCAAAACAAACAAGATGCGCCCGGCGACGCGCGCGCTGCGTGAGTTTGCTAACCGTTGCGAGGGTGGCGCGTTCTTCTTACTGAACCCCATGTACCAGACACCGTACCTTCCCTGCCGGCCCGAGCCACACGATCCCTGGGATCTTTCGCACCAAGCCGTTTGGGAAGCGGACGGTATTATCTCGGACACCCCCGACTTTGCCCCCTGGGCCAATGCCTGCGAAGACGTTTCGCAGCTTGCCCAGGATTTTGCGCGCCGCTACGGCTTTTAGCGACGCGATCGCCCCGACCATGTCATTCACGTTAGGAACGACTTCATGAACTTCCGCTCATCTCTCGCCTGCACCTCGAGCGATATCGCCCGCTGGGGACTGCGCTCTGTCCTCAAACGCCAGGGTGGCGTGCTTCCCGGCCGCATCGCCATGAAGATCGACCCCGAGCTGCTAAGCGACCTCGCCGGCCTCGTCGACCGCAGCGTGGTGATTACCGGTACTAATGGCAAGACCACCACCTCCAACCTCATCGCTGACGCCGTTGCTGCCAGCGGCGCTACCGTGGTGTGTAACCGTGCCGGCAACAATATGGAGCCTGGTGTGGTGGGTGCTCTGCTCGAGGCCCGCGGCGGCCTTAAGCACGCCAGCAGCGGCAAGCGCGTGGGCGTTTTTGAGTGCGACGAGCTCTACACCGTACGCGTTCTGCCCAAGCTCAAACCGACGTACTTTGTGCTGCTCAACCTGTTCCGCGACCAGCTAGACCGCTACGGCGAGATCGACCATACCCAAGACGTCATCGCCCATGCGTTGGAGCTCTCTCCGACGACAACGCTCATCTACAACGCCGACGATCCGCTGTGCGCCTCGATCGCCGCGCGCGTCCCCAACACGAGCATCGCCTTTGGCATCGACGGCGCCACGGGCACCGAGTCCGACCGCATTAGCGACTCGCGCTTTTGCTCGCAGTGCAACGCCCCGTTGGAGTACGACTACGTACAGTACGGACAGCTCGGAGCCTATCATTGCCCTTCGTGCGGCTGGGGTCGCCCCGCGCTGCTCCGCCGCGTGACGGGCGTTGAGCTCGGCTGCGACGGCTACGGCTTTGACCTGGCCTTTGGACCCGAGGCCAACGCGCCCGCCGTGCACATCGCCACGCGCTACAACGGCCTGTACATGGTCTATAACGTCGCCGCTGCCTTCTTTGCGGCGCACGAGCTGGGCGTGGACGCGGCGCATCTGCAGCCCACGCTTAATGCCTACGTGCCCGCCGGCGGACGCATGGGCCGCTGGGATATTGCCGGCCGCACCGTCGAGGCCAACCTGGCCAAGAATCCCGTGGGCTTCGATCGCCAGATCCAGTCCATTAAAACGGCAGGTGGCAGGCTCTGCGCCTTCTTCCTAAACGATAACGATGCCGACGGCCACGATGTCTCGTGGATCTACGATGTCGACTTCGAGCGCATCGCCGACACGCCGGGTCTTGTCGCCTTTGCCGGAGGCACGCGCGCGCACGACATGCAAGTACGCCTCAAGTACGCCGGCATCGATGCCGCGATTATCTCGGACGTCGCGCAGGCAATTGGCGCCGTGGCAGACGAGGCCGCCAATGACACCTTCTACGCCGTCGCCAACTACACGGCCTTCCCGCCGCTGGTCAAGGAGCTCGACGGGCTCAAAGGCACCGATGCGGCTACGGTTGCCGCCCGCGCCGCAACCCGTGCCGACGGCAGCGCTCTTCCTGTCGGCATCGCGCCAGTCGAGCTTTCGCGCCCGGTGCGCATCGTCTATCTGTATCCCGATGCCCTCAACCTCTACGGCGACGGCGGCAACGTTATTGCGCTTGAGCGCCGCTGCGCCTGGCGCGGCATTCCCGTGCGCGTGGACGAGGTCCGCATGGGCGAGACGCTTGATTTGGCCGATGCCGATATCGTCATGATGGGCGGCGGCTCCGACCGCGACCAGCTAGCCGTGGCACACGAGTTGCTCGCCCAAAAAGAAAAGGTCGCGGCCTATGTTGAGGTTGGCGGCACACTGCTTGCCATCTGTGGCAGCTATCAGCTGCTCGGCCGTTCGTACTACATGGGCGACGATCGCATTGAGGGTCTGGGCGTCATTGCCGTCGAGACTGTGCGCGGCTCCGACCGCCTGATCGGCAACGTCGCCGTCAAGACCGACCTGGCACCCGAGCCCTTTGTGGGATTCGAGAACCACGGCGGCCGCACCCTGCTCGATACAGAGGCCACGCCGCTCGGAACGTCCGTCGTCGCGGGCACCGGCAACAACGGCGACGATGGCTTTGAGGGCCTGATCTACAAGGGCGTCATCGGCACGTACCTGCACGGACCGGCACTGCCCAAGAACCCCGAGCTCGCCGACTGGCTCATCACCCACGCCCTCGAGCGCCGCGGCGATGCACAGGCCAACGCCCTGTTGCCGCTCAAGCCCCTCGACGACACCTACGAGCACGCCGCCCACGACGCCGCCATGAAGCTCCTCCCCTAGCACCCCACCACCACAAAGGGGACAGGTACCTTTGTGGTGGTTTTGACCCGCCACGGTAGTTTGTCTCGATTTGTAACATCTAGACCGTTAAAAGTCGTCGTACTGTTACAGATTGAGATGTTGGTGCCGACGCCCGCCGTCTATCTCGATCTGTAACAGATAGAGCCGATTTGCCCGCTCAGATGTTACAGATTGAGATATTTGAAAATCGGAATAAAAGCCTACTCCTGTGTGGTGGTTTTCCAGTTTGCCAACGATATACGCGCCGGCAAAAAAGTCTGCTATACTCTTTCCCGCTGTCCCCATCGTCTAGCGGCCAAGGACGCCACCCTTTCAAGGTGGATATCGCGGGTTCGAATCCCGCTGGGGGCACCATTTAAAATGAGAAGCCCGTTATCCTCACGATAGCGGGCTTTTTGCTGCCATGCGCCGGGATTCGAGCCCAACAGGGTGCGGAGCCGAGGAAACGCATTTACGCTTCGACCCTAACAAGTGATTGACTTAGTCCCTAGCAATACGATATCTGAGACGTCCGCATCGAAAAACATTGCCTGGAGACAGCTCCGTCTCCATTTGCCGTGATGTTGGCAAGCTTTCTCATCAATCGCACGTCTTGAAAAATTACCCCAACTTCAAAATCGCTGTGAGTTCCGAGGGTGCCGGAAAACGGCACATTCCCTCAACTCGCACCCTGCACACGGCATAAATGCCTCCGATCTGCACATCGATAAAACAGCGCCGTGTGTAGTCCAGTTCCCTGGTCTCGATTTGTAAACTTGTTGGCGAAGTCCAGGCATACGCTGCAAACAGCTTGCGAACATCCCATGCGGGGGCATCGTCTCTCTCAGCTTCATGAGTTACAAAAGGAAAGAGGTCTCCGACTCCGAGCCCATCGCCCGATTTACAAACCCAAGACTTGTAGCCGGCCCTCACGCCGTACTCACGACCATCGCGCAACAGAGACAAATCCAGCTCATTCTCATGAAATCGAATATCGATCTCTTCAAAATCCCCGAAAATGCAATGATGAATGCCCTCGAGACGTAATGAGCTCAAACGTCCGCCAGAAGCCAACCCAACTGGCACGGGAATGCTATCGAAGTCACGTTCGGAAGCCACCGTTTCCCGAACACTAGACTCTTTGAACAATACCTCATACAGCGGATCAAGCAACGCCTTACTTCCTGTCGTGGAACTCGAGCAGGCGATGACAAGGCCATCTGTGGGCCGTATGTAGCACAGCTGCCCAAAAAGGCCAGAGCATCTGAACCCGCCACGCCGGCACATCCAGAACTGGTATCCATAGCCATTGCTGTCTTCAGTCGCCTCAGACGGATAAAAGGGGCTCGTTTCCATCTGAATCTTCGTCGCCTCGGCAACCCATTCCGCGGGAATGATCCGTTCCCCACGCCACTTGCCGCCATCTAGCAAACATTGACCAAACTTAGCCAAATCCGGTGTCGAAAGGTGAAGACCAAAACCTCCGGTCGTATGACCGGCTTGATCCTCTTCCCACCACCAATTTCTAATGCCTAACGGCGTAAACAAACGTTCGGCGAGATAATCGGATTCTTTCGTTCCACTTATGCGTTGCACGAGCATGCTCAATAAATGTGAACACAGCGAATCGTAGTGAAAGACCTCGCCCGGCTTCCAGTCAAACTCACGATGAAGAACCTCATGTGCCCAGTCGTCTCCCGCGCCAATATACGAAAGGTCACTCTCCTGCCCCATCGTCATAGTCAGCAAATTGCGAACTGTCACATTGCGAAAGCGCTCATCCGCAATCTCGCCTTCATATTCCGGGAAGTATGAAATCCAGCGATCGGCCAGCGACAGCCGTCCTTCATTCACCAACATCCCAACAGCAACCGAGGTGAAGGACTTAGTCACAGAATAGAGCGGGTGAACGTGTTCGAGGGAGAACGGCGCAGCCGCATGCTCGAAGACGACTTCACCATCTTGTCGGACCACGACTGAGCGGACTTCCACACCTGCGGACCTCCACGCCGCAAGGCACGCCTCGCCCATCTTATTGTCAAAGATAATATTAGGCACCCTCAACCACTGCCTCTCGAACGAAATCAGTACAAGACGAGGTCGCCCTCGACGCTTATCCAAGGACGACCTCGTTTAATTGCTGGCGCGCGGGGAAATACTTGTCCCGCAGCTCCACTTCTTTGGCTACTTTGCAGCCTCTACCGCCGGCACGTCCTCCTTGTACGTCGCATACGTAAGCAGGAACGAAATCACGCTGGAAACCACGATGGCTATGATTACGTAAATCAGGTAGTTCGCGCCCATTGCACCGGACGGGTCAATGAAGCCCGGGAAGGCGCAGAAGCCGCCGCCGGTGAAGGCGAACATCTTGGTGCCAAGAGCGCCGATGATTAGGCCCCCGGGCACAGAGGCGATGCAGCTCATGATAAAAGGCTTCTTGCGCGGAAGGGTCACGCCGTAGATGCAGGGTTCGGTGATGCCGAAGAAGAAGCCCGAGATGAACGCCGGCCATGCAAGCTGCTTGAGCTTTAGGTCCTTAGTCTTCAGAAGGATAGCGAGGACGGCAAGGGACTGAGCGTATGAACAAACCATGTACGGCGCCATGACAATATCCCAGCCCTGGGAGGCAATGTTCACCAGCATGAGGGCAATGACACTCCAGTGGAAGCCGAAGATGACCATAGGCTGCCAAATGGCAGTAAGCACGATGCCGCCGAGCGCGCCGCCGATGACAGGCAAGCTGTAGAGGGAGTTAAACAGCAGGCTCATGAGGTTCGTGATCAGGGTGGCAATCGGGCCAATAATCAAATAGGTAGCGGGGACCATCACAACGAGCACGCACGTAGGCACAAAGAAGAACTTTACATACTCAGAGAAATGCTTGCGGCACCACTTCTCCAGCTTTGCCGCGAACCAAACAGAGATGATAATCGGAATGACAGAGCTCGTATAACCCGAAGACGGCATGATGACGGGTATGCCGAGGAAAGTCGTGTAGTAGTTCATGGCAAAGGGAGTGCCGGCAAGCACCGTTCCCAAAACATCGCCCGATGTGATGTTGACCATCGCCGGATACGTAAGTGCGATACCGAGCGTCATGCCAACGAACTCACTACAGCCAAACTTCTTTGCCGCGGTATAGCCAAGGATAATCGGCAGGAAGTAGAAGAAGCCGTCACCAGCCGCATATAGAATCTGGTACAAGCCGTCTGTCGCCGTGATCCATCCGAGGGCGACGAGAATACTCAAAACACCCTTGATCATGCCCGCGGCACACAGCACCGCAAGAATCGGCTGGATTACGCCCGAAATAGTATCGATAAGGGCACTAACAACGTTTCCTTTCTTGACGGGCTCACCATCAAGATTAACCTCGCCCAGCCCCTCGACACCAGAAGCGGCAACCGCGGCATCGTAAACATCCTCAATCACATTGATGCCGACAACAACCTGATACTGGCCATTCGCGTTGATTACTTGAATGACGCCTTTATGAGATTCAATTGCCTTAGTATCGGCCTTCGCATCGTCTCGCAGCTTGAAACGTAGACGCGTCATGCAGTGCGAGATGCTCAGGATGTTTTCCTTACCGCCGACGAGGCCAACTACGTCCTCGCCGAGCTTGCGATTTACAAGCTCTTTGCTTTCGCTCATGGTTTTCCTCCCATGCGACCTGTCCAAGGTCGGCCGCCCGCCATCATTCGCTAAATTGATTTCCGATACTAGTGAAGCTCTGGCCAGAACTCCTTATTCGCCTCAATGAGATCGTCAAGGATCTTCTTTGCAACGGAGGCAGAGGGGACCGTCTTCGAAAGCGTCAGCGCCTGCCAAAGCTCCTGATAGGAATGGTCGACCCAAGCAGACACTGCAAGCTTTTCGACCGAGACCTGTTCCTCCATAAGTCCTTTCTGGAATTGCGGAATCTCACCTTGGCAAATTTTCTCGTAGCCGTCGCTGCCGACGATGCAGGGGATCTCGACCATAGCCGTTGGGTCAAAATTGGACACAGCCCCGTCGTTGGGAACAATCAGCGAGAAACGTTCACGGGTGTTCTCTGCCAAAGCGCGAGCGAGATCGACAATGTACTCAGCGTGGGTATCTGGCTTAAGGCCGAAGCCCTCAGACGTGCCCTTTTCGATAATCTGGCGAGCGGTACCGAAAACGCGTTTCTCGCGACCCTCACGGACCTCGTCGGTGCGGGTGTGGTTGGGGTCGGTGTGCTCAACCACATAGTCCGGGAAGAGATAGTACTTGAGGTAGGTGTTCGGAATGGTATTCGGATCGAGCGCGTAAACATCCTTAGCCTTACGGAACGTCTGGTCCCAAGACGCATCGACGAATTCAAGGCCAGAATCCTCGCCAGCATAACCGTTTTTAGCCATTTGGGCCTTGATAGTGGGCATAAGGTCATTGCCTGCACGGTCGTGAATCTTTGTCCACCAGCCAAAGTGGTTGAGGCCGTAGTAGCCGACGACGAGGTCGTTGTGGTCCTTGAGACCACACATCTGAGCCATGATATCCATCAGGGCTATTGGCATGTCGCAAATGTTGATGATCTTTGAATCCGGGCGAAGGCGGCGTGTCGCCTCAGCAACGATCGCCGCGGGGTTGGAGTAGTTGAGCATCCATGCGTTGGGACTGTATTTCTCCATGTAGTCAAGGATCTCGAGTACGCCGCCAATGGAGCGCAAGCCATAAGCAATGCCACCAGGACCGCAGGTCTCTTGGCCAAGAACGCCATAGCGCAGGGGGATCTTCTCGTCCTTATCGCGCATAGCGTACTTGCCAACGCGAATCTGGGCAAGTACAAAGTCGATGCCTGTGAAGGCCTCCTCAGGGTCGGTCGTATAGCTGAAGGTTACCTCTGGAGCATTCTCCCTGATGTAGATGGCACATGCCTTGGCAATTGTCCCCTGACGCTCGGCATCGTTGTCATAGAGCGTAATCCTATTGATGGGGAACACATCACGCTTCGCGAGAAGTGTCAGAACAACGCCCGGCGTATAAGTGCTTCCGCCTCCCGCGATAGTAACCGCATAGCTCTGTTTTGCCATTGCAAATCCTCCTGTCTAGACATGTACTTGACGACTGGAATTATATCCTCAGTGATTTGCAATCTGTCTAGACATGTTAAGCACACGGGTGAACGGTTGATTTATGGCGGTAAGCGGTAACTTTAAGCGTCTTCACTTCCTATAATTGGTAGAAACAGACTATCGCGCCGATTTGACGCATTCCGCACCACCTCTATAAGGAGAGCATTTTGGCAAGGATCCTGTACAGTGAAATTTACCGCAGCCTTCGAGAGCGGATTGTCGAAGGTAAGCATCCCGTGGGATCGCTCCTTCCTTCCGAACAAAATCTGTCCAAAGAGTTCTCCTGTTCTCGAATGACGGTGCGCAAGGCCATTTCACTTCTCGCAAATGAAGGTCTAGTTCAGTCCATTAAAGGCAAGGGAGTCCTCGTAATCGAGACGTCACTTGCAGGCGCCAGCAAAGAGGGCGCATTCACCGTAAATGACCTTTCTTCGTTCAGCGAATCGGCACACGCGATCGGAGCAATTCCAACGTCAAAAATCGTCTATTTCGAACACGTAAGCACCAATAAGTATCTAGCTCAGTTGACGGGATTTCCCGAAGGAGAAGACCTTACGCATTTGAAGCTCGTCCGCATGCTCGACGATAAACCGGTCGCTGTCGACCGCCACTACTTCCTAACTTCCTCCGTCCCCGGCCTAAACGAGCAGAATGCCACCCTGTCGCTCTTCCATTACATCGAGGATGAGCTAGGGCTCACCATTGCCGTGAGCAAACGAACGATAACACTCGCCCAGCCCGACACTGAGGACTGCCGGTTGCTTGACGTCGATTCTTCTTCGTATCTGGCGGTCGTAACCAGCCAGACATTCGACTCAACCGGAACTCAATTTGAGTATGTCGAGGCGCGTTATAGTCCGAGCATCTTCCATTTTCACGACACGGCAACGCGCACACCCCTACCCTAGCAAACGGCACGGAGCAGACTCTTCCCTAATAAATTTGTTCAACAAGAAAGCCGGGGCCCGCGCGATGCAGACCCCGGCTCAATACCGTGACGATATGTCAGTTACGTTCTACACGTAGAACAGGATGTCGTCGTAGGTCGGGACCGGCCAGTAGTCGGCAGCCACGATCTCCTCCATGGCGTCCACGGCAGCACGCAGCGTATCCATAGCGGGAACGACCTCGTGCGCGTACACGTTGGCCTGCTCCTGGCCATCGAGGGCCTCGGCCTTCTGATGCACGGCGTCGAGAGCCTTGATGGAGTCGTTGATGGCGGTGATGCCATTGCAGAGCTTGTTGAGCGTGTTCTGCTCGCACTGCATGGCGGCCTCAGCACCGGCGGCACGAATAGTCTCAAGGCCCTTAGCGACCTTGGTGGCATAGGCGGTAATGACCGGGCGATAGGTACGACGCGCCTCGCGAACCATCGTGGTAGCCTCGATGTTCATGAGCTTGTTGTACTTCTCGAGCTTGCAGTCATAGCGGCACTGAGCCTCGGCCTTGGTCAGGACGCCCGTCTCCTCAAAGAGCGCAATGGCCTTATCGGAAACAAAGGCGGGAAGAGCGTCGGCCGTGGTCTTGTTGTTGGCAAGGCCGCGCTTCTCGGCCTCGATGGGCCACTCGTCGGAGTAACCGTCGCCGGAGAACAGGATGCGCTGGTGATCGGTCAGCACCTTCTTGCAGTACTCGAGCGCGGCGTCCTGGAACTTATCCTCGGGCGTACCCTCGAGTGCGTCGGCGAAGGACTTGAGCGACTTGGCCACGGCGGCATCGAGCACCAGGTTGGAGTCGGAGACGTTCTGCTCGGAGCCGCAGGCACGGAACTCGAACTTGTTGCCGGTGAAGGCGAACGGGGAGGTGCGGTTGCGGTCGGTGTTGTCCTGCATCAGCTTGGGCAGGGTATCGGCGCCCAGGTCGAGCACGCCGCGCGTGGCATGGACGGAAGCCTTGCCATCGATGATCTTCTCGACGACCTCGGTAAGCTGGTCGCCCAGGAAAATGGACATAATCGCCGGAGGAGCCTCGTTGGCGCCCAGACGATGATCGTTGCCGGCCGAGGCAACGGAAGCACGCAGGAGCTCCTGATAGTTATCGACGGCCTCGATCACCGCGGTGAGGAAGACGATGAACTGCAGGTTGTCGAGCGGGGTGTCGCCCGGGTCGAGCAGGTTCTCGGACTCAGTGCCAAGCGACCAGTTGTTGTGCTTGCCCGAACCGTTGATGCCCTCGAAGGGTTTCTCGTGCAGCAGGCAGACCAAGTCGTGGCGGGAGGCGATGAGCTTCATCTTCTCCATCATGACCAGATTCTGGTCGATGGCCTCGTTGACCTCGCCGTAGACAGGGGCGAGCTCATGCTGGCAGGGGGCGACCTCGTTGTGCTTGGTCTTGGCAGGAATGCCAAGCGCCCACAGTTCATCGTCCAGGTCCTTCATATAGGACGAGACGGTGGGGCGGATAGCGCCAAAGTAGTGCTCCTCGAGCTCCTGGCCCTTGCAGGGAGCAGCGCCAAAGAGGGTGCGACCGGTGATGACCAGGTCCCTGCGCTTGCGGTAAGCGTCCTTCTTGATCAGGAAGTACTCCTGCTCATCGCCCACGGAAGGAACGACCTTCTTGGGGGTCTTGCCAAACAGCGCCAAAACGCGCTTGGACTCACGCGAGAGCGCGGTCATGGAGCGCAGCAGCGGGGTCTTCTTGTCCAGGGCCTCGCCCGTGTAGGAGCAGAAAGCCGTGGGGATGCACAGGACATCGTCCTTGATAAAGGCGGGGCTGGTGGGATCCCAAGCGGTGTAGCCACGGGCCTCGAAGGTGGCGCGCAGGCCGCCGTTGGGGAAGCTGGAGGCATCGGGCTCGCCCTGGATGAGGTTCTTGCCCGTAAACTTGGTAATGGCGGTGCCGTCGTGGTTGGGCTCGAGGAAGCTGTCGTGCTTCTCGGAAGTAATGCCCGAAAGCGGCTGGAACCAGTGCGCGTAGTGCGTAGCACCCTTGGAGATGGCCCAGACCTTCATGGCGTGGGCAACGGCGTTGGCCACATCCAGGTCGAGCGGCTCACCGTCCTCGAGGGTTGCAGCAAGGCGCTTCCAAATGTCCTTGGGGAGGTAGTCCTTCATGACTTCCTCAGAGAACACCATGGTCCCGAAGCGGTCAGTAAGTTCGGCCATACGGAACTCCCTTCGTATCGGCACCGCGTGAGAAGCGGTGTTGATTACTAACGAACGAGTCATAGATTAGGCTCGTCGTGTTTCCGCAACATTACCGTTATGTTGCTGTCACGAAACCAATCAATGAGGTTACCGCATCGCGGCGGCGTTGCCGCCCTCAACAGCCAATCAACTGTATAAATTGCAGACCTCTCCCCATGGTTTAAGGGTAGTCAATTTGGGATGGAGCTCTATTAACTGGTATTTCGCATCAGATACCAGTCTTTATAGCCCGTGTCAAAATGAGCCGCTCTGCTATAGGGAATGTCGATAGCAAGGCATCTTTGATTGGTATCCCCCAAATAGCGAGTGAAATTCCACCGCGGCACAGTGGTGCTGTAGAATCCTTACAACACATCACCCTATCAAGTATTTAAAGGAGCACGATATGCGCGTCGACGAGCTTTTTAAGCAGGCAGCATCCCAGGGCACCGCACCCGTTTCGTTTGAGATGTTCCCGCCCAAGGGCGAGCTGACCCTCGACACGGCTCGCAAGGTGGCAGGCAATCTGTGCAAGCTTTCGCCGAGCTTCGTCTCGGTCACCTGCTCGGCCGGCGGCTCTGGCAACGGCGCCACCACCGCCCCCATCGCGCATATGATTACGAGCGAATTCGATACGCCCTCGGTGGCGCACCTCACCTGCGTTGGCCGCACGCATGCCGATATCGCCGCCAAGATCGACGAATACCGCACCGCCGGCGTAGAAAACATCCTGGCCCTGCGCGGTGATCTGCCCGCTGGCGCGACCGAGGACGACAAGCCCGCCTCGGACTACGCCTACGCCCGCGACCTCATCCCCGAGCTCGTCGACGCCGGCTTTTGTGTGGGCGCCGCAGCCTACCCCGAGGGCCACATTGCCTGTGAGGACCTCAACGCTTCGGTCGAGCACCTCAAGCAAAAACAGGACGCCGGCGCAAGCTTCTTTGTGACACAGCTCTTCTTTGATAACGAGTGCTTCTATCGCTTCCGCGAGCTTGCCGACAAGGCCGGCATCACCGTGCCTATTACCGCGGGCATCATGCCGTTTATGGGCAAGTCGCAGATCAGCCGCATGGTCTTTATGTGCGGCGCGTCGCTGCCCTCCCCCGTCATCAAGATTCTCGCCAAGTACGAGAACGACCCCGAGAGCCTGCAGGCAGCCGGTGTAGATTATGCCGCCCGCCAGCTTTGCGACCTCAAGGAGCACGGCGCCGACGGCCTGCACCTGTACACTATGAATCGTCCTGCGATCGCCGCGACCATTATGGAGCGCCTGGGGTAATGGAAAAACCGCACATCGATACAACCGCTGTCGAAGTGCCGGCCGACCTTGCGTCGCCGGCGCTTTACCGTGTCGATGCTGCGCACCATCCCCGTGTCGACCGTGCCGAGATGCTGCGGTATCTGGGTTACGGCGGTCAGCAGATTGAGCCCGAGCTGTCGCAGCGTATTGAGCTTGTCGTTGAACGTCTGGAACTGGACATTGAGCCCCGTGGCGTGCGCCGCGTGTTTGCCGTCGATGCCACGGGCGTGGACGAACAAAGTGAGCCTTGCATTCGCTTGGTCGGCACCAACGTTGAGCTGCGTGGTCGCGATATCTATCGCCATCTCAAAGACGCCCGCTTTGCCGCGCTCATGGCATGCACCCTCGGCATGGACGCCGAGCGTCGCCTGCGCACCACGGGAGCCCAGCAGCCCTTGGAGGGAGCCGTGCTCGACGCCGCATGCTCTGCCTATGTAGAAGCCGCCGTCGAGCAGATGGACCAGCAGGTTAAGGCTGCGGCCGCCGCACACGGACTCGCCGGTAACTGGCGCTTCAGTCCCGGCTACGGCGACTGCCCGCTTACGGCACAGCGCTCAATCGTGGACGCGCTCAACGCCACGCGGCTCATCGGGCTTACCGTCACACCCACCAGCCTACTCATGCCCACCAAGAGCGTGACCGCGGTGATCGGCCTGTTCGACGGCGAGGTCCACGACGCCCAGACCCGCCCCACCTGCAATATCTGCCGCATGCGCGAGAACTGCCGCTTCCGCGCCGCCCACACCACCTGCTATTCCAGCCATTAGGAGCTCATCGATGTTTACTCCGCTTATCACGCACGATCTGGACGGCGCCGCGCTGGCGGCGCCCGTTGATGCCGCACGCCGCAATGGCGCTGCATACAAGACGCGCACGATTGACGACCTTCGCATTAAGGACGATCGCCTGCGCGCCGCCATCGAGGGCACGGGGCACCTGCTGTTCGATGGCGGCATGGGCACCATGCTGCAGGCGGCCGGCATGAAGGCTGGCGCTCTGCCCGAGCTGCTCAACTTTGAGGAGCCCCAGGTCATTACCGACATTCAGCGACAGTACGTCGAGGCCGGCTGCGACGTGATCACCGCCAACACCTTTGGCGCCAACGCCCACAAGCTCGATGGCGCCGCTACCGTGGCAGATGTCTTTGCCGCCGCTGCCGCCTGTGCCCGCGCGGCCGGTGCCCACTATGTCGCCGGCGATATCGGCCCCATCGGCGCGCTGCTTCGCCCCTTGGGAACTCTGAGCTTCGACGAGGCCTATGACCTCTTTGCCGAGGAAGTGCGCGCCGGCGTCGCCGCGGGCGTGGACCTCTTTATTATCGAGACCATGACCGACCTTGCCGAGATCAAGGCCGCCGTCCTTGCCTGCCGCGAGAACTCCGACCTGCCCGTCTTTGCCACCATGACCTTTGAGGAAGACGGTCGCACGTTCCTAGGCACGAGTCCCGAGGTGGCCGCCATCACGCTCGATGCAATCGGCGCCGACGTTCTGGGCATCAACTGCAGCCAGGGACCGGCTGAGCTCCGAGGGCTCGCCGCACGCATGCTCACCGTTACCGACAAGCCCGTTATGGTGCAGGCCAATGCGGGACTGCCCCGCGTGGACGATGACGGCAATACCGTCTTTGATATCCAGGCACCCGAATACGCCGAGGCCGTCGCCGGTATGATCAAGGACGGCGTAAGCGTTGTGGGCGGTTGCTGCGGCACCACGCCGACGCACATGGCGGCCCTGCGCACGCTTATCGACAACCACACGCCCAGCCCACGCCATCGCAAGCCCAGTATGTCGGTCACGAGCGCCCAGACGGTCGTGGACCTTCCCTGCGATGGCCACAAGATCGCCGTCATCGGCGAGCGCATCAATCCCACCGGCAAAAAGCGCCTGCAGCAGGCCCTGCGCGACGGCGACCTGGACTACGTCGTGAGCCAGGGCATCAGCCAGCAGGAGCAGGGCGCCGACATCCTGGACGTCAACGTGGGCCTGCCCGAGATCGACGAGGTCAAGATCATCCAACAGGCGACCGAGCAGCTCCAAGGCTCCACGCTGCTGCCGTTGCAGATCGACTCCACCGACCCCGCCGCCGTCGAGGCCGCCGTACGCCGCTACGCCGGCAAGCCCATCATCAACTCGGTCAACGGCAAGCAGCAGATCATGGACGAGATCTTCCCGCTGGTCGCCCACTACGGCACCAACGTCGTCGGCCTCACGCTCGACGAGGGCGGCATCCCCGATACCGCCGAGGCTCGCTTCGCCATCGCCGAGCGCATCGTGGCCGAAGCCGCCCGTTACGGCATCGGCCCGGACCGTATCCTCATCGACTGCCTGGTCATGACCGCCTCGACCAACCAGCGCCAGGCTGAGCAGATTCTACGTGCCATGTCTATGTGCAAGGAGCGCCTGGGCGTCAAGTGCGCACTCGGTGTCTCGAACATCAGCTTTGGTCTGCCCGCCCGCCCGCTGCTGGGCTCGGTCTTTTTGGCCGCCGCCTTCGGCGCGGGCCTGGACGCCCCCATCATGAACCCGGGTTCCAAGCGTTTTATGGACACCGTCTACAGCTATCGCGTGCTGAGCGTCGAGGACGAGGGCTCGACCGGATACATCGAGCGCTACGCCGGCTGGACCGATCCGTATAAGATTGCCGCCAACCCGGCAGCGGCTCAGCCCGCATCGAGTGATGCCGCGCCTGCCGCCGGCGCCGACGGCAACGACGGCCCGATCCGTCGCATGGTCGTCTCGGGCCGCAAAGGCGAGATCGCTGCCGAGACCGAGCGTCTGCTGGCAGACCACGACGCCATGGACCTTATCAACAACCACTTTATCCCCGCCCTCGACGAGGTGGGCGTCCTCTTTGACCAGGGCAAGTTCTTCTTGCCGCAACTCATGGCCTCGGCCGAGGCCGCGCGCGTGGGCTTCGACACCATCAAGCGCCTGATGCCCGCCGGCGAGATTGCCGACAAGGGTAAGATCTGCGTGGCCACCGTCAAGGGCGACATCCACGATATCGGTAAGAACATCGTCAAGATGCTGCTCGACAACTACGGCTATACCGTCTTTGATCTGGGCCGCGACGTCGATCCGCAGGAAGTGCTCAAGACCGTCAAGGAGCGCGACATTAAGCTCGTCGGCCTCTCGGCGCTTATGACCACCACGGTCGTCGCCATGGAGGAGACCATCAAGCTGCTTCATGCCGAGGTGCCGGGCGTCAAGATCATCGTAGGCGGCGCCGTGCTCACCCCCGAATACGCCAAGCAGATCGGCGCGGACTACTACGCCAAGGATGCCGCCGAAAGCGCGCGCATCGCCGAAGAGGTCTTTGGGCAGTAACACAACGGAAACAACCGAGCACCAAAACGTGCCGCATGCGCCACTTGGCATGTGCGGCACGTTAGAATAGAAAAGACTATGCTCGTTTTGGCAGATAGGAGCGCAAGGATGGCGATCACGCCCGCAGAAATCGCGGAAACCCGCGGCATGGTTGAGGAGCAGAACCTCGACATCAGGACCATCACCATGGGTGTTTCGCTCATGGGTTGCGGTGACGAGAACCTCGACCGCATGTGCACGAAGATCTACGACCACGTGACGCACACGGCTGAGCATCTGGTCGAGACCGCCGAGAACCTCGAGCGCGAGTACGGTATCCCCATCGTCAACAAGCGCGTTTCCGTCACCCCGGTGGCCCAGATCGCCGCGTGCTGCAAGGATGAGGACCTCACCCCCATCGCGCATGCCCTCGACCGCGCGGCCGAAACGCTCGGCATCGACTACCTGGGCGGCTTCTCCGCGCTCGTCCAGAAGGGCATCGGCGACGCCGATCGCCGCGTTATCCAGTCCATCCCCCAGGCGCTCGCCACCACCAGCCGCGTCTGCTCCAGCGTCAACGTCGCCAGCCTGCGCGCCGGCATCAACATGGACGCCGTGCTGATGGCCGCCCAGACCATCATCGATGCCGCTAAACTCACGGCCGACCAGGATTCCGTCGGCGCTTCCAAGTTTGTCTGCTTTGCCAACATGGTCGAGGACTCCCCGTTTATGGCGGGCGCCGTCCACGGCGGTGGCGAGGCCGACGCCGTCATCAACGTAGGCGTCTCGGGCCCCGGCGTTATGGCCGCAGCCCTGGAGACGCTGCCCGATTCCGCATCGATGATGGAGGTCGCCGAAAAGATTAAGCAGACCGCCTTTAAGATCACCCGCGCCGGCGAGCTCATGAGCCGCGAGGCCGCCCATCGCCTGGGGGTCGAGAAGGGCATTGTCGACCTGTCGCTGGCTCCCACGCCCGCCATCGGCGACTCCGTCGCGCGCATCCTCGAGATCATCGGTGTGGGCACCTGCGGTGGCCCGGGCACGACCTGCGCGCTCGCCATGCTCAACGATGCCGTCAAGAAGGGCGGCGTCATGGCCAGCTCCAGCGTGGGCGGTCTCTCCGGCGCCTTTATCCCCGTGTCCGAGGACGCCGGCATGATCGCCGCTGTCGAAGCCGGTGCGCTTTCGCTCGAGAAGCTCGAGGCCATGACCTGCGTGTGCTCCGTGGGGCTGGACATGATCGCCGTGCCCGGCGACACGCCGGCCGAGACGATCTCCGCCATCATCGCGGACGAGGCCGCCATCGGCATGATCAACAACAAGACCACCGCCGTGCGCATCATCCCCGCGCCCGGCAAGCAGGTGGGCGACACGGTGGCGTTCGGCGGCCTGCTCGGCAGCGCGCCGGTCATGCCGGTCAACCGCTGCAGCGCAGCGGAGTTCATCGCCCGCGGCGGGCGCATCCCCGCCCCGCTGCACAGCCTGAAAAACTGAGAGGAGAGCAAAGCCTTGACACAGGAAAAGATGAACCGCATCAGCGAGCTGACGCGCATCGCGCGCGAGCGCGACCTGACCCCCGAGGAACAGGCCGAGCGCAAGGCACTGCGCGAGGAATACATCGCCGACTGGCGCCGCAGCACGATCGACGTGCTCGAAAACACGTACATTGACCACGGCGACGGCCGCATCACGAAGCTGCCGAAGAAAAAGCACTGAGCCGTCACGCACTTGACAAGCGCGGCATATCGTGTTATACAAGAAGAGGAATTCCCCTTAAGAAGGGGGAAATGAACCGGAAGGAGTCTGAGCAATGCGTCTTTGCAGCTGCAGCAGCATCCGGGTCGCGGCATGTCCGACGGCCTGTTGTTGTCGTGCGCAAAGAAGCGTCGCTTTCTGCCGGTAAACCCACGGCCGCGCCCCCAAAAGGTGCGTCCGCTGTGCATCCACATGGTTTTGCAACGCAGGAAGCCGCGCGCTTCCTGCGTTTTTTGCCTGTGGCGCTATGTGAAAGAAGAAGAAGAAGGAGTGTCCCCATCATGACGCAAAAAAGTCTGCTGCACGCCGTGGCGGCGCAGATCGCCAACGGCTACGAAACGGCCGAAGTGCCCATGTACAGCGAGCAGCTGCGCATGCCCGACCGCAAGGTCATCATCAAGATCATCGAGAACCTGCAGAAGGTGTTCTTCCCGGCGTAT
>USBK01000015.1:0-50083 GCA_900552895.1 uncultured Collinsella sp.
AAAGGGCGGAGGCGGGGCATTCCCCGCCTCTTACACCACATCTCTGCGCGCTACCATGGCAGTGGACAAAAAATGCCAAATATGAGTACTGTTGCCTTGCCGATAGCATTTACGACCAAGAAAATAATGAACATAGTTAAGAATCTGTTTATTAAAAGCGGGTCTCCAAGTCCTAAGCCGGCCATTCTGGTCAACTGGAAGGGTCGCGCGCTACCGCAGGGGCGCCATTTTGGGTGGTTTTGCCTGCTACTAAAATGGTAACAGTACTCATATTTGCCACTTTTTGTCCACGACCTCTTGGAGTCGGCTCGAAAAGAGTGATTTTGGGTTGTTTGCTGCGGATGTGGGGCTTGGAAACAACGCTCGGGGTGGCGAGGCGCCCAGAATTCGGTCGCAAGGAGGGCGTTCCTCGGCTGTGCCAGGAGTGTCCCTAGGTGCCGGCACATAAGGAACGTCCCTAACTGCCGGAGGGGGTGCCTGCCGTGGCAGGCACCCCCTCCGGATGTGGGAAGTTTGCGCTGCAGGTTACTTGTCGGTGCCCAGCTTGTGCGGCTTGAGAGCGAGCGCATTGACGAGCGCGTCGGTGGCAGACTTGACGGCCGCCGGCTGCGGATCGTTGACGTGATCCTCGGGATGCACGGGCAGGTCCTTCTTGACTGCATCGTGGATCAAGTTGAGGTACTCGGTCACGCCAGTGGTCGACAGGTGCGTGCCATCGCCATCGAACAGGTCGTTGCGATTGGCACTGTATCCGTACCAGTCGATAACGCGCACGTTCTTGTAGCGCGTGGCGGCGTTGGCGATGGCCTGGTTGGTAGAGCCAACCCACGGCTGCGGGCTGCGCGTGTTCACAAACACCACAATACGCTTATCTCCTGCATCGGCCATGATGGCGTCGATCTGGTCGTCGGTTACCAAGCCATTGGTTCCCAGCGCAAAGACCACGATCTTGCCGGCAAGGTTCTGTTGGAGATAGCCCTCAAATGTCGCGCGGCCCGCATCAAACTGGCGGCCCTTTTCGGCATCGATGTGACTGTGGGGGAACACGCCGTCAAAGGAATCGACGGCGCGCAGCGACACGGAGTCACCGATCATCAGCAGGTCGTAGGAGCCATCGGGGAAGCCGTCGTTGTCCTTGTCGGTGTCGTCGGCTGCCTGTTGGTCCGTTGGCGCGGTGTTCTTGGCTTCCTTGTTGAGGACTTCGGCGCCCTCACCGCTCAGTGCAGACGTCTCGGGCACAAAGACCAGGCCGCCCAGTGCAACGACCAACACGACAGCGCAGGCTGCGCAGACAGGGACGTGCGCGCGCGCCCAGTTGGTGGGCGTGGTGGTGCCGTTGCGGAACTCGGATACGGTGCGCCCAAAGGCGCCCTTTCTAAACGGCGTCTCGATAAAGCGATATGAGCATTCGGCTACGGCGACCACCAACAACACCTGCAAAATGTACTGCCACCACGGCGTATCGTTGATGTTGGCGACCGGGTTCATGAGCAACAGTAGCGGATAGTGCCACAGGTAGATGCTGTACGAGCGCTTGCCAACCCACACGAGCGGCTCGGCGGACAGTGCGCGGGCAACCATTCCCTGGGGCTGCACGCAGGCCGCGATGACCATGAGCGTGAGGATGGAGCATAACAGCGTGCCGCCGCGATACTGGAACGCGGTGTAGCCGTTGGTGAGCGCGACCATGGCGGCAAGGCCAACCAGACCCACGACGCCCAACACATCGATGGATGCAGGTGAGGACCAAAAACGCACGAGCGTACTCGGCTGAGTCGGGACGGTCTCGGCTGCGCCGTCGGTCGTAGCGTCATGCTTGCTTTCGGCGTTCTTGCCGTGCTTGGCGGCGCCAGCCAGGCGATTGAGCCCCAAACGATGAGCGAGACGCACCGGTGCCAGGTCGCAATCGGGGATAAAGGCCATCCAGGCGCCCAGCAGCAGCGAGAACACGCGGGTGTCGGTGCCGTAGTACACGCGGCTGGGGTCGGCGGCGGGGTTATAGAGCACCATCATGGCGATGGCGGAGACAGCAGCCAGGCCCAGAACCATGCGGCGCGTGTTGGGCTTGCTCATGTGCATGGATACCATAGCGAGCAGCAGCGGGGGCCAAACCAGGTAGAACTGTTCCTCGATGGCGAGCGACCAAAAGTGCGTAAGCGGCGAGGGATCGCCCAGGGCGTTGAAGTACGAGACGTCCTGCATAATCTGCCACCAGTTGTTAAAGAACAGCAGCGACGGCAGAATGTCGGGACGCATCTTGGTGAGCATCACGTGGTTAAAGATGGTGCACAGCGCGCAGGTCACGAACACTACCGTTACCACGGCGGGGACCAGGCGACGGATGCGGCGAATCCAGAAGCTCTTAAGGTCGATGCGACCGGTCTTAGCGACTTCGTTGAGCAGCAAGCGCGTGATCAGATAGCCCGAAAGCACAAAGAAGATCGTGACGCCAAGCAGGCCGCCCTGAGCCCACGTGAGGTTGAGGTGATAGAGCACCACCGCGACGACGGCAAGCGTGCGCAGGCCGTCAAGGGCAGGGATGTAGCGGGACTTGGGGCGAGCAGGCGTCTGCTCCGCGGCGGGAGTGTTGGCGCGGCCCGCGTTGTTGGCAGAAGCGCGATGGGAGCTCGCGGTGCGTCGAGGTTCGTCGGCACGGCGTCCGCCCTTCACGCGTTCGTGCGGTGCCGGCTCGTTGCCCGTGCGGCGTCGACCGCGCGAGCCCGATTGCGAGAGTTGTTCCATAAAACATCATCCAATGACGAGAATAATCAGCACACATTCATTGTAGCTGCCTGCTCCTGTGAATGCTTGCTGCTGGCGCAAGCTCAAGCGCGCGTCCACATCAAAGTGAACTAAAGTTATAGAGGTGCGAGAGCACACGATTGACGGCCGACAGCGGGTGTAGAGCCCACGGACGAGGAGGTTTCCATGGCGGATCACAGCATCGTTGCGGTGTTCGGCAGTATGAACATGGACCTTTCGGTGGCGTGCGAGCGCATACCGCGTGCGGGCGAGACCGTCGGCGGCAGCGGGTTTATCACCAACGCCGGTGGCAAGGGCGCTAACCAGGCCGTTGCCGCCGCGCGCATGGGTGCGCACACGTGCATGATCGGCGCGGTCGGTCGCGATACCTTTGGCGATGCGCTTGTGGCAGGGCTCCAGGATGCCGGCGTGGGCGTTGAGTTTGTGGCGCGTCGCGATGACGTGGAGACCGGTACCGCGACTATCATTCGTTGTGAGAGCGACAACCGCATCGTGCTGTCGCCGGGCGCCAACCATGCGCTTGCGGGCGAGGACGTTGCCCGCGCACTGAGGCACTTGGTGGCCGACGAGCTCGACGGCGATGCCAGCGAGATTGCCCCGGCTGTCGGAAGCGTCTTTATTGCCCAGGGCGAATGTGACCTTGCGGCGACGGCCGAGGCGCTTGCTTGTGCTCACGAGCTGGGGTTCTATACGATCTTTAACCCGGCGCCCGCCTGCGACCTGCCTGCGGAGGTCTGGCCTGCGGTCGACCTGGTCTGCCCCAACGAGACCGAGTGCCAGATGCTGACGGGCATTCTGCCCACAGATGATGCAAGTTGCGTCGCCGCGCTCAATGCACTGCTCGACAAGGGCGCCGGGGCTGCGGTCATCACGCTGGGCGGCGCCGGCTCGGTTACGCTCGGCGATGGCGGTGAGCCGCTGCGCATGCCGGCGCTTTCGAGTACGGTAGTCGATACCACGGCCGCGGGCGATACGTTTATCGGCGCGTTGGCGGCGGCTCGTCTGGAGGGCCTGCCGCTCTTTGAGTGCATGGCCGCGGGTGCTCGCGCCTCGGCAGTGACGGTGTCGCGCCTGGGCGCTCAGCAATCGATTCCCACGCGCGCCGAAGTTGAACATTGGTTTGGTTAAACGATAAAGACGGAGAAGCGGAGTAGAACAATGGCAATCAAGAAGCTGATCCTTGATCTGGATATGGGCGTGGACGATGCGATGGCGCTGGCCTATGCCATCGTGAGCCCCGAGGTGGAGCTCGTGGGTATCACCACGTGCTTTGGCAACGTGCGCGTCGAGCAATCGGCGCACAACTGCCTGGCGGTGCTCGATCTGCTGGGTCGCCCCGAGGTTCCGGTGTACCTGGGTGCCGACCGTCCTCTGCAGGCGACTGAGCCCTATACGCCGCCGGCGTCCACCGCGCTCATTCACGGCAAGAACGGCATCGGCGGCGCGAGCGTGCCCGCGTCGCCCTACGAGCCGGTGGGAGCGACCTCGGCCGGCGGCAACGCTGCGGTCGATTATTTGATCGATGCCGCGCGCACTTATGGTCCCGATCTGGTCTACGTAGCGACCGGCCCGCTCTCCAACCTGGCGCTTGCCCTGGAGCGCGATGCGGCGGCGGTGATGTCTATCGGCCGCGTGGTGGTAATGGGCGGCGCCCTGACCGTGCCCGGTAACGTGAGTGCGGGCGCCGAGGCCAACATGGCAAGCGATCCCGAGGCGGCCGATGCCGTGCTGCGCTCGGGCCGCAAGCTCACCATGGTGGGCCTGGACGTGACGCATCGCGTGGTGCTCACGCGCCGCGACATTGCCGGCTGGACGGGCTCGGGCACCATGGCGGGCTGCGCATTTGCGAGCATGGTCGAGCACTACATTGGTTCGTACGAGATGAACGCACCCTACCTGGGTGGTTGTGCGCTGCACGACCCGCTGGCCGTTGCCGTGGCGATTGACCCCACGCTCGTGGGTGCGCTCGGCTGCAATTTGCGTGTTGATCTGCTGGGCGAGTATCGCGGCCGCACCATTTGCGACGAGCGCCGCCTATCCGATCCGGACAAGAGCGCGCTTGTGGCGCTGACCGTGGATGCTCCGCGCTTCCTGTCCGAGTTCAAGACACGTATGGCCCGTGTCCTTGGCTGATCCGCAAGATTGAGACGGCCTCCCAATCGTTTCAACGCTTCCAAAACCGTTCACGGACGATATGCTACCGTTGGTCGGCTGTGGACGGTGCTCCCCGCGAAGATATGGGCTATCATTCTTTGCTGCGCGGATTGTTACTTCTAGGGAGGCATGCCCGCGCCTCGATACAACGGATTGTTACTGGTAAGGCATGACCGCGATAGCTCGGCTATTTGCAGTCATGCCTTTTCTTTTTGATAATTCCGAAAGGAGGTTCAATAATGCTTGCGATTAAAAAGCTCAACAACAATGCCGTTCTTTGCCGCGACGGGCAGGGGCGCGACGTGATCGCCATGGGCAGGGGCGTCGGGTTTGGGGGAGAATTTCCCCGCGAGCTGCCGCTCTCTAAGATTGAGCATACGTTTTATGACATCGACCCCAAAGGGCAGGACGTCATGCGCGACCTTCCTTCTGAGATCGTGATGTTCACGGCCAAGGTGATGGACATCGTCGCCAACGAGCTGCCCTATGATCTGTCGACCAAGGCGACATTGTTCATGGCCGATCACCTGTCATTTGCGGTGGAGCGCGCGCAAAAGGGTTTTCGTATTGCGATGCCTCTCGCCTATGAAGTGCGCGAGACATATCCTAAGGAATACAAAGCGGCGCAGTTTATCGTTATGAGGCTCGAAAAGGAGCTTGGTGAACGACTTCCCAAAGAAGAGATTGCCAGCATTGCCATGAATCTCGTCAATGCGCGGGTTGTTCAGGCCATCGAGACCGCGAGCAAACCCACCAAGCAGTTTGACGATATGCTAGAAGATGTCACTGAGATCGTCGAGAGTGATTTTCGCATCATCGTTGACCGCGATTCCTACGATTTCACTCGCTATGCCACGCATCTGCGGTACCTGTTCAAGCGCATTCAAGCCGGCGAGTCGCTGAACAGCGCCAACATGCAGATGTACAAGAACTTTCGTGAGGAGTTTCCGCAGTTGGCAGAGTGCGTGAAGCATATCGGTTCCTATTGTCGTGAAACGTGGGACGCCACGCTCTCCGAGGAGGAGGAACTCTATCTGATGATCCATCTCAACCGGATCATCTCCAAAAAAGGATTGTAACCCGTAGCCATTCGGGGCATGACCTTTGCCGATTCGAACAGTAAGCCAAGATTGTGCAAAGGAGCCAATGATGGCAAATTACAAAAAGGTGGCAGAGCAGATTCTCTCCACTGTGGGCGGGGCGGAAAACGTGGCTTCGGTTACGCATTGCATGACGCGCCTGCGCTTCAACCTCAAGGATGAAAGCCTCTCGAATGATGAGAAGCTTGAGGACATCTCGTCTATCATCAGCGTCGTGCACGCCGGAGGGCAGGTGCAGCTGGTGGTCGGGCCCACGGTCGACAAGGTCTACGACGAGGTTTGTAAGCAGGGCGGATTCGAGGTCACGGTATCGATTGACGAGGAACTCGATGGCCCTCAGCTTAGCTGGAAGGAGCGCTTGGCGCCCAAGCACCTCTTCAATCAGCTGCTCGATGCCGTGAGCGGCGCTATCACCCCGATCCTTCCGATCTTTTGTGTCGCCGGTATCTTCAAGATGCTCGTTATTCTGTTTGGGCCCGAAGGCGCCGGTTTTATGTCCGAAACGAGCGACCTGTATCGGATCCTTTCCCTGGTGGGCGATGCGGCGTATTACTACTTCCCGGTGTTTGCCGCCTATAGCTCGGCTAAGAAGTTCAAAACGAGTCCTGTGCTGGCACTGCTCATCGCTGTTGTGATGATTTATCCCGACATGCTCGCTATTGTTGAGGACGGAAAGCCTTTCAGCGTCTTCGGCATCCCCATGCAGCTCGTCAACTACACCCAGGCTGTTCTTCCGGTCATCTTGATCACCTGGGCCCAGTCCTATGTTGAGCGCTTCTTTAAGAAGATCTCGCCTGATATGTTGCGCATTCTGATCGTACCCGTGGGTACGGTGCTCGTGATGTTGCCGGTCGCGCTGTGCCTCTGCGGCCCTGCCGTCCAATTTGTCATGGGCCTTGTGGCCGATTTCATCATTTGGCTCGCCTCTGTTGCCGGTCCCGCTGCGACCGCGGTTATCGGCGCATTCTGGAATCTGATCATCGCCACCGGCATGCACGTGCCGATCTATACCGCCATATTGCCCGCCGCGCTCCAGAACGGTTACGACGCCATCTTATACCCCGGCACCGCGGTTGTAGCCTACACCACGCTTGCCATCGCGCTCGCCTATGGCCTGCGCGCTAAGGGCAAGGAGAGTCGAGCCACGGGCTGGAACTTGTTCATCACCTATGCCTTCGGTCGCGTGAGTGAGCCCATCATCTACGGCATCCTGTTTCGCGACAAGAAGGCTCTTACCTGGAACATGATTGGCGGTGCTGTCGGTGGTCTGCTGGTAAGCCTTCTTCATGCCAACGTCTATATCTTCACTGGCGTTGGTTTCCCATGGATGAACGTGCTCATGTTTGCTCAGGATATCATCCCTGGCACCATCGGGTGTCTTGCTGGCGGTGCCGTGACGTTTGCGTTGGCGATGATTTTTGGATTTGAAGGACAGGAGAAGATGCCGTTGAAGTCCAAGAGCGGCGATTCTGAGGCCGTTGAATCCGTCGAGGCATAAGAGGCTACTACACAAATATGCTCCCCAGCCGTTGCGCGGTCCGACCCCTTGGCCGCGCAACGGTACTGTGCTGTTGCGCGGCACTTGCCGAGTCCGTTGCGTTCGACAGTGTGGGCCGGGAATTTGATAGAAAGGACGACACCATAATGTTTAGAGAAGATTTTTTATGGGGCGGGGCTCTGGCTGCAAACCAGTGCGAGGGAGGATGGAACGAAGGCGGTCGCGGTTTAGCCAATTCCGACATGCTGCCGTTTGGCGATCAACGCATGGACGTCATGCGGGGAGACCTTGATCCGCGTGCGTTGGCACCCGACAGCTTCTATCCCGCTCGCAAGGGCATTGATTTTTACCATAGGTACAAGCAGGATATTGAACTGTTTGCCCAGATGGGTTTTAAATGCCTGCGCTTATCAATCGCCTGGAGCCGCATTTTTCCCAAAGGAGACGAAGCCGAGCCCAATGAAGAAGGCCTTGCCTTTTACGAGGATGTTTTTAGGACGTGTCGCGCGCATGACATTGAGCCTTTGGTGACGCTCAACCACTATGATGTCCCCATGCATCTCGTCGATGCGTATGGCGGATGGCGCGATCGCAGGTTGGTCGACCTGTTCGAGCGATATTCGCGTACCGTGTTCGAGCGCTATCGGGGATTGGTCAATTATTGGCTGACCTTTAACGAGATCAACATCATGACGCAGGCGTGCTTTATGGCGGCGGGGATCATCTTCGAGCAAGGGGAGAATCGCTATGCAACGGTTCACACGGCCGTGCACCATGTATTGGTTGCGAGCGCCCGTGCGGTCGGGGCGTGTCATGAACTGTGCCCTGGGGCGAAGATCGGTTGCATGCTCAACGCAGGTGTCTTCTATCCGGCTACATGTGATCCGGACGATGTGCTGGCTGCGCAGGCTGAGAATCGCAGCCATTACATGTTTACCGACGTCCAGGTGCGCGGTGCGTACCCGAGCTATGTTCTCAAGGAATACGCCCGCCATGGTTTTGAGGTGCCCTATCGGGATGATGACCGCGAAGTACTGGCTGCAAACCTGGTCGATTTCGTCTCGTTTTCGTATTACTCGACGCGCGTCGCAAAAGCGCATGCGGAAGGTCAGTTCGATTCGAACCTTCTTCGCTCGGCGCCTAATCCGTATCTAAAACAGGAGCCTTGGGGGAGGTTTATCGACCCCAAAGGGCTGCGCGTCACCATGAATGAAATCTGGGATCGCTATCAAAAGCCGCTGTTCATCGTCGAAAACGGTTTGGGTGCTCCTGATGTGCCGGAAGATTCGGGTGAAATAGAAGACGACTATCGAGTTGAATACCTGCGGGCCCACATCGAGGCGATGAGGGAGACCGTCGAGCTCGACGGGGTGGAACTCATGGGATATACCTGTTGGGGCCCGATCGATTTGGTTTCGGTCGCCACAGGACAGATGCGTAAGCGCTACGGGTTTATCTATGTCGATCGAGACGATAGCGGTGCGGGCTCGTTTGAGAGACGTAAAAAGAAAAGCTTCGAATGGTACCGACGCGTAATAGCAAGCAATGGCGAAGACCTTGCGTAATAACGTTAAGATGGATAAATGCGCCCGTTGGGGGAATAGTCGTGCCACTTCGCTTGACAACAGGCTAAACTAGCTATTAAACATTTACTATTCTGTTTAGATTGAATTTGCGGTCGTTTAGTTGCCGAGTCACGGGGCGGTCAAGCCACGATGCTCGGCCGCGACCGATGCTAGGGGGAACGATGGCTAAAGCAAGCGTCCGCGAGATCAGCCGCATTACCGGCTTTTCGCCCGCAACCGTGTCCAACGCGCTCAACCGCAAGCGCAGCGTCAACGAGCCGGGCGAGCTGTGCTGCAAGGGCTACAACGTCATGAAGGGCTACTACAAGATGCCCGAGGAGACCGCCAAGGTCATCCTGGAGTGCGCGCAGTCGCTTGGCTATCAGCAGTCGACGCAGCTCGAGAGCATCCAGTTTGTGCTTGCGCGCAAGACGGGCGCCATCCTGGACGAGAGCACCTTCCATCCCGCGGTCATCGAGGGCGTGGAGCGCCAGGCGCGTCGCCACGGCATGAGCACGAGCTTTGTCTCGCTCGACTTTAGCGACCTGGACGCCGTGCGCCCGCAGGTCGAGGGCCTGATCGCCGACCCGTCGGCCGCCATCGTGCTGATGGGTACCGAGCTGGGCGAGGAGGACTACGCCCTGTTCGCCGACGCTGCCGCCCACCTGATTGTGCTCGACGGCTGGAGCGATCGCCAGTACTTCGATGCCGTAGTCATCGCCAACACCGATTCGGTGCTGCGTGCCGTGGATTACCTTATCGAGAAAGGCCACAGGCAAATCGGCTATCTGGCGGGCGACCTTCGGATCCGCAACTTTAAGGACCGCGAGCGCGGCTATCGCCAAGCGCTTGAGGACGCGGATCTTGAGGCCAACCCGGCATGGCACGTCACGCTGGGTACCACGCTCGAGGGCGCTTATCACGACATGGGCGTGTGGCTCGACAACGTCTCGCGCGACGATCTGCCGACGGCTTTCTTTGCCGAGAACGACGTGCTCGCCGTGGGCGCCATGCGCGCGTTCAACGAGCACGGTATTCGCGTGCCCGAGGATGTCTCGATCATCGGCTTTGACGACCTGTCTTTGGGCGCCTTCTCCAACCCGCCGCTCACCACGGTGCATGTTCCCAAGCACGAGGTGGGCGAGATCGCGGTGCGTCGCCTGGTGGGCAACATCCGCAACCCCAAGAGCTATACCTGCAAGACGGCCGTGTCGACCTACTTTGTCGAGCGCCAGAGCGTGTGCGAGATCTAGGCGAAGAAAACGCCGGGGCGCAGGGCGGCAAAGCTCGCTAAGGCAGCCATACATAACGCTACTAAGAGAGGGTCCTTTGGGCCCTCTTTTTGATGCCCTTGTATGTTCAGTTTGTTTACATACCGTTTAGGCTGATTTCTCTACCGTCTACGGGTATTTCGCGTTAAACTTCTAAACAGTAGAGTAAAACATTTAGTAAACAGAACAAAACGAAACACGCATCTGTTTACTGAACATGTGATTAGGGGAGGACGTACATGGATAAGATCAAGCTCGGTTTTGTGCCCACGCGCCGCAGCATCTTTAGCGCGCCGGATGCGATCAAGTATCGCGGGCTGACGGCTGATCGCCTGCGCGAGATCGGCGTCGACATCGTGGATATCGTCGACATCAACGATGAGGGTCTGCTGTTCGACGACAGCCATATCGAGCCTATCGTCAAAAAGTTCCGCGCCGAGGGCGTCGACGGCATCATGCTGTGCCACGCCAACTTTGGCACCGAGTACGTTTGCGCCCGCCTTGCCCGCGAGCTCGGCCTGCCCGTGCTGCTGTGGGGTCCGCGCGACGAGCGCCCCGAGCCCGACGGCACCCGTCTGCGCGATAGCCAGTGCGGCCTGTTCGCCACCGGCAAGGTCCTGCGCCGCTTCCAGGTCCCCTTCACCTACATGACCAACTGCCGCCTGACCGACCCCGAGTTCGAGCGTGGTGTTTGGGACTTTTTGGCCGTGTGCAACGTGGTCAAGACCTTCAAGCACACCCGCATCCTGCAGATGGCCACCCGTCCGTTCGATTTCTGGTCGACCATGTGCAACGAGGGCGAGCTGCTCGAGAAGTTCAACATCCAGCTTTCGCCCATCCCCATGACCGAGCTTGTCCAGGCTGTGCGCGACGCCCAGGCCGACGAGCAGGCCATGGCCGCCATGCTTGCCCACATCAACGACAGCTTTGAGATCTGCATCCCCGAGGACAAGGTCCCCGCGATCGCAGGACTTGCCATTGCCATGAAGCGCCTGGTCGAGAAGTACGGCTGCAACGCCGGTGCCATCCAGTGCTGGAACGCCCTGCAGGACGAGCTGGGCATTATGCCCTGCGCCGCCAACGCTATCCTCAACGAGATGGGTATCCCCGTCGTGTGCGAGACCGATATCCATGGCGCCATCACCGCGCTGATGGTCGAGGCCGCCGACCTGGGCCGTCACCGCGGCATGTTTGCCGACTGGACCGTGCGTCATCCCGATAACGAGAACGGCGAGCTGCTGCAGCACTGTGGCCCCTGGCCCTGCAGCTGTGCGGCCGTCAAGCCCAAGCTCACCTACCCGCTGGCATTCGATCACCCCGGCGCGCTGACAGCCGAGGCCAAGCACGGTGACCTCACCCTTGCTCGCTTTGACGGCGACAACGGCGAGTACTCGCTGCTGCTGGGCAACGCCCGCGGCATCGACGGCCCGGCCGGCATGGGCACCTACCTGTGGGTCGAGGTCGAAAACCTCAAGCGCCTCGAGGCCAAGATCGTCGAGGGTCCCTACATCCACCACTGCGTCGCCATTCACGCCAACGTGGTGCCGGTGCTCTACGAGGCATGCAAATACCTCGGCATTGTCCCCGACCTGTACGACCCCATCGAAGAAGACGTCAAAGCTTACCTGCGAGGAGAGTAGAAATGGCAACTATCGAAGAGCTTGAGTCCCTGCGTTGGGACCTTCGCCGCGATTGCGTCGATATCATCATGGCTGGCGCCGGCGGCCACATCGGCGGCGACATGTCGGTGATCGACGCCCTCATGACCCTCTATGCCAACCACCTCAACATTTCGCCCGAGACCGTCGACGATCCCAATCGCGATCGCTTCGTGCTCTCCAAGGGCCATGCCATGGAGGCCTACTACGCGGTGCTCTGCCACGAGGGCTATCTGGACCTCGATGACGTCAAGGCCCGCTTCTCTAAGTTCGGCAGCCCCTACATTGGCCACCCCAACAACAAGCTCAAGGGCATCGAGATGAACTCGGGCTCGCTGGGCCATGGCCTGCCCGTGGCCGTCGGCATGGCGCTTGCCGGCAAGATGGACGGCCGCGACTACCGCGTCTACACCATCATGGGCGACGGCGAGCTTGCCGAGGGCTCGGTCTGGGAGGGCGCCATGAGCGGCGGCAACTACCAGCTCGATAACCTGTGCGCGCTCGTGGATCGCAACCGCCTGCAGATTAGCGGCAGCACCGAGGACGTCATGAAGCAGGACTCGCAGGAGGAGCGCTGGGCCGCCTTCGGTTGGAACGTGCTCTCCATTCCGGGCAACGACGTCCAGGCCATCGACGCCGCGCTGACGCTTGCGGCCGAGACTAAGGGAAAGCCTACGGTCATCATCCTCAACACGGTGAAGGGCTATGGCTCGCCCGTTATGGAGGACAAGGCCGGCTGGCATCATCACCTGCCCAACGACGAGGAATATGCCCAGATCATCGCCGATTTCGCTGCCCATAAGGAGGCCATCAATGGCTAACAAGATCGCCAACCGCAAGGTTATCTGCGACACGCTGCTCGAGGCCGCCAAGACCGATAAGGACATCGTCGTCCTGTGCTCCGACTCCCGCGGCTCCGCATCGCTCACGCCGTTCTTCGATCAGTATCCCCAGCAGTCCGTCGAGGTCGGCATCGCCGAGCAGGACCTGGTGAGCATCGCCGCCGGCATGGCTTCGTGCGGCAAGAAGGCCTGGGCCGCCTCGCCGGCGTCCTTTGTGACCACGCGCTCGTATGAGCAGTGCAAGGTCGATGTTTCGTACTCCAATACCAACGTCAAGCTCATCGGCATTTCGGGCGGCGTTTCCTACGGCGCCTTGGGCATGAGCCATCACTCCGCGCAGGATATCGCCGCCATGAGCGCGATTCCCAACATGCGCGTGTATCTGCCGAGCGATCGCTTCCAGACCGCCGAGCTCGTGCGCGCCCTGGTTGCCGACAACAAGCCGGCCTACATCCGCGTGGGCCGCAACCCGGTCGAGGACGTGTACACCGAGGACGAGTGCCCGTTCCAGATGGACCGCGCCACCTGGGTGCGTCGCGGCACCGATGTGACGATTGTCGCCACCGGCGAGATGGTCCGCCATGCCGTGGACGCCGCCGACCTGCTGGCCGAGCAGGGCATCTCGGCAACGGTGCTCGACATGTACTGCGTCAAGCCGCTCGATACCGAGGCCGTGATCGAGGCCGCCGGGGCTACGCGCGCTGTCGTGACCGTCGAGGAGCACAGCCCCTTCGGCGGCCTGGGTTCCATGGTCGCGCAGGTCGTGGGCGAGCATTGCCCGCGTCCGGTCAAGTGCCTCTCCCTGCCCGACGCGCCGGTCATCACCGGCACGAGCCCCGAGGTCTTTGCGCTCTACGGCCTGACGGGCGAGGGAATCGCCAAGACGGTCGCCGAGTTCCTGCCCGCAGAGTAACTGGAATGTGACAAAGGGACAGTCCCTTTGTCACATTCGTTTTGAAAGGGGTGGCCATGGGCCGCTACATCATCGGTATCGACCAGTCCACGCAGGGCACGAAGGCGCTGCTGGTGGACGAGGGCGGCCATCTGATCCATCGCGCCGACCGCTCACATCGCCAGATTGTCAACGAGGCCGGCTGGGTGAGTCATGATCCGGCCGAGATCGCCGCCAACGTGCTGGCCGTGGCGCGTGCCGTGGTTGAGGAGACCGGGGTCGATCCGGCCGACATCGTCGGCATCGGCATCTCCAACCAGCGCGAGACCACCGTTGCCTGGAGGCGCACGACGGGCGAGCCGCTGTGCGACGCCGTGGTGTGGCAGTGCGCCCGTGCCCGCGAGCTGTGCGACGAGCTGGCCGCGCGCGAGGGCGTGGGCGAGCTGGTGCGTGACACGACGGGCCTGGTGCTTTCGCCCTACTACCCGGCGGGCAAGATGGCTTGGATCCTCGAGAACGTTCCCGCGGCAGCCGAGGCCGCGGCGGCGGGCGAGCTGTGTCTGGGAACTATCGACGCCTGGGTGGTCTGGACGCTCACGGGCGGCGCGGAGTTCCGCTGCGACTGGTCCAACGCCAGCCGCACACAGCTCTTCGACCTGCGCCGTGGCTGCTGGAGCGAGCCGGTGTGCGAGGCTTTTGGTGTCGATCCGGTTTGTCTGCCGCAGGTGACCGATTCCGATGGCCTGTTCGGCACAACGGACCTGGGCGGCTTTTTGCCGGCGCCCGTGCCGGTGCACGGCGTGCTCGGCGACAGCCATGCCGCCTTGTTTGCCCAGGGCTGCCACAGCCGCGGCATGGCCAAGGCGACCTATGGCACCGGCAGCTCGGTCATGATGAACGTCGGCGACGAGTTTGTCGCCAGCTCGCACGGGCTTTCCAGCTCGCTCGCATGGCGTATGGACGGCGTGACCGAGTACGTGCTCGAGGGCAACGTGAGCTACGCCGGCGCCGTCAAGACATGGCTACGCGACGACCTGGGGCTCATCAACAATCCCGAGGAAGTCACCGACCTGTGCTACGCCGCCAATCCGGCGAGCCGCGTCTACTTTGTGCCGGCGTTCACTGGCCTGGGCGCGCCGCACTGGGCGAGCGATGCCGAGGGCTGCGTCTTTGGCATGACACGCACCACGGGCCGCGCGGAATTCGTAAAGGCGGCCGATGAGTCGATCGCCTATCAGATCTTCGACGTCATCGATGCGATGGTCGAGGATTCGGGCGCGGCGCTGGCCGAGCTTCGTGTTGACGGCGGTCCCACGCGCGACGCGTACCTGATGCAGTTTGAGAGCGATCTGGTCGGCTCGCCCATCCGCATTGCGAGCAACGACGAGATGAGCGGCCTGGGCGCGGCCTGGGCCTGCGGCATTGCGCTGGGCGTGTACACGCGCGACGTCGTTGACGTCTACGGCGCCCGCGGCATCGTGGAGCCCACCATGTCCGCCGACGAGCGCGCCAAAAAGATCGCCGGCTGGCGCCATGCCGTCAAATCAACAATTGCATACACTGCCTAGGCGGCTGCGCGGCACCCGGGCACCGCATCTTGCCGTTCAAGCCGTCGCTTGCGTACCAAAGTACGCCGCGCTCCTCTTTCACGGCAACCTGCGGCACCCGGGCGTCGCTCGCCTCCCGCAGGCTATCCCCGGATTCAATTATTATTGGTTCCTCGTCCCGTGTAGCTCATTTGGGACGGGGTTTTTTGCCTGCTATCATTGGTGGCGATTGTTGTGACCAGCTAAAAGAGCCCCGTCCTAAATTGACTATCGAGAGGATCTGCCATGGAGCGCATCGCGAGTTTTTCCGTTGACCATCTGCTGCTTGAGCCCGGCGTGTATGTGAGTCGCATCGACCGCGATCCGGCGACCGGCGCCGCCGTCACCACCTTTGACCTGCGCCTGACCACGCCCAATAAGGAGCCGGTCATGAACACGGCCGAGTGCCACACCATCGAGCACCTGGGCGCGACGTTCCTTCGCAATCATGCCGAGTGGTCGAGTCGTATCGTTTACTTTGGCCCCATGGGCTGCCGCACGGGCTTTTACCTGGTTGTCTTTGGCGAGCTGACGAGCGAGGAGATCTTGCCGCTCGTACGCGAGCTGTTCGAGTTCGTCGCTGGCTTTGAGGGTGATGTCCCCGGCGCCGCTCCCGAGGAGTGCGGCAACTACCTGGACCAGAACCTCCCCATGGCAAACTGGCTCGCGCGCCGCTATCTCGACCGTGACCTGGCCGATATCGACGAGAAGCACCTGCACTACCAGCAGGCGTAAGGGCTTTATCGTCCAAAACGCGCGCATTTGGCGCCTTCGCTTATGCGGGGGCGCCTTTTTGTTGAGTGGCCGGGATGAGCGTTCAAAATCGCTCATGTTTGTTCTAGAATGTTCGTATAGTCACATTTATGAACAGGAGTGAACATGCATATCTACTCTGTCAACGATCCCGAGTTCAAATCCTATGGCAACGTTTGGGATAACGTTCCGTCCGAGCTCACGTCGCCCGTGCTCGAGGCGCTCTCTGCCACGCCCATTCCCGAGGGCAGCAAGTACGTAGCAAGTGCGCCGGAGCTCGAGGGCGTCAAGGATGCCGACAAACTGGGCTTTCTCATGTTTGGCGGCCGCCCCTTCCAGTTCGGCTGGTGCAACGGCCACAACACACGCCTCAACTGCCTGGAGTATCACCGCGCCAGCGAGTTTAACCTGGGTGCCCGCGACTTTATCCTGCTCGTGGCGCATCGCTGGGAGATCGAGGACCGCAAGCTCGACACCGCGTGCGTCAAGGCGTTCCGCGTGCCGGCGGGTACGGTCGTCGAAGTCTTCAACACCACGCTCCACTACACGCCGTGCATGGTCGACGATGGCGGCTTCCAGGTGATGGTTGCGCTGCCCGCCGGCACCAATGGTCCGCGCCCCGAGGCTGCAGCCGACATGCCTGCCGCCGGTGACAGCTACTGCTACTGGAAGGCCGACAAGTGGGTCCTCTGCCACGCCGACAGCCCCAAGGCAGCCGAAGGCGGCTACGTGGGCCTCGTCGGCAAGAACCTCGACATCGCCGTGGACTAGAATCTTCCGTCTCGATCTGTAACATCTAGCGGGCTAAATCGTCTCTACCTGTTACAGATTGAGACAAACCGGGCCCAATCCACCTCAAAGGTACCTGCCCCCATTGTGGCGGCTGCCTAGAGCTGGCTGCGCAAGTAGTCAGCCATATATGGAACAGCGAAGCGCACGTAACCGCGGCGCGCCTGTTCGATTACGCCGGCGTCGATGAGGCGCCGGCGATACTTTTGCGCGTAGTCGGGCGTGACTGACATGCGCTCGGCCACATCGGAAATGCGCGACGTGCCGTCTTCGTCGTCGGTCATTGCGGCGAGAAACGCAACATCTTGGTCCGAGAGCGCGGCGAGCGTCGTTTCGCACACATCGTTTTCGAAATCGGCCTTTGACGCTTCGATTGCTCCGTCAACTTGCTTTGGCGTTACGTGTTCTCCTGCCTGGCAACGATTGGCGATGTTGTAGCCGATGAGCTGCAGCATGTAGGGCGAGCCCTGAGTTGCGCGAGCGGCGTCCAGCCGAAGATCGCTTGGGATATCAAGGCCGAGTTCTTCGAAAGCTCGCTGATAGTAGGCATCCACATCTCCGACTGAAAGCGGTTCGAGCGTGACCTTGCGTGCGCGGTTGAGAAATGTCAGTACGCGGTCGTTGAGTGTTGCGCAGACGGCTCCCGGGAGCCCTGCCATAACAAGCGCGACGTTGAGTCCCTCGCCGACGAGCTCTTGATAGGCGGTGACGAGTTGTCTGATTTCGGCTGAATTGGCCTGGAGCTCATCGACGAGGATGAGGATGCCATGTCCTTGCTCGGTCAGTTTGCGCGCCAGCTGCGTGAGCTTGAACTGGAAGCTTTTGGTTTCCTGCACATCGCGCGTGAACTCAAGGCCGGCTGAGAAGCCGAAGACGCTCAGGCTGCCACTCGTGAGTTTAGGAAGATGGCGTTTGTTAGCATAGGGCTCGCCCGCCTCTTGGATTTTTTCAACAATACGCTCGAGCATGTCCTCGGAGGCTACGGTGGGTGTGGCAACAACGAAGCCGAGCTTGCGGGCGCGATCGGCAAGTTCCCACAGGAGAACCGTTTTGCCGCTGCCTCGCTGGCCAAGCATGAGCATGGCACGGTCTCGATTGCCCGGCTCCTGCTCAAGGCCGGAGATGAATGTCGAAATCACGCTCCCACGCCCCACCAGATAGGACGGGCGATTTCCAAATGAGGGGGAGAAGATGGTTTCTGTCATAAGTCTCCTTTCCTTTTTTTCCTATTTTTTCCTTTTTTTCCTATTCGGTCAAATGACCTGCTGCCGAGGGCGGCTACGTAGGCCTCACGGGCAAGAACCTCGACATCACCGTGGACTAGGGTCCTTGTCTCAAACCACCACAAAGGTGCCTGTCCCCTTTGTGGTGCGCCTTTGGTTGCCTTTGCCTGGGGGGTCAAGGGATGAACGGTAGAAAAACAGGGGCGAACGGTAACTTCTATATAATCACTTTAATAACCCAGCAAAACCTCTATACTGGCAGCTGCACCGCGTTACTCCTCGGGAGGCGCCACGAGCACATGTCATAGCAACCGCCGACTCGAGAGCCGGTGTCGCGAGATGTCCAAGTGGAGCCCAGGGGAGTTTTTTCATGCTGATAACCAAGGCAATAAACAACAACGTTGTCCTTGCGGAGGACGATGCCGGGCGCGAGCTCGTGTTGTTTGGCAAGGGCCTTGGCTTTCGCGGCGCCCCTTCCTATATTGAGGACGAAAGCGCCATCCAGCGGAGCTTCCGCGATATCAGCCCTGAGATGTACGATGCTGTCGCATCGCTTTCGGACGATGTCATCATTATCGCGTCGGGTATCGTGGATATCGCACGCAACGAGCTCAACTGCACGCTCAATCCCAATCTAGTCTTTACGCTCGCCGACCACCTTCAGTTTGCCATCGACCGCGCCCGCAAGGGTGCTTCGATCAAGAACCCGCTCTACGAGGAAGTCCGCCTCGTCTATCCGCGCGAGGCCGAGGTCGGTCGCCGCGGCGTCAAGCTCGTTATGGCTGTGGCCGAGGACGTTGATTTTCCTGAGACCGAGGCCGCTTCGATTGCGCTGCATATCGTCAACGCCGAGATGGTCGATGACGAGAACGCGGGCGCAAAGGGCAACATGGACTTGGTCGTAAAGAGTACCGAGGTCATCGATGCGGTCACCGGGATTATCGAGCGTACGCTTGGCGAGACCATCGACCGCTACTCATATAGCTATGCGCGCTTTGTGACCCATATGCGCTTTCTTATCAGTCGCCTTATCAAGGGTGAGGACGAGGAGACGCGCAATAGCGATCTTTTCAAACGAGCGACCAGCGAGTTTTCAGACGCGTACGCCTGTGCACGCGCAATCGACGAATACATGAGAGCAACCTGCGGCTGGCACTGCACGGACGAAGAGCTGCTCTATCTGATGATGCATATCAACCGGCTCTGCCCGGGACATTGATACGGCGGCCGGGCACCCGTCTAACTGCCCAACTGGCCGGCTTTGCGTCGGCAGACATCGCGGCATCGCCGCGCAACCCGCTGTTAAGCTCCAAGGCGCCGGGGCTGCAGATATCTTTGTAACGAGTGAAACAAGGAGGTTTCACATGGCACGCGATTACGAGGCTCTCGCCCGTACCATCGTTGAACTCGTCGGTGGCGAGGACAACGTCAAGTCCGTCACCCACTGCATTACCCGTTTGCGCTTTACCCTCAACGATGAGAAGAAGGCCCAGACCGAGAAGCTCAACCAGACCGAGGGCGTTATCTCCGTTCTAGTGGCCGCCGGTCAGTACCAGATTGTTATCGGCAATCACGTTACCGACGTGTATGACGCCCTGCCCAAGGTTTCCAACATCCAGCTTGGCGGCGAGGTCGAGGACGAGGCCGGTGGCAGCATCGTCAACCGCGCCATCCAGCTCATCAGCGGCATCTTTATGCCGATGCTTCCCGCCATGTCCGCCGCCGGCCTTCTCAAGGCCTTTGTGATCATGGCCAACTCCTTTGGTTGGCTCGCGGCCGAGTCCACCACCTACCAGCTGCTTTACGCCATCGGCGACGGCGTGTTCTACTTCATGCCGGTCTTCCTTGCCCGCACTGCGGCCAAGAAGTTCAAGTGCAACGACTGGACGGCCATGGCCATCGCCGTTGCGCTGTGCTACCCCACGCTCTCCACGCTCTTTAGCGCCGGCGACCCGGTTGACCTCTTTGGCATCCCGGTAACGCTCATCAGCTACACGAGCTCGGTTATCCCCATCATCTTTGCCGTGTACGTACAGTCCTGGATCGAGAAGGGCCTCAATAAGGTCGTCCCCGATATCCTCAAGGGCTTGATCGTTCCCGTCGTGACCCTCGTCGTGGCCACTGCGCTCACCCTCTACATCATCGGCCCCGTCACCGACTTCATCGGTGGTCTCATCGCTAACGGCCTGGTTTCCCTGCTTGAGGTTGCCCCGCTGCCCGCAGGCTTCCTCATCGGTCTGCTTTGGCCCTGCCTCATCATCTTTGGTATGCACTGGGCCTTTATCCCCATCATCCAGATGAACATCGGTATGCTCGGCTATGACGTCATCCTGCCCATTACCGTCGGCACCAACTTTGCCATGGGTTTCGCGGTCCTTGCCATCTTCCTCAAGACCAAGAACACCGAGCTCAAGGAGCTCGCCGGCGCTGCCGCCATCTCTGCGCTCCTCGCCGGCATCACCGAGCCCGCCATCTACGGCGCCGTCCTCAAGTACAAGCGCCCGTTTGTGATCGCAATCGTCTCTTGCGGCATCTGCGGTGCCATCGCTGCCACTTTTGGCCTGCACCAGCCCGCGCTCATGACCACCTCGCTCATCACCATCCCGGCCATCATCGGCTCGGTGGGTATGGAGGACGTCATCGCGCTCGCCGTCGCCTCCGTCCTCACCTTTGTGGGCACGCTGACCTTCGGCTTCAACGACGACATGATCCTCGAGAACAACTAGTTCTGGGAAACCGGCGTCTTTGGACGCCGGCGCACGGGGCGCGGCGCCAGATGCGCCCCGTGCGCCCTTATGGGAGGGCGCTGACCCCTACACGAATCCGGCGTCCTCCCATAAGGGCACACAACAGAAACGAGGTAGCCATGAAGCAATCCGAGCTCGTTGAGCTTTTGGGGCGTATGACCCTGCGCGAGAAGATCGGGCAGTTGGTGCAGCTTGACGGTGGGTGCTTTGGCACCGATGCCGTAGCGGTTGGTCCGCGTGCCAAGCTGGGCGTGACGCAAGAAGATGTTGACGTATGCGGCAGCGTGCTCAACGTGTTGGGCGCCGAGGAAGTGCATCGTATCCAAGATGCATATCTTGAGCGCAGCCGTCTTAAGATCCCGCTCGTCTTTATGGCCGATGTGATCTATGGCTATCAAACCTGCTATCCAATCCCCCTGGGCCTGGGAGCCACGTGGGACCCAGAGCTTATCCGCGAGGATTACAAGCTTATTGCCGAAGAGGCCGTGGCCGATGGCTGCATGGTGACCTTTAGCCCGCCGGTGGACGTGGTGCGCGATGCCCGTTGGGGTCGCTGCCTGGAGATGCCGGGCGAGGATCCGTACCTAAGCAGCCGCTTCGCCCGCGCGATGGTCGAGGGCTTTAAGGGTGACGGTACGCCGCAGAAGAGCCTGGCCAGCTGCGTCAAACACTTTGCGGGCTATGGTGCGCCCGAGGCGGGTCGCGAGTACAACACGGTGGATATGAGCGAGTGGCGCCTGCGCAACGAGTACCTGCCTCCGTACCGTGCGGCGGTCGAGGCTGGTTGCGATTTGGTGATGACGAGCTTCAACACCATCGATGGCATCCCCGCCACGGCAAACCGCTGGCTCATGCACGACGTGTTGCGCGACGAGTGGGGCTTTGACGGTCCCATCATCACCGATTACGCGGCGATCGACGAGCTCAGGGCACACGGTGTGGCGGCAAACCGTCGCGAGGCGGCCAAGCTCGCCATGAATGCCACCGTGGACATCGACATGAAGACGCCCTGCTACGCACATGAGCTTGAGGCCCTTAACGAAACGGGTGAGGTTTCGCTCGAGCAGATCGATACCGCCTGCATGCGCGTGCTCGAGCTCAAGAACAGACTCGGTCTGTTTGAGGACCCGTATCGTACGTGCTCGCCCGAGCGCCGTACGGAGGTCACGTGCACGCCGGAGCGTCTTGAGAGCGCGCGTAAAACGTGCGACGAGGCCCTCGTGCTCCTTAAAAACGAAGGCGGGCTGCTACCGCTTACGACCGGGGGCAACGCTCCGCGCGTGGCGCTCATCGGTCCCTATGCCAACAGCCGAGACATCATCGGCATGTGGGCGATTCATGCCGATAAAACTCATTCCGTAACGCTTGCCGAGGCATTTGCCGAGGTATTGGGCGACGACGGCTTTGCGTGGGCCCAAGGCTGTCCCACGCTCGACGACTACAGCGAGCTTGGGGAGTTTGGCAAGATTCCCGCGTTCGGTGCGCCGACGGGCGAGGGCGCGGATCTAGAGACGATGGCTGCCGAGGCGCTCGAGCTGGCCGCATCGAGCGACGTGGTGGTCATGGCGCTCGGAGAACACATGCTGCAGAGCGGTGAGGGCGGAGCGCGTACGGACATTACCATACCGGCTCCGCAGAAGCGCCTGCTCAAGCGCGTGCGCGCGCTCGGCAAGCCTGTGGTGCTCGTGCTCTTTAACGGGCGTCCTCTTGCCCTCACTGACGTGATCGATGATTGCGATGCAATCGTAGAGGCGTGGTTCCCCGGTACGGCTGGTGGGCGTTCGGTAGCCGACGTGCTCTTTGGAACGGTCAATCCGAGCGGCAGGCTCACGGTGAGCTTCCCACATAACGTGGGCCAGGAGCCGCTCTACTATGCGCAGTTCTCCACCGGACGTCCCGCTAAGACATCAACGCATAGCGGTCGCTTTGTGAGCCGCTATATGGACTGCCCTAACGATGCGATGTTCCCCTTTGGCTACGGCCTCTCGTATCATACGGCGCGCTACGATAACCTGCGCCTGAGTGCGGACGAGCTTACGGCGGACGGTGTCATTGAAGTCTCAATCGACGTGACCAATGAGGGCGATATTGCTGGTGCTGAGGTCGTGCAGCTCTATATCCACGACAAGGTGGCAACGCGCGTGCGCCCCATGCTCGAACTGCGTGACTTTGCGCGTGTTGAGCTTGCGCCGCGTGAGCGCCGCACGGTGACGTTTATCCTGCGCGAGGAGGCTCTGCGTTTTTGGACGCCCGAGCACGGCTGGGCAAGCGAGCCCGGCGCGTTTGAGGTCATGGCGGGGCCTAACAGCCGCGACCTGTTGGTGGGGGAGTTCGAGCTCGTCTAGCTGCATTTGCTTAACGAATGGTGCACGCGGTGCGCGGCAGGCGTTCGGTCTTGTCGCCGGCGCCCGTCCGGTACCGCGCCCGATATCGATAGGAGGGGTCTGACATGGCTCATATCGCAACCAATCCGTATCTGCCGGGATGGGAGTATATCCCCGATGGCGAACCGCATGTCTTTGGTGACCGAGTCTACGTGTATGGAAGCCATGACGCACCCGAGGGCACCGCATACTGCCCGGGTGACTACGTGTGCTGGTCAGCCCCGGTGGACGATCTGGGCTCCTGGACGTTTGAGGGGACCATCTGGCGCAAAGAGGATGACCCGGCCAATGTCGATCGAACCGGGTACGGCGCGCCCGATGTGTGCCAGGGTGCCGACGGGCGGTTCTATCTGTATTACTTCACGCTAAGCATGACGAGCGGTTGCATCATGTCGGTCGCCGTGTGCGATGAGCCGGCGGGACGCTACCGCTATCTGGGCCCTATTGCCAAGCCCGACGGCTCGCCGTTTGCGGGCGAGGAGGGCTGGGGCATGCCCTTTGACCCGGCAGTCCTTCCCTGCGGGGACGGGGGCTGCTGGCTCTACTATGGGTTTGGCGCCAAGAAGCCGAGCTCGCGCATGCCCGCATGTTCCATGGAGGGCGGCTACGTGGTGCGGCTCGGCGCCGATATGCGCACGATGGCCGCGGCACCCAAGCATCTGGCTCCGGCAGTGACGCAGGCGGCGGACACGGGTTTTGAAGGGCATGCCTTCTTTGAGGCCTCGAGCATCCGCGTGCTCGACGGGCGCTACTACTTTGTCTACTCGAGCGAAAACGGACATGAGCTCTGCTGGGCCACGATGCCAACGCCGGAAGGACCGGTAACCTACGGCGGCGTGCTCGTTTCCAACGGCGATGTGGGCCTGCCCGGGCACGAGGCCGAGGACGCCGCTGTGATGGACCTGGGCAACAACCATGGCGGCATGGCGCGCATTGCCGGGCGCGACTACATCTTCTATCACCGTCATACGCACGGTGCGCAGCACGCGCGCCAGGGGTGCGCTGAGCCCATCGAGATTGCTTCCGATGGACATATCGAACAAGTAGAGATAACGAGCTGTGGGCTCAATGGCGGAGCGCTTCCTTGCGGGCGTGCGTACCCGGCGAGTATTTGCTGCTACTTGGTGGGGCCGGCCGGCGCGGTTCACTATTCCGGCAATCTGGAAATCGCCGATAACCATCCGGTGATTACCCAGGAAGTCGATGCGGGCTGTGTGACTTCGGCACGTACCTATGTGGCCAACCTCTGCGATGGAGCGGGCGTGGGCTACAAATACCTGGCGTTTTCCGGTGCGGAGCGCACGGTGGAGCTCGAGGTGCGCGGGGATCTTGCCGGTGTGGTGAGTGTGCGCTTGGACGCGCCGGATGGCGCTGAGTTGACGCGCGTCGAGCTCGTGCCAGGCGAGGGCTGGTGCACGGTGGTCGCATCCCTGACGAAGACCGTTGCCGGTGACCATGCACTCTACCTGGCTATCGAGGGCGTCGGTTCGGTCGATCTCGCCTCGTTTGCCGTCCTTTAACCCATCTCCCATCGGAGGGGCGGGCTCGCACGGACGACAGGTAGGCCCTGGTCGCGCGTCCGGTGCTCTCAACACGGCTCGGCCCTCAGGGGGTTGAAACAAAACGGAAGAATGGAGTTGCCATGGCGGAGATTCCGCAGTTGTACACCTGTGCTGGCGGCGGGCAACGCCTGATGGTGGACGGCCGGCCCTATACGCTGTTTGCGGGCGAGTGCCATAACTCCGCCTCGGGTGGGCGCCGCGCTTTTGCGGATGCTCTCGATCGCGCGCGGGCGCTCGGTATGAATACCGTGCTCGCCCCGGTTACCTGGGAGCTTTTGGAGCCCGCAGAGGGCGAGTTTGACTTTGGCCAAGTGGACATGATGCTCGAGCTTGCCCGCGAGCGCGGGCTGCGCCTGGGCGTGCTGTGGTTTGGCGCGTACAAAAATGCGCAGTGCTACTATGCGCCCGCGTGGGTCAAACGCGATATCGAGCGTTTTCGCCGTGCGCAGATGGTGCCCGGGCAGAACAAGGTTCGCTATGCCGAGTTCCATAACTTTGAGATCACGGCGCTTTCGCTCTATTGCGAGGAGACGCGCGCGGCGGATGCCGGCGCCTACGCGGCTTTGATGGCGCACCTGCGCGAGGTGGATGCGCAAGATCATACGGTGATACTCGTGCAGGTAGAAAACGAGTGCGGCCAGATGGTCGCGGCACGTGAGCACTCGCCTTGGGCGGATGCCGCCTTTGCGGAGAGCGTGCCTACGGAGCTGATCGAGGCGCTTGCGGTCGATCCTACCTCCCTGGCGCCTGAGCTTGCGGAAGCCCTTGAAGCGGGCACCGGCTCTGGTTCGTGGGAACAGGTTTTTGGCGAGCATGCCGAGGAGATGTTTACCACCTACCACATGGCTCGCTACGTGGAGGCGGTCGCCGCAGCGGGCCGCGCCGAGCATCCGCTGCCCACGGCCTGCAATTGCTGGCTCGACAAGGGTCACAAGCCTGGGCGCTTTCCCACGGGCGGTCCCAACCTGCGCGTGATGGGCGTGTGGAAGCATGCCGCCCCGAGCATCGACATGCTGGGCCCCGATATCTACATCCCGGCGTTTTGCAAGGTCTGCGACGGATATGCGTGCGAGGACAACCCGCTCTTTATCCCCGAGACCGCGACGCACGCCTACGCCGCCGCGCGCCAGGTCTGGGCGGTGGCCCATCACCATGCCCTGTGCTTCGCTCCTTTTGGCTACGAGGAGATGGGCGAGCCCTTTGGCGATTCGGCGGGTATTCTCTTTGGCATGGATACGAGCGACCCCGCTTTGCTCACGCCTCAGGACCGGGAGGAATATGCGGAGGTCACGCGTGGGCTGGCTCAGTTATTTGAACTTGCCGAGGACGATGCCGCGTACGCGACGCTCGATGCCGTGACGAGTGAGGTGGCAGCCGAGGGCCTGCTCGATATGGGTTCCATAGCAATTAAGGTGAGCTTTAATGAGGGTGCCCTGCCCGGTGCGTGTGCGGCCCTTCGCGCCGCCGACGGCGCCGTGTACCTGCTTGCGCTTCGTTGCGGCTTGGCGCTCGAGTCGCACGCGGCGGGTGAGCCGCATGTGGATGTGGCGTCGCTCGAGACGGGGACCGTTGAGAACGGCGCGTGGGTGCGCGACTGCCGTCTCAACGGCGACGAGGTCGCCATTATGCGCTATAGCTCTCCCGTGCTTCTTCGTTTGGAGGCCATCACGTACGCTTAGCCGCAGTCATTGCCGCCCGGCCTCTCACTTCCTTTCCTCCCCGGGGACGGGTTCCTGTGGAGGAAAAACCTCGAGAGGCGAACCTGTTGCCAGGGGACGAAGCGAGGTATCAGGAAGTGTCAGTCGCTGCGGGCGGATGAGGCCGTTGGGGCGAAAAGAAGTTTCGAGCTGTGCCGTTGCCGTTGAGCGACGCGCTGTTTGTAGAGATACTGAACCTATGACAATTATCGTGTGAAAGGATTGATGCATGGCTTTCCGTAAAGACTTCCTGTGGGGCGGCGCGACGGCTGCCAACCAGTGCGAGGGCGCTTACGACGTGGATGGCCGCGGCCTAGCCAACGTGGATGTGGCACCGCACGGCCCCGAGCGCTATGCGGTGGTCTCCGGCCAGCGCAAGATGCTCGACTTCGAGGACGGCTATTACTACCCCGCGCAGACTGGCATCGATTTCTATCACCATTACAAGGAGGACATCGCCCTCTTTGCCGAGATGGGCTTTAAGACCTTCCGCATGAGCCTGGCGTGGACCCGCATCTTCCCCAACGGTGACGAGACTGAGCCCAACGAGGCCGGCTTGGCCTTCTACGAGGACGTGTTCCGCGAGTGTCAGGCGCACGGCATTGAGCCGCTCGTGACCATCACGCACTTCGACTGCCCGATTCACCTCATCAAGGAGTACGGCGGCTGGCGCAACCGCAAGCTCATCGACTTCTACAAGAACCTCGCGACCACGATCTTCACCCGCTACAAGGGTCTGGTGAAGTACTGGCTTACCTTCAACGAGATCAATATGATCCTGCACCTGCCGTTTATGGGTGCCGGTCTGGTCTTTGAGGAGGGCGAGAACAAGGAAGCCGTCGAGTACCTGGCCGCCCACAACGAGCTCGTCGCCAGCGCTTGGGCAACCAAGATCGCTCACGAGATCGACCCCGAGGTCAAGATCGGCTGCATGCTCGCCGCGGGTAGCTACTACCCCTACAGCTGTCGTCCGGGCGATGTGCGTCAGGCGCAGCTCGACAATCAGGACAATTACTTCTTCGTCGACGTTCAGAGCCGCGGCTACTACCCGGCCTATGCCGTCAAGAAGCTCGAGCGTTTGGGCATCGATGTGGGCATGACGGATAAGGACCGCGAGATCCTGGCCGCCAACACCGTCGACTTCATCAGCTTTAGCTATTACAGCACCCGTTGCTCCGCCGGTGCCGATAACCCCGATGTCGAGCGCACCCAGGGCAACGCCTTCGCCGGCGCCAAGAACCCCTACCTGCAGGAGAGCCAGTGGGGCTGGGCCATCGATCCGCTGGGCTTCCGCATCACCCTCAACGACCTGTACGACCGTTATCAGAAGCCGCTGTTTGTGGTCGAGAACGGCCTGGGCGCCAAGGATGTTGTCGAGGAGGATGGCTCCATCAACGACGACTACCGTATCGACTACCTGCGCCAGCATATCGCCGCGATGCGCGATGCGGTGACCGAGGACGGCGTTGACCTGCTGGGCTACACCACCTGGGGCCCGATCGACCTGGTGTCTGCCGGCACGGGCGAGATGTCCAAGCGCTACGGCTTTATCTATGTCGACCGCGATGATGCGGGCAACGGCACCCTCAAGCGTTCCAAAAAGAAGAGCTTCGACTGGTACAAACACGTCATCGAGACGAACGGTGAGGATCTGTCCTAAGGAAGCCGAGACACTCAACTTCAGAGTTTCCTAACCAAAACGCCCGGCGAGCAGTTAATGCCCGCCAGGCGTTTTGTTAAAAGAAGTGAAAGCACTCATTGGGGACGTACTTAAATGAGTGCCCGCAGAATGAGAGTGGATAATCTCCCGTTTTTAGCCTGTTTGTGGGCTCAAAGTGGGAGATTATCCACTCTCGCCATTTGGGCGTCCAAAAATCCTCGCTCGTTTTGTCTTAGTCATTGGGGACGTTCTTAAACGACTAGTCGCTGGTCCACTCATTGGGGAAGTACTTAAATGAGTGGCCCCTGGGGACACCCTTTGCCGTCGGCGGATTTTGGGACATGTGGCCCGCTTTTTGGGCCCGCCTGTCGGTACACTAAAAGCACTATGGGTACCTGCGAGCGACATATCGGCCACGCGGCCGCCCGATCCGCACCCGTGGCGGATCCCAGGGGCGGCAGGCTCTTCGCCATGCCGCGATTCCTTGTTGGCATAACACATCGGGTGTACCGTCACCGCGTCTTTGCTATCGCCGGCGCCATCACCGCGCTGTTCCTCATGGTTTTGGCAGTCTTGCCGGCGCTGTTCGCCTTCGACCCCAAACTTTCTAACGCCGTGCCCGCCTATAGCGAGGTGTCCAAAGAGGTCGTGGATGCGCTCGTCCACTCGAGCTCTCTCCCGCTGCTTGTCGCCGCAATTGCATTTTCAATCTGGGGTGTGTTGGCGTACCTACGCTGCTTGGACTACGTCTTGCGCCGCCGCCTTGTTGCCATCGCCGCCATTTGTGCCCTGTGGATGATCGAGGTCATCCTCAAATATAAGTCGTTCACGCCGTTCTATGCCACCGTGCTGTGGTACCTGTACTACGTGCCCATGACGCTCATTCCGCTGATCTACCAGCTGTGCGGTCTGCGCCTCGCGGGTTTGGAACAGCATCGTATGGGGCGTCGGTACCGCACCGTTTTGTGGGTCATGGCTGTCCTGCTTATCGGCTTTGTGCTTACTAACGATGTTCATCAGCAGGTCTTCCATTTCGATCGATCGAGTGGAACCTGGAGCAACGATTACACATATGGTTGGGGCTACGGTACCGTTCTGGTATGGACGGCCTTTAACTTCGTTGCCTTTTTTATCCTGGTGGGCCGGTCCTCGTCCTTTCGCATCCAACGTTTCTCGGGCACGGCGGCGCTTGTTTTGTTGGGTGCTGCGTTCTTTGCCATCTCGTATGCTCTGCGCGTGCCCTGGGCATGGAGGCTTAATTTTTCACTTGTCTACTGCGTCCTGTGCGTGGTGGCGATGGAAATCTGCCTCGATTGCGGTGTCATCCCGTCGTACCACGATATCGCCGGTATTTTCGGCACCTTGCCGCTTGACCTCAAAGTTCTAACGCGTGACCTGCAGGAAGTCTATGTCACGCCGGTGTCAAAGCCAATGCCGGTAGGCGTGCGTGAGGAGTTGCGGGTCCAAGAGCACGGGCACGCTCACGCCTTTGCCGTGGCGTCCGATCCTGATGTAATGTATCGCGCCTTTCCGCTGCTGGGTGGATCGGCCCTGCTGGCCCAAGACGTGTCGGAGCTCAACGAACTCAATCGCGAACTGGCGCATCGTCGCATGGAGCTGCAACGCCAAAATGAGCTGCTTGCCGCCGACTACGACCTTAAGACACATTTGGCAGACCAAGAGGCCGAGACCTTACTGGTCCAAGACGTGGACCAAGCGCTTGCCCGCGCGCTCGAAGGGATGTACGACCTGCTGAGCTTGCTGCCGCCGTTGACCGATGAGGCATCTTCGCACGAGCGTTACCGCATGCTGCAGCGCGCCAAGATGCTCGTCGCCTATTGCAAGCGCAAAGGGTCGCTCACGTTGGCACAGCACGGGGAGAGCGGTTTTGATCGCGACCGCATTCAGCTCATTGCCAACGAGCTCGCAAGCGACCTGCGCACCATCGATGTCGATTGCGCCTCGATTATCGCCATACGACGCCCGATGCACGCCAGTACGGTAAGCGCCCTGTACGACTGCGTGTATGACTTTGCGTTTTTTGCCTACACCACCGACCATCCGGCGCTTATGTATCACTTGGGCGACCATGACCGGTGCAGTGTCGAGCTGCGCGCCACGCTTTTTTCCAACGATGATGAAGATCTTTCGCAGACGCCCGCTGCGCAAGAGCTCGAAAGCGCTCTGCAAGGGCGCAACGTGGCATACCGCCTTGAGGGCGAGCCCGGCCAGCTGCGCATGATCGTCTTGATGCCGAGGGCGGGTGAGTGACGATGCAGATTTCGTTCATCCTTCCCCAAATCGTTGCGCTCGATGTTATCTTTGCCCTGGCTGCGTGTCTGCAGATGATCCACGTCCCGCTCATCGCATCGCGCCGCTCGTCCTATAACCGTAAGGTGATTTGCGCCTACGAGACGAGCCTTGTGCTTCACCTGATGATTTCGGCGCTCATCTTATTCGCGTCGTCTGGCTCGTATCTGGTGGCGCCGCTTGACGTTTGCGCCAGGGCAATGGGCGGAGTGCTGTGGCTCAATGCCGCGATCTTTGCCTATGGCGTGGTCCTTATGGTGCACTATCGTCGCCCTGTCATGCTGGCCGAGCTGCTGCTTGTTGGCGCCGTGACACCGCCGGTGGTTTTTGCCATGGGCTCGGTGTGGGCCGTTGTCCTTATCGCAGAGGGAGCGTTCTTCCTGTTCCGTTCCGTCGCGGCGCTCTTGATGGACGTCCGTAACCGCCAGGAGGATATCACCGCGTTCTCGACGATCGAAACCATCAACGTGATTCCCGTGGGCATCCTGTATCTGGACTCGAGGGGCCGTCCACTGCTCATGAACCGCTGCATGCGCAAAAACCTGGTGGAGCTTCATATGCCCACCGACCTAGGCGATATGAGCGGTACATGGAACGACCTGCGCAAGCTCAGCATGCAAATGCCCGAAGGCGGTAAGAACCGCGTGCGGATCAACCTGGACCGCTTTGGTGAGGCGCGTGCGGTGGTCGAGGTTTCTCCCGCCGAGATTCGCCTGTTTGTGTGCGATGACGTTATGGTCTCGGGCCGTTCGTTCGAGCGCATAATCGGTCTGGACGTGACAGAGTATGCGCATGCGCATGACCGCCTGGCGCAGGCCAACCACCTGCTTGAGCTTGCGGGCCAAGAGCTCCAAGCCCAGATCGAAGAAGTCAAAAAAGTTGCCGACAATGCGGCCTATCTGCGCATGCGCACCCGCGTTCACGATGTGATCGGCCAGCGCCTATCAATCCTTCATCGCTATTTGGAGGAGGGGCGCTTGGACGACGAGTCGCTCGAGCAGATCGACCCGCTGCTGCGCTCAATCGCTGCCGATCTGCGTAGCGGGGGCGACACCGAACCGGCAGAGCAACTGGGCGATATCGTCCATGCTTTTGGCCTGGTGAGCGTGCAGATCGATGTTGAGGGTGCGCTGCCTGAGGACGCGCGTGTCGCCGCTGCCTTTTTGCAGATTATCCGCGAGGCCTCGACCAACGCCACCAAGCATGCGCAGGCGCATCGGGTCCATGTGCGCTTGTGGCAGGAGAGGACGGATGCTGACGCCGTCGCGCACATGACGATTTCTAACGACGGGTCCCCGGCCCCCGTATCGTATCGCGAGGGAACGGGAATCCCAGGTATGAGGCATGTCGCGCAAGATCTGGGTGGCAGCCTAGAGGTCCACGCCACCCCGCCCTTTACGCTTACGGTATCCATTCCGCTTAACGCCAACGACACGTCCCAAAGGAGAAACTCATGATCCGCGTGTTAATTGTCGAAGATCAGGCCATCCTGCGCGAGAGCCTGGCGCGCTCCGTTGGCGACCAGCCCGATATGACCGTCGTTGCCGCGATCGCCGATGCCTCCGAGGCCTTGGGTGTCGCGCTCAAGGAGCGCCCGGACATGATACTGATGGACGTGTGCACCGAACACGATTCAAACGGCATCGTGGCGGCGGCACGCATCAAGGAGCAGCTGCCCGAGTGTCGCATCATTATCATGACAGGCATGCCCGAGATCACCTTTGTCGATCAGGCCCGCGAGGCGGGCGTCGATAGCTTTGTGTACAAGAACGTCGGTATCGACGAGCTGTTCGCCGTGATGCGCTCCACGCTGGCGGGTTACTGCACGTTTCCCAAGCCGCCCGAGAGCATCTTCTCGGGCACGGCGGCCCTCGACGATGTCGAGCTGTCGATCTTGCGCCTTGCCTGCGAGGGTAAAAGCCGCCGCGAGATTGCGGCCGAGCTGTTTATGAGCGAGGGCACCATCAAGCGCCGCATCTCGGAGATCCTGAGCAAGACCGGCTACGACAACATCATGCGCCTGGCCGTGCATGCGGTGACCGAGGGCAGCATCGTTCCCAACATGGAGCGCCCGTAATCGACGCGCTCACCCGTGTTCCGGCGCCGCAAAGATAGGCCGCCCACCGTTTCGCATCTAAAAACGGCGGGCGGCCTGCTTGTATGGGCAGTGCTGTCGGCATAAAGCGGCGGGGCCGCAGGATCATCTCCTGCGGCCCCGTCTGGTGTGCGCGGATGTGTCCGCCAATCCGCGGCTGATGTTACGTGCCGTTACGCGATGGTTGCGCTGTAGGAGGCAACGTCCTCGTAGGAATCGGTCAGGTAGGCGTCGATGCCGATGGTCGTATTGACCAGGTCGTCAAGGCTATCGAGCGTGCCGTTCGAGAACGTGAATTCCTCGGTGGCGTTGGTGCCGGGCATCAGGTGAGCCGAGAACCAGGGTTCCTTCATGGTGCCGTTGACGTTGGTCTTGCCGCTGGGGGCGTAGAAGGTCAGGTCCTTGTCGCTCTTGTTGGTGATGTTGACGACAAAACCGATGTCGCCCCACTCGTCCTTGAACTTCTCGGTGATGGTGATGGTGCACAGGTCGTCATCGGCAACGGTGACGGCGGGGGAGATTTCAATCTTCTGGACGTCGTCGTCTTCGACGGCCTCGTCGATCTCTTCTTCTTTCTCGGCCGCCTCGCGATCCTTCTTCACCGTGCCGGACAGGTCCTTGTCGGACTTGGTAAAGACAAGATTGCCGTCATCCTCTTCGAGGATGAGCTTGCCGTCCTTGAGCTTCATGTCATGCGACTCGTCTTCGGCGGTGATGGTTACGGTGGTGGCGTCCTTTGCCTCCCATTTAAGGTCGACGACTTCAAGGAACAGGTCGAGGGCACCTGTACCGTCCTCATCGAGAATCAGGACGCAGTGCACACCCCAATCCTCGAGCATCTTCATGTACTCATCGGTCAGTTCTTCGCCCTCCAGGGTTCCACCCGAGAGTTCCCAGCTGCCGACGAAGTTGGCCTTGGGGTCTTTGCCGCCGCCGCTGCAGCCCGTCAGGGCAAAGGCGAGCGCAAGGACGCATGTCAGAAATGCGAGTACGGACTTTTTGAACGTTGTCTTCATGGTGTCCTCCTTTATCGAACGAAACCCATAGAAGCAAATGCGGGGGTGGCGGATCCCCCGCCAATTACCAGATAGAGGGGCTAGGGCCTGGGCGTTCCGCAGTTGCTGCAGAACTTGCCGCCGTTTTCGCTGCCGCAGTTGGGGCAGAACCACTTGGCCGGTGCCGGGGCGGGTGCGGGACTGCCGCACTCGGAGCAGAACTTGCCGGTGTTGGTGGCGCCGCAGCTGCAGGTCCATGTGCCGGCCGCGGGGGCAGCGGCAGGAGCCGGTGCGGGAGCGGGTGCCGGAGCCGGCTGCGGGGCGGCCTGCTGCTGTGCCTGGCCGGCGGCGAACAGCTGGCTGGCGTTCATGCCGCCCATGCCACCTGCCATGCCCATGCCCATAAAGCCTGCCATCGCGCCGTTGGGATTGGCGGCTGCCGCGCGCATTGCGTCGCTCTGGGCGCTGGCAATGTTGGCTGCCGCCATGGTGGGATCGCGCATGACTGCGGCCTTCTGCAGGTCCTTGATCATCCGCTCGTCTTCTTGCGAGGCTGCGATGGAGTTGACGCCAAAGCTCACGATCTCGACACCACGCAGGTCGCGCCAGTCGGCAGAGAGGACCTCGTTGAGCGCGCGGGCGAGCTCGGTGGTGTGACCGGGGATGGCGCTGTAGCGAATGCCCATCTCCGAGATCTTGGCAAAGGCGGGCTGCAGGGCGGTGAGCAGCTCGGACTTAAGCTGGCTGTCGATCTTGTCGCGCGTGTAGCTATCGGTCACGTTGCCGCACACGTTGGTGTAGAACAGCAGCGGGTTGGTGATGCGGTACGAGTACTCGCCGTTGCAGCGCACGGAGATGTCAACGTCCAGGCCAATGTTGTTATCGACCACGCGGAAGGGCACGGGCGAGGCGGTGCCGTACTTGTTGCCGATGATCTCCTTGGTGTTGATGAAGTAGACGCGCTGGTCCTTGCCCGCGTCGCCGCCAAAGGTAAAGCGGCTGCCGATATTGGCGAAGGTCTCCTTGATGGAATCGCCCAGGTTGCCGCTAAAGACGCTCGGCTCGCTGCCGGTATCGAAGACGAACTCACCAGGCTCCAGCGCGACTTCGATGATCTTGCCGTTTTGCACCACGAGCATGCCCTGGCCGTCGTTGACGGCGATGACCGAGCCGTTGGAGATGACGTTGTCCTCGCCGCGCGTGTTGGAGCTGCGGCCACCGGTGCGTTTGCTGCCCTTGCAGGCCAAGACGTCAGCAGGCATCGATTCGCAGTAGATAAATTCCTTCCACTGGTCGGCCATGACGCCGCCGGCAGCTCCCAATCCAGCTTTCAAGAGTCCCATGGTGATCTTCCTTTCTCGTCAAAGGCCGGGTGGTATTGGTCGGATTGCTTAGTCGTCCTTGTCGTCTTTCATGACAACGGTGGTCTCGGTGTGGTTGAAGGTGTCGTGCTTCTCGGTCAGGTCGAGCTCGCCGCAGTACTCGTCGGCGTGGGTGGCCTCGTTGGCCGTCTTGAGCTGGCCTACCAGTAGCACGTCTCCGATAATCACGATGATCAGCGGCGCGACGATGTTGATGAGGATGCCCTCGATATCAAAGGCGAGGTAATCCGGATCGAAGGCGTTCTCACCCATAAAGAGAATCTGGGAGAGGATAAATCCGATCACAAAGAACAGCACCGAGGCAATAGCGAGCTTGGGCTTGGAGCAGGGGAGCTCGCCGACCAAGCGGCCGGTCTGGCCGTTCATGGCAAACAGGTAGCTCTTGCCGTTCCACGAGGTGGAGAGCATCCAGACGGGGAACAGGGCGTAGTCGCTGTCTTCCCAGGTGTAGTCGAGCTGCTTGCTTTCGACCGTGGCATCGTCATATTCGTCGACGACGGTCTCGCGCAGGGCCGAGATCGTGCTCTCCTCCATACGGCGCTCGGCGCGCGCCTTGCAGGTCTCGCAGTCCTCGTCGTAACGGTTGGCGATGTAGCCGGGCATATATGCGACCGAGAACGGACGCAGTGCGTCGTAGTCAAACGGCTCGATGGCGTCCATGTGGCCGTCGGGCATCTTGGACGATCCGTCGACGGGCACGCGCTTAAACGAGATATTGCCCTTGCGATAGGCATCGTAGTGGTCGGTGGTCGTGACGGTGCGGTCGGATTCCTCGGTCACGGTCTCGTTGGTCGCGTCAAAGTGCACTTCGCCGTCAACGCGGGCGCCGTAGAGCCAAAACGGCACGTAGACACCTTGGACCTCGTCGATGTGGTTGCCGGTGACAAAGCTCTTGGGCAGCAAGATTTTGCCCTTGTAGTGTTCCTTGAGTGCGGCCGTGACGTCGTCGCGCCCGAGCTTAAATGGAATCACCAGGTCGGGCGAGAAGTCGCCAGAGAGCTGGCCGGGCGCCACGGCGGAGTTGCCGCAGTACGGGCAGGTGGTGACGGCGACGGTGCCGTCGGACACGAGCTCGGCGCCGCACGACGAGCAGATGTAGCCGGCGTTTTGGGCGAGCTCCTGCACGGCATCGTCGACAGCAGGTTTGGGAGCTGCGGCTGCGGCATCGGCTTTGGCATCTGCCTTGTCCTGGCGCTCGCGATAGAGGGCCTCGACTTCTTCGACTTCAAAGCGTGAGTCACAGTAGTCGCAGACGAGCTTTTGCTCGGCACTGGCAAAGTGAAGGGGGCCGCCACACGCGGGGCACTGATAGTTGACGCTCTCGAAGGCCATGATCGGTCCTTTCCGTGCCGGAGGCTATGCGCCGATGGCGCCGCCGCAGTATTCGCAGCGCCCGCTGGCATCGGGAATGGTGGTGGCTCCGCAGAAGGGGCAGGTCACCGCGGTCTTGGGGGCCTTGGCGGCCACGACGCTGTCGCGCGTCTCCTGGCGCAGCTGCACCAGCGCGTCGCGGACCTCGGTTGCCTGGCGCTTGGCCTCGCGGTATTCGATGGAGCCGCGCTGATCGATGGTGGAGTCGTTTACGCGCAGGTTGATCTCGGTAAAGTACGGCGTGTTGACGTGGATGGTCAGATTAAAGTCGTAATCCAGGTCGTAGCGCGGCGGGTTGTAGCTCTCGCGCTCGCCGTCCTTGGTCTCGCGATAGATTTCGGTGCGATGCTCGTCGATATCCATATCGCAGCCGAGTACCTGCGAGAACTCGATGATGTCGGGATTGGCGTCGCGCCAGCGGCTCTGCGAGGTGATGATCAGCAGGCCCGCGTCCTCATCGAGCATGATGTTGGTGCGCCCGGCAGAAAGCGTGCGCGTGGGGTTGAACGACGCCAAGCGCTCGGCATTGGCCTCGCGGTAGGCGATCTGCTCGCGGATATCGTCCGCGGTGCTGGAGCGATAGCCGTGAAAGTAGGGGGAGAGCTTGCCGGCGCACTCTTTGCACAGGTAGCCTTCATTGATTTTTGTCTTACCTAGAAGTCCCAGCTCGGTACCGCAAATCGCGCACTCTTTCTTCTCGAACATCTTGTCAAAGAAGCCCATGGCTGCCTCCCATCAACTGGTAGCGTGTGTCACTTTTGATGATGGGGGAGTGCGCAGCCTTTCACGATACCCAGACGGCTCAACGAGTCTCCACAACTGGGACACATGGCCCATTTTTCCTACTCATTGGGGACGCACTTAAATGAGTGAAACTACTCATTTAAGTACGTCCCCAATGAGTACCCAATGAGTACCCGCAGAATGAGAGTGGATAATCTCCCATTTTTGGCCTGCTTGTGGGCTCAAAGTGGGAGATTATCAACTCTCGTCATTTGGGTGTCCAAAAATCCTCGCTCGTTTGGCGCCTGGGGACACTCTTTGTCGAATGCAGCGGCTGCCGAATGTGGGCGCCGTCCTTGCTATGCCACGGTCACGGCGACCTGGGCGTAGCGGGTGCAGGGGCGCTCGGCGCGCGTCTGCACGGTGAGGGTGAGCACAAGGCGGTCGCCGGGTCGTGCGTCGGCGGGCACGATGAAAGCGGTGTCTACCGTGCATTCTTGCCACATCGACAGATCCTGGACGCCTGCATAGCTCGACGGGTCTACGGCGACATCCCAATGCGCATCGAAGCCCCTGCCGTCGGGGTCGACGATGGTCGCCGCAAGGTCGATGCGCTCGCCGGCTGCGGCGCTGCGGTCGGCCGTGACCTCGACAACATGCGCCGGATGAGAGCAGATGGCCGGATCATGGGCGCACCATTGCGCGCGGGCGGCAAAGTCTTCTTGATAGGCGCACAGATAGGGATTGGGATTGTCGTCTGCGGGCGTGTTGATGGCGGCAAGACCGGCGGGCGCGTTCGCATCGGGATGCCCATCAAGAAACATGCGGCCGAGCAGTGTGTCGAAGCCGCGGTCGTCGATACCGCGCAGGCCAAACGGCAGCAGCGGAATATAGGTCATGCTGTCACCCTCGGCCATAAAGTCGCCGCGCTCAAACTGCACCGCGGGCATGCCTTCCAGGCCCCAATCCAGACGGGCATGCTTGCCAAACTGAAAGCGCTCGGGCTCGTTTTCGTAGACCTTGCCATCGCCATAGAGCATGTAGCGCGCCATGAGGGGACCGTTGCCCTGCGTGAGATTCTGCTCAGGCCAAGGAGCCTTGAACAGCGGCAGCGTATCGGGCTGAGCCGTCTTGGCGTCGACATAGCCGCCATACATATAGGGCACACGCCAAAAGACGAGCTCGGGAAAGAGCCCACGCCCATGGTCGAGCCATGAGTTGTCTTGCCCCACGCCATCGGCAACGCCCATCACGCGCACCTTCTGATAGACCCGCTGCTGCACAGTGGGCCACTCGGGTGTGGCGCGATAACGCTCGGCAATACTCATGAGGGCACGAACGATAGTATTCATACCACCCCAGCTGAGCAGCCACAGCGTGCGGGGGTCGTCGTCCATGATGGCATCGGCGATGACGCGCGAACCGGGCGTCTCCTCAGTCACATCACCCTCAAAAGCAACATTTCCCACAAACGTACGCTCAATCATCTGTGCGGGCGTGGGGAAGGACGGCTCGCCGGCGGCAACGGCATTGGCCTGCAGCTGCGGCCAAGCCTGGGCGTATTCGTTGCTCCAAAGACTTTCGATCCAATGCTCGGGAAAAGGCCGATACTCGCGAAGCTCGCCGGCCAGCGGATCGGGCTCATGAGGCACAACATCCCAGGTATAGGAGCGCACACCCTTGGTCCGCCAATGCGAATTCACCTCGCCGAGCGTATGAACTCCATCCCCAAGAAAGTGATACTGCGAAGCCGTATACACCACAGCCTGCACATCAAGCAAATTAAGATACAGAGCCAAATGAACAAGTGAGTTCATATCATCGACTTCCATATCGGTAGTAACAATCACCCGAGTCAAATTATGAGACATAAGCAAAGCTCCAACCAAAATAATTTCAGCCAGTTACGCGCAAGGCAAGACGGGACCCACGCTCCCAACGCCCGCGACCCGGCGGCCCGCCGGAAGCGCCCGGCCAGGGCTAACGACAATGGCAACGCAGCGGGGACCGGGGCTTAGTTTTGCGAACACTCCGCAGGGGGCATGGGCCGGCGCAGCGCGAAGCGCAAAGCGCCGACCCATGCATGCCCGAGGACGTTTGCAAAGCTAAGCCCCGGTCCCCGCGCTGGGACGGCTACCTCGAAACCCTGGCCGACCACTCCCAGCAGCCCACCGGCTCGCCGTCGATGAGTACGTTGCCCCCGTCGAAGTCTTGATAACACAGGTCGTTGAACTGGTGGATCCACACGCCGTGGTTGAACGTCTTCTTGGCCGAGCCATCGGCTTCGCGATACACGCCGGTCAGGTCCTCGACATGGCTAAAGTAGGTGAGGTGCACGTTGGCGCCCGCCCCGCGCAAGCGCGCGAACAACGGCAGCACCGTCTGCTGCGGACACACGAGTTCGTCGCCCTTGGAGTGCGTAAACCACAGCGGCGTCTTGGCAAGCGCGACCACGTCCTCGTCCGTGGCGTTGTACCACGGCGCGCAGCAGGGAAGACCTGCGGCGAAGAAATCGGGGTAGTCGGCGCACAGGCGCAGGGTCATAAAGCCGCCGTTGGAAAGACCGGCGACCACGATGCGGTCGGTATCGATGCGGTCGGCATGCTCGGCGACAAACTCGTCGATGAGCGCCTTGAGCACGGGGGAGTAGATGCTCTGGTTGGAGCGGCCAAGCTGCTCGACGCCGTTGTCCATCCAAAACGTGGGCGACTGCGGCACAAGAACCCAGGCAAAGCCGCCAAAGTAGCGCTGGATTTGTTTTTGCGAGAGCGCTGTCACGCGGTTGCCGGTGTAGGCACGCGTGGCGCCTTCGCCCTGCGTGGCGCCCTTGCCCTCGCCGGCGCCGTGCAGGTACACGATCAGCGGCGCCTTTTCGACGGCGGGCGTGTCCTTGGGAGCAAACGGGTTGAAGAGCGCGGAGTCAGCGGGCTCAAAGCTCGGCTCAAAATAGCCGTACTCGAGCGCGATGCCGTCGACGGGCGTCTGCTGCACGGCGTTATGCCAGCCCTTGAGCGCGGGACAGATGTCGCCGCGGCTGCGATCGAAGACGAGGCCCGCGGTGGGGTCGTCGCCGTCTTCGCCCGGGAGCGCCACAAGCTGCGTCACGCGCAGGCGGTTCTCTATATAGCGCGAACCCAGCACGCCACCCTCGATCTCTTTGGTGAGACGCACCTCGGGCGTCTCGAGCGCTACGTGTGTGCCCTTGGGCAGGCGCTGACCGTTCTCATCACAGGGGTAGGCGGCGAGCACCGGCACGTAGCCTACGGAGGGCGCTGCGTGATCGGCCCCGTGCTCCTTGCGCATCAGAACCTCGCCGGCGCGCTCGTGGCGGGCACAGTAGATATTGAACGTGTGCTCGTTCACGTCGTTGGCGCGCACAACACACGGCAGGTCGAGCACCACTTTGTTGATCCAGGGGCCAAAATCGCCCAGCGTGGTGACGGTTGCGTAGGTACACGATTTGAGTTCCATGAGCTACTCCTTTGTGCCGCAAGTACTAAACAAGGGCGGCAATACAGACTAAACATGTTTAGTTTAATGCAGAACTGTAGAATGAGCAGATGAACTCGGTAAACGGTAAAACTGAACACGCAATGAACTACTAAACAGACGTTTACTATTAACTAGCAGGACTTTTGTTGATGAGCTAGCTCGTTACAAAGGTGTTTATCAAAATAAAAGCCCACGTAAATAGCCATATATCAATATCTGGTCAAATAGACATCTTCTACCGTCTAAATACGCTTACCCCCCATTTCCTACCGTTCACCGGACTTCAGACGGCAAAATTGCCACAAATCAGGCACTCCGTGTAAACTAAAGCCCGTAAACGTTCAGTAAACAAATTGTTTACTGCAACGTTAAAGCCCGGGCCGCCGTAAGGGGTTATAGCGGTAAGGGTCCATGCAAGTCGCGGCGTTAGGTACGCCGCATAATTATTGAGGAGGGGTCCCATGGCAGACAACAAGCAGATTGCCACCGAGGTCCTCGAGCTCGTTGGTGGCGCCGAGAACGTCAAGATCGCCACCAACTGCATGACGCGTCTGCGCCTTACGCTCAAGGACAACAACAAGGCCGAGGTCGAGAAGATTAAGAAGATCAAGGGCGTTTTGGGTTGCCAGTTCTCCGGCAGCCAGCTCCAGGTCATCATCGGCCAGAATGTGCCCAAGGTTCTTGAAGAGTTTGTCGCCATCTCCGGTGTTACACGCGGTGCCGCCGTCGACGAGAACCTCGACGACGCTCCCAAGGAGAAGCTTACGCTCAAGGGCATCGGCAACGCGACTCTCGACTACCTCTCCGGCACGATGGTCCAGCTTATCCCGCTGGTTATGGCTGCTGGTCTGTTCCGTACCTTTGCTGTCGTCCTCGGTCCGCAGGTATTCGGTCTTCTGTCTGAAACCGATCCCACGTACACGTTCTTTAATACCACGTTGTACGAGGCCGGCTTTTACTTCCTGCCAATCTACCTGGGATATGCAGCCGCAAAGAAGCTCGGCACCAACCCGATGCTCGGCCTGCTCTGCGGTGGCATCCTTGTTGCCCCGAGCATTGTCTCGGCCGCTGCCGAGGGCTCGATGATGAGCGTTTACGGTATCCAGATCGCTGCTGCTAACTATTCGCAGACGGTTCTGCCCATCATGCTCACCGTGCCTGTGCTCTATGTGGTTGAAAAGTTCATGAAGAAGCATGTGCCCGACGTTCTGTCCACGCTCTTCACCCCCTTCTTCACCATGATCGTCGTCGTCCCCATCATGTTCCTGTGCCTCGCTCCTATCGGCGACCTGCTCGGCCAGGGCGTCGCTGCCGTCCTCTTCGGCCTGCAGAACTTCGGCGGTGTGTTTACCATCCTCGCCATGGTGATCCTTGGTGCCTTCTGGCAGCTGTTCGTCGTTGCCGGCATGCACATGCCGGTCCTCATGATCGCCATGGTCCACATCATGCAGGTTGGTTACGACCCCTTCCTGTTCGTTGCTACTAACTGTGCCATGACCGCCGTTTGGGGCTGTGCCATCGGTGCCTTCCTCCGCATCCGCAATAAGGAGGAGAAGGGCCTGTGCGCCGGCTACGTCGTCTCCGCACTCCTCGGTGGCGTTACCGAGCCTGCGCTCTTCGGTACCGTGCTTCGTTTCCGTCGCACCATGATCGGCATGATTATCGGTGGTGCCGCTGGCGCCCTCGTCTCCGCGCTGCTCCACGTTACTCTCTACATTGGTGCCATGGCCACGAACTTCCTGGTATTCCTTTGCTACCTCCAGGGTGGTCTCGAGAACACCATCTGTGCCGTTGTCGGTATGGCTGTCGCGTGCATCGTGTCCGCCGTCGTGGTTTACTTCACCGGCTTCTCCAAGGAGGAGCTCGCCGAGATGGAGGCCTAGTCGCCCCAGCCTCGGTCTAAATAAGACCCCCTACACGACAGGGCCCCGCTTGGTATAAGCCCGGCGGGGCCTTCCTGTAGACTTTTTAGGAGAGACGTAAGGGCCCTGTGCTTCGCGTGCGTTCAATTTGAGCTGAGCAACTGCAGCCGCAGACCCTACTGTGATAATGCGGCAGGCGACTTCTTTACCTCCCTCCTAGCAAGTCTCCCCAAGAGAAAGGTGCCATATGAGCTTGGGAAAACTGACCGTCAATACCCGTGAGGACGGGTTCCTCTGCGACGGCAAGCCGTTCTTTTGGTTTGCCGATACGTGCTGGAGCGCATTTACGAGCATCGCCGAGAACGACTGGGATTACTACCTGACCCGCCGTGCCGAGCAGGGCATGAACGCACTGCAGATCAACACGCTGCCGCAGTGGGATCGCTGCTGCCCCGACCTGGGCATTTGGCCCTATGCCAGCGAGGACGGCGTGCACTTTGATTGGTCCCGTCCCAACCAGGCGTACTGGGATCGTGCCGCCGCCATGTGCCGTGCTGCCGTCGAGCACGGCATTCGTCCGGCGCTCGTGCTCATGTGGTGCAATTACGTACCCGGTACCTGGGGCGCCAAGATCGCCGAGCGTTGCGGCGCCGAGGTTATGCCGCGTGAGGAGGTTCGCGTCCACGTTGCCCGCGTCGTCGAGAACCTGGGCGAGTTCGACCCCGTCTACGTGGTGACGGGCGATACCGACTTTGCCGGCGACGAGGCGATCGCCTATTACGAGGACGCCCTCGACGAGGTCGTCAAGCGCGCGCCCGAGGCACTGCGCACCATGCATATCAACCGCGGTAACCGCACCATTCCGGCGCAGTATCTGGACCGTCTGGACTTTTATATGTTCCAGCCCGGCCACAACTACGAGGGCCAGCCCGAGGCATGGCGTCTGCCGCAGGACTTTATCGCCAACTATCCCAAAAAGCCGATGGTCAACTCCGAGCCTTGCTACGAGCAGATGGGTGCGTCGCGCAACGTCTACTGGCGTTTTACCGCGCAGGATTGCCGCGCGAGCGTATGGTCGTCGATTCTTGCCGGCGCCAGTGCCGGCGTGACCTATGGCGCACACGGCGTGTGGAACTGGCAGACATCGCGCAGCCAGGGCTCGGTCCTGGGCGAGGGCTTTGACATGCCCTTCCGCTGGCAAGAGTGCCTGCAGTTTGCGGGTGTGTGGGACTTTGGCGCGATCGAGCACGTGCTTGCCGCCCTGGGCGCTACGGCTGCCGACGATGCACTTGCCGTGGTTCCGGCGCAGGAGCTCCTCGACGACGCGCGCGAGTCCATCCGTGTGGCGCGCGTTGGCGATCGCATCGTCGCGTACCTGCCGCGTACCACGGCGCTCAAGTTTAAGCTCGACGGCGCGCGTGGCTGGACGGCGACGGTCCTCGACATGGAGGACAAGCGCATCGCAAAACTGCCCGTCCGTGACAACGGTGACGGCACCGTGCGCGTGGCGCAGCATCCCTTTGAGCACGACGCTCTGGTGATCCTGACACCCGAGCGCTAACGGTTCTTCTCCAGCATTTACTACTCATTGGGGACAGACTTAAATGAGTGCCCAATGACTATCCGCAGAATGAGAGTGGATAATCTTCCGTTTTTGGCCTTCATACAGGCTCAAAGTGGGAGATTATCCACTCTCGTCATTTGATTGGCACTTGCACTCATTGGGGACGTACTTAAATGAGTGACAGTTGGGGACGCTCCTTGTCGAGCTGCGGGCCGTACGTGCCCCTTCTGGGTCATGCGGCTCAAAATCGGTGCGCGGCGTGAGCTGTTGGGGCCAAATTGAGGGCATTTCGAGGGTGGGTTCGATATTGGGGCTGGTTCTCTAATAGAATAAATTTGCAGGCAATTAAACGACTGCGGGGGGGGGTATTCATGAAAGGTATGGGAGACACGGCCGCGTACTTTCGTCGGGGCATTCGGGAGATTATATGCCTGGCGCTGTTCTATTTTACGTTTTTGGCTGGCGAGTACCTCTTCGACGTGCGTGTGGCCGAGTTTGTGTCGCCGAGTGAGGTCGTTGTCTACGAGAGCCTTATCATCGGCGCGAGCGTGATCGGCTTTTTTGTGCGTCCTATTCTGTACTATCGCCCCCCCGTGCGATCGATACGACGAGCGACATCACGGGCGTGCTGCTGGTAGCGGCATTGCTGCTGATGATTATGGCGGTACAGTTTGGGGTGCTAATTGCCGGCGGTTTGATGGCATGCTGCACGCTGGGCTACTGCGGATCGACCGCCCACGCCAACTTTGCGCGGCGCTTTGCGCGGACGCCGTATTTGGCGCGCGCGGCGGCACTTTCGTATGGCCTGGGTGTTCTGGTGCAGGTACTCAACCATATGGTGATGCCCGCGGGGATTCCGCAACAGTTTGTTCTTGTTGCCTGTGCGGTTGTGCAGGTAGCGCTGCTCCACGACGCTCGTCGTGCCAAGCTGCGCGGTGAATCTGAGCCTGGGCTCGAGTCCGATATTGCCGAGCTTTCGGTGGATGCGTCGGAGTTTGGCGCCAAGTGGCAAAACGATTCTGAGTCAACGGCGGCTTTTCGGCGTGCCGTGGTGCGCCTGACGATCGCAACCGCCTGCCTTACCGGCGTGTTTGCCGCCCTCAATGCGGGGCTTACGACCTCGCATGCCGCCGGGGCCATCGGCTTGGGCGATTGGCCGCGCTTGCTGATGGGCGTGAGCGCTCTGGTCGCCGGCGCTCTATTTGACCTGCGCGGACGCTCGTATATGAACATCGTCATGACCTGCGCCGCCATGCTTTCCACGCTCTCATTTTTTGTCCTTATCACCGATGGCAACGGCGGCAACACGCTTGCCTCCACCATCATCTTCTATCTGGGTTCGGGCTTCTTCGTGGTGTTTTTCACGACGAAATTTGCTGTCATTTCGGTTTATGCGCACTGGTCGTATCTGTGGCCGTGCATGGGCCGTGTCATCAACAACGTTTGCGCGATGTTCGTGACGGCGCCGGCGGTGGCGATTGTTTCGAGCCAGAACGTGCTGCTGGCGGTGGGTGCCGGGCTCGTGCTGTTTGTGGGTATTGCGATTTCACTGCTGGGACAGTTTGGGCATAGGACCGATGACATTGCGGCGCTGAACGAGCTGGCGTTTGCTGCCGACGACCTTGATGATGGCTCCGTGTCTACCCAAAGCGAGCCCGCTCCCGCGGAGGCATCGGAGCTCACGCTCGATGAGCGCCTCGATGCCTTCGCCGCTGCCTTTGAGCTTACGCAGCGCGAGCGCGATATTTTGGAGGCCTTGGTCGCATCGAATGAGAGCGTTCAGGACATCGCCGCAACGCTCTTCCTTTCGCGCTCCACGTTCTACCGCCATATCGCCTCGATCAATAAAAAGACTGGTGCCGCCTCGCGTGTGGCCCTCATCAACTTCTTCTGGTCCTGGTCACCCAAGGACTAGCTCATTTGGGACGGGGCTTATTTAGCTGTTTTGGGCCGCCGCGGCCAGCGGGGGCGGGTCGCGGCGGCCCAAACATCCTTGACGAAGGTGCCGGTGAAGTTACAGCAGCTCGCCGTGGCGGGCGATGTAGCGGCGCTTGGCCAGCTGGGTGAGCACGATATAGGCGGCGACGATGCCGATGAGCAGCGCGAAGAAGCTCGGCGGCAGCGGCATGAGGCCCAGCGCATCGGCGATGGGGCTTGCCGGCAGCCAGGTGACGAGCGCCAGACCCAGCACGGTGAGGATGCACAGCGCGGGCGCGGCGTGGTCGCGCGCGCTCGGCAGGCGCGGGGAGCGCAGCATGTGGATCACGAGCGTCTGTGACCACATGGACTCGACAAACCAGCCACTCTGGAAGATTGCGGCGAAGGTCGTCATGCCCGCGACGTTGCCCGCGGCGGCAAGCTCTGCCCAGCTCGCGCCCACAGCGGCGGGGCACACCACAAAGAAGAGCGCGGCGAAAGTTGCGATATCAAACAGTGAGCTCACGGGGCCCAGCTCGAGCATAAAGCCCTTGATGGACGCGGCATCCCAGGCGCGCGGACGGGCAGTCCAGGCGTCGTCGACGGTGTCCCACGGCAGCGCGATGCATACGATCTCGTAAACCAGCGACAGCAGCACCAGCTGCAGAGCGCTCATGGGCAAGAATGGCAAGAACAGGCTCGCGACGGTCACGGACAGCACGTTGCCAAAGTTGGAGCTCACCGTGGTCTTGAGGTACTTGAGCAGGTTGCCGTAGGTGCGGCGACCTTCGATGATGCCGCGCTCGAGCACGCCCAGGTCCTTCTGGAGCAAGATGATATCGGCGGATTCCTTGGCGATATCGACGGCCGAATCGACCGAGATGCCGCAATCGCTCGCACGCATGGCGGCGGCGTCGTTGATGCCGTCGCCCATAAAGCCCACGGTGTGGCCGAGCAGCTCGCGCATGACGCGCACCAGGCGCGCCTTCTGCAGCGGCGAGAGCTTGGCGAAGAGATGGGTGTTCTCGGCGCGCTCGGCAAGCTCGGCGTCGTCGAGCGCATCGATCTCGGAGCCCAGCAAGACGTTGCTCGCGTCGATGCCGATCTGTTCGCAGACGGTGGCGGCGACACGGTCGTTATCGCCGGTCAGGATCTTGACCGCTACGCCCTTGGCCTCGAGGGTGGCGACGGCGCCGGCGGCACTTGCTTTGGGAGGATCGAGGAAGGCCAAAAAGCCCATCAACACCATGTCGCATTCGTCGGCAATGCCAAACTCGCCCACGCAGCGCGGATTGGTTTTCTGCGCCACGGCAATCACGCGCAGGCCCTCGGCGTTGAGCCCGGCGACCTGCTTGCGAATCTGGGCGAGCTTATCTTCGGTAAGCGGCTGGGCGGCGCCATCGACCTCGACAAAGGAGCAGATCTCGAGCATTTCCTCGGCAGCTCCCTTGGTGACCATCTGGGTTTTGCCCTGGGCGTCGGCGACAACTACGCTCAGGCGACGGCGCGAGAAATCGAAGGGCACCTCGCCGACCTTGGTATAGCGGTCGCGCAGGCTCTGGCCCAGCATGGAATCGGGCACGACGGTCGAGGGCGTCACATCGGCACGGTCGATGACGGCCAGGTCGATAAGGTTTTTGAGGCCGGTCTGGAAGAAGCTGTTCAAAAACGCATGGCGCAGCACGCGTGCATCCTCGTTGCCGTCGGTGTTGAGGTAGCGCTCGAGCACGATGCGGTCCTCGGTGAGGGTGCCGGTCTTGTCGCAGCACAGGACGTCCATCGCGCCGAGGTTTTGGATCGCCGGCAGTTCCTTGACGATAACCTGGCGACGGGCGAGGTCCTTGGCGCCCTGCGACAGGCTCGTGGTCACGATGACGGGAAGCATCTGCGGCGTGATGCCCACGGCCACGCTCGTGGCGAACAGCAGCGCATCGATGACGTTGCCCTTGGTGGCGGCGTTGATGGCAAAGACCGCCGGCGCCATAACGAGCATGAGGCGTACGAGCAGCATGGAGACGCTCGAGACGCCGCGGTCAAACGCGCTCTTCTCGCCGCGCCTGTTGAGCATCTTGGCGATGCCGCCCAGGTAAGTGTTCGAGCCGGTGGCAACGACAAGCGCCATGGCGGTGCCGTTTTGCACGGAGGTGCCGGTAAAGACGATGTTCTTGCAGGCAGACAGCGGCAACGCGGAGCTGTCGGCGCCCTCAATGACAGCTGCGGCAGCGGTCTTCTCGACGGCCTCGCTCTCGCCCGTGAGCGCGGACTCGATCACAAACAGGTCGCGCGCGGTGATGATGCGGGCATCGGCCGGCACCATATCGCCGGCAGAGAGACGGATCACATCGCCGGGGACGAGCTCGTCGAAGGGGATCTCGAGGCGCTCGCCGTCGCGCAGGGCGGTGCAGGTGTTAGAGACCAGGTCCTTGAGGGCCTCGGCCGCATTGCCGCTGCGGGCTTCCTGGATAAACTTCATGCCGCCCGATACCAGCAGCATGATGCCGATGACGATGACCGTGGAGGGGTCGCGCTGCGGCTCGGGTACGGCGAGCACGTCGATGTAGAGCGAGACCAGTGCGAGCGCGGCGAGGATACCGGCGAAGGGGTCGATGAACGCGTCGGCGATGCGGCGCGCAAGCGTCTTGGTCGGCGCCTCGATGGTGTTGGGGCCGACGGCGTTCAGGCGCTCGGCGGCATGCTCGGCGTTGAGCCCGTCGGCTGTGGCGTCGAGCAGTACGAGGGCGTCCTCGGCGCTATGGGTGGCGGCGAATATGGTGTTCTTGGACATGCCGGTATGAGCGGCGGGGCGCGCCGTGCGGCGGCGCTTGGAGATGGCTTCGAGTACCGTGGCGGTTTTGAGCATCAGCATAGGGTCCTCCTTGTTGAAGGGAGTTAGCGTACGTGTCGTATTTGCTTCAAAAAACCTAGATGTCGCTCACGTCATGCTTTCAAACCACCACAAAGGGACAGGCACCTTTGTGGTGGTTTTGACGATCGGCTGTTGGCGCTTATGCGTGTGCGGAATCCTCGCGGCGTGCCGAGGGCGACATGCAGGTTTTTCGACTATGGCTGCCTTCCATGGCACACCTCCTTAAGGCCGGGCGCGGCGCGCTTTGGGTATCTCGTACCCGTTTTAATCCGCCCGTATTTTTGATGAGGGGGTTTGCCGTGTCAACCCCTTTGTTTGGAAAACCATTGCCCCTGACAAAGCCTTTACAGAATGCCGAGGCCCCAAAGCGCGCCCGCAACGCGCCTTGCCTGCGCTAAACTGGAAGACACGTACGCGATTACGAGAGGAGCCCGCATGGAGGCTTACAAGCAAGAGTTCATCAAGTTTATGGTCGAGTCCGATGTTCTTAAGTTCGGCAGCTTTACGCTCAAGAGCGGCCGTCAGTCCCCGTTCTTTATGAACGCCGGCGCTTACGTGACGGGCTATCAGCTCAAGAAGCTGGGCGAGTATTACGCCCAGGCCATCCACGATAACTTTGGCGACGACTTTGACGTGCTGTTTGGACCGGCCTACAAGGGTATTCCGCTGGCCGTCGTGACCGCAATTGCCTACCACGAGCTGTACGGCAAGGAGGTCAAGTACTGCTGCGATCGCAAGGAGGCCAAGGACCACGGCGCCGACAAGGGCAACCTGCTGGGCTACGAGCCCCAGGACGGCGACCGCGTGGTCATGGTCGAGGACGTCACCACCAGCGGTAAGTCCATCGACGAGACCTATCCCAAGGTCAAGGCTGCTGCCGATGTCGAGATCAAGGGCCTCATCGTGTCCCTCAACCGCATGGAGGTCGGCAAGGGTGGCGTGACCACCGCGCAGAAAGAGATCGAGGCCAAGTACGGTTTCCCCGTCGCGAGCATCGTCTCCATGGCCGAGGTCGTCGAGATCCTCTACAACCACGAGATCGACGGCAAAGTCGTCATCGACGACGAGCTCAAGACCGCTATCGACGCCTACTACGAGCAGTACGGAGTTAAGTAGGTTACGGCGTTTTACCAAACGCCGTAACCGGCCGACGCTGCGCGGGCCGCATTTGGACAATCTGACGTTCAACTTCAAGGGCGCGACCAGAAGGTCAGCGCCCTTTCGTTTCACGTCACCTTGTCTCAAATGCGGCCCGCTCGCTGTCGTTGCCAAGACATCGGCACTCCCGTTGCTGGCGATGCGGCACTTGGGGACGTTCCTTTTAATATGAGCAGGACATTGTCAAGAGGCAAAATCGGGCCT
>USBK01000016.1:0-44575 GCA_900552895.1 uncultured Collinsella sp.
AAGGGGGAGCGCGGGGGTTTCTTCTGTTCCGACGGCGATGCGCCGGGTTGCAAGGACGATGCGACTACAGCGCGAAGTCGCCGCCGACGAGCGTGGAGACGGGCTCCTCGTGGTAAACGGCGGAGATGGCCTGAGCGAACTCCTCGGCGACCGAGATGGTCTTGATTTTGCCGCCGACCTCGACGGGGATGGCGTCGGTGACGACGCACTCGACGATGGGGGCGTCGTTCAGACGCTCGATGGCCGGACCGGAGAAGATGCCGTGGGTGGCGCAGACGTAGATGTCGCCGGCGCCCATAGCCTTGAGCTCCTTGACGTTGGCGCACAGGGTGCCAGCGGTGTCGATCATGTCGTCGTTGATGATGCAGGTCTTGCCCTTGATGTCACCGATGATGCCCATGACCTCGGCGGCGTTGTGGCGCGGACGGCCCTTGTGGGCGATGGCCAGGTCGCAGCCGAGCATGTCGGACAGCTTCTTGGCGGCCTTGGCGCGACCCACGTCGGGGGAGACGACAACCAGGTTGTCGGTGTCGAAGTGCATGTCGTTGTAGTACTGGCCAAACAGCGGCAGTGCGGACAGGTGGTTAACCGGGATATCGAAGAAGCCCTGGATCTGGCCCTGGTGCAGGTCGAGGGTGATGATGCGGTTGACGCCGGCACGCTCGAGCAGGTTGGCGACGAGGCGGGCGGTGATGGGCTCGCGCGGGCCGGCCTTGCGGTCCTGGCGGGCATAGCCGTAGTGGGTGATAACGGCGGTGATGGAGCGGGCGGATGCGCGCTTGGCAGCGTCGGTGGCGATGAGCAGCTCCATGAGCATGTCGTTGACGTTGCCGCCGGCCACGGACTGAATCAGGAAGACGTCGGCGCCGCGGACGGTCTCGTCGTAGCGGGCGTAAATCTCACCATTGGCGAACTGCTTTAGCGTAAGGCCCGAAAGCTCGACCCCAAGGTACTCAGCAATCTTCTGAGCGAGGGGACGGTTGGAGGAACCGGAATACACGCGGATGGACTTGCGCATATTCTCCGACTTCTCGGGATCATTAATCGGCATTACCCTTCTCCTTTATACATCGAATGCCATATAGATGCCTTGTTGCATTGTAACCGCGCGGCGGGGTTTATCGGGTCCTGATAACGTCTTTACCGCCAACGGACACGAACCGACCACTCATCCGGTTGCGCAGGTCACGATAGAAAAAGGAGCCGCCCCCATGGAGCAGCTCCTTTTGTGCTTGGTAAAACGTTATACCTCGTCGTCCTCGTGCAGGCGGCGGCGGTAATCGGCGGCCCAGCCCTCAATATTTACCTGACGGGCGCGGCCCAGACCAAGTGCGTCGGCCGGGACCGGCTCGGTGATGACGGAGCCGGCGGCCACGAGTGCACCGTCGCCGATCTGGGCGGGCGCGACCATCATGGTGTCGGAGCCAATGAAGGCGTCCTTGCCGATGACGGTCTTGTGCTTGTGCACGCCATCGTAGTTGCAGGTGATGGAGCCCGCGCCCACGTTGACGCCGGAGCCCATGGTGGTGTCGCCGATGTAGGACAGGTGCGGCACCTTGGAGCCCTCGCCGATCGTGGACTTTTTGATCTCCACGTGCGTGCCGGCCTTGGAGCCATCGAGCATGTGGGTGCCCGGGCGCAGATAGGCGCGCGGGCCGCAGTCGACGCCGTTCTCGATGACGGCCTCGATGGCGATGGTCTCATCGATGGTGCAGCCGCTGCCGACGGTGGTGTCGGTGAGGCGACTGTTGGGGCCGAGCTGGCACTCTTCGCCCACGGTGACGTGGCCGATCAGGTGCGTCTGCGGCCACACGACGGTGTCGCGGCCGATGGTGGCGTCGGGGCCGATCCAGGCCTGCGTGGGGTCGATGAACGTGACGCCCTCGGCCATCCAATGCTCGTTGATGCGGTCGCGCGCGATAGCGGTGAGCTGCGCGAGCTGGATGCGGCTGTTGACGCCCAGGCCGTCGCGGTAGTCATCGCAGTGGAAGATGGAGACTGCCTGGCCGTGACCCTTGAGGATTTCGAGCATGTCGGGCAGGTAGTACTCGGACTGCGCGTTGTCGTTGCCGATCTCGTCAATGTGGGCGGCGAGCTGCGCGCCGTCGAAGGCGTAGCAGCCGGCGTTGCACTCCAGCAGCGTGGCGGCCTGCTCGGGCGTGCAGTCCTTCTGCTCGATGATGCGCTCGATCTGGCCGTCGGCGCCCAGCTTGATGCGGCCGTAGCCGAAGGGGTCGGGTGGGGTCATGGTCATGACGGTGCAGGCGAGCTCGCCGGTGGCGACGGTCTGTGCGAACTTGGCGACGGTGTCGGCGGTGATGAGCGGCAGGTCGCCGTTGAGCACGACGACGGGGCCTTGCGTGATGCCGCAGGCCTCGAGCGCGACCTTTACGGCGTGGCCGGTGCCCAGGCGCTCGGTCTGCTCGACGCACTCGACCTTGGTGGCGCTGTTGGCGTAGGCGCCGTCGATGAGGGCGCGCATCTCGTCGGCGTGGCTGCCGATGACGACCACGACGCGGCTGCAGCCGGCCTTGATGGTAGCGTCGACGATCCACTGGACCATGGGCTTACCCAGGATCTTGTGCGAAACCTTGCAGTGGTTCGACTTCATGCGGGTGCCCTCGCCGGCGGCGAGGATAATTGCAGTTGCGTCCATGTGATCTCCTGTTACGTTATTAGAGACGTGTGTTTGGAAACGATACACGGCGCAATATGATACCGCAGGCATATGACGAGCGCGTAACGATTGACGCATTGCCGCCGATGTCGGTGCCGTTGACGCGGTGTTTGCGCTGGTTGTGTATGGTGGCGGCGCTGCGGCGTTGACGTTTGAGCGAGGGGATGGGGTGCCCGTGGATATCATGCGAGAGGAATCGGGCAACGAGCCCGTCGCGGCATTCTCGATGTCGCATCCGGCTGTGCCGGCACTCTATATAGTGCTGACGCTGGGGCTCACTATGTTCTCGATGCAGCCGGTGCTGATTGCGCTGTCACTTGCGGGCGGGCTGGCGTATGGATTTGCGATGCGTGGGGCTGCCCGCACGCTGGGCGCACTCCGCTGGCAGCTGCCGGTGGTTTTGATTATCGCGCTGCTCAATCCGCTGTTTAGCGCCTCGGGTTCGACGGAGCTGTTCCGTATTGGCATGCGCGCGGTGTATCTGGAGAGCATGGTATACGGCCTGTGCATGGGCGGGCTGTTTGTGGCGACCGTGTTGTGGCTTGAGGCGGCGGCATCGATGCTCGAATACGACAAGGTACTCGCGCTGCTGGGCAATGCCGCGCCGGTGATTGCGCTCATGATCTCGATGTGCATGAGGCTTATCCCGCAGTTTTTGCGCCGCGGTCGTACGGTGCTGGCGGTGCAGGATGCGATTGATGTGCCGGGCAGCGCGCCGGCCGACCCCGTGCGTTCGCGTTTGCGGGCGTCGAGCGTGTTGATGGGCTGGGGCATGGAAGATTCGCTGGAGCGCGCGGACGCGATGCGCTCGCGCGGGTGGGGTGCTGCGACGCGTCGTACGACGTATGCGCGGTATCGACTGGGGCGCAGCGACGTTGCCGCGCTGGCCGGGCTCGCACTGTTTGGTGCTGTCGCGGTGGCGGTGGCGTGGACCGCGACGACGCAGTATTCGTTTTATCCGCAGCTCTCGGTTCCGGCGCCGTGGCTGGGCTATGTCGTGTACGCTGCCTGGATGATGCTGCCTTGCGCGTTGCACGCGATTGATGAGAAGAGGTTTGGCTGATGGCTCGGTTGGATAGGGGCCCGGTGTCGGGCGCGGCGTGCGGCCCGGATATTCCGGCGATTGAGGTGCAGGGCCTTAGTTTTGCCTATCCCGGGGCCGAGGCACCGGTGCTCGAGGGGCTTGATTGGCGTGTTCCCCAAGGTGCATTTGCGCTGCTTGTTGGCGGTACCGGATCGGGTAAGTCGACGCTGCTGTCGCTGCTCAAGCCCGAGATCGCTCCGGCGGGCGAGCGCACTGGTGATGCGCGCGTGCTGGGCGAGAACGTTGCCGACATGGACGTGCGGGCATCGGCGGAGCGCGTGGGCTACGTGTTTCAGGATCCCGAGAACCAGATCGTGTGCGAAACCGTGTGGCACGAGATGGCGTTTGGCCTGGAAAACTTGGGGCTAGCACGTGATGAGATGCGCCGTCGCGTAGCTGAGACCAGCTATTTCTTTGGGCTGGAAGATTGGCTTCACCGCGATACTGACACGCTTTCGGGTGGTCGCAAACAGTTGCTGTCGTTGGCGGCCGTTCTGGCGCTGCGCCCGCGCGTGCTGCTGCTCGACGAGCCCACGTCTCAGCTCGATCCCGTTGCCGAGAAGAATTTCCTGCACGCGCTGTTTCGTGTGAATCGCGAGCTGGGCTGCACGGTTGTTGTGGCGACGCATCAGCCGCGCCCAATGCTCGAATACGCGACGTGTGCGTACCGGATTGAGGACGGTCGCGTGCGCGAGGTGGCAGATATGGCTTCTTTGGGACGCCGAGAATCGCTGTTTTCCGATGACATGTTGGGGTGGGGTGCCATCCGATGTGCAAAAAACGGAGTATTCAGCAGGCGTGAGGACAATTTGGACTCTCTGGAGACGCCCGGGGACGTATCGAACGCGAAAAAAAGTTCGGAATTGGACAAATCGTCCGAATTTGTGGCGCAAACGTCGCTCGAGAACGGCTCGGAAGCCTTCCCGCGCACGAATGGAAGCAGAATACTCCAAAAAATGCACGCTGGGTCGGCTACCACCCTGTCGGAAGGCTGGTTTCGCTACGATCGCGCGGGCGGTTGGGTGCTGCGCGGGCTCGATGCGTCGTTTTCGGCTGGCGCGGTGCATGCAGTCGTGGGCGGAAACGGCTGCGGCAAGTCGACGATGCTTTCGGTGCTGGCCAAGACCGCCAAGCTGCAGCGCGGCCGCATGGTGCGCGGAGCGGCCTCGGCGGCGCTGTTGCCTCAGAATCCCAAAGCATTGCTGGTTGCCGAGACGGTTCGCGATGAGCTGATGGAATGGGCCTCGACCTGCGGATATGACGAGAACTTGGCGCGGGAGCGTGCGGCGCAACTGGGATTGGACGGCCTGGAGACGCGTCACCCCTACGACCTCTCGGGCGGACAGCGTCAACTGCTTGCATTGGCAAAACTGCTGCTAATCGGCCCCGAACTGCTATTGCTCGATGAGCCCACCAAGGGTCTAGACCTGTTCAGCCGCCGCATCATCGCCCGCGCCCTGCGTGACCATGCGAAGGTTGGTGGCACCGTCATCATGGCCACGCACGATCTGGATTTTGCCGAGCAGGTTGCCGATGACGTTGCCATGATGTTTGACGGTGAGATTGCCTGCATGGAGCCGCCGGCCGGCTTCTTTGCCGACAACGTGTTTTATAGGGCGTGATGGGATGGCGGATTATCGCATCGTGCGCCTACTCGCAAAACTGGAGATACCGCTGCTGCTGGCGGTGCCAGCCGTGATGGCTGCGGCGTTGCTGGCGGGCATTGAGCAGGCGGCGCTTGCCATGCTTGTCGTGGTGGCGCTGGTGCTTGCGCTGTTCTTTGCAGGCTACGAGGCATCTCGTCCGGGTTTGCGCCAGATTATGCCCACGCTGGTGCTGGCGGCACTGGCCGCGGCGGGGCGCATCTTGTTTGGGCCCATTCCCGACTTTAAACCGGTGAGTGCCATCGCCATTATCGCGGGGGCGACGCTTGGTCGCCGCAATGGTTTTATGGTTGGCGCGCTGGCGGCGCTGACCAGCAATTTCTTTTTTGGACAGGGCATGTGGACGCCGTGGCAGATGTATGCCTGGGGGCTGGTTGGCTATGTTGGCGGCGCGCTAGCGTATGCGGGTGCGTTCGACCGCGTCGACGGCACCGTGCGCATGCCAGCACTGCTGGCGTACGGCTTTGCGTCGGGCCTGCTCTATGGCGTCGTGATCAACGCATATGACATCATTGGTTTTGTACAGCCGCTTACTTGGGCGGGTGCCGTGGCGCGTCTTGCCACGGCAGTGCCGTTCGATATTACGCACGGCCTTGCGACCTGCGTGTTTTTGGCCGCCTTGTACAAGCCTTGGTGCCGTCGCATTAACCGTGTCGTCGTGAAATACGGGCTGTAGGGCTGGTTGCGCCGGGGCGGGAATCAATACTGCCGAAGTGCCATTTCAAAACTATGCCGGTTTACGGGGTTAGATTAGCGCGGGCCGACCATACCAGCATTTTTCGAAATAGGGCACACCGTCTACCTGCGGTTTTATTATCTCGGAATTGCGTATGGTTAGGGGTTCGCGATTCAGCCCCGTAAACCGGCAAAGTTTTGGAATGGCCGGCTGATACGACGGGCATCGTGGCCCTCGGAGAGCCAAATTGATCCGTTTTCTTTCGCCTCCAGACGTTCCCGGGGAATCAGCTGAACCCGCCCGCCACGAAATCGGTCTATCTACTACGTTTGGCCCGACACCCCCAACCACAACCGTGTTTTATGAAAAACCGTAGGCTTTCTACCTGCGGTTTTCTTTCTGCGTTGTTCACTGTGGTTGAGGGTGGTGGCTTAAACGTAGTAGATGGGCCAGTTTCGTGGCAAGCGAGCTGCGTGGATGATCTCGCGAAGTGAAAATGATTCCTTTTCCTCCGTCCCCAGGGGATCAGTTGGGGCTAGAGCTCTAGCGTGAGGGTGACGGGGCAGTGGTCGCTGCCAAAGATGTCGCCGCGGATGCCGGTGTCGCGTACGTTGTCGGCGATTGCGTCGCTCACCAGGAAGTAGTCGATGCGCCAGCCTGCGTTGTTCTTGCGGGCATTAAAGCGATAGCTCCACCAGCTGTAGACGCCCTCGACGTCGGGGTTTGCCGTGCGCCAGGTATCGGTAAAGCCGGCGTTGAGTAGCTCGGTGAACTTGCCGCGCTCCTCGTCCGAAAAGCCCGCGTTGCCGCGGTTGGACTTGGGGTTCTTAAGGTCGATCTCCTCGTGCGCCACGTTAAAGTCGCCGCAGGTCACGACGGGTTTGCCGGTCTCGCGCTCGAGCGCGTTCAAAAAGCCGCGGTAAGCATCGTCCCAGGCCATGCGCACGTCGATGCGGGCGAGTTCATTTTGGGCGTTGGGCGTATAGACGTCGACAAACCAAAACTTGTCGAACTCGAGCGCGCAGACGCGGCCCTCGGTTACGGCTTGGGCGACGAGTGCGGCCGCCTCACCCTCGCCGGCGTAGGGCAGCAGCGCATCGGCGTGCAGCACGCGTAGCGGTTCCTGGCGGCTAAAGACCGCAGTGCCCGAATAGCCTTTACGCTCGGCGTAGCTCCAGGTTTGGTTATAGCCGGGCAGGTCAATATCGACCTGGCCTTCTTGCAGCTTGGTCTCTTGCAGCGCCAGGATATCGACGTCGAGTTCTTGCGCGATCTGGATAAAGCTCGGGTCCTTTTTTAGCACGGCGCGCAGGCCGTTGACGTTCCACGAGGCGAAAGTGTAAGTCTGAGGCATGGTGTCCTTTCGACGGGGTTGGCAGGCTTAAGATTAGCGCAACAGGGGCGGGGCGGGCTCCGCGCATGCTGACTTAAAGGCCGCATGCTGGGACGTCGCCCAACGCTGCCCGACTAACAAGGACGGAGGACTCATATGACGCAGGCAATATCGGACCCCAGGCAGGCCTCCGCCGCGCTGGCGGAGCTGTTCAATACCCACGAGCGCGTGGTGTTCTTTGGCGGCGCTGGTGTTTCCACGGCAAGCGGCATTCCCGATTTTCGCAGCGTGGACGGCCTGTATCACCAGCAGTTTGCCTATCCGCCCGAGACCATGCTGTCGCACAGCTTTTACGAGACACATCCGGCGGAGTTCTTCGACTTTTACCGAACCAAGATGATCGCGCTTAACGCTAAGCCCAACCGCTGCCACACCAAGCTGGCCGAGCTGGAGCGTGCCGGCAAGCTAAATGCCGTGGTGACGCAAAATATCGACGGCCTGCATCAGATGGCCGGCTCACAGCGCGTGTTCGAGCTGCACGGATCGGTCCATCGCAACATTTGCCAGTCGTGCGGCGCGGTCTATAGCGCCGAGTGGATTTGCTCGCGCGAGCACGAGGACGCCGCGGGCGTGCCCGTGTGCCCCGCGTGCGGTGGTCGCATCAAGCCCGATGTGGTGCTCTACGAAGAGCCGCTCGACGAGCATGTGTTGACCGGTGCCGTTGCCGCCATCGCCGCGGCCGATGCCCTCATTGTAGGCGGGACCTCGCTCGTGGTGTATCCGGCGGCGGGCCTTACACGCTACTTTACCGGCGATACGCTGGCCATATGCAACCTTGCTCCCACCGATCAGGATGCAAATGCCGACCTGCTGATTTCTTGCGACATCGCGGCCGCGTTTGCGTTCTAGCCCGCGCGCGCGGATACAATAGAAAGACTGAGTGCAAAGCGACCCCGCCGCCAGCTCCCCAAGCTCGGCGGCGTGGGCATTTTAGGAGGATGTTCATGGCGAACGACAGCAAGACATGGCGGTGCGGAAAGTATGAGCTCAGCTTTGACCGCCCGCGCATCATGGGCGTCCTCAACGTGACGCCCGATTCGTTTAGCGATGGCGGGGAGCACTTCGACCCGGATGCCGCGATCGAGTATGGCCTGACGATGCTCGACGCCGGCGCCGACATCATCGACGTGGGTGGTGAGTCCACGCGCCCCGGTTTTACCCCGGTCAATCCCGACGAGGAAGCGCGCCGCGTGCTGCCCGTGGTGCGCGCGCTGGCCAAGGAGGGCGCCATCGTCTCGATCGACACGCGTCACGTGGCGGTTGCCAAGGCGGCCGTGCGCTGCGGCGCCTCGATCGTCAACGACGTGACCGGCTTCACCGACCCCAAGATGGTCGAGTTTGTTAAGACGAGCACCTGCGGCGTCATCGTGATGCATGCCGGCGAGGTCGCCGCGCCCGCGCGCACGCACGCAACGGTGCAGCTCGATACCTCGGCAGCGGCGTTTGTTGCCGAGAAGGCACGCGAAGCGGCTGCCGAGGCCGCGCGCGAGGCCGAGAAGCCGGCCCGTCGCCGTCGCGGCAAGTTGCTGGGCGAGCCTAAGCCGGAGGCCAAGCTTCCGGGCGGCGTGGTGCAGCCCTCGTTGCCGTTTGGCGAACCGGAGCCCACGTCCGAGCCTGCAAGCGAGCAGGAGACACCCGCCGCCGAGCAGGCTGCTGCCGCCGAGACCGTCGCGCCCGCGCCCGAGGCCGCGCCCGCAGCCACCGAGGCCGCATCGGAGCCCAATGACCACCTGGCCGCCATGATGCGCCGCAGCGCCCGCCGCGAGGAAGCCTACGTGCCCACCTCGCAGCTCCGCCGCTTCACCCTGCCCGATTCGGCGCCCATCATGCGCCGCGTCATGGGCTTTCTGTCCGACCAGGCCCGCGCGCTCATCCACGCCGGCGTGTCGCGCGACCGCATCTGCATCGATCCCGGTCCGGGCTTTGGCAAGACGGCCAACGAGGACATCGTCATCCAGCGCGAGACTGCCAAGATGGCGTCACTGGGCTATCCGCTCATGTGCGCCGTATCGCGCAAGCGCTTTGTGGGCGCCGTCTCGGGCGTGACCGAGGCCGCCGAGCGCGATGCCGCTACGTTTGGCGTGTGCCTGGGCGCCATCCAGGCCGGTGCCAACATCGTGCGCGTGCACGACGCCGCGGGTTTTGCGCAGTTCCTGAACGGCTACTGGGCGGTTGCCAAGCCGCAGCCGCGCCGCGCGTTTGTGGCCGTGGGCTCCAACCTGGGGCACCGCTGTGACAACATCCGCGCCGCACGCGACATGATCGCCGAGATTCCACTCACCTGCGTGTCTAACTCCTCCAAGATCTACGAGAGCGAGCCGGCCTACGAGATGCGCCAGGACGCGTTTGCCAACGCCGTCATCGAGATTAAGACCGAGCTGGCGCCGTTGGTGCTGCTCGACGAGCTCATGAAGATCGAGGCCGAGCTGGGCCGCGACCGTTCCAAAAAGGCCAAGGCCAACGGTCCGCGCACCATCGACCTGGATCTGCTGTGGATGGACGGCGAGACCCACGGCGGCAAAAAGCTGCGCCTGCCGCATCCGCTGATCGGCGAGCGCGACTTTGTGCTGGTGCCGCTCGAGGATCTGATGCACGATCCGGCGCGGTTCTTCCGCTACAACGGCGTCGAGGTCAAGGAGCCTGAGGACCGCGTGGGCCATATCGTGGGCGAATTGGGGCGTATGTAGATGATTGAGATGAATGCTGCAGCCGCTGGCACCGAGCTCGACGCGGCGCGTGACGCGGGCCGCGAGGGCGTGTCCGCGGGCTGGTGCGCGTGGAGCGCGGGCGATGCTTCGCTGACGTTTTCGCTGGTCGTGCGTCCGGATGTGAATATGCACGCCTTCCACGGCCTGCCGTTTGTGGCGGCGATGGGCATGATGGACGCGCTCGTGGGCACGGCGTCGACGCCGGGCCTGGGCCTTGCCGGCAAGGTGGGTATCCAGTGGCCGAGCGATATCGCGTGCGGTGCGCCTGCGTTTGAGACGTCGCTCGCGCGTGTTACCGTGAACGGCGGTGCCGGTGCTGCGGGCATCTTCGGTGCCGTGACGGTTGATATTGAACGTTCGACACTGAGCGAGCTTGGCGTGGATATGGCAGATAAGGCGCTGGTCGAGGCATTGGCCGCCGCCGTGCTGGTCCGCGTGGACACCTGGGCGGCTGCCGCCAACACACCGCAGGGCGCTGCCGGCCCGCTGGCTCCGGTGCTGGGCGAGTACTTTGACATGGTGCCACTGCTGGGTCGTCAGGTCGCGGCGGTGTCGCCCAACGGTTTGCCGCTTGCGGTCGGTGTGTTTGCGGGCCTGGACATCTGGGGTCGCGCGACCATCAAGACTGATGCCGGCGAGCAGGAGTTTCCGCCCGAGGCCGTACGGATTCGCGGACTGTAACGCGAGGCGCCCGCGCTCAAAGACAACGATGACAACAAGACCCTCCTCGGCCTGTGCCGGGGAGGGTCTTCGCGCGACTGCAGGGCTGCCTTAATCCTATTCCTCAAAACTGAAAAATTTTCGTTTTTGAGGAATAGCGATAAAAGACCGCGAGGAGGCCCCGATGAAACTCATCAATAGAACGTCATATATGGACACGTTGACGAGTCTTATTAGCGTGCCGGACATCAAGGTCATCACGGGCATCCGTCGTAGCGGTAAATCAAAATTGCTCGAGGCCCTCCGCGATTACGTGGAGGCAAATCTGTCCAATTTGAATGTCATCCATATCAATTACAACCTCGACGAGTTCGAGGGCCTGCTCGAATATCATGCCCTGCTCGCCTATGTGAAAGAGCATCGAGTGTCCGACAAACAAAACTTCCTGCTTATCGACGAGGTTCAGATGTGCGACGGCTTTGAACGCGCGATCAACAGCCTCCATGCATCCGAGCAGTACGACATCTTCATCACCGGATCGAACGCCTTTTTGCTGTCGAGCGATCTGTCGACGCTCTTTACGGGGCGCACGTTCGAGACCGAGGTTTTCCCATTCTCGTTTGAGGAGTATCGCCTCTATAGTGACGAGGGCGAGGTTGACCGCGACTTCGATGAGTACGCGAGAACCGGCGGTATGTCCGGCTCTTACCCTTATCCACTGCAGGAGCAGCGCTACCAATATCTCTCCAATGTCTTCAAAACGCTCATCGTGAGGGATATCGTGCAGCGGCATAACGTGAGAAACGAATCTGCACTGCTGCGCATTGCCGATTACATGATGGACAACGTCTCCAACATAACGTCGGCACGCAACATTACAGATATTTTGAATGCGGATGGGCTAAAGATTACGAACAAGACGGTCGGCACGTACATGGGGTACCTGTGCGATGCGTTTGCCTTCTATAAAGTTCGTCGGTACGACATTCGCGGCAAAAAATACCTTAGGAGCGGCGAGAAGTATTACCTGGCAGACCACGCGTTCAAATACGCACTGCTTGGTACACGTGATATGGATTGGGGACGCGTATACGGGAACATGGTGGCCATCGAGCTGCTGCGCCGCGGATACGAGGTATACGTCGGTGTGCTCTATAAAAAGGAAATAGACTTTGTAGCAATCAAGCGAAGCGAGAAGCTCTACATTCAGGTGAGCGACGACATCAGCTCGGATAAGACGTTTGAACGCGAGATTTCGCCACTGCTGAGCATTGGCGATGCGTATCCCAAGATGATTCTTGCCCGCACGCATCACGAGGCCACGGATCGCGATGGGGTGCAGATCGTGGACCTGGCGAGGTGGTTGTGCGGCGAGGCTTAGCAAAAAATCCTATTCCTCAAAACTGAAAAATTTTCGATTTTGAGGAATAGGATTGGCGGCTGGTTGCTGCGACCTGGCGTTTACTCTATCCCAGCTCCTGCATGCGGCGGTAGATTTCGCAGATGCCCTTGATGGTGAGTTGCCCGTCGACTATGTCGAAGGCGTCGGTCGAATCGGCAACGATGCTGGCGAGGCCGCCCGTGGCGATAACGGTGGCGTCCTCGCGCCCCAGCTCGCGCTTCATGCGCGCGACCAGGCCCTCGGCCATGGCGGCGGCGCCCATCACGGCGCCGACCTTGATGCACTCTTCGGTGTCGCGACCGATGGCGTGTTCGGGCGCCTCGAGCGGCACGCTGGCGAGCTTGGCGGCACGGGCGGCAAGCGCGTCCATGGAGATGCGGATGCCCGGCGCAATCGCCCCGCCAATGTAATAACCGTCCTCATCGATGACGTCGATATTGGTCGCGGTGCCAAAGTCCACCACGATTGCCGGCGCGCCGTAGAAAGTCTCGGCCGCAACGGCGTTGGCGACGCGGTCGGCACCTACGGCTTGGGGGCGCGCCGCGCGCAGCTTGGTCACGGCAGCCGTCTGCGGCCCGATGACGATGGCATCCGCCGCGATGCGGTCGGCCACGGCGTGCCACTCGCGCGAGAGCTGCGGCACCACGCCCGCAAAGGCGATCGCATCGACCGCATCGAGCGAGAGGCCGTACATCTTAAAGAAACCCATCAGGCGCACGTGGATCTCGTCGGCGGTATAGGAGCGGTCGGTGGGCATGCGCCACGACTGCACCAGCTCGTCTCCGTCAAACAGGCCCATGGCCGTCTGCGTGTTTCCCATATCGATAGCGAGCAGCATGTCTACTCCCGGTGTCGGCATAAAAGGACGCGCACCATTGTATACGTGCCATCGACGGCGCTCGGCTGTGATTCGTTTACGGTGATAAGGGCTGAGAGGTTTAAATATGAAGGAATTATGCTCTACGAGATTTTCCTTGCCGTTTACCGAACTCCCACGTAATATTCTTTCTTGCGCACATGAGGCGCCCAGACATTGCGGGGTGGAGCAGTCTGGTAGCTCGCCGGGCTCATAACCCGGAGGTCGTAGGTTCAAATCCTGCCCCCGCGACCAAGAACTTGCAGCTCGTCGGCCTAGCCGGCGAGCTTTTTTGTTATTCCGGGACCGTGTTTTTCGGTCCAATTCTCAGCCTCTCAAACAAAATCTCGATCTGTAACATCTAGACCCGATTTGGGCGGCTAGGTGTTACAGATCGAGATATACCGGTGGGTTGGATCCCGTTTGTCTCAATCTGTAACATCTGGGCCCATTTTGCCGAGTAACCGTTACAGATCGAGATCTTTCGGCAGGCTAGATTGGTTTGTCTCGATCTGTAACAGGCAGGGGCCAACAGTGGGTCTAGATGTTACAGATTTAGATTGTTGAGGATGGGTTGAGAGGAATGTCTCGATCTGTAACATCTAGGGTCGTTTTTGGCCTGTAGGTGTTACAGATCGAGATTTTCCGACGGAACGCTCTCGTTTATCTCGATCTGTAACAGTAAGACCCGGTTTTGCTGAGTAACTGTTACAGATCGAGACAAACCGACGGGCCGCCCCGCCCCATCCACCTGCCGCTACCTGCTGTCTGCCGATTTCCGTTGCGCCACTGTGCTCCCATGCCATATCCTCTAGACAACTACGCGGCAACATCGCCGCCGCGCCTACAAGAGAGGAATGTCCATGACCGCACCCGCATCCAAGCTGCTCCAGCCCATTACGGTTGGCCCCCTTGAGCTCAAAAACCGCATTATGTTCCCGCCGCTGACCACCGGCTACGAGGAACGCGACGGTTCCATCGGCGAGCGCAGCCTGGCCTTTTACGAGCGCCTGGCCCGTGGCGGCGTGAGCTACATCGTCATCGGCGACGTTGCTCCCGTTATGACCGCAAGCCCCACGCCCAAGTTAGCGACCGACGCCCAGATCCCCACGTTTAAGGCGCTGGCCGACGCCGTTCACAAGCACGGCGCCAAGGTCGCGCTGCAGCTGTTCCACCCCGAGTACGACGTGCCCGGCGTCGGCCGCATGGTCATGGGTTCCATGGCCGCCGCCAAGGCCGCGCAGGAGGCCAAGGCCGCCGGCGACGAGGAGACCTTCGCCGCCAAGATGGCCGAGTCCAACGAGATCCGCAAGCAGGCATATGCCAAGCTGCACCACGACATGCAGCACTTTGTGAACGAGGCGAGCGTAGAGCAGCTCACCCAGATCAAGGAGGCCATCGCCGCCTCGGCCGCTCGCGCGCAGCAGGCCGGGATCGACGCCATCGAGGTCCACGGCGACCGCCTAGTGGGTTCGCTGTGCTCGGCCATCCTCAACCAGCGCACCGACGAGTACGGTGGCTCGTTCGAGAACCGCGTTCGCTACGCGCTCGAGGTCGTCGCCGCCATTAAGGAGGCCGCGCCGCAGCTGATGGTGGAGTATAAGCTCCCAGTGATCATGGAGAACCCCGACGGCACGCCGCGCGGCAAGGGCGGCCTGCTGCCCGACGAGGCCTGCGAGTTTGCCAAGCTGCTCGAGGGCGCGGGCATCGACATGATCCAGGTTGCGCAGGCAAACCACACCGGCAACATGGGCGACACCATTCCGCCCATGGGCGCCATGCCCTACAACTGGACGCTGCCCGTGGCCGAGCGCGTCAAGGCCCTGGTCTCCGTGCCGGTGGCAACCGTCGGCCGCGTTGTCTCGGTCGAGGCGGGCGAGAAGATCCTGGAAGACGGTTCGGCCGACATCGTCGCGTACGGCCGCTCGCTCATGTGCGACCCCGACATTGCGCTCAAGGCCGCCACGGGTGAGCCCATCCGCGAGTGCCTCAACTGCAACAAGGGTTGCGTCGATGCGATTCAAAACCGCCAGTACATCTCGTGCGTGCTCAATGCCGAGAACGGCGACGAGGCGACCATCGCTATTAAGCCGGGCGAGGGCGACAAGAAGATCGCCGTGGTGGGCGGCGGTATTGCCGGCCTGGAGGCCGCACGCGTGGCGGCCAAGCGCGGCTACGACGTGACCGTCTATGAGGCGAGCGATCACTTGGGCGGCCAGATTGTGCTGGCGGCCGCGCCTCCGCGCAAGGATGAGATTATGCGCTCGGTCGAGTACTACGAGAAGATTCTGCCCGGCCTGGGCGTGAAGGTTGAGCTCAACCATGCCGCTCGCCCCGCGGACCTCAACGCCGCCGACGCCGCGATTGTGGCCGTGGGCGCGCATGACGTGGTCATCCCCGTTCCGGGCGCCGACTCGGAGAAGGTCGTCTCGAGCTGGGACGTGCTGGCCGGCAAGGTGGAGCTCAGCGGGCGCGTCGCCGTCATTGGCGGTGGCCTGGTGGGTACCGAGACTGCCGAGTACCTGCTGCAGCACGGCTGCGAGGTGGCGATTGTCGAGATGCTCGACAAGATTGCCGCTGGCGAGTCCGAGACCATTCTGCCGCTGATCATGAGCGACTTTGCCGCCCACAACGTGGAACAGCACGTTAAGACCCGCCTGACCGCCATTACCGACGAGGGCGTGGAGGCCGTGCACACCACCGAGGACGGTGCCGAGGAGCCGGTGAAGATCGCCTGCGATTACGTGGTGATGGCCGTGGGCTCCAAGGCCAACGCGTTTGACCTGGATGGCGTGACGGTGCCCGTGACCTGCGTGGGCGACTGCTCGGGCGAGCGCACCGCCGACATCGCGAGCGCCATTCGCACGGCGTATCATGCGGCCAACGAGCTGTAGCTGAACATCGCGGCCAGGCGGGACGGTAGCACGGATCCGTCTCGCCCGGCTGTGTCCCGTCGGGTGTCAACCGGTGCGGGGCCTGCAAGCGCAGCAGGCCCCGCCCTTTTTGTTTTGCTCCGGTGGATGGCAATGCGCGGTAATCATGAGGAGTAAGGACGTCTACTGCCTTGCCGATTACTCAAAATAATTGGGGGAGGGGTTAATAATCATATCCGCTATAGCAAAGGACATAAAGAGATGCCAATTTTGTTGACAAGCGAATGACGATTGGCTGCGAGTCAGCTACCAGCGTAAATAATCGATAAAGAAATGTCGTAAATTGGTGCCAAATGCCCAGATAACACCGCGTCTATTTTAATTAACTGCTTTGAGCAAACAGTAAAATGCTACTATCTAACTTGCACGTAAGAAAGCAGATTAACGGTTAAGGCTAAGAAGTGGCAGGTATGTCGGAAGCAACTAGGACTCGCACGCATGCGCCCGAGGTTAGGCAGCGCGCCGTCGAGGTCCTCCAAGAGGGGGTCGGTCATCGCGCCCTCGCCGCGGAGCTTGGCATTCCCCAGGCCACGGCTCGTCAGTGGGCCCGCGCGTATGCCGTGGGCGGTGCCGACGCCGTTCTCAACGCCGGTTCGCATCATCACACCTATTCGTACGAAGTTAAGCTCGCCGTGGTCAAGGACCGCTTGGAAAACGGCTTAACGGTTCGCGAGGCCATGATCAAGCACAAGATTCCCAGCGAGTCTTCGGTCAAGGCTTGGTGCCGCCAGTATCGCGAGAGCGGTGAGTCCGCGCTGGTTGATAAGCCGCGCGGTCGCAAGCCGCGCGTTAAAAAAGCGGAATAGCGAACGGGATGGTGCGCCCACAGGGGCGCATTTTTCTTGCCGCCCCTCTGCTCCAATGCGGGCGTGCCCTTACCCCGTACGCCTAAAACTCCCCAGTTGACCGAAAACCCGCCGCCGCTACTCCTCAATTGAGCTATAACGTTAAACAATTGCAGCGTTTTAGCATGGGGGAGTGATGGTATGACGCTACTGTATTTCCTTACCCTGTTTCCGCTGGTACCGGCGCTGGGCATGCTGCTCGCGCGCGGTGACCGCGCCCGCGATGCGGCGGGGCTCATAGGCTCCGGCATTATTATGGCGGTGACAGTTGTAGTCGCCGTCATGTTTTTTGGCACGGGTCCGCAGAGCTTTGAGGTTGCCCCCGGCACCTCGCATGTGCTCTCGATCATCAGTTCCGTTATCGACGTCATCCTGTGCGCTGTCATCCTGTACAACGCGTACAAATATAGGAACGCGCTCACCACGGTGCTCGGCATAGTCCAGCTGGTGGGCTCGCTCGCCTTTGCAGCCATGACGCTGCCCGCGGCCGAAGCCGTCACGGCAACGCCACTCTACCTGGACTACATGAGCGTGATCATGGTCCTCGCCGTCGGCATCGTTGGCAGTCTAATCTGCTTGTATGCCCTGGGCTACATGAAGGACTTCCAGGCCCATGACGAGCACGAGGCCGCGCTGCGCGGGCAGACCGCGCCCGACCGTCGCCCGCAGTTCCTGGCGCTCATGTTCCTGTTCCTCTCGGCCATGTTCGTCATCGTGACGAGCGACAACCTTGAGTGGCTGTTCTGCGGCTGGGAAATCACCACCGTGTGTTCGTTCCTTATGATTGGCTACACGCGTACGCCCGAGGCCATCAAGAACGCCTTTACCCAAATCATCCTCAACATGCTGGGCGGCATCGCGTTTTTGGCCGGACTCATGTACCTGCACGTTAACGGCATGCCGCTGACCATCTCGGGCATGATCGAGCTTTCCGGCACCGGAACCGCGCAGTCCGCGCTGCTGGTGATGCCGGTCATCCTGTTGTCGCTCGCCGCGCTCACCAAGGCCGCACAGATGCCGTTCCACACTTGGCTGTTGGGTGCCATGGTTGCACCCACTCCCACGAGCGCCCTGCTGCACTCGTCAACCATGGTCAAAGCCGGCGTGTTCCTGATGGTCAAGCTGAGCCCACTCTATGCCATCTACCCCGTGACCGGCTTTATGGTCACGAGTGTGGGTGCCATCACGTTTTTGCTCGCTGCACTCATGGCCATCTCGCAGAGCAACGCCAAACGCGTGCTCGCGTACTCCACCATTTCCAACTTGGGCCTCATCAGTGCCTGCTTGGGTGTCGGCGCGCCCGAGGCCGTATGGGCGGCCATCTTCCTGATCTTGTTCCACACGGTGGCCAAGTCGCTGCTGTTCCTGTGCGTGGGCACGGCCGAGCATCATATCGGCAGCCGCAATATCGAGGACATGGACGGCATGTTCAGCCGCATGCCGCACCTGACGCGTCTGATGATGCTGGGCATTATGGGCATGTTTGTGGCGCCGTTTGGCATGCTCGTGTCCAAGTGGGGCGCCCTGGTGGCGTTTGCGCAGACCGGCAACGTGCTCATGATCATGGTGCTTGCCTTTGGCTCGGCCGCGACGTTTTACTTCTGGGGCAAGTGGCTTGCCAAGCTTTCGGGCGTCGACCCCACGGCTCAAAACGTTGAGGTCAATGTCCATAAGACCGAATGGATGGCCCTCAACACCATCGCCGCGCTGCTGATTCTGTGCTGCGTGGCGTTTCCGGTTATCTCGAGCGGTCTGGTGTCGCCTTACTTGGCCATGGTGTTTGGCCGCGTGCCGTACGTTATTGGCAAGGACGCCATGTATCTGATGGTGGTTATCGTGGCGTTTATCGCCGTGGTGCTGCTGACTTCATTCCGCGTGAGCAATAAGCCGCACGTCAACGTATATCTTTCGGGTGTGGGAACCGACAATTACCGCCATTTCCGCGGCTCGATGGGACGCGAGGTGAAGGCCGAAAAGCGCAATTGGTACTCGGAGGACGCCCTTGGCGAGAAGCGTATTGGCCCCGCGGGTAGTGTTGTTTGCTGTGCCATCATCCTGTTTGCGCTGCTGTGCTGCGCGTGGATTGGGCCCGAGAGACTCGCCATGAGTGCGCCCTCGGTGCTGCGCGGCAAGTATTTTGAAGGCTCGGGCGTCGTGGGCATTTTTATTGGCACCGTGGCGTTTGCCTTGCTGGCGCCGCTTGCGGGCGGCTTGATCGACGGCCTTGACCGCAAGCTGTCCGCTCGCATGCAGGGCCGCGTGGGCCCGCGCCTGCTGCAGCCCTTCTACGACGTTGCCAAGCTGCTGCGCAAGGCCCCTGCCAGCGTAAACACCATGGACGATACCTATATGGCGTGCGCGCTCATCTTTACCGTCGTGGGCGGCGGCATCTTTGTGTCGGGCTCCAACACGCTGCTGTGCGCTTTTATGGTTACGCTCGCCGCGATCTTTGTGGTGCTGGCGTCCGCCTCGACGCAAAGCCCGTTTGCCCAGGTCGGTGCCGACCGCGAGTTGCTGCAGGTCATGAGCTACGAGCCCGCCGTTCTGCTGATGAGCGTGGGCCTGTACCTTGCCACCGATAGCTTTGATTCCATCGCCGTGACCGGACAGTCGGCGCCCATCATCGTGTACAGCGCGCCCATTTTCTTGGCGCTGCTTGCGGTGCTCACCATCAAGCTACGCAAGTCGCCGTTCGACCTTTCGTACTCGCATCACGCGCATCAGGAGATTGTCCAGGGCGTCGCCACCGAGATGAGCGGCGGCACGCTGGCCAAGATGACCCTTATGCACTGGTGTGAGACCGTGCTGTTTTTGATGTGGGTGGGCATGTTCTTTGTTTGGGACAACCCGGTGAGCTGGGTCGTAGCCCTGGTCGTGATGGCCGCGACGTATTTTGTCGAGGTGCTGATCGACAACACCTTCGCACGCAGCACCTGGCGCAGCTGCTTTAAGCTCGGCTGGGGCGTGGCGCTGGTGTTTGGCCTGCTCAACCTTATGCCCATCCTCGTCGACGTGTTTATTTAGGAGGCGGCATCCATGGATCATAAAATGTCGCGCTCGCCGTGGGTTATTCATTACGACGGCTCGAGCTGCAACGGATGCGATATCGAGGTGCTGGCCTCGCTCACGCCGCTGTTCGATGCGGAGCGCTTTGGCGTGGTCAACACCGGCAACCCCAAGCATGCGGATATCTTTTTGGTGACGGGGTCGGTCAATGCCCAGAACCTGCCCGTCGTGCGTCAGATTTACAACCAGATGCTCGAGCCCAAGTGCGTGGTGGCCTGCGGTATCTGCGCATGCTCGGGCGGCGTATTCCGCGATGCCTACAACGTGATCGGCGGCGTGGACCGCGCGATTCCCGTGGACGTGTACGCGCCCGGGTGCGCCATTCGCCCCGAGACGGTGATCGATGCCATCGTGGAGGCGTGCGGCATCCTGGACCAGAAGGAGACCGTGTTGCGCGCCGGTGGCGATCCGCTCACCGTGGGCGGTGCCGCTACCTGGGACGGTGGCGTTGAGCTGGGCGAGGACGGGTTTGTGGCTGCGGGGGCCGGGACTGACGGTGCCGGTGACGCGCCTGCCGGGAAGCCTGCTGCGCCCGCCGCTGGCGACGCACCTGCTGAGACGCCCGCCGCTGCAAAGGAGGCCGAGTAATGCAAAAGGCTATCTATACCACCGTCGGGATCGACAAGCTCCTGTCGCATGTCCAGGCGCTCAAGGGCGTCGGCGCGCGCTTTGTGCAAATGCATGCCGAGCGCAACGTCGACGACGGCTCGTATCGCTTGGTCTATACGTTTATCAACGTCCGTGCTGCTCAGGAGCATATTGCGCAGGACGGCAGCTATGCGATCGAGAACCTGGTGGTCGAGGGCATCGACCAGTACCAGGAGATTCCGTCCATCAGCTCGTATTACCCCGCGGTGTTCCCGTTTGAAAATGAGGTCCACGACCTGTTTGGTCTTGCCATCACCGACATGCAGATCGACTTTAAGGGCTTTTTCTACCAGGTCTCGACTGCCGAACCCATGAGCGTCATCACGCCCGAGGTGAAGGCTGCGCGCGAGAAGGCCATGAAAGTCCGCGCGGCCGCCGAGGCCAAGGCGCGCAAGGCCGCGGCCGAGAAGGCCGCCGCGGCTGCGGCTGCTGCGGGGGAGGGTGCCGCGGGTGCCGGCGATGCTGCGGGCACTGCCGCTGCTCAGCCCGCTGCTGCTGCCGGCTCCGATGCCCAGCATGACGATGCCGCTGCGAAGGCCGCGCTCAAGGCCGCCGAGATGGAGGCAAAGCTCGCCGCCATGGATCCCGAGAAAGCGGCCAAGGTCCGTGCGGCGCTTGCCGCCAAGGCCGCCCGCGACAAGCAGAAAAAGGAGGCGTAAGGTCCATGGCTCATCGCTCCGTAATTCCGTTTGGCCCGCAGCACCCGGTGCTGCCCGAGCCGCTTCATCTGGACCTGGTGATCGAGGACGACCGCGTCATCGAGGCAATTCCGCAGATCGGCTTTGTGCACCGCGGACTCGAGAAGCTCACCGAAAAGCGCGACATGCACCAGTTTGGCTACATCGCCGAGCGCATCTGCGGCATTTGCGCCGTGGGCCACAGCTACGGCTATGCCAGCGCCTGCGAGCGCATGCTCGACATCGAGGTGCCCGGCCGCGTGCAGTATATCCGCACTATTTTGCACGAGCTTTCGCGCATCCACTCGCACCTGCTGTGGCTGGGCCTGCTCGCCGATGCCTTTGGCTTCGAGGCGCTGTTCTATCGGTCGTGGACCCTGCGCGAGCAGATTCTCAAGATCTTCGAGAGCACGTGCGGTGGCCGCGTGATCCTTTCGATTAACGAGATCGGCGGCCTAAAGCACGACATTGAGGACTCCGAGCTGGCTGGCATTGTCCAGACGCTCGATGCCATGCGTCCCGACTACGAGGCCCTGGTGCATACGTTTTTGGACGACGTCAGCTGTGGCGAGCGCCTGCATGGCGTGGGCGTGATCAGCAAGAAGGACGCGCTGGATCTGTCGATGGTCGGCCCGTTTGGGCGCGCCTCGGGCGTGGACTACGACGTGCGCATGTTTAGCGACGGTGCCTATGCGGACCTGGCTGCGTTTGAGCCGGTTGTCGCCACCGATGGCGATTGCTATGCCCGCTGCCAGGTGCGCTGTGCCGAGGTCACGCAGGCCATGGACATCATTAAGGAGCTTGTGGGCAAGATTCCGCACGACGGGATCGGCGGGCGCACCAAGCTTACGCCGGCCGACGGCGCACGCGGCGAGGTTGTGATTGAGCAGCCGCGCGGCGAGGCGTATTACTATGTGCGCGGTAACGGCACCAAGAACCTGGACCGCTTCCGCGTGCGCACGCCGACGTCGCAGAACCTGGCGGGTCTGACACATGCGCTGCAGGGCGTGCTCCTTGCCAACGTGCCCATGATTATCCTGACCATCGACCCCTGCATTAGCTGCACGGAAAGGTAGGCGCGGCATGAGTTTGCTGACATTTGCCAAGACGGCCTTGGGCTCTATGGTCAAGCAGCCGGTAACGGTGTGCTATCCGCAGGAGAAGCTCGCGGCACCCGAGCGCTTGCGCGGGCATATCGTCAACGACATGGACGCGTGCATCTGCTGCGGCATGTGTGCGCGTCGCTGTCCGGCGGGCGCGCTCGCAGTCGATCGCAAGGGTGGAACGTGGTCGATCGACCCGTATGCCTGCGTGGTGTGCGGTGAGTGCATCGAGAGCTGCCCCAAGCACTGCCTGACTATGGACACCGCCCGTACTCCGGTTGCGGCGGATAAGACTCCCACGGTAGAAACCAAGCCGGAATAGCGCGAAAACGGGGCCGGTGGGGCAAAATTGCCCCACCGGCCCCGCGCGTGAACGCGCGGTTGGGCCGCCGCTAACAAAACCATGCCGGATTACGGGGCTGGATGGCGAACCTCCGACCATATAGAAAATCGCAAAAACAAAACCGCAGGTAGATAGCCTGCCGTTTTTCAAAAAATGAAGGTATGGATGAGGGTTCCGACTTTAGCCCCGTAATCCGACACAGTTTTGAAATGACACCATATCAGTACCAGCCCCTGATCCCTCGGGGACGGAGGAAAACGGACCTTTTTGGCCTCGCGAGTACCGCCGCGTGACCCGTCTGCCACGAAATGGGCCCATCTACTACGTTTAAGCCGCTACCCTCGACCACGGCAAGTAATGTGAAATGAAAACCGCAGGTAGAACGCCTGCGATTTTGCATGAAAAGCGGTTATGGGCGGGGGTATCGAGTCAAACGTAGTAGATGGGCCCATTTCGTGGCGGGCGCCGTCTGCCGATCTCCGCGGGCGGAAGGAAAAGGATCATTTTGGTCCCGCGAGGCTTGCGGAGGCACTCGTGCAGGGCCGTCGCGAACAAAACTATGTCGGTTTACTACGATGAATTCGGCATTCCCGACCATGACTGCATTTTTCTAAATATTGCAAGCGTTCTACCTGCGGTTTTGCAAGCGCGCAATTTACCATGGTCGAAGGTGGGCGATTCGTCGTAGTAAACCGGCATAGTATTGAAATAGCATTAAATCGGTAGCAGCCGTTTTGTTATGCCGGGTCGTTCGTTGGGCAACTACCCTCGCAGGTAGGCGATGGCGATCTGCGTGCGGTTGCGTAGGCCCATTTTGGCTAGGATTGAGCTGATGTGGTTGCGTACGGTGCCTTCGCCCATATAAGCCGTGGCGGCAATCTCCTTGTTGTCGAGGCCGCGGGCGATGAGCTCGGCGACTTCGAACTCGCGGTCGGTCAGGCTGGCAAAGGCTGCGGGCCGGCGGGGCGTGCCCGTCTTGTCGCCCATCCCGTCAAAGTCAACATCTTCGATCGCCTTACCCTCGAGCACGCGTTTGCCGTCCATGACTTGCGCCAACGCCGGAGGAATGACGGCGACATCGGTTTTAATCAAGTAGCCGCGGGCGCCCAGTTTGAGCGCCGACACAATGTACTCGTCATCCGAGAATGTCGTCAGAAACACCACGCGCGCCGCAGGGTCGCGCTCAAGGATCTCGCGTGCCGCCGAAAGTCCGTCGCGCCCCGGCATCTGAATGTCGAGCAGCGCGATGTCGGGCGTGTGCTCAGCGTAGAGCGCGACCGCGTCGTCGCCATTGGCGCCGGTACCCACCACCTCGATCTGCGGCTGGGCGCCTAGGATAATCTTGAGTGAATCGACTACCAAGTGGTCGTCATCGACAACTATGAGCCTCATCGGTCCTCATCTCCTTGCTGTTTGGGAACGGTGGCAAACACGCGCCAGCCGCCGGCGCCGGCGCGCGGACCGGCGGTGAAGGTGCCGCCAAGCGCCTCGATGCGCTCGCGCATGGAGACGAGCCCCATGCCCTCCGCGGCGCCACGGCCGATTGCTTGGACCCCGCCCACGCCATCGTCGGTAACGATGAGCTGGTAAAACGACGGATGCTCCATGCATCGTGCGGTGACGGTCTGGGCGCAAGCGTGGCGCATGGTGTTGGAGAGCGCCTCGCGCAGGACCGCCGCAAAGCAGTTGGCGACGTTGGCGGGCGCATGCTCGGCCAAAACTTCAAGCTCAATCTGTGGGCCGCTGTCCGAGCGTACGCCTTCAACGATGCGCTCGAGCTGCACGGAGAGGTTGGTTGCATTGTCGTTGAGCGCGTGGACGCTGGCGCGCACGAGCTGGAGCGCCTCGTCAACCGTGCGTTTGACATCGGCGAAATCGGCGGCGACGCCGGGCTCGTTGGCGTGGACCACGCGCAAGGCTTCGGTTTGGAGCGAAGCGCGCGTGAGCTGGTGGCCCACGTTATCGTGGATCTCGCGCGCGATGCGGGCGCGTTCGGCGAGCGTTGCGAGCTCGACTTCGTAGTCCTGGCGGTCGGCGAGGTCGCGGTTGCGTGCCTCGAGTACCAGGGCGCGTTCTTGCAGCTTGTCGCGGGTGCGACGCATGCGATCCTGTTCGTGCTCCAGCTGCGCGGTGCGCAGTGACAGCAACGTGGCAGCGATGGAAAGGATGGCGGTTAGCAACAGCGTTCGGGTGGTGAGCACGCCGCCACGAAGGTCCGCGACAAGCGCGCAGACAAACACGGCGCCAATCGCCAGCGCGGGCCAGATGCGTTCACGGCGCACGCGTCGCGCGATGTCATAGAAGGCAAGGGGTGCGAACGGCATAAATGGCGGCACGAAGACGGCAGCGATGATGTAAGCGTAGCTCGCGGCCTCGCTCGCGCGATGGGCGTGTTCTTCTCGTGCGACTTCCGACGCCGAGGTGGCCATAACGCCAAGGCAAAACGCCACAACCAGACGAGCGTCCACGGCAAGACCCATGGCGGCCGCAATACAGCACGCCAGCACAATCGATTTGTCGAAAAGCCTGTTCATACGGGTATTGTACGCGATGCTGCGCGCGGGGGAGGCGCCGCCCGGGGCAACCGTGACATTCCTCCCGCGCGGCAAAGCGGCGTCGATCGCTCGCGCGAGCGGGGGTTTCGCCTCTGCCCCCTCGCACTCGTGACAAAGCTCACTGGTGCGCGCCGTCCTCTCCTGCGATGATGCAATCGTACCGGGCCACGACCAACAGAAGGGCCGCCTCATGACAGATATCGTCCACGTCGAAAACCTCGTCAAGCGCTACGACGATCTTATCGCGCTCGACCACTTTAACCTGAGTATTGCCCCTGGCGAGATCTTTGGCCTGCTGGGCCCCAACGGCTCGGGCAAGACCACGTCCATCAACTGCATCCTGCAGCTGCTCGCTTACGACAAGGGCACCATCGAGCTGTTCGGCGAGCCCATGACGCCCACCCGCTACGACCTTAAGCGTCGCGTCGGCGTGGTGCCACAGCAGGTGGCGGTGTTTGACGAGCTCACCGTGCGCGAAAACATCGACTATTTCTGCAGCCTCTACGTCAACGACCGCAAGCGCCGCCGCGCGCTGGTGGACGAGGCGATCGACTTTGTCGGCTTGGGCGACTTTACCAAGTTTCGCCCCGGAAAGCTCTCGGGCGGCTTGGCACGCCGTCTCAACATTGCCTGCGGCATCGCGCACAAGCCCGAGCTCATCTTCTTTGACGAGCCCACAGTGGCAGTCGATCCGCAGAGCCGCAACGCCATTCTGGAGGGCATCTGCCGCCTGCGCGACGAGGGCGCCACGGTGGTGTATACCAGCCATTACATGGAGGAGGTCGAGCAGATCTGCAGCCGCATCATGATCATGGACGGCGGCCGCGTGCTGGCGCAGGGCACCAACGACGAGCTCAAGCGCATGATTCAGATGGGCGAGCGCGTGACCGTCGAGGTCGGCGCCGTCGAGCCCGCCACGGTCGAGCGGCTGCGCGCTCTGGAGCACGTGCTTTCGGTTGAGCTGTCCGGCGGCGAGCTCATCTGCACCTGCGAGGCGAGCCCACATAATCTGGTCGACATCCTTGACACGCTGCGCGCCGCCGACGTGGCACTCGGTCGCGTGTGGAGCGAGCCGCCGACCCTCAACGACGTGTTCCTCGAGATCACCGGCCGCGAGCTACGCGACTAGGGGGCAGCCATGATCAACACCATCATTATCACGGTCAAGACGCTGCTGCGCCGGCCGAGCACATGGGTCTGGGGCGCGCTCTTTCCCATTGCGCTTTCCACGATGTTCATGTTTATGTTTGCGAACCTCAGCTCCGACGGCAAGGTCGATCCGGTGCCGGTAGCCGTTGTCGCCGACGAGGCCTGGGACGCTTCGACCTTTAAGGACGTGGCGACGTCGCTTGCCAAGGAGGGCGACGACCAGCTGCTTAAGATCCACGAGTGCGACGACGCGGCCGAGGCGAACCATGCGCTCAAGTCCGGCGAGGTTGCGGGCGTCTACACGGTCGACGACGCGGGCGCGCCCAAGCTTACGTTGCTTTCGAGCTACGATAGCTCGCGCGCCAGTACGGTGCTCACCGACCGCAGCATCCTGGAGACGGTGGCGAGCTCGTATACGCAAAATGCCGAGCTCATGCGCCAGATTGCCCAGGACAACCCGGCGGCGCTCGCCGACCCGGAGGCGGTTGCGCGCGCCCTGTCGCTTAAGGGCGGCACTCGCCGCGTGAGCCTTACGCGCACCACGCCCGACGGTACGACCATCTACTATTACGCGCTCTTTGGCCTGGTCGCGATGATGTCTTCCGAGTTTGCGGCCCTGGCCGTCGTCGATCTGCAGCCCAATCTGTCCGGCCTCGGCGCGCGCCGCTGCGTGGGCGGCGTCTCCAAGACGGCGTCGCTGGCCGGCATTTTTGTCGGCTCGTGGCTGGTCTCATTTGCCTCGATGGCGATCGCGATCGGCTACGTGCGCCTGGTGGTCGGCATCGACTTTGGCGGGCGCGAGGGGCTGTGCCTGGCGGGCGGCGCCGCATCCGCGCTTGCTGCCACGGGCCTGGGGCTTTTTGTGGGGACGCTTCCCGTTAAGGGCGGCAAGGCGTCCAAATCGGGCATCCTCACGGGCTTTGCCACCACGTGCGCCCTGTTCGCCGGACTCTACGGCGAGCCGGCGATGGCGCTTGCCGACGATGTTGCCCGCGCCTGTCCGGCCGAGTGCTGGCTCAACCCCGTCAAGCTCATCTGCGATATGTTCAACCGCCTGTATTTCTTTGAGGATCTGGGTCCCTTTGTCGTTCGCGCCGGTGCGCTTGTCCTCATGGCCCTGGTGTTTGTCGCCGCCGCTACGCTGATCTTTGGAAGGAGCCGCTATGAGCACCTTTAAGACCGCGCTTCGCATGGCGCTCGCGCACCCGTTCTACCTGCTCATCTACACGGTGTTCATTTCACTCATGGGCGTGTTCATTGCGGCCTCGGTCAGCTGGAACTCGTCGCAGCTGACCGAGTACAAGCCCTACGACGCCAACGTGATTGTGGTCGACCGCGACGGCAGCGATCTTTCGCGTGCGCTTACCAGGCACCTGGGTTCGCGCTTTGACCTGGTCACGGGCGTCGGCGACGACACGTACGACCTTGCGGACGCGCTCTCCAAGAGCAACAGCGCCAAGGGCAGCGCCGACTGCGTGTTCTTTATCCCGGAGGGGTTTGAGGACGATCTTGTTGCGGCCGCCCGTGCGGGGGAGGACTTGCCCAAGCTCGATGTGACCTACGGTTCCGGCACCATGGCGGCGGCGCTTTCGTCTGCCGAGGTTTCGCGGTGGATCTCGCTCGCGGGCGCTGCGGCGGTGCTTGAGCCTGCTGCCTCCGGGGCCAGTGTCGCCAAGACCGCCGAGCACGCCGCCGCAAAGCGCGCGGAGGTCCAGATCGAGCAGGTCAAGGTTGACTCGACTGCCGCAGCCACGCTCGAGTCGTACTTCAACTTTGGCGCGTACGCGATCATCTCATCGGTCATCGTTTCGGTGGGACTGGTGTTTTCGGGTATGAACGAGCCCGAGCGCGTGCGCCGCATGGAGGCCGGCCCGGTCTCCGAGCGCCAGCGTTCGCTTGCTGTGTTCGCGGCTGCCGCGGTGCTTACCGTCTGCATCTGGTTCGTGTCGAGCATGGTGGGTGTCGTGGGCTTTGCCGGCGCGGTCGCCGAGGTCGGTGTGGGTCGCGTGTGCCTGGCGCTGGCGGCGACGCTTGCCCTGGCGTGCACGCCGCTGGCCGTTGGCTTTACCCTGTCGAGCTTGGGCGCGCGCGAGGAGCTGATCAACGGCGTGGGCAACTTACTCGGCATGCTCATGACGTTTTTGGGCGGCGCCTGGATGCCGCTGTCGCTCATGGGCTCGGCCGTGCAGACGGTGGCGCACTTTGTGCCGACGTTTTGGGTGAACGACGCGATCGGCAAGGCGCTTGCCTCGGATCTAACGGCCACCGTGTTGGGCGACATCGCCTGCGACCTGGGCGTCACGGTGCTCTTCGCCGCCGCCATCGCCGCCGTAGGCCTGGCCCTCACCCGCGCCAAATCCCACGCCTAGCTACCTGGTCATCGGGGACGTTCTTAAACGGCTAGTCATCGGAGACAGTCTTTGTCGATTCGCCGGCCCGCCGGTCGTGCCGGCAAGGACTGTCCCAATATGTCGGCACTTGGGGACGTTCCTTTCCTGCCGGCACTTGGGGACAGTCCCGGCATTCATTGGGGACAGACTTAAACGAGTGGTTTCAGTCATTTAAGTCTGTCCCCAATGAGTACCCAATGACTGGTTTGGAAAAAATCGCGCCTGTCGCTTAAAAATAGTTCGCCTGGGTTTACTATTACCCTAGAAAAGTAGCAGAAGGCTAACAACGGGGGATAGCATGTCGACAAAGCAAGCCTATGTCCAGGTCAGCGGGCTCAGGAAACACTACGGCGACGGTGATGCGCGCCTGACGGTACTCGATGGCATCGACACGTCCATCAACCGCGGCGAGATCTGCGTCATGCTGGGGCCCTCGGGCTCGGGCAAGTCGACCTTTCTCAACCTGATCGGCGGCCTGGAGGATGCCGACGGTGGCTCCATCATGGTGGACGGCTGCGCCCTCACGGTGCTCAAACCTACCGATCTGGGCGAGTATCGCCGCCGTGAGCTGGGTTTTGTCTTCCAGTTCTACAACCTGGTGCCCGATCTCACCATCAAGGAGAACATCGAGGTCACGGCGCACCTGTCCAAAAACCCGCTCAATGTCGACGACCTGCTGCGTTCGCTGGGCCTCTACGAGCACCGCAACAAGTTCCCGCGCCAGGTCTCGGGCGGCCAACAGCAGCGTTGCGCCATCGGCCGCGCACTCGTCAAAAACCCGGGCCTGCTGCTGTGCGACGAGCCCACCGGCGCGCTTGACTACAAGACATCCAAGGAAATCTTGCAGCTCATGGAGGATGTTAACCGCACCTACGGCTGCACCATCATCATCGTCACCCACAACGCCGCCATCGCCCGCATGGCCAACCGCGTGCTGCGCCTGCGCGACGGCCGCATCGTCGAGGATGGGCTCAACGAGTCGCCCGTTGCGGCCGCCGAGCTCGATTGGTAGGCGATGCCATGACACCTCTCGCAAAGCGACTCCCGCGCGAGCTGCGCCGCAATATCGGCAAGTACCTGGGCATCTTTTTGCTTATGTGCGGGAGCATCGCTCTCACCTCGGGCTTTTTGCTCGCGGCGCATTCCATCGGTTGCCTTATCGACGACATGCGCGATGCGTACACGATTGAGGACGGCCGCGTGACCACCTCCTTCGAGGCTACCGACGACCAGCTCAAGGCAGCCGAGGATGCAGCCGACGACGTCGGCGGCGTCACGCTCTACAAGAATTTCTCCATCGACGCCATCATCAAAAAGACCGCCGGCGACGACGGCACCAAGCGCACGTTGCGCACCTATGCGCACCGCACCAAGGTCGATATCGCGTCCTACTGCGAAGGCAAGCAGCCCAAGACGGACGATGAGGTGGCTATCGACCGAGTTTTTGCCACCAACAACGACCTTGTCGTGGGCGATAAGGTTGAGCTTGAGGGCCGCACCTACACCATCTGCGGCATCATGACCCAGCCCGATAGCCAGGCGCTGTTCCTCAACAATTCGGACTTTACGGTGAACACCATCACCTATGGTGTGGCCGAGGTCACCGACGCCGGCTTTGCCGCGCTCGAGGATGCCGGTGGTGCACCTGCCTACACCTACTCCTTTGCTTTTACCGATCGCGACCTCCCCACCGCGGATCGCATCGATGCGGAGCAGGATATGGTCGAGGCGCTGACCGATGCCGATGCGCGCGTGGACGATCTGATCGACGCCGATTCCAACCAGGGTATTGGCTACGCGCGCGACGACGTAGACGGCGACTCCATGATGTGGATGACGCTGCTCAACATTATCATCGTGATCATGGCGTTCGTCTTTGTGGTCCTTACCGACGCCACCATCGAGGAGGAGAGCGCCATCATTGGCACGCTGCTCGCCAGCGGCTATCGCCGCCGCGAGATCGTGCTGCACTACCTGGCACTTCCCGCCATCGTGGGCGTGGTCGCGGCGCTTTTGGGCACCGCGCTCGGCGTCGCGTTCTTTACCGAGCCCATGCGCGGCCTCTATTACGGTTCGTACAGCCTGCCTCCCTTCCAGGTGTACTGGAGCTGGGAGATTTTTGTGAAGTGCGCCGTGGTTCCCGCTGCCGCGCTCATCCTCATCACGCTGGTGGGCCTGCTTCGCAAGATGGGCAAGACGCCGTTGCAGTTCCTTCGTCACGAGGCGAGCGGCAAATCGGGCACCAAGCGCGGCCTGCAGCTGCCGGAGCGCATGGGCTTTGTCTCGCGCTTTCGCCTGCGCATCTTCCTGCGCAACCTGGGCAACTTCGCCACGCTCTTCGTGGGCATTGCGTTTGCCTCGCTGCTGCTGCTCTTTGGCCTGGCGATCCTGCCCACGATGACGCACTATGCGGACAACCTGGAGACAAGCCTGGTCGCCGAGCACCAGTACACGCTCAAGGCTCCGCTAGAGCTTGAGGGTACTGCCGAGGAGCGCGGGCAGTGGGCGGCGCTCGAGCGCTTGCAGTCGATTGACGGCGCGCTGCTCTCCGCCGCCCAGGATGCCGATGACGAGCTTGACGACGCGGCCGATGCGGCGCAGACGGCAGCCGATGCCGCGACCGCATCTCCGTCTGCCGAGAGCCTGGCCGCGGCGCAGGACGCGCTCGCCAAGGTCCAGGACAAGAAAGATGCGCTTTATGCGCGCCTCGATGACCTTGCCGATGCCCTCGGCTGCGACCGCGATGAGGCCATCGACCTGATCGACAAGGCCTCTAAGATCGACACCGACAACGACGACATTCACCCGATCAACACGACCGACAACGGCGCGGGCGCAATCGCGCAGGCCGAGAAATATGCCGTTTACCAGCTGCAATACGACCGCGGCGAGGGAAACGGCACAGAGGCCATCTCTGTCTACGGCATTTCATCTCATTCGCGCTATTGGAAAGACCTCAACGTCGGCGACGGGCGCGTCGTCTTTGGCGGCGGTCTGCTCGATAAGTTTGGCTGGAGCGAGGGCCAGAAGGTCGAGCTTCGCGACAAGTACGAGGCTCGGGATTATTCTCTTGAGTACGCGGGTAAGGACTGCATCTGGGGTTCAAAGTCGGACATGAATATCTATACGAGCATCGATGACTTTAACGAGCTGTTCGGCAACGACGCCGCCTACTTTAACGGCTATGTGAGCGACGAGAAGCTCGACCTCGATGCTCGTTACTTTGCCGGTGACACCACGCCCGACGACATGCGCGCCGTGGGTGACCAGTTCATCGGCATGATGAGCAAAATGATCGGCATGATGGTCGGGCTCGCGGTGTTTATCTTCCTGCTGTTTATGTACCTGCTGACCAAGGCGGTGATCGACCACAGCGCCCGTTCGATCAGCTACATGAAAGTCTTTGGCTATCGCGATAGCGAGATCTCGCATCTGTACATCCGCTCGATCACGCTGTGCGTGGCGGCGTCGCTCGTGCTGAGCCTGCCGGTCATTATTGGCTCGCTCACGGCCATCTTCCGCTCGATGCTGCTCGCCTACAACGGCAATATCGAGATCTACGTGCCCGCTTGGTCCATGGCTGCATGCATCGGCATCGGCTTTGCGACCTACCTGGTCGTGGCGCTGCTGCACACGCGCTCTATCAAGCGCGTCAGCCTGGCCGAAGCCCTCAAGGTGCAGGAGTAGTCATTGGGGACGTTCTTAAACGACTAGTCGTTGGGGACAGTCTTTGCCGGATCGCCGGCTCGCTGGCCGGGCGGCAAGCACTCATTTAAGTCTGTCCCCAATGAGTGCCTAGCGACTCGGCGTTGCGCTTGACTTCAACCCCACTTCAACGGGTACCATCCTCTATGTCTGTAACGCCATATAGACCGAGGGGATAGATCTATGACCGCAACCGCACCCGCAGCACCGGCAAAGGTGTACTTCACCAACCTGCGCACGCATGCTCGCGAGAGCCAGCTCGACAAACTCAAACGCCTCATTCGCCGCGCCGGCATTGAGCAGATCGACTTCGAGAACAAGTTCGTCGCTATCAAGATTCACTTTGGCGAGCTGGGTAACCTGAGCTTTCTGCGCCCAAACTACGCCCGCGCCGTCGCAGACGTCGTGAAGGAGCTGGGCGGCAAACCCTTCCTCACCGACTGCAACACGCTCTATGTGGGCAGCCGCAAAAACGCGCTCGAGCACATCGACACCGCCTACCAGAACGGCTTTACCCCGTATGCCACGGGTTGCCAGATCATCATCGCCGACGGCCTCAAGGGCACCGACGAGGCGCTCGTTCCGGTCGAGGGCGGCGAGTACGTGCGCGAGGCAAAGATCGGCCAGGCACTCATGGACGCCGACATCGTGATTAGCCTCACCCACTTTAAGGGCCATGAGCAGGCCGGCTTTGGCGGCGCCATGAAGAACCTGGGTATGGGCGGCGGTAGCCGTGCCGGCAAGATGGAGCAGCACGCCGCTGGCAAGCCGAGCGTCGATACCACCAACTGCGTTGGCTGCCGTGCCTGCGAGAAGATATGCGCGCACAGCGCCATCACGTTTGACGGTACGCGTGAGCGCGAGCTTGCCAACGGCAGCACTCGCACGGTTCATGTGGCTGCCATCGACCACGATCGCTGCGTGGGCTGCGGACGCTGCATTGCGGCGTGCAACCAGGACTGCATCAAGCCCGACTATGATGCCGCGGCCGACGTACTCAACTACAAGATCGCTGAGTACACCAAGGCCATCGTCGACGGCCGCCCGAGCTTCCACATCTCGCTCGCCATGGACATCAGCCCCAACTGCGACTGCCATCCCGAGAATGACACGCCCATCGTCAACGACATCGGCATGTTCGCGAGCTTCGACCCGGTCGCCATCGACCAGGCCTGCGCCGACGCCGTCCTGGCGTCCGAGCCGCTGCCTAACACCGAGCTTACCGACAGCGCGGCCAAGATGGAGCATAATCACGAGCATCTGGAGGGCGAGCAGGCCAAGGATCCCTTCTGCATCACGCATCCCGACACCGACTGGCGCGCGTGCATCGCGCATGCCGAGAAGATTGGCCTGGGCACGAGCGAGTACGAGCTCATCGAGGTCAAATAGCGCCTAGCTATTGGACATATCAAGCGCTTTTGTAGCGCAACGTTAGTAAAAACCGCCCGTGAGCACAGCGCCCACGGGCGGCTTTTTGGAAGTGCTAGGGGCCAGATAGACCAGTAAACCGTACTATTTGCTTAAAAATTCTTGTCGAGGAACTCGTCGACCGTATTCCAGTAGAGCTCGGGGTCAACTTGCGCGCTCTTGGCGTGGGTGGCGCCATGGATGGTGAGCTTTTGCTTGACCTTGCTGGCGCACACGTCGTAGTTTTGGTCGAGCATGTCGTACGGCACAAAGGTGTCCTGGTCGCCGTGGATGAACAACATGGGAACCGTCGCGTGTTTGAGTTGCTCCACACTGCTCGCCTTATGAAAGTCGTAGCCCGCGCGCACGTTGCACACCAAGTTTGCTACATCGAGCAAGGGAAAACTGGGCAGGCCAAATACATCCTTGAGCTGCAGGGAAAACTCGTCCCAAACGCTTGTATAGCCGCAGTCCTCGATAATGCATTTCACATTTGCGGGCAGAGATTCCCCCGCTACGTTCATGGCAGTCGCCGCGCCCATCGACTCGCCAAAGACTAGGATGCGCGCCTTGGGATCGGCCGCAACAATCCGCCCGATCCACGCGACGACATCGAGTCGCTCGGGCCAGCCCATGCCGATGTAGTCACCGCCGGAACGCTCGTGGGCGCGGGCGGCGGGTGCGAGTACGTTCATGCCGCGGTCGTGGAATCGCTTGACGTATCGGGCCATACCGATGGGCTCGTTGGTATATCCATGCAGGCAGACGGCGTAGTCGTGCGTGCTCTCCGACGCAGCAAAATACCAGGCGGCAAGCTCGGTCCCGTCATCTGCGGTGAGGCCGCTGCTCTCGCGATTCTCTTTAAACCACGCCCGCGCCTCGGTTCCCTCGGCATCCGGCTGCTCACTTTCTTTGCCGTCCTTGCCGTCCTGCATCATCTTCATGGTGTATGGCGCGCGGGGATTCAGCGCGAAGTCAAACAGAAAGTTGCCGGCAAATCCGAGCAGCGCAATGACAACCACCAGCGCAACGACGCCGGCTATCTTGAGCTTTCGATGGGAACGTGCGTTTTGAGACATAAGAAGCTTTCCTATAAGATGTTAATACATCAACATTTAATGCAAGCGCATTATGGACGTTCACCGTTGATGCGTCAACAGGCAAAGAATGGGTAAACAAAGGGTCACGTATGGTGCAAATTTCGCACGCACCCAGACGCTTTGATATAGTGTTGAGAACTCTTTACGTTGGAGGATGTAACCGGCATGTCCGATTCGAGCGACAGTTCCAAGCCGCGACCCAAGGCCGCGGCCGTTCCGCACTACACGGTGGGCGAGGAGATTATGAACTCCGTCACCCATGGTGTCGGCTGCTTGCTGGGTATTGCGGGTCTGGTGCTCCTGATCGTATTCGCTGCACTGCGCGGCGGTGGCCCGGCCCACATGGCCGCGGCAATTGTCTATGGCGTCAGCATCATCCTCGAATACCTAGCCTCCACGCTCTACCATGCGATTCAACCCGCGCGCGCCAAGCGCGTGTTTCGCATCATCGACCACAGCTGCATCTACCTGCTCATAGCCGGCAGCTATACGCCGTTTTGCCTCATCACGCTCGCAAACGACGGCGGCGCTGCGCTGTTCTTCGCCGTATGGGCCATCGCCATTATCGGCATCGCCCTCGAGTGCTTTATGCGCGAGCGCCAGCCGCACTGGGTAAGCGGCCTGGTCTACCTGCTGATGGGCTGGCTCGTTGTCTTTAAGCTGCCCGAGCTCGTGTCGCTGCTCAACCCCGTGGCACTTGCCCTGCTCGCTGTCGGCGGCGTGTGCTATACCGTGGGCGTGCCGTTCTACATCGCCAAAAACGTGCGCTATCTGCATAGTGTGTTTCACCTGTGGGTGCTCGCCGGCAGCATCTTCCAGTTCATGGCGGTGATTCTCTTCGTAATCTAGCGACCGCGCCTGCGCGCCCGCGTCCTCGTTTGGGCGCCGGTGCAATTGCCGTATCCGTCATCAACGTTTTGACCTGACGTCCCGAATCTTGGAGGTTCGAGAAACTCCCGATGGACATAACCATCTCCCTTATCACTACCCTCGTTTTGACCCTCATCAACGGCTACTTCTCTATGTCCGAGATGGCGCTCACCACGGCCAAGCGCGCCGTGCTGGAGCATGAGGCCGAGGAAGGCGACAAGCGCGCCGAGCGTGCCATTAAGCTGGCCGCCGACTCCGACCAGCTGCTCGCCACCATCCAGGTCGCCATCACGCTCGTGGGCTTCGCCTCGTCCGCCGTCGCCTCGACGAGTCTGTCCGACCCGCTTGCCACGTGGCTCATGAGCTTTGGCATCGCGCCGCTCTCCGCCATCGCGCGCGGCCTGGCGCCGGTCATCATCACCGTCGCGGTCGCCTTCGTGTCCATCGTGATCGGCGAGCTCGTCCCCAAGCGCATCGGCCTGGCCAATGCCGAGGGCGTGTCCAAGCAGGTCGTGGGCCCGCTTTCCGTGTTCCAGAAGATCGCCCGTCCGCTCGTGTGGCTGACTGGCGCTTGCTCCGATGGCCTGGCCCGCATCTTGCGTATCAAGAGTGCCGACGACCGTCAGAACGTCTCGGAAGAAGAGATCAAGTACATGGTCTCGGAGCAGGACGACCTGCTCGACGAGGAAAAGCGCATGATCCACGAGATCTTTGACCTGGGCGACACCGTTGCCCGCGAGGTCATGGTGCCGCGCGTGGACACCACCATGTGCGAGGACGACGAGACGGTCGCCAGCGTGCTATCCACCATGCGCCAGACCGGCTTCAGCCGCATCCCCGTCTATCACGAGGACCCCGACAACGTCGCGGGCATCGCGCACATCAAGGACCTGATCCAGCCCGCGCTCGACGGCAAGGGCGACCAGCCCATCGCCGGCTTTTTGCGCGACGCCACCTTTGTGCCCGACACCAAGGACATCCTGCCGCTGCTGTCCGAGATGCAGACCTCGCACGACCAGATCGTGGTCGTCGTGGATGAGTACGGCGGCACGGCCGGCATCATCACCATCGAGGACATCGTCGAGGAGATCGTGGGCGAGATCGAGGACGAGTTCGACCCCGACAACAAGTACCTCACGCGCCTTTCGCGCCGCGAGTGGCTCGTTGATGGGCGTTTTTCGTGCGATGACGCGATTGAGCTTGGTTGGCCGCTTGAGGAAAGCGATGATTATGAGACCATCGCCGGCTGGATTTTGGAGCTTTGCGACTCGGTGCCCGACATCGGAGAGGTGTTTGAGGTCGCGGGGTACAAGTTTAAAGTGCAGTCGATGCGTGGCCAGCGCATCTCGCTCATTCGCGTGATCGCTCCGGCCGAAACCGATAAGAAGGATTCCGAGTCTTCGGTAGACGAGCCGACGACGTCGGGTGCGGGTTCCGCGAATCCGCACGACGGCGACGAGTAGGACAAGGAAGAGTAGGGGAGAGTTATGGCAGGCCTGTTCAACATCCTTAAGGTCACCGTCAGCGAGGACAAGATCTGCGCGCACGTGCTGGTGAACCCCGGCATGCCGCTCATGACCTCGGAGGATATCGAGGCCACGGCGCGCGTGTACTACCTGGTGCCGGCGATTGCCAAGCACCTGTGCCTGGGCGATTCCGGCCGCGAGTTCCAGGACTGCATGGGTCAGACCGAGCTCTGCCACCTGCTGGAGCACGTGACGGTCGAGCTCATGAACGAGACCGGTCTTGCCGGTAGCATCTCGTGCGGCCGCACGCGCGTAAGCGAGCATGACGAGCGTGTCTTTGAGGTCGAGCTTTCGTGCCCCGACGACGCACTGGCCATCGGTGCGCTGTCGTCGGCCACCTTTATGATGGACTGGGCGTACCTGCACGCCGACCAGCCTGCCCCCGACGTGGAAGGCACGGTCGCGGGCCTGCGCAACCTGGTGCTGGGCATGCGCGCCGAGGCCGAGGGCAAGGATCCTCACGAGGCCGTCGCCGCTGCGAACGGCGAAGATGCTGCCGAGGACGAGGGCGCTGACGAGGGCGATGTGCCGGTCGACGCCGAGCCCGTTGCCGATGCGACCGCCGAGCCCGTTCCCACCGAGCCCCAGGGCGTCCCCAACTTTGACGACGAGCCCCAGGTGGCGATTGATACCGAGGGCGCGGTTGCCGAGAACCACGAGGCCTCCGCTGCCGTCTTTGGCGGTGCGGCGACGGTTCCGGTAGGACCTGCGCATGAGGGCGGCCTGCCGCTCGTGGACGGCGCCGGCGAGGACCCGGGTGCCACGGTGGCCATGCCGGCTATGCCCCAGGAGTAGGCCTACGCGTTTATCACCATCACGTACCTGCGCCTTTGCCGTACGCAGATGAGCGGAGCGGCAAGCGATGCGCTGCGGGTATAATGGACAGCATTCAAACGGTGGGCACCGACGTGCCCGCAGGAGAGGAATGATCATGGGTAAGACTTTCAGCTTTGTCTCCGGCGCACTTTTTGGTGCCGCTGCCGGCGCTATTGTCGGCGTTGCTCTGGCCCCGCGCTCGGGCGCCGAGACCCGCGCCATGGCTGCCGATATCGCCAATGACGCCTGGGACAATATGCGCGACACCTACGAGCACAGCGCCGAGGAGGCCCGTGCTGCGGTGAATGACTTTGGCCCGATGGTCGACGCCAAGACCGACGACCTGCGCGCCAAGGTCGACCTGGCCCGCGAGCGCATGGACCAGCTGCGCGAGCAACTCAACGACGCCATTTCGGGCGGCAACGTGACGCCTGCCGCCGACGTCGTGGTCGAGAACGCCGTCGAGGCTGATACCGAGGCTGCGGAGCCCTCGACCGAGGCATAATGCGCGCCGGGGATTTTGTCGGCGCCAAGATCTATCGCAAGCCTACCGAGGACAAGCGCACCAAAAAGGACGGCACGCCGCGCAGCCCTAAAAAGCTCGGAAAGATTCACTTTCCGGTCTTTACCCCGGGCGGTACGCGCGTGGTCGGCTTTATGGTCCGCCAGTCCGATATCGCGGGCATGATCGAGCGTCCCGATCGATTCGTAGCGCTCGACGCCATTGGTGTCTACGAGGGCGCCATTGCGGTCGATGACGTCAAGGACACGTACGATGCCGCCGCCGCCAAGCGCCTCGACATCAACCTGGACGATTGCATCATCTGGGTCGGTATGGACGTGCGCACGGAATCGGGCGACGTCGTGGGCTATTGCTCGGACGTTGAGTTCAAGCCACGTTCGGGCATCGTGCAGGCATTCTATGTGACCGCCGGTGCTGCTTCGAGTGTTTTGGTTGGTGACACGCAGGTGCCGCCGACGATGCTACGCGGCTACGAGAACGGTGCGATGGTCGTCTCGGACGAGGTCAAGTCGCTTGGGTATTCGGGCGGTGCGGCCGCCAAGGCCGCCGAGGCCAGCGTCGTGGTGGGCGACAAGGTCAAAAAGGGCGCCAAGGTGCTCGACGACAAGGGATCGGTCGCCGTGGACAAAGGCAGTCGCGCACTGGGCAAGCAGCTCGGCAAGACGCGCGGCATGTTCAAGGCCTTTAAGGACGAATACCAAAAGGCGAGCGGAGGCTCGTCAAAAGCTACAAAATAGCGACGTACCAAATGATGGGAGGCAAGCCGGAGACCTGTTGCTCCGGCTTGCTGTGTTTATGGGGGAGGGCACATGCGCCAAAACGGATCCAACTTAAACGGGCGTTCGGGTGCGCGTCCGACGGCGCGCCGCGACCTGGGGCAGCTGCCCAGCGGTCAGCGCCGTCGCCGCCGTAAGCCCGGCGCGATGTACCTCAACCATAGCCGCGGGTTTAGCGACCGCAGCGCGCGCATCGGCAACGGGCGCTCGCCGCGCCGACCGTCCCGTCTGCCCTATGCGCTCATTGCCGTGGGCTGTGCGCTCGTGCTGTTTATCGCTGCCGTCGTGGGCTACGTCAACCGCAGCGTGGACGTGGAACTTAACGGGCAAAAGACCGCGGTGCGCGTGGGCTCTACGCTGCAGAATCTCATCGACGACCAGGAGTTGACCGATACCTACGACGCAGGCGACCTGCTGGCCGTCGATGACAGCGTGCTCAAGCGCCATGGCGGCGAAAAGCTGTCGGTTAAGGTGGACGGCAAGCGCATAAAACAGGGCAAATGGGATAGCCGCGAACTTGAGGGCGGCGAGAAGGTGACGGTCAAGGATGGCCGTAACACCTACGAGAAGCACGAGGTTCAGGCTACGGTTATCGAGCCCAAGCTCAAGGTCGAGGGCACGGGCGCTATCGAGTATGTGCAGACATGGGGTGTCCAGGGCCGCTCCGAGGTGTGGGTTGGTGAGCAGTCGGGCAAGACGCAGGACCGCGGCGAGGTTGTGCCCGCCACCGATTGCGTCGTTGCGTGCGCCAGCGTGGCGCCCAAGGGCAACAAAAAGTACGTGGCGCTGACGTTTGACGAGGGTCCGAGCGGCGCCACCAAACAGATCTTGCAGGTGCTCAAGGAAAAGGGCGTTACCGCGACGTTCTTCCTTTCGGGCGATGCGGCCGAGGCCTCGCCTGCCACGGCCAAGGCGATTGTCGATGCCGGGTGCGAGATCGGATCCAACAGCTACAGCGACGATTCGCTCAAGGGTCAGGACCGTGAGACGGTACGCGAACAGATCACGAAAGGCACCGATGCGATTAAGTCGGCGACCGGCGTGAAGACGATGCTGCTGCGTGCTCCCTACGCTGCCTTTGACGAGCAAAACTGGATTGATGCGATGGACCTGGTCTCCGCCGTGGTCTCGTGGAATATTGACTCGGGCGACTGGCTGCTCAACGGTGCCGACGAGCAGGTCTCAACGGTGCTCGATTCGGTGACGCCGGGCAATATCGTGCTGCTCACCGATAGAGACGAATGCGCCGAGCAGACGCTCGAGGCGCTGCCGCAGATTATCGACGGTCTTGTCGCCGACGGATACAAGATCGTGACGCTCAGCGACCTGGTCAAGACGGACACATCGCTCAGCAAAAAGCTCACCTCGCTGACGAAGGTCACCATGCCCAAGGACGCCGTGTTCCCCCAACTTGCCGAGGACGATGACACCACAGAGTAGTCATTGGGTAGTCGTTTAAGAACGTCCCCAAGGGCTATGTCACGGATACGTCAGCGTTTGGTATGCCTGCAATGTGCAGCGCATAAATTCGATGCCGCAGGGCGATGCTGATGCTATAGTTACTGCGGTTAATGAGGGTCAAGAGAAAGGTTACAGGTGAAATCCAAACCTCGACCATACAGTCGATGACCCCATGCAGGTGCTTTTTGCGCATGCACGGGGTGTAAGCGTCGAGCGGCGTGCCGCCCGCGCATGCGTATACATATCCAGAAGCCCCCGGACGCCGCACGCGCGGCCGCGTCCGGAGGAATAATGATGGGGAGCACCATTGAATTATCTGAGTGAGATGCTCAAATTGCCGGTCTTGGACGTCGACGGCGAAAAGCTCGGCGTGGTCAACGATTTTGGCATTGCTACCGGCGAAGTTTTTCCGCACGTGACGTCGCTCGCGTTCCGCGGCCCCGGCAAGACGCCGTTTATGATCAGCTGGCGCAAATGGGTCGACCGTATCGACGAGACGGGCGTGTATCTCAACACGTCTGCCACCAATATTCGCTTCTCGTACCTGCAGCCGACCGAGCTCCTGCTGGCGCGCGACGTGCTCAATAAGCAGATCGTCGACACGCAGGGCATGAAGGTCGTGCGCGTCAACGACATCAAGTTTTCCATGTCGGGCGAAAACCAGCTGCGCCTGTTGGGTGCCGAGGTCGGTGCCCGCGGTCTGCTGCGCGCGATCAGCCCCGCACTCGAGCACGTCGTCGAGGGCTTTATGAAGCACCTGGGCAAGCCGCTCAGCGAGGACATCATCGCTTGGTCCTACATGGACCTGCTCGACCGCTCGACTAAAAACATCCAACTCTCGGTGTCGCACAAGACGCTCGGCGAGCTGCACCCTGCCGACATCGCCGACATTATCGAGCAGCTCGACCCGCGCCTACGTGCGCAGGTGTTTGCGCAGCTCGATACCGCCCAGGCAGCCGAAGCTATCTCGGAGTTCGATGACGACGAGCTTATGACCGAGATGCTCGAGGGCCTGTCCGACACGGACGCATCGTCGATGCTGGCCATGATGGACCCGGACGATGCAGCCGACCTGATCGACGAGCTCGATTACGAGAAGGCCGAGAAGCTCCTGCGCCTGATGGGCGTCAAGGAGGAGAAGGCGATTCGTAACCTGCTGGGGTATGAGGACAACACCGCCGGCCGCATCATGACCTCGGAGTTTGTCTCCCTGCCCGCTACGGCAACGGTCGGTGATGCCATCGAGGCGATTCGCGAGCTCGACGAGGACTTCGAGAGCGTCTACTACGTCTATACCGAGGATCCGAGCGGCATGCTGACCGGCGTGCTTTCGCTGCGCACGCTGATCGTAGCCGACCGCGACGCCACGTTGGGTCAGTTGGCCTATCGCGACCTGGTCTATGTGTCGCCCGACGAGGACCAGGAAGACGTGACGGACGAGATGACCAAGTACGACCTGGTTGCCATCCCTGTCTGCGACGAGAACCGCCACATCCTGGGTATCGTGACCTTCGACGACGCCATGGACGTTATCGCCGAGGAGCATCAGGAGGACCTGCAGATCGCCGGTGTCGGCTCGGGCGACAGCGCGTCCGATGACTCGACGAATGTGCTCAGCTGGTTCGTGCATCGCCAGTACTGGGTTGTTGTATGGGGCATCGCGTCGTGCATTATAGCGACCGTGCTGGGAACGGCGCTCGGCTCCTCGCATCTGGTGGTGTTCCCCATGTGCGCCATGCCGCTCGTGCTGCTGGCGGCCTCGCGCATGGTGTCGTTCGTCAAGAACTACTTCCTGGAGTATGACGGTCACGACGACGAGCCCAAGCCGTATCTGGGGTTCTTCTTCCAGAGCACGGGCATGGGCCTGATTCTGTCACTCGTGACCTACCTGTGCGTCCAGCTGGTGCGCACCGCTGCGTTCCCCGATGCGTCCATGTTTGAGGAGCAACTCTTTACCGGGTGTTTTAATATCGCTGCCATCATTTGCCTGGTTGGCAACATGAGTGCCGTGATTTACCTGATGGTGCTGTTCTGGCGTGACGAGCATGACCTCAACACGTCGGGCACCGCCATGAACGTCATTGCCGTCATGATCTCGTGTGTGGCGTATTGCATCGCCGCGGTGCTGCTCGCCATGTCAGTCATGGGTTAGGTGGTCGCGTGCAAAATACCAAGCAAAAGTCGGGCACCAAGCAAAAACTGACCATCGCGGCCATCTTTGGCGCTATGGGCCCCGGTCTGCTGGCGGCGCTTTCGGGCAATGACGCCGGCGGCATTGCAACGTATTCCAGCGCGGGCGCCAGCTATGGCTACAAAATGCTCTGGATGCTTCCCGTCATGACTGTGCTGCTCATCGTGACGCAGGAGACCGCGGCGCGCTGCGGCTGCGTCACGGGCAAGGGCCTGGCATCGCTCATTCGCGAGCGCTTTGGCGTGCGCAAGAGCGTGTTGGCCATGGCGGCGCTGTTGATCGCCAACACGGCTGTGACCATTTCGGAATTTGCGGGCATCGCGAGTGGTCTTGCTCTCTTTGGCGTGCCGGCGAGCATCTCGGTGCCGTTGGTGGCGCTGCTGGTATGGATGCTTACCATGTCGGGTAGTTTCCAGCGCATCGAGAAGATTCTACTGCTGGTGAGCTGCGTGTTCGTGACCTACATCGTCGCCGCGTTTATGGCCGGCCCCAACTGGGGCGAGGTCGCGGTCGACTTGGTCGTCCCCAATATTCAAAACGACCCCAGCTACGTGTCGCTCGTGGTCGCAACGATCGGTACCACCATCGCACCGTGGATGATCTTTTTGGCGCAGAACAACGTGGTCGATAAGAACGCGGGCGAGGACGACATCGTGCTGCAGCGTATTGATACCGTGAGCGGCTCGCTTGCTGCCGATGTCATTGCCGGCTTTATTATCATCACGACCGGTACGGTGTTGTTCCCGGCGGGTATTCAGATTAGCGATGCCGCCGATGCTGCCCGCGCGCTGGAGCCTATTGCGGGTCAGTGGTCCACGGTACTGTTTGCCTCGGGCTTGGTCGCGGCGAGCTTCTTGGCCGCCTGCGTGCTGCCGGGCGTTACGTCGAGCGCTATCTGCGAGGCATTTGGCTGGGAGCGCGGTGCCGACCGCAGCTGGGACGAGGCCCCGGTCTATCGCGGCATCATTACGGCCATCATCGGTATCTCTGCCGTGCTGGTGCTTATGCCCGGCGTCGATCTGTTCCAGATTATGATGACCTCGCAGGTCATCAATGGCGTGCTGCTGCCCGTGGTTCTGGTGTTCCAGGTAGTTATTGCCGCTGACCGTCACATTATGGGCACTAACCGCAACGGCCGCGTGTGGAATGTGCTCACTTGGGCGACTATCGGTGTGATTACGGTGCTGACGGTCGTCATGTTTGTTCTGCAGGCGATGGGTTACAGCGCTTAGCGCCTCTTTTGGACTCCAAACAGGCCGCAGCGATGGACTGCGGCCTGTTTTTTGCCCGCTATAGGGCGTTAGTTATATGGCAGTGGTGGCGCGCGCAGACGTGGTGTAAGAGCGTCCCGAGGTCCGTCGCTGCAAGTCC
>USBK01000017.1:0-41973 GCA_900552895.1 uncultured Collinsella sp.
TGTACGGCGGCGCCAAGATCGCCCGCCCGCGCGTGATCATCCCCGTGTTCCCCGGTAACAACTGCGAGTACGACAGCGCCCGCGCCTTCCGTGCCGCCGGTGCCGAGGCCGACACCTTCGTGATCAACAACCTCACGCCCGAGGCCGTCGCCGAGAGCACCCACGAGCTCGCCCGCCGTATTCGCCAGAGCCAGATCGTCATGATCCCCGGCGGCTTCTCGGGCGGCGACGAGCCCGATGGCTCCGCCAAGTTCATCACGGCGTTCTTCCGCGCTCCCGAGGTCACCGAGGCAGTCCGCGACCTGCTCAAGGCCCGCGATGGCCTGATGCTGGGCATCTGCAACGGCTTCCAGGCCCTGATCAAGCTCGGCCTGGTGCCCTACGGCGACATCGTCGATGCCACGCCCGATGCGCCCACGTTGACGTTCAACACCATCGGTCGCCATCAGAGCCGCCTGGTGCGCACCCGCATCTCGTCCAACCTGTCCCCGTGGCTGTCGCAGTGCAGCCTGGACGACCCCTACACCGTCGCCATCAGCCACGGCGAGGGCCGCTTTGTCGCCAATGACGAAGTGCTCGCCCAGCTGATCGCCAACGGCCAGGTCGCCACGCAGTACGTGGGCGAGGACGGCAAGCCCAGCATGGATCTCTCCGTCAACCCCAACGGCTCCGCACTCGCCATCGAGGGCATCACGAGCCCCGACGGCCGCGTCCTGGGCAAGATGGGTCATGCCGAGCGCCGCGGCGACAACCTGTACCGCAACGTGCCCGAGCATGTCCCCGGCGATAAGTTCATGCCGATCTTTGAGAGCGGCGTGGCCTACTTCGCCTAAACCTTTCCCATCGGGTACAATCCCCTCGGGTAACAACACCCGCCACCGACACATCCGGTGGCGGGTTCTTTTTTTGCTTCGCGCATGTAGGAAGGACATCATGGAAAGCCGCAAGCCGTATCTCGCCACCCTGCCCGGACTCATCCTGGGCTGTCTTGTTTGCTGTGCACTCTGGGGATCGGCCTTTCCCTGCATCAAGATCGGCTACGCACTCTTTGGTATCCCGGCGCACGATAGCGCTTCGCAGCTGCTCTTTGCAGGTTTACGCTTTACGCTTGCCGGCGTCCTGGTTATCGTTGGGATGAGCGCGGCCCAACGCCGCCCCCTCGTACCGCAAGCGCGCGACATCAAGCCCATCTTTGTCTTGTCGCTCTTCCAGACTATCGGGCAGTACTTCTTTTTCTACCTGGGACTCTCGCGCGCCAGTGCCATGTCGAGCTCCATCATCGAGGCCAGCGCCAACTTCCTCGCAATCCTCTTTGCCGCCCTGGCATTTCGCACCGAGAAGCTCAATACGGCCAAGGTGCTTGGCTGCGTGTTGGGCTTTGCCGGCGTCGCGCTTGTCAACCTTTCGGGCGCAGATGGCACCTTTGGCTTCACGCTCGATGGCGAGGGCTTTATCCTAGCCTCCACTGTCGCGGGCGCTCTTTCGACCTGCCTGATCGGCATCTTCTCGCGCAAGCACGACGGTGTTTTGCTTGCCGGCTGGCAGTTTTTAGTCGGCGGCCTGGTCCTCACCGCCATCGGCTTTTTGATGGGCGGCACATTGTCCCCCACCGAAGTCGCCCCCGCCATCGCGCTCATCATCTACATGGCGCTTATCTCCGCCGTCGCGTACTCGCTGTGGTCCCGCCTGCTCGCCGTCAACCCCGTCAGCCGCGTGTCGGTCTTTGGCTTTATGAACCCGGTCTTTGGCGTGCTGTTGAGCGCACTGCTGCTCGGCGAGGGCGCTGGCACGAGCCCCGTTACCGTCATCGTTGCCCTGTTGTTGGTCTGCGGCGGCATCATCATCGTCAACAAACCCAAAAAAGCCTAGCGAGCTCACCTTTTTAGGGAGGGCGTTTGCACACTTTAGCTTAATGGAATACATCGATGAGCTGAGGGCCGCCACGCACGCAAGCGTGCGACCCTTTTCCTAGCGTATCTGGATGCCGGCTTTCTTTTTCTCGGCCTTGACGCGGTAGAGCTCCGCATCGGCAGCGCGAAGTAAGTCTTGCCAGGTATCAACACTATCGCCGACCCGCGCGCAACCGATGGACATCCGCAATGCATACGGCACCTCGGCATGCGCGAGCTCGTCGTTGATTGTCGCGCACAGATGCATGATATCCTGTTCCGCCGCTGCCTTTTGGAGCACCACGAACTCATCGCCACCATAACGCGCGATAAAGCCACCAGACGCCGAGCAGACCTCTTTGAGCGCAGCGGATATTACCTGAAGAGCATGGTCGCCCTCCACATGTCCATAGCGATCGTTAATCTGCTTAAAGCCGTCAGCGTCCATCATAAGCAGATATACATCTTCGGCCTGATCCACATTTGAAAAGAGCGACAGCATATAGGTCTCAAAACGGTTGCGGTTGTTGAGTCCAGTCAACGGGTCAGTCGAGATCAGTTGCTCCTGGCAGATGATATAGAGCAGCAACATGCTAATCATTATGCCGACACAAAGGCCAGGCACCGAGTATACGATCTGAAAGGTACCGCCCACCAGAGCGGGAACCGCAAAAAAGGCGAGGGTGCGATAAATGGCCTTCTTTTGCAGGCTTTCGACTTTTCGAGCCTGAATAAAGGCATGCAAGGACGTATATATGACGTAGCAGTAGCTAACGATAGGCTGAATCATATAAAGCGCTCCGCGACGATATACGCCCCGCGCATCGATATAGAACATAGCGTGCGTCCAGTAGCTGGTAAATGCCAGAACGACCACCAATGCGGTTGGCAACGTTAAAAGTACCACCCTATAGGGCGTGGTCAGGAGCCGTGAGCCCTGCATCGTCTCGGAATAGAAAAACCAAATGAGGCACGCGATGGCGAACAGCGAAAACGAAACCGCGTTGGAAATCCAGTTGGCCGTGATGCCTACAGGAGTGCTCACGCCGTCCGAGAGCGTCCAGATCATATCGAATAATATGTACGCGGCAGAGGTGTAGCCAAGCATGCTAAACAATAGCTGCTGGGTGCTCGAGAACAAGGAGCGACGACTTCGCACGGCAAGCCCGATAAGAACAATCATGCATAGCACGAATATCTCAATCTTGAGTGCCTTAACCACTAGCGCCATCCCTTCAATATCCAAGTGGTCAGAATCGCCCAATTCGAATCAGGGCAATAAACACCCCTTTACTCCGCAGGGGTAAAGGGGATAATAGCAGAGCGCCCGAACATCACTGCAAAACAGTTTCTGTTCGGGCGCCCATACGGCGCGAATTGCACACGCCGGCATCATTGATGGGTATCGATCGCTACTCGCCATCGATGTCAGTCGCGACGGCCTCCTCGATGGCCTCGACACCGACAGGCGACAGATCCTCCTTGCCTTGGCAGAACTTCTTATCGACCCAGCCAGTCAGAATCGGGGCCATGATTGCCGTGATGATAACGGCAGTGGCGATCTGCGCATACGCGGTGGGCGCAAGCTCGGCATAGCGCGGAGCGACCTCGGCGAGGGCGACCGGCGTGGTCATGGCCGTGCCGGCAATGGTGGAACATGCCACAGCCGCCTTACCATTGCCGCCACACAGGCGCTCGAAGGCAAAGGTAATGGGACCGACGATAAAGAGCGTGATGAGGCCCAGCAGGATGCCCGAAATGCCACCGGTGATGAAGCTCGAAAGGCTCATGGACGCACCGAGCTGAAATCCGATGACGGCGATCGCGGGATTGGCGCCGGGAACCAGCAGGTTCTTGATAAACGGGAACAAGTTGCCCAGGACCATGCCGATAACAAGCGGCAGGATGGATCCGATGATGGTGCCGACGGGGATGTTGGCGAGACCCGAAACACCAAGGATGATCATCGTGACGGCGGGGCCGGCCGTAAAGAACAGGATACCGACAGCGCCCTGCTCGGACTCATCGCCGAACTCGCCCATGATGCCCGTATAGAGCGCCATGTTGCAAAACGTAATGCCGCCGATGATGGAAACCGAGCTCAGGCCAAAAAAGTTATCGTTAAAGAAGTACGCGACGCCCAGACCCAGCGCGGCTGCCACTACAAGCTTAGGAATCAGCACGACGATGCCGGTCTTGATGGCGCCCGGCGTGGACTTAAAGCTGATGCCGGCGCCCACGAACAGCAAGATCGCGGCAACGATGGTGTTGGAGCCGCCGCGGCAGGCAGCCGTAAAGAAGCCGCCGACCTCAAAGACCTGCGGGCAGAAGGTATTGAGCAAAAGGCCGACGATCATCGGATAGATCATGATGTCGCCCGGGATGCGCGGTACCTTGAATTTCTTTTGCTCGCTGGCGGTCGCTTCCTGTGCCATGAAACCCCCATTTCCGCTGACGCAGAACAAAAGCCCACGTCACGCTTTGCTACAGTAAAGTTTGACCATGGTACCAGAAGAAGCAGACCGCCTCGGTGAGAAATTCGATTCGTTAGGCCGGGACGATAACGCGTCCTGCTCCTATACGAGGCTCAAAACGATATAGAACACGATGCCCGAAACGCAGCACCACAACATCGACTTTGTCTTGATTGCCACCGCCACGACGCCGGTGGCCGCAATCCAGGGAACCAAGGCAGGCCAGAGTCCCGCGTCGAACGCGCCGGGGTTCACCAAGTCGTTGGCGACCAGCGCGGCAAAGGCAGCGGGCGGGATATAGCCCAGGGCCTCGGTAATGCGGGGCGACAGGGTCCGCCCGCGCAAGGCGAACGCCGGCGCGATGCGAAAGAACGCGATAGCAGCCCACGACGACAGCCACAGAACCAAGAACTCGTTAGCGGGCATCGCGGGCACCTCTTCCGTCAAATACAGCATCGCACGCCAGCGCAATGGCAATGCCGACCACGACGCTTGCCGGCACGGCAATATTCGCGAGGCCCAAGAACTTGCATACGGCGACGGACACCGCGCCCGAAACCGCCGCGACAACGTTACCGCGCGACAGCCGCTGCGAAAAGAGCAGGCAGATAAAGAGCGAGGTGCAGACAAAGGCTGCAATGGCGGTGGGAACATCGACAACGGCGCCGACGATGGCGCCCATCGTACACGAAACGCCCCATGTTGCGATGAGGATTACGTTGAGCACAAAGGACTCGCGCGGGCCCCAATCCTCCCCTTCAACCAACTTGGCAAGCGAGATGCCATATGCCTCCTCGGCAAGTGTCGCGGCAACAGCCAGCGTCTGACGCTTCGAGGCACCCCTCAGATGCGGTGCGATCGATGCCGAGTAAAGCGCAAAGCGCGAGGAGATTGCGGCGACGCTCGCGACGATCGATGCTGCAGGCACACCCGCCAGCCACAGGTTGCAGATCATAAACTGGCCGCTGCCCGTCACAAACGTACTGCTTAGAGCAAAGACCATCCAGGGCTCCATTCCCGTCTGCCCCATGATCATTCCGCACGGCGCGCCTATTGCAACATAGGTAAGCATCACTGGCCAGACGGTTCTAACGATTTTGAGCACCATACGTTTCTCATCCTGACAAGGTCTCCGAGCCGCATGTAGCGACACGGCAGAATCATCATCCGGCAGCAACCGAGTTCACCTACAATTGCCACCGGATCGAAAGACACAACTTTTTAGGAAGTCATTATGACAGCTATCGATCGAGACCGGGCGCGCGCGGCCTTCAAAAGCTACACCGATGCCTACGACGCCACCAACCCACGCATCGCGCTCAAAATCGAGCATACGTACCACGTGGCCGAGGCATGCGATGCCGTAGCGCGCGAGCAGGGCTGGTCGTCAGAAGATATTGACCTGGCATGGCTTTGCGGCCTGCTACACGATATGGGCCGCTTTGAGCAGCTGCGACGCTGGGACACCTTTAAGGACGCCGAGAGCATGAGCCATGCGGCGCTGGGCATCGAGGTCCTCTTTGGCGAGAATCCCGCCGATGCACCCGCCGTAACGAGCATCCGCGACTTTATCGATGACCCGGCAGAAGATGAGCTCATCCGAGCGAGCATTGCCTATCACAGCGATTTCCGTCTACCCGCGCAGCTCGACGAGCGCACGCGGAGCTTCTGCGATATCGTGCGCGATGGCGACAAGATCGACATTATGCGCACCATCGCCGACAGCACCGTCGACACTATCCTCAAGGTGGACGAGAAGACGTTTCTCGGCAGCCGTTTCTCGTCGCCGACACTTGCCGCCTTTGACGAGCGCCGCTGCGTCACGCGCGATGAGCGCGATGAGCCCGCAGACTACCTGGTGGGACTCATCTGCTTTATGTTTGAGCTCGTCTATCCAGCGAGCCGCGCGCTGGCGCGCGAGCAGGGCGATATCCACCGCCTGCTCGACGCGCCCTATGGCATTACGCGACCCTTTACCGACCCCGCCACGCAAGCGACCTGGGAGCGCCTAAAGAACGAGATGCGCACCTGGCTGACGCGCGCCTAGCGCTCAAGCTGAGCTAGGAGCCCCTCAACGATCTCAACGGCATCGCCGACGACCTTGTACTGGGCGGCACCAAAGATGGGGGCATCCGGGTCCTCATTGATGGCGACAATGCACTCCGCCCCACCGATGCCGGCGAGATGCTGGATAGCACCCGAGACACCGATGCTCACGAGGAGCTTGGGCGAGACCGATACACCCGTCTGGCCAATTTGGTGGCGATACTCCAACCAGCCTGCCTCCACAATGGGACGCGTGCAACCAAGCTCGGCACCCAGGGCATCGGCGAGCTTTCGCATCAGGGGCAGATTCTTCTTGGAGCCGATGCCGCGGCCCACCACGACCAGACGCTCGGCGTCGGCAATCGATGCCTGCTGCCCCCACTCCTCGGCGGGAATCGAGATCTCGACACGGGCCTTAACGTCTTCCGCAAGCATCACCTGGGTGATCGTGCTGGAGCGGCTATAGTCAAACTCGGGCGCCTTAAAGATACCGGGGCGCACCGTTGCCATCTGCGGACGGTGGTTGGGGCAAATGATGGTGGCCATCAAGTTGCCACCAAACGCCGGGCGCGTCTGCTGCAGCAAGCCCGTCTCCGTATCCATCGAAAGCACGGTGCAGTCAGCCGTGAGGCCCGTCTGCAGGCGCACGGCAACGCCAGGCGCCAGCTCGCGGCCAAACGCGGTCGCGCCGTACAGAATTGCCTCGGGCTTGCGCTCGGCCACCAAATCGCAGATCAGCCGGGCGTAGACCTCCGCATCGTTCTGGCGCAGGCGCTCGTCGCGACACACTAGGACCTCGTCCGCGCCGGCACAAACCAGGTGTTCGAGGTCCCCGAGCGAGCCCTCGGGGCTCATGCCGACCAGTGCCACCAGACGGCAGCCGCGGGCATCGGCAAGCTCGCGCCCCTTGCCCATGAGCTCGTAGGCCACAGGAGCCACGGCGTCGTGCTCGTCAGTCTGCACGAAGACCCAAATGTCTCGATATGCGTCAAGGTCTACCGCACCGGCGGCCTCGTCGCGCTCGATCGAGATGGCGTTGACGGGGCAGGCGTCGACGCACCCGCCGCACAGGATACAGCCGTCGGTTACGCGGGCACAGCGATTGGGGCGCTCGCCCTCCACCACAATGCCGCCCGAGGCGCAGGCGCGAACGCAGCGACCACAGCCGATGCAGGCTTCGCTATCGATAATCAGCCCGCTCATCTATGCCATCCCCTCGATAATCTTGGCAAGTTTTACCGCCTGCTCGGACGCCGTTCCCTCAACGGCCTCGCACGTTTGGTCACGGTCGGGCACAAACGAGCGCACGACCTGCGTCGGTGATCCGGCAAGGCCGCAACGCGAAGGATCGGCGTTTACGTCGGCAGCGCTGGCCACGCGCACGTCTGCATCCTCGGCCGCGCGAATACCGGCAATACTCGGCATGCGCAGCTGGCCAATCTCCTTGGCGGTCGTCATCGCACACGGCCTCTCCAGGTACACCGTCTCCTCGCCGGCATCGCAGCCGTGGACGAGCGCCAGCGAGCCACACGTCGTAAATCCCGCGCTCTGCACACAGCTCACGTCGGTCACGCAGGGGATCTCAAAGGCGCCGGCCAGCTCGGGGCCGATCTGGGCCGTATCGCCGTCCACTGCCATCTTGCCGCAGATGAGCAGGTCAAAGTCCTCATCGAGTGCCTCGATGCCGCATTTGAGGGCATAGGTGGTGGCTAGGGTATCGGCGCCCGCAAAGGCTCGGTCGGTCAGCAGCAGCGCGTCGTCGGCACCGCGGGCGATGCAGTCGCGCAGCAGCGATTCGGTCGCGGGGATGCCCATCGACACCACCGTTACGCGCACGTCCATGCCAAAGCCGATAAAGTCGTCCTTCAGCGCCAGCGCGCATTCCAAAGCGCTCGCGTCAAAGGGATTAATGACCGCCTGCTTGCCATCGCGCACGATGGTATTGGTCTTGGGGTCCATCTTGACCTCGGTGCTGCCCGGCACCGCCTTGACGCACACCACCATATGGAAATCGCTCATCTTCACGCGCCCCCTTTCTGGACGAGCTCATCCAAGAGCTTCTCCGAAAACAGGTTACCGCGACCCAGCTGCCCGGCAGGATCGAGCTGGAGCTTGAGCCGCGCCGACTCGACCATGGCCTCGTGGCCGTACATCGTCTCCAGGAAGCCCGCCTTGATCTTGCCGACGCCGTGTTCGGCGGAGACGGCGCCGCCCATGGCCGTGACCTCGGAAGCCCACTGGGCAAAGAGTTCTCCGCCGCGGCGGTAATCCTGCGCATCGCGCGGCAGAATGTTCACATGCAGATGGTTGTTACCGATGTGCCCCCAGGCGGCAGACTCAAGCCCGCTTTCGGCCAACGTGCGGCGATAGAGGGCAATGACATCGGCCAAGCGTGCGTTGGGCACCGACATGTCCGAGCCCAGTTTGGTGATGGTGGGATCCGTGCGGCGACGCTCGTCGATGAGCATGTTGACGCTCTCGGGCACCGCATGGCGGAAGAATCGCTGACACTCGCGATCGACTTCGGTGCGGGCGACCCATGTCGCATCGTCGCTGCCGCCCGCAAGCTCCAGCACCCATCCCAGGTGGTACAGCTCCTCGGTCGCCTGCGCTTCGTCATCGCAGTCGAGCTCCACGTAGACACAGACCTTTGCCTCGTCGTCGAGCGCCGGCAGCGAGGCAAACGCGGTCGACTGCTCGCGCTGGCGACGCAGGATATCCAGGGCGCCAGCATCGAAATACTCAATAGCGGCGGCATGGGACAGCACGGGACGCACGGAATCGGTAAAGGACACGGCCTTGTCTTCGCTATCGAAAAAGCAACTCACACCCCATACGACCGAAGGTGCCGCCTGCAGGGCGATCTCGAGCTCGGTAATGACGCCGAGCGTGCCGCACGCACCGATAAAAAGATCGATGGCGTCCATATCGTCCGCAACAAAATACCCCGAGGCATTTTTGGTCTTGGGCATGGTGTAGTCAGGAAGATCAAGCTCGAATGTATGACCCTCTGCCGTCACGAGCGACAGGTGGCGGCCCTGGGCAAAAGCCTCGCCGCGCTGAAGCTCAAGCAAATCGCCATCAGCCAGCGCGACGTGGAGTCCCGTGACATGCGGGCGTATGGGACCGTAAGCGTAGCTGCGGGCGCCGGAGGCGTTGCATGCCGCCATGCCGCCCAGACAGGCAGATGCCTCGGTGGGATCGGTGGGAAAGAACTGCTCGGGGGACTCTTGGAACTCCTCGTAGGCCTCAAGCGATGCCTGGTCCCAACCAGCGGTCGGCAGTACTTTCTTGCTCAGCTGCTTATGCAGCTCCGAGAGCACAACGCCCGGCTCCGCGCGCAGCAGAAATTGGCCTTGTTCATCGCGGCGAAGGCCCAAGTAGCGATTCATACGGGAAGTATTGAGGATATGCCCACCGTGGGGCACGGCACCGGCGGCAAGGCCGGTTCGGGCGCCCTGAACCGTTACCGGGACACGCTCGGCATGGAGCGTTTCCAAAATGGCACGGACCTCGTCTTCCGTTGTCGGAAACGAGATGCTCGATGCTTCGCCCGATGCACGAGATTCATCGCGGCCATACTCTTCGAACTCGTCGGTGAAGGGTTTGATGGTTGCAGACACGCGAACTCCCCCTTTAGCTAACTACAGTGTTTGCAGGGAGATGTTACCGCATCGTTTCGTCGACGTGTTCGAGACCGTCTCCATAATTGGCGATTTTTACGTTCGTGCAATTCGGCGAGCGGCAAGGTTTCCTCGGCAGACGATGCTTTTGACACATATCGCCCCGCCGTCGCCGATCGCGTAAATGTCGCTCGAAAAAAGTTGAAGTAATTTTTACTGCCTTTTACCTGCGGAGATGTCAATCCGTCAAGCATTTGGTCAGAAATTGGTCAAGTAGCGGCTGATACGGTCGGCGTCGACAGCCAAAACCGATAGAAGTTTTGGTCCCAGAAGCAGGGAGGTTCCCATGGCATATTACTGGCCCCAGTACGGCGTCGCCATCGAGGTCGACGACGATCCCTATCTCCTGCCTTTCGACGAAGAGGCGTTCCCCGATACGGCGGTCTACCACGTCACCACCGATGTTATCTGCGACCCCGAGTCGTTCTCGGCGCTCACCCACCACATCGCGCGCATCCACGACATCGAGCTCCCTCACGACTTTGACGAGCTCATCTACTCGCGCCGCCTGATGCTTCACATGCTCTTTGGAGCGGACCCGTCCACGTTCGCACGTGTCTACACCACCAAGGACGCCGCATGAGTGCGAAGAAGCCGCCCCGCCTCGCAGGACTGGGGCGTCGCAAGAAACTCGTCGTTGTCTGCCTGGCTATCGCCTGCGCCCTCATCGCCGTAGGGCTATACGCCTGGCAGTCGCAGCCCGTACCCGAGGCGGGCGCTTCGGTTACGACGGCCGAGGGCAAAACGCGTCAGGAAATCCAAGATGAGCTCGACGCCATCGTCCGCGACAACATGATGACGATTTCGGTCGCACCGGTCGCTCAGCTGCAGGAGGACGGCAAGCTGCGCGTCAACGTGCAAAACGTCCAAGACAATAAATTTCCCCAGCGATTCCGCGTCATCCAAAACGACGAGACCATGTACGAATCCGGTGTGGTCGAGACCGGCAAGACAATCGAAACGTGCCCCGCCGGCGACATCAAAGAAGGCGAGGCGTACATCGAGATCCAGGCACTCGATGCCAAGACCCTCGACAGCCACGGCAATCCGACACGTGTCAAGGTGCGGGTTGAGCAAGCCGAGAACTAGCTTTTCCGGCCGACGCGGCACCGCACGCAATTCACCAGCATTCGTCCAATCATCGCGGGGACGGCCCGCGGCGAATAGAAAGGAACGACCATGGACATCACCAGGAACATGAACGGAGCCAGAGCGCTCGTCGTGGGCGCAGGGCTCGCGCTCGCGCTCGCAATGGGCGCCGCCCCGACGCCAGCTATGGCAGCCGGGCGCGTTGGAACCACGAAAGTAATGGTCAGGACCGAGATCGACAACGTTGAGTTCAAAGTTCCGACGGTTATTCCCTTCGTCGCCAAGGCCGACGGCACGCTTCAGGGCCCCTCAGAAGACGCGACCACCATCGACAATCATTCGGCCTACGGCATCCATGTCACCAACATGAAGATCGACGCCATGAACACCTGGACCATTGCTGCCGACGCCAAAGCCGGAACCGCACAGAGCTCCATCGACTTTAAGGTTGGCCCCGACGGCGCGCTCCAGAACGCCAGCGCCGCAATGCAGGGGACGGGCCTCGATCTTTCCAAGAATGCAGCCTTCGACATGGGCTACCAGGGCATTGCCGGCGGCAAGGACAAAATTAAGCTCAAGACAAGCGGAAACGTCGCCCGCGTCACGCGCGACATCTTCCGCGTAACCGGCGAAGGCGATCAGGTTGCAACGATCACCTGGACGGTCGAGCCCGGTGCGCACACGGCATAAGGCTGTCGCCCTGGCCGCCGCCGTCAGCATCCTAGCGTTTGGGCCAGCCATGGCCTTTGCCCAGCAAGAACAGGCGCAGGCCGCCACGCAAGTGACGGTCGACCTCTCGGAGCTCGACCGCGGCGACCGCGAGGAACCGTTGGCGCAGACAGGCGACAGACGATGGCTCTTGGCAGCAGGCGCCACAGCAGCAGGCGCGGGGACCGCCGGCCTCGGTCTGCACATCAAACGCAGCCAGAAACAAAACACGGACAGGCCGCACTAAATTAGCTAAGGAGACCCCATGGCATCAAAGAACCTTTTGCCCGTCGTCGCACTCTGCGGCGCGCTCGCAACCGGAACGCCCGTCGCCGCTTGGGCGACTCCCGTCATGGCAGACTCCTTACCAGCAGCTCTAAGCTCCGCACCAAATCCGTCGAGTGCCATTGCGTGTAAGCGTTTTTCGATCGCACAAGCCGCAATCTCAACCTCGGGATGCCTTCGTCGTAATACGGACGGCTCGATAGTCGTGGATATCAAGCGTTCGAACAAGGCAAACGGCTCCCAGGCGGGGTGCGCCGTCTGCACGTGGCGCTCGGTTGTGCTCGATGCGGATGGCGATCCATGCAATTTAGAGCTGCGCATCGACATCGCTTCGGTCGATGACTCGGCGAACGGAGCGAAGGTCGCCTTCGACGGTACGTTTTTTGAGAAAGGAGGCGGTATATGTCTGGGCTGCGCCGCCGCGAATGCAGATGATGCGCAGCCCACCCTCTCATTCACGGCATCGTTGCGGCTGACCAAAGCCGGTACCGATGCCATCGCGGCGGGAGAAGCGTCCCTGCTGTTCTACGCCGTCAGCACCAAAGACACAGACGCTCATTTCGAGAAGCCAGCCGGATCACTCAGCCTTACACGAGGGATAGAGGCAGGCCCTATTGAAATCGATGCCCACGCGCAAAGCAGGCAACGCATTCTTGCCGACCCGGCGCTTCTCGAAATGGAGTGGAACGGATCCGGAGCCATCGGAATTCTTCCTTCCGCGCTTGACGCCAAGACGCTCCCCTCAAACGACGAACCCATCAACGCAACCATACAAGAAGAGAGCGCGGACAAAGAAGCAGGTGCGGGCGACACGCCGTCGCCGACAAACAGCGTCCCAGCTTCTTTCGAAGCACCGAATGGGCCCGCTACCGATTCAAACGATCCCGAGCTCGCAGACAGTCTGGGGCTTGCTGATCCTCAAGAGATCGATGAAGGTAACTGCTGCGTGCTTGCCGCGCTCGACCACACAGAGGTCATCGACGCTGCGAACATCGAAGTTGCCGCCGCCAATCAGCCCGTCCGCAAGTCGGCTATCATCGCATTTCCCGAATCCATCGAAGTCGTCTTTTTGCCATCGGGCGAGGTCGTGGCCCCAACACTGCTCACCTTGTTGGGCGCCAAGAATACTCGAAACGAAATTAAAAAGGTCACGGTTGTCGAACCTGCAACCACCGCCAAGCTGCGTCTATACGCCGTTGCCCCAGACGGAGGCAAGACCTTGGAATTCGATGGCGACACACTCCTCGCCTGGCGACGTCTGGACATTATGCAAGACGTCTCGTATCAGATCGAACTCGTAGGGTTTGATCGTGCCCGCGATGCCAATATCATCGCCGCGGCTATTGAATCCCCACAGCGGCTTATGACGTTGCGCTTTGACTACTATCCCTATGTCCCGACAACCACCTGAGGCTTAAATGCTGCGCACCATTCCTAATACCACTTATATAACGTATTAGATGAGTCGCGATGTGCCTCGCATTTCGTTCTGCTACGATTGCCACGTTGGCATCAATACAGGAGGGCTCATGCCGGGCTTGGGAACAATCATCAACGTTGTGCTTTTAGTTGCGGGCGGTCTTTTGGGATTAGCGGGCGGCCGCTTCATTACACCGCGCATTCAAGACACGCTCATGAAAGCATCGGGGCTGTGCGTCCTGTTTATCGGCCTTAGCGGCACCATGCAAAAGATGCTCATCATCGATGGGAAGGCGCTGGCGACCACTGGTACCACCATGCTCATTGTCTCGTTCGCTCTCGGCTCGCTCATCGGCGAGGCCATCAACTTGGAGGCCGCCATTGAGAACCTTGGCGAATGGCTCAAGCGCAAAACCGGCAGCGAGGGCGATAACGAGTTCACCAACGCTTTTGTCTCGACTTCACTCACCGTGTGTATCGGCGCCATGGCCATTGTGGGATCGATCCAGGACGGCCTGCTCGGCGACTGGTCCACGCTTGCCCTGAAAGGCGCATTGGACTGCATCATCGTCTGCACCATGACGGCGTCGCTTGGCCGCGGCTGCATTTTCTCCGCCCTGCCCGTCGCCGTGTTCCAGGGGACGATCACGCTGTTTGCCGGCGCACTCTCCCCCATCATGACTACGGCAGCCCTCGACAGCCTTTCGCTCGTAGGCTCCATGCTCATCTTCTGCGTCGGCGTCAACCTCATCCGTCCTCAGACCTTCCGCACGGCCAATATGCTCCCCTCCGTCGTCATCGCCGTCATCTACGCCCTCCTGTTCTAAATCTATCTACGCAGCAGTATCTCGAACACCTGTTTGATGCTGTGCTATGATATGAGGTCACCGAAGCTGCGTTAGGAAAGGAGAAGCGGTGGCCGACCAGGACATCAAGATGCTCATCGAGCGCATTATGGCCGAGGCCCGGACCCATCAGTCCGCCCGCTTCTCAAACGAAATCTACGCAGACGAGCCGATTCTCAAAACCGGCCGACAGATGCAGAATTTCCTCCCCGACCAATACCGCAAGATGCGCGAGATATCGCGCTGGCAGGATGACCCCAAAGGCGGCGCGGGTCGCTGGCTTTCGGAAGCCGAGCTTTTCTACCGCCAAGGCCTGCTGATGGCCGACTTTGAGGACGACTGCCCCTACAACGGCACCTTTAAGTCGTACTTTCCCACCTACAATGCCATGAGCGATCGACAGTTGCGCGGCTACTTTACCTGGCGTGCCCAAGTGCGCCGCGGAACCGTCGAGGAAACGTCTACATCCTTTGCCTTTCTGTATCTCTATGAGCTGATTTGCGGCATTGGCGTAGATAATCCGCTCGAAGGTTTTAACAAGATCAAGGCCTTTTGGGATGCCTACCGCGCCTTTGAGCCCGGCATCGACCGGTTTGCGCGCGTGTGGCTGCAGGATTACGCCGTGTTCCACGCGCTCGACCCCAAGCTGCTTCGTGACTCTAAAACCGTCATGTTCGATAATGCCCTTATCGAGCTGCGGCACGCGGCACGAGACCTTGTGCCAGCGCCGGCACCGTCCGGCCAGACCCCTAAGCGTCGCAAAACCTCCGAGCCCACGCTCCCCCTTCCGCCCGATGAGGTGCGCGAGAAGCGACTCATGGCCGCCATCAACGCCCTCTCCACGTACAACCTAAGTAACTCGCGGCTCGACCGCAGCCACCACCGCGATCTGCGCCACGTGGCGTGCGCCGTGTATGTCCGTATGGCGCGCTACTATGACACGCACCGAAAGACCGGCATCGTGGCGAGCTTATTTGGGGAGGAGACGGCCATGCCCTACACCATGTTTGCCTCGGCCGTATTCTTTGCGCCCGAGCGCCACGAGGACTGCGAATACCGCCTGGATCCTATCCATATCTACCGTTGCCAAAACGGCTTTTGGGAATGCATGCGTATCCACGGTAGTAGGCAAAAGAGCAGCAAGCTCGGTGAAATGATGCGCGCCTGCGACCAACGCCTGCGCCTGGCGCTGGACCCCGCCCATCCCCTTAAGGAAGAAAAGGTCCCCAAATATCTGGCCAAGATTATCGATGACGAGATTGTGGCATGGCTTTCGTGGGACGCCGCACACCAGCCCGTCAAGATCGATATCGACCTGACTCAGCTGGGGCACATTCGGAGCGCCGCTGCGCAAACGCGCGAAGCGCTTTTGATCGATGAAGAGCGCGAGGACGGCGCACCTGTGGAAGCCGAGGCAGCGGACTCAGGGCAACCGGAAGCCGAGCCCGTAGCCGACGCGATTGTCGAGGCGGTCGCGGCACCCATTCGGCAGGACGAGACCGACGAGCCAACCATATCCACCGAACAGTTTGGTGTCGTGGCACCGCTTCTCGCGCCGACGCCCGCGTTCGCAGCTGTTACGCCCGCTGACGCCACGAACGAACTCACGCCTGCCGCAGACGCCTATCTCCGCGCGCTGCTCGTGCACAACGCAGTACAGGCGGAATCGGCGGTAGTGCAATCGGGGCAGAGCGAGGACATGCTCGTCGACAGCATCAACGAGGCGCTCTTTGACCTGGTAGGCGACACCGTAATTGAATTTAGCGCGGCAGGGCCGCAGATTATTGAGGATTACGAAGCAGACGTGAGAGGATACCTAGACTATGAGTGATATCGCATCCGCAGCACCCCGCGTGCCCAAGCGCGTCGCCGCCGTCATTCTCAACTCACTCAAGGGCGGCGTGGTCCCGCGCATCGGCCTTCCCTACATCACCGTAGGGCGCGAGGTCGAGATCCGCGCCCTGCTCACCGATCTGAGTCTCATCGCCGACGGTGGCGCGAGCTTCCGCTTTCTGGTCGGTCGTTACGGCGCCGGCAAGAGCTTTTTGCTCCAGACCATCCGCACACACGCCATGGGCGAGGGATTCGTCGTCGCTGATGCCGACCTGTCGCCCGAGCGCCGCCTGCAAGGCGGTCAGGGGCAGGGCCTTGCCACCTACCGCGAGCTCATCCGCAACATATCGACCAAGACGCGCCCCGAGGGCGGTGCGCTCAACCTTATTCTGGATCGCTGGGTCGCCTCGTGTGCCGACGTCGACGAGTCAGTCGTCAATACCCAACTGGCCCCGCTCGAGGAGATGGTCCACGGCTTTGACTTCACCCGCATGCTCCGCCGCTATCGCACGGCCGTATCCGAGGGCGACGAAGAGGCCATGAGCCGCGTGACCAAATGGATCCGCGGCGAATACCGCACCAAGAGCGAGGCTCGCGCCGAACTGGGCTCCTCGACCATCATCAGCGATGACGACTGGTACGACTACGTTAAGCTCATTGCACGCTTTTTGGTCTGCAGCGGATACAAGGGCATGCTGGTGCTCATCGACGAACTCGTAAACCTGTACAAGATTCCCAACGCCATCACGCGCCAGTACAACTACGAGAAAATCCTCACCATGTACAACGACACGCTCCAGGGCAAGGCGCAGTACTTGGGCATGATCATGGGCGGCACGCCGACCTCCATCGAGGACCGCCGGCGCGGCGTATTCTCCTACGAGGCTCTGCGCAGCCGGCTCGCTCAGGGTCGCTTTGCACGCGAGGACCTTAAGGACATGCTCGCGCCCATCATCCGCTTGCAGCCGCTCACCTACGAGGAGCTACTGGTGCTGATCGAAAAACTCATGCAAATTCACGCCGGCTACTTTGGCTGGACGCCCACGCTTACCGAGAACGACTTGGTGGACTTCCTCAAGATTGAGTTTGGCCGCGTGGGAGCCGATACGCACTTGACACCGCGTGAGGTCATCCGTGACTTTATCGAGCTGCTCGATATCCTGTGTCAGAACCCCGATGCCAACGTTGCCGAGCTACTACAAAGCGTCGGCGGCGATAGCCTCACACCGGTCAGCGAATCGCCCGCATCACCCGATGACCGCAACTTCGCCGAATTCACCATCTAACCTGCCAAAAAGGGACAGGTTTATTTTGGCAGGTTTTATCTGGGCAAACGTCGAGGCAGTAATGCAGCAAGCCACTGCCCACCGCGTTGAGAGATTCGTTTTTGAAAGGAGGCCCCGTGAACGCCTTTGACCGCTACGCCCCGTTTATCCAAGACTTCATCTACTCCCACGATTGGGAGAGTCTGCGCTCTATCCAGGTTGCAGCGGCAGACGCCATCTTTAATACGCAGGACAATGTGCTCCTGACGGCATCCACGGCTTCCGGCAAAACCGAGGCAGCCTTCTTTCCCATCCTGACCGAGTTTTGGGAGAACCCGCCCGCAAGCGTTGGCGCCCTCTATATCGGCCCCCTCAAGGCACTCATCAATGATCAGTTCGTCCGCCTCAACGACCTATGCGAAGAGGCCGATATCCCTGTCTGGCACTGGCATGGCGATGTCTCGCAGTCGCACAAGGCTAAGCTCATCAAAAAACCGAGCGGTATCTTGCAGATTACGCCCGAGTCGCTCGAGGCGCTCCTGATCCATAAGCACATGGCAATCCCTCGTATGTTTTGCGACCTGCGCTATGTGGTTATCGACGAGGTTCATTCGCTCATGCGCGGCGACCGCGGCGGTCAGACGCTCTGCCTTATCGAGCGCCTCTCGCGCATGGCAGGCGTGCAGCCCCGCCGCATCGGCCTTTCTGCCACCATCGGCGACCCCGAGCGCACGGGCGCCTTTCTCTCACAGGGAACAGGACGCGATTGCATCATCCCCCGCTTTGAGGAACCGCGCCGCGTGTGGCGCATCTCCATGGAGCACTTCTACAACTCGGGTCCCCAGGCACAGCAGCGGGGATTCGAGAGCACGGGTCCTCAAGAGGCCGAAGTGCTTGCGTGCGAGCGCATCGAGGCGGCGGCATCCGCGGCACTGCCCGCCGGCGCCCAAGATATGCGTCACAGCGGACAGCTTGCACAGGAAGAACGCCGTCAACGTCGCGAGCAGGCGCGGGGCAAGGCCGCTCCCAAAGACCGTCGCACTTCCTCGGCCCCCGAGGGCGAAGTCGACATCCCACGAGCGGCCGAGCAGGCACTTCTCAACCCAACCGACACGGCGCCCGACAACGCCGACCCCGGTATGGGCTATATCTTTGAGCATACGCGCGGCCGCAAGTGCCTGGTCTTTGCCAACTCGCGCGAGGAGGCAGAGGCCGTGTGTTCCATGCTGCGCAGCTACTGCGAAAGTCGACACGAGCCCGACCGCTTTCTAATCCATCACGGCAACCTTTCGGCATCGCTGCGCGAGACGGCCGAGGAGCTCATGCGCGATGAAGAACAGGCACAGACGACCGTCACCACCTCTACGCTGGAGCTCGGTATCGATATCGGCCGCCTGGAGCGTGCGTTTCAGATCGATGCGCCGTTTACCGTCAGCTCCTTTTTGCAGCGCATGGGGCGCACAGGCCGTCGCGACCTTCCACCCGAGATGTGGTTTGTCATGCGCGAGGAAGAACCCGAGCCGCGCACGATGATGCCCGAGACCATTCCTTGGAAACTCCTGCAGGGTATCGCGCTCGTACAACTCTATCGCGAAGAAAAGTGGGTCGAGCCGCCCGAGCTCGATCGACTCCCCTACAGCCTGCTCTATCACCAGACTATGTCGACCCTCGCCAGCACCGGCGAGCTCACGCCGGCCGAACTTGCCCAGCGCGTGCTCACGCTCAGCTATTTCCACCGTGTCTCGGCAGACGATTACCGTGTGCTGCTACGTCACCTCATTAAGATCGACCATATCCAGGTCACCGAAGGTGGCGGGCTCATCGTGGGTCTCGCGGGCGAGCGCATCATCAACAACTTTAAGTTCTACGCCGTGTTCCAGGAAAACGAGGAGTTTACCGTTCGCAGCGAGTCGGCCGAGTTGGGCACGATCGTCAATCCTCCACCGCCCGGTGAGCGCATCGCCATCGCAGGCCATTGCTGGATTGTCGAAGAAGTGGACTGGAAGCGCCATACCGTCTTTGCCACGCAGGTCAAAGGCCGGGTGCCGGCCTACTTTGGCGACTGCCCCGGCGACATTAACACGCATGTGCTCGAGCGCATGCGCCAAGCGCTCACTGAGCACGCGGCATATCCGTACCTTATGGGTAACGCACGGGCTCGCTTGGCGCAGGCTCGTCATACCGCCGAGATTTCGGGCGCGGGGACCAAGCCGCTCATCAACCTGGGTGGCGACACCTGGGTGCTCTTCCCCTGGTTGGGTAGCTACGCCTTCCTAGCACTCGAGCGCATACTTAAAATCAAATGCGCCGCTGAGTTGGGCCTTCGCGGACTCGACCCGTCACGCCCGTACTTTATGCAGTTTAAGATGAAGGCCGACGAGGAGACGTTCTTTGAAGTGCTCGCCGCCGAAGCCGAGAAAGACTTCGACCCCATCGACCTCGTCTATCCCGGCGAGGTGCCTTACTTTGATCGGTACGACGAATTCGTTCCAGAAGAGCTCGTGCGCAAAGGCTTTGCCGAAGGCGTGCTCGACATCGAAGGCATGAAGCAGCGCGTTCTCGGCTGGCGCGACCACGCCTAAGACCAGTCTTTTTGGGACGGGGAGACTTATTTGTCGTGAAGGACGGTGCCGAGGAAGTCGGTGTCGAAGGGCACGGCTTCGGCAAAGGCGTAGTCGCCGTCGCTGGCGATGAGCAGGTAGTTCTCCTCGCCGCCGAACTCCGCATCGCCGCACGGGACCACCCAGGCATGGGCGAATACCTCGAGTGCCGTGGCAGCGCAGTCGCGCAGGAACGTCACGTCGCTCCCCTCGTTTGCGCTCACAATATTGGCGACGTAGACGCCACCAACATTTAGGCTGCCCCGCACTAAACGCAACGCCTCAACCGTCGCCAGCTCGCGTACGGGCTCGGCACCGCCAAAGCAATCGCTCACGACCGCGTCATAGCGACGATGGCCCACGCTCGTCACACCCAGATACGAGCGAGCCTCAGCGGTTATCACCCGCAGGCGATCGCCCGCCGCGCGCTCCAGCTCGTCTAGGTAGAACCAGCGGCGCGCCAGGCGCGTAATCTCTCCGTCATACTCGATAACGTCCATGCGCAAGCCCTCGTGCGACATCAGGGCGAATTTAGGATAGGCAAACCCGCCGCCGCCCAGCATAAGCATACGGCTGATACCGTGACCATAAGCGTCGCGCATCGCATCCTCGGCCTCAAACACGTCGTCAAACGCGCGATAGTACGCAAAGACGGGCTCCGCCCAACGATCGCCAACGTAACTCGCGCTTTGGTAGACGCCACCTTGCACCAATACACGGACTTCGTCGCCGCCCTCGTCGTGCACGCGCTTCACACGCGCCAACCCATTGCGGGTTCGCGCAACCTGCAGACAGGCAGCACGAACAGCGACAGCGGCCGCACCAAGCGCCGCGGCCCCCAGAGCAACGCCGGCAACGACGCCGGCAGAAACACTCGGCTTGTTCATCTAGAGCTCCTTTTGCAGATAAAGGCCATGGTCATAAAATCCAAGATGGCGATAGTACTCGCGTGTGCCAATCGCGCTAATCACGTTGATACGCGCATAACCCGCATCCCGGGCAATCTCGCACGCACGCTCTACGAGCAAACGCCCCAACCCGTGATGCTGCGCCGCCTGGCCCTGGTCGCCCACGCGTGCCGCCATGCCATACACGTGTACCTCGCGAATCATCGCCTCGTCCGGCGTCGTCGGCAACTCGTCCGCATGCGCGGCAACAAACGAATGGTCGGGCAGTGACAACCGCAAAAAGCCCGCGATCTTGCCCCGCGGCGTCACCCACTGCAAAAAGCGCTCGTAAGTCACCGGCGTCTCGTACGCCACTTCCTCATCAAGAGAAAGCTCATCCAAGTCGGCACCCGCGGTACTGATCTCGCGATAGCGAATCTCGCGCACCACTGCGCCTTCTCCACGAGCCGCCAAGCGATTCTCGACGAGCTGACGCAGGTTGGGCTTCTTGTTGCCCACCATAATGTCGTCGGAACTAAAGTCGCGAATCATACGGCTAATGCGGCAGAACGCCGGCGTCACTACGATGTCGTCGGCCAACACATCGAGCAGCTCTTCCTCGGTATAGGGACGCCACTCGCCGCGCTCATAGCAGCCCACCAAACGCGAGCCCTCGATGAGCGCGCACGGGTAGACCTTGACCTCGTCGGGCATAAAGGCGCCCTCGGTCATAAAGCGCTCGTAGTCACGCTTGTCCCCCTCGGGCGTGGCGCCCAGCAAGTTGAGCATAAAGTGCGCGTGGATCTTAAAGCCAAATAGGCGCGCGAGCGAAAACGCTCGCTCGATCTGTGCCACCGAAATGCGACGCTCGTTGATATCGAGTAGATGCTGGTCAAGGCTTTGGATGCCCATCTGTATCTTGGTGCAGCCCAAGCGGCGGATGAGCGTGAGCGCCTGCGGCGTTACGGCATCGGGGCGCGTCTCGATAACGAGTCCCACCACGCGATGCTTCGCCGTCTCGTTGATGCGCTGCTGACGCTCGAGCTCCTCCATCGTTGCCGTCTGCCACTCGGCAACCTCACCCCACGGCGTACCGGGGCCGTACAGGCGTCGCACTGCACGGTTATAGCCACCCACGGCAGCATCTACGCGCCCCTGCTCGTCGGCAACGCCAGCAGCGAGCTCAGCCTCGTCTGTCGCAATGCCGGCGGCCCGATAGCGCTCGCGACGCTCCGCCACCACCGGCGGCAGGGCATCGGCGGGAGCGTCATCGAGCAGGCGCCCCGCCTCGGCACGAGTGATGCCCGGACGCGCCAGCATGGGGTTGGCCGCCACGCCGGCGACGGCATCGTCATTGAGTGCACGGAAAAGCTCCGACATAAACCACGTCTGATACCCTTGCGGATAGTCGCTCCAGGTACCGCCGAGCACAATGAGCTCGATCTTGTCGGTCGCATGCCCCATCTGCGAAAGCGCGGTCAGGCGAGCGCTCACCTGCAGATACGGGTCGAAGCAGCTTTGCTCCGCACGGGCGCACGCCGGCTCGGCGTGCAGATAGCTTTTGGGCATGCGCAGGTCGTTGGGGCAAAACAGGCAATCGCCCGAGCATGGCCAGGGCTTGGTGATGACGGTAATGGTCGCCACGCCCGAAGCCGTGCGACGAGGCTTCATGCGTAGCACCTGCAGCAGCTGACGCTCTAGCTCGGCGTCGACATTCCATGCCGTCCAACGAGCCGGCTCCTCGCGCTTCACCCGCTGGTAAAACGGCAGCAGACGGCGCTTGGCCAAGTCACGCTTGTCGGCGCCCTCGCGGCGCGCCTCGGCATGTATCAGTTTGACGAGCGCCTTGTCGTCCACGGTCTCACCGCGGTGCAGAGCCTCGAGTATGTTCAAGATAATCTGTTCCATGCCCCCATTGTAAAGGCAAAGGCGCCGGAGCCAGTCACGGCCCCGGCGCCTCCATCAAAGAGCATGCCTATATGTACCGATCTCCGAAAACCGCCCATCACTCCGAATCAAACGACATGTCGCCCGAACCGACCTTAAAGCGATACGTGGCAGACTTATCACCGTTGTCGAATTCATGATTCAAAGTGGTCTCGCCATCGTAGCCAAGCGGAAGGAAATCACTCTCGAAGTCACCGCTGCCCACGGTGAGACTCGCCTTAAAGCCCGTAGAGTTCGGAACCGTTATCTCCACATCGCCCGAGCCCACGCTTACGTCCATCGACTTCGCGGGAGCCTGGTAGAGCCCGAACGTCGCATCGCCCGATCCGACCTCGGCATTCAGGGTGTCGGTAACAGTGCCCGCAAACTCGATGTCTCCCGAGTCCAAAGTCAGGTTGAGGTCATGACACGCAACATCCGTGACCGTCAGATCGCCCGATCCTACATTCGCTGTAATGCCCACCATGTTATCGGCAACTTCGCGCGGCAGTTCGATGGTAACCGTGCGGTCAATGGCGCGCTCGTCATCGCAATCAAACTGGCGAATCTTGAGCGTAGAACCCTTAACCTCGGCCAGATTTTGGGTTGCCGCATCGTAAGCAACTACTCCTTTTGCGATGCGGCCACTCTCGATGACACGTACCGGCCCGTCGGAAACGCACTTGACCTCAACCGTACCCGACGTCACATCCAAGTCAAGCGATGTGAACGCGTCGGCATCAAACGTTTCGCTCGAAAGCCGTTGAGGCCGAGCGGAATAGTTACCGCTATTCAAGAGATCATCGTCGTCAAACATATCGTCAAAATCAGACAAATTGCCAGATAGAATACCGGTCGTACGCACCATATCGGAATGAGCCAATAGCCGCGAAGCGCCAAAGACAAGCCCAATAATGAGCACAAACGCCCCGACGCCGACACCCAGGCGCACCTTAGACTCACGCGAGAGCTTCATCATTCATCACCCTCTTTGACACTCGGCTCAGCGCTGGTCGCGGTAGCCACGTCAGTATCAACTGCAGCGGAAACATCCTGAGCCTTAGCCGCCTCCGGCGCCGGACCAACCTGAATATCCCCGCGCGCCCAATCGCCATCGAGCGCACGCGCCACCCAATGATAGATGGGGATCGTAAAGAAGATTAGCGCGGCAAAGGGGCCGGCACCAAACAGGAACATCAGCAAAAAGAACAGCAGCCAGCACACGGCCCAATACGGGAACGACTGGAACGGGCCCTTCACCGGAGTCGAGCCAACTGCGCCGCCACTCGTCACCTGCGCCGTAGCGGCATTGGCGGCCTGTGCACTCCAGCTTGCCGCTTGCGCCGCCTTGGCGGCGGCATCACTCGCCTGCGTTGCCGCCTCGGTAGCACGTGCCGCCGCCTCATGGGTACGGGCGCGCTCCGCTGCCTCGGCCTCGCGCTGACGGGCGCGGTCCTCGTTCTCAAACTCGATATCGTCCTCGATCTCGTCACTCGGATTGAGGAGCTCGTCCAAGCTCACGCCATAGAGTTTTGCGAGCGAGATCAGGTTCTCGGTATCGGGCGAGCTCTCCGCACGCTCCCATTTACTGACCGCCTGGCGCGACAGCCCCAGCTTTCGCGCCAGCCCTTCTTGGCTAAAACCCTTGCTGCGACGAAGGTCGGCGAGCCGCTGCGCAGTTTCTACATTCATGGTTCCTCCTATGTGATGCCAGCCGTGCCGCCGGACCGATTTTTTCTTAAGGCGCCTTGCACAGTTAAAAATCTATCCGCCACCGCCAAAAGCATGCCACCTATTCTAGTGAGATTTTTGACAACCGGCGGTTGCGGGCACATATGAGCTGCGGAAATGTGTCCAAACAAAGCAATGACCCACAGCTCGGTTGTCCCCGTTGCGGCGTTAACGGTAGTATGGTCGTACTATTTATTCCGCACCGCCATCGGAGGGAGTTCCGCGCCGTGAACCGCGATTTCGCCTCATCGCTCATCCAGCTCAACAACACGTTCTATCGCGAGCACTCCGCCTCCTTTTCCGATACGCGCCAAGCCCCGTGGCCCGGCTGGGTGCGCACCATGGACATCGCGCTCGGACAGCTCGACGTCGCCACCATCGAGCATCCCGTCCGCGTCTTCGATCTTGCCTGCGGCAATATGCGATTCGAGAACTTTGCCGCCGGCGGCGCACTTGCCGCCAAGGGCGTCGACGGCGCAAACCCCTCGGCAGATGCCAGCTGCCCCTTCGAGTTCTATGGCGTCGACTCGTGCCAAGACCTGGCCATCGATGCACATGGCCACGCCCTGCGCATTCCCAACCTGCACTTCCAGGAACTCGATGTGCTCGACGCCCTCATGAGGCTCAACCCCGCCGAGACGCCCGATGCGCTCTTTGACGCCCCGCTCGCCGACATCTCGGTCTGCTTTGGCTTTATGCACCACGTGCCGTCATGCGAGTACCGCGTACGCGTGCTCGACGCCCTGGTGCGCCAGACGCACCCAGGCGGCATCATCGCCATCAGCTTTTGGGAGTTTATGAACGACGAGCGCATGGCGCGCAAGGCCGTTCGCGCCGAAGCCCGCGCCGAGCTCACCCCGCCGTTTGAAAGTTACGATTCCGCGCAGTTTGAAGCCGGCGACCACCTCATTGGCTGGCAAAACGACCGCCACGCCTACCGCTATTGCCATCACTTTGACGATCAGCAGATCACCGACCTGGTGCGCGGCGTGCGCACATTCTACAAGAGCGGCGAGGTCCCCGTGCGCGAGCTTGAGCGCTTCCATGCCGACGGTCGCAGCGGCGAGCTCAACCGTTACGTGATTCTCAAGCGCCTGTAGGCATCGGCGACTTGCCGCCGAGCCGCACCGCAACTTTCGGGCAAGCTATGCCCCACCCTTTTCAACCCATTGATGGAACGTGCTGCCATGCGTTCCATACTCATGATCAAGGAGCCTCATGGGAGCCGTCCACGTTCGCACGCCTAAGAACTTTGTGCTTGAAGAGCGCCTGGAGCGCTACGCCGATGCCATCGAGACGAGCCCCGAGAGCTATACCGGACATTGGCGTGAAGCATGTACGCCGGCTGGTGGCAAGCCCTTCGCCCGCCTTCACCTGGATCTGGGCTGCGGCAAAGGCACCTATCTGGTTGAGCGAGCCCACTGCGAACCCGACACTCTCTTTATCGGCATGGACCAGGAGCCCATCTGCATCGCCTATGCCGCACAGAAAATCTGCGAGCAGGAGCTGTCCAACGCACTTGTCCTGCCCCGAGGCGCCGCATCGCTGCCGCAGCTGTTTGCCGCAGGCGAGCTCGATGCCATCACCATCAACTTTCCCACGCCGCAGCCCAAGGCCAAGTACGCCAAAAAACGACTCGTCCATGTCGACCATCTGATGCTCTACCGCCCGCTCTTTGCAGCCGGCGCCACCGTCACACTGCGCACCGACAGCAAGCCACTGCGCGACTACGCCCTAGGACAGTTTGCCGCAGCCGGCTACGACACGCTTTGGGTAAGTGACGACGTGCGCCGCGACCATCCCGAGCATCCCGAGACCGAATATGAATGCCGCACGCGCGAGATGGGTGCCGTCGTCTATGGCATTTGCGCCACACCCGGCGCACGGCCCAGCGATGAACAGCTCGCGGCGGGCCGTGCGCAGGAGCAAAGTCTTGCCTGCTACCTGCCCGAAAACCTCGATGAGCTCGCCTATGTACCTCTGGGTATGGAAGAGGCCGTCGAGAACTTTAGAAACCGCGCCCGCAAAGGCAAGAAGCGCCTGCCGCAGGAACGCTAGTACCACGCGCCCATTTCCTGCATTTTCTTTCGCGCTGGCACCCCGCGCCGCCGCTACGCCATAATAGTTGGCGGACAATCGCGAGAGAAAGCAAACACATGGCACAGACCACGACAGATACCGCCGCCAGCACCGCCTCCGGCGCCGGCGCCGCCAGCTCATTCTCGGGCGGCACGGGAACCGAAGCCGAGTTCGGCTCGCTCGGCGCGCTCTCCCCCACCTGGTGGGAACCCGAGGACGGCAGTGAACCCGAACCATGGCTCACGCCCGACCAGGCCTTCGAACGCTTCTTTGAATGGACGAGCGACCGCGGCATTGAGCTGTGGGATCACCAAGAAGAGGCCCTCATGGATCTAGCCGCCGGTGACCATGTCATTTTGGGAACACCGACCGGATCGGGCAAGTCGCTTGTCGCGCTGGGCATGCTCTTTATGGGCATGGCGCAGGGCAAACGTTGCTATTACACGGCCCCTATCAAGGCCCTGGTCAGCGAAAAGTTCTTCGACCTGGTACAGGTGCTCGGCCGCGATAACGTCGGTATGATCACCGGCGACACGCATATCAACACCAAGGCGCCCGTCATCTGCTGCACGGCAGAGATCCTTGCCAACGACGCACTGCGCGAGGGCGAAGATGCCGATGTTGGCTGCGTCGCCATGGACGAGTTCCACTACTTTGCCGACCCCGATCGCGGTTGGGCCTGGCAGGTGCCGCTGCTCACCCTGCCTCACACGCAGTTTATGCTCATGAGCGCCACGCTCGGCGATGTCACTGCCATCGCCGCCTCGCTCGAAGAACACACCGGCGCTGCTTGCGACTTGGTTGTCGACGCCCCGCGTCCTGTTCCGCTGAGCTACGACTATGTGACGACCTCCCTCGAGGGCACGGTCGAGCTCGCCATGCGCCGCGGCGAGGCCCCGCTCTATATCGTGCACTTTAGCCAGGATGCCGCCCTTGCGACGGCACAGTCGCTCGCCAATTTTGGCATCGCCAGCAAGGAGCAGCGTGAGGCCATCAAGGAAGCGGCAAAGGGAACAAGCTTCTCCACGGCCTTTGGCAAGATTCTCAAACGCCTTCTTGGATGCGGCGTCGGCGTGCACCATGCTGGCATGTTGCCGCGCTATCGCCTGTTGGTCGAGCGCTTGGCGCAGCAGGGTCTGCTGCCCGTCATCTGCGGCACCGATACGCTCGGCGTCGGCATCAACGTACCCATCCACACCGTGGTACTCACCGCGCTCACCAAGTTCGACGGCTACAAGATGCGTCGTCTGCGCGCCCGCGAGTTCCATCAGATTGCCGGTCGCGCCGGCCGCTCGGGCTTCGATACCGAGGGCATGGTGATTGCCGAGGCACCCGAGCACGAGATCGAGAATGCCAAGCTCATGGCCAAGGCGGGCGACGACCCCAAAAAACTCCGCAAGATCAAAAAGAAGAAGCCTCCCGAGGGCTTTGTCACCTGGAACAAGCAGACCTTTGAGCGCCTGATCGAGACGCAACCCGAAACGCTCAAGCCGCGCCTTCGCATCACACACTCCATGGTGATTAGCGTGGTCGAGCAGGGCGGCGACGCTCGCGCCCGCGTGCACGACCTCATCGAGACAAGCCTGCAAACGCCCGAGGAAAAGGCAAAGCTCGAGGTTCGTGCCGACGAGATCTTCGCCACGCTCATCGACTCCGGCGTCGTCGTGCGCACCGAGGTGCCGCCCGCACCTGACGCTCCGGCTGACGCCGCGCCGGACATCGACTACGCGTTGACGGTCGACCTGCCCGAGGACTTTGCGCTCGACCAGCCGCTCTCGCCGTTTTTGCTTGCCGCGCTGGAGCTGCTCGACCCCGAGAGCGAGACCTATACCATGGACCTCATCTCGATGGTCGAGGCTACGCTCGAGGACCCCAAGCAGGTATTGCGCGCACAGGAGCGCGCTGCGCGCGACCGCGCGATGGCCGAGATGAAGGCCGACGGCGTCGACTATGAGGAACGCCTGGAGCGTATCCAGGATGTCAGCTACGAAAAGCCGCTCGAGGACTTACTCGATGCCGCCTTCGACAAGTACTGTCAGGAAGTACCCTGGGCCAACGACTACCAGCTCTCGCCTAAAAGCGTCCTGCGCGACATGCTGGAGAGCGCGAGCGACTTTAAGGGCTATATCCAAAAGCTCGGCATCGCCCGCTCCGAGGGCATTCTGCTGCGCTACCTAGCCGAGGCCTACCGTTCCCTCGATCGCACCGTACCCATCGAGAAGCGCGACGAGCGCCTGCGCGACATCATCTCGTGGCTGGGCTTTGTGGTGCGCTCGGTGGACTCGAGCCTGGTGGACGAATGGGAGAACGCCGGCAACCCGGCAGCCCTCGATGCCGCACCGCCGCAGGGCATCGACGAGGTCGTGGCAGACCGCCGTGGCTGCACCCTGCTGGTGCGCAACGCGCTCTTCCGCCGCGTGACCCTTGCCGCCCGCGAGCACATTCGCGACCTGGGCGAACTCGACGACGACTGGGGCATGAGCGAGATCCGCTGGCAAAAAGCACTCGACGCTTACCACGAGCAGCACGAGGAAATCCTCACCGACGGAGATGCCCGCAGTGCCGCAATGTTTTCCATCGATGAGTCCGACGAGAAGACCGATCACGTGTGGCACGTGCATCAGATCTTTGCCGACGAGGATGGCGACCACGACTTTGGCATCATGGGCGACGTCGACCTGGACGCCACGCAAGACGGCGGCGAGGTCATCTTCAAGAACTACCGTGTCGGCTTTATCGAGGACCTGCTCGAAGACTAGCCGGGCGCAATGGGACGAAACGAAGCGGGGCCGCTGGCAACATCGCCAGCGACCCCGCTTTTCGTGCGATACGCTATCCCCTACTCGGCATCCTCGACCTCATACGAATCCGCCTCGGCTGGCTCATCGTTTGTCTCTGGCGCAGCCCCGCGCGCCTCGTCAAAGGCGGCCTTCATGGTCTTATTGCCCCACGTGAGTTTGCGAATGGTAAGATCGTCGGCTTTCTTGTTGGCAAGGCGCAGATTGTTCTCGGAGGACAGCAACGCCTCCTTGGTTTTCTGCAGGTGGCTAATCGTCTTGTCGATCTCATCGATCGCCGTTTGGAACTTGCGGCTCGCGATCTCGTAGTTGCGGCCGAAGTCGTTCTTGAACTTCTCCATCTTGGCCTCGAAGTTCGTGACATCGATATTCTGCTGCTTGTACTCCGCCAGCTCCTGCTTATAGCGAAGCGAGCCCATGGCGGCATTGCGCAGCAACGTAATCATGGGAATGAAGAACTGCGGGCGGATCACGTACATCTTCTCATAACGGTAACTCACGTCGACGATGCCCGCGTTATAGAGCTCACTCTCAGGCTCCAGCAGGGTGCAGAGCACCGCATACTCGCAGCCTTTCTGGCGACGATCGTGATCGAGCTTCTTAAAGAAGTCCTCGTTTTTATGCTTGGTCGCGGTCTCATCGTTCTCGTTTTTCATCTCGAACATAATCGAGATGATCTCGTTGCCGCTCGCATCGCACTCACGGAAAATGAAGTCTCCCTTGGTGCCCTCGGACGCATCGTTATCCTTCTCGAAATACGCGTTGGGAAACGCCGTCATACGCAGACGGTTGAACTCAGTCTCGCAGTGCTGCTCGAGCGACTCGCCCACCATCTTGGTGGACAGGCGAACCTTCATGTCCTTAAGGCGCTCAATCTCTTCGTCCTTGTAACGAATCAGGTCATCGCTCGCGCGCTTGGCCTGCGCAAGCGCAAGCTCGTGTGCCGCCTTAGCCTGCTCCTCGCGCGAATCACGCACCGCCAGCTCGCTCGTCAGTTTGGCACGCGCCTCATCGCGCTCTCGCTCCGCTGCGGCAACCGCCTCCGACAGGTTCATTTTTGCCATCAGCTCTTGCTCGCGCAGCTGGGCGCGCAGGCCCTCGGCCTCCTGCTCAGACTGAGCCTTTGCGGCAGAAAACTTCTCCTGCACCTTCGCGCGGTAGTCTGTGAGTGTGCGTTCGGCCTCGCTGCGAGCGGCATCGAGCTCACGCTGCGACTCGGCCGCAGCGGCAGCAAGCGCCATCTCCTGAGCCTTGTCCGCCGCGGCAAGCTTGGCCTGCAACTCGGCAATCTGGGCATCTCGTGCAGCTACATCGTTTTGAGCAGCATTGCGCGCCGCCGACTCGGCAAGCTTGGCTTCGTCATCCTTGCGCCCCAGCTGCGCACGCAAGTTGTCGATTTCGCGCTGGAGCTCGGCGTTCTCCTTTTGAGCGTCGGCACGGGCCTCAACCGCCGCGCGCTGGGTTGCGCTCTCGCGCTCTGCGGCAGCGCCCTCGAGCTTAGCGTGCAGCTCGGCAAGCTCCGCATCGCGCTTGGCGAGCTCTTGCGCCAGCTGTTGAGCTGCGGCGTTCTTCTGCTCGACAAGCTGAGCATCGCGCTGAGACTCTGCCTTTTGCAAAGCAGCCGTCGAGCGTGAGCGTTCAAGCTCCAACGCCCGCTCGCCCTCGCGCTGGACTGCCTTCACACGCTCATCCAGGTCGCGCGAAAACTCGGCATTGCGCACTTGTTTGACGATATCCGCATAGCCGGACGCGTCGACCTTAAAAACTTCGCCGCAATGCGGGCACCTGATCTCGTTCATGGCAGCTCCTCGATGGACGCAAATTTCAACCGCCTACACTCTACCGCGCCGCACGGACAAAAAAGGCGCCGCTGCCATAATGGCAACGGCACCAGAACCACCACAAAGGCGACTGTCCCCTTTGTGGTGGTTTGGATCCTTACAGGTCGCGGTAGTCGATCAGGCGAAGATCGGGTTGAGACTCGAGCCAAGCGCGAAGCTCGGGGTCGATCAGCGCATCGACTTCCTTGGTACGATCGGTCGTAAGCGAGCTGCTCTCGAGGATAAAACGATCGAGATAGCCCGGATGGCATACAAAGACGACCGTCTCGCCGTCCTCCATCTCGCGAACCGTTTGCATGATTGCCTCTTTGGGCTCGTAGCCCGGCTCCATCGAGCGCATTACCATGCGCAGGTCGGTATCTCCGCAATGCACCACCGCCATGGGGTCGAAGCTCGCCTTTTGCTCCTTAAGGCCCAGCTCCTGGGCAACCGTCGAGATCGCGCGGTTGAGGTTTTTGCTCATGACGGCATGGGCCTCAAAGTAATCGGGTTCGCGGCCCACAATCTCGACAAAGCGGTCATGCTGCGCGTGGATCTCGATACAGGCCTCGTCGAAGTCTATCAACTCCTCGTCGCGCTTAAAATGCTCGCGGAAGGTACGGCTGCTATGGAACTCATCGTTCTCGTTGAGCATGCTCGGAATGAGCGCCGGGTCGGCACACGGCTTGCCCAGGCATACGTTGGTATGCTGGCCCACCGCGATGCCGGCATCCGCCACGAGCGACCAGCCGCGTTCGGCTTCGGGCATATTGGGCATCAAGCCCGCCGAGCGCACCAGGCCCTCATTAACACTGCGGGCAATCCCCAGGTTAACGGCATACGAATAGCCGATGTCGTCGGCACGAATGAGCAGTTGCTTCATATTGACCCCCATCTATGGAAAGGGGCACTTGAAGTGCAACCAAGTGCCCCAGGCAATTATCTTACCGAACAGATGCTTTAAGCCTTAGCGGCAGCAGCGTCCTCATCGAGCTGCTCCTTGGTAAAGCCGAAGAAGTAGGCGATGGCGGCAGCAGCAACAAATGCAGCGCCCGATGCAACGCATCCCCAGACGAGATTGGCAGTTCCGCCGGCAACATATCCGGTGATGCCCAGAATGTTCGTCGCGCCCAAAACATACGTCGTCACATTGGTAAGAGCCGCGATCAGGCCGCCGATAGCGCCGCCGGCAACCATGGCACCCAGGCAGCGGGTGTACTTAAAGCCGCAGCCATACAGCGCGGGCTCCGTCACGCCGCCGACAATGCCGGAGAGCGAGAAACCAAGCATGGCACCCTTTTCGTCAGTCTCCTTAAGGCGCAGGAAGGCGCCGAAGGCCATGCCCCACGTAGCGAACTGAGCGATAGCGCCCGCGACCATAACGCAGGAGTCAGAGCCCATGGTGAGCAGTTGCACAATGCCAAGGGTAAGCAGGACCTGGTGCATACCGGTCATAACCAGGAACTCCCAAAGCGCGGCAATGGCAACGAGGGAGATGACCGTGACGATACCGCCGGTGTTGCCGAGGCCGAACATAAAGTTACCAACCGCGTTGCCCAAGATAGAGCCAATCGGAGCCAGCGCGCACAGCGAAACGGGAATCATGACGGCCAGAGTACACACGGGCACAAACACCGTAGAGAGCATGTCGGGAATGATCTTCTTCATGAACTTCTCGACGACCATCAGCACCGGCATAGATAGGACCATGGGAAGCACGGTCGCAGAGTAGTTGTTCAGCTGAGCCGGGAGCACGCCATAAACCATTGTGGTCGTAACTCCCGAATCCGCCGCAGCGTTGACCAGTGTCATGAACTCGGGGGCAATGAGCACGCCGCCGAGCATCATGCCGAGCGGCTGGCTGCAGCCGAGCTGCTTTGCGGCAGCCCAACCCAGATAAATAGGAAGGAAATAATAGCCAGCGTTGTAAATCCAGTTGTAGAAGAAGTTGTAGATGTCGGAATCAGCAGACCAGATACCGAGCATGCCGTCGCCGCAAAGCACGGCAAGTGTACGGAACATGGCGGCGCCCATAATAATGGGGATCGTCATGCACATTGTTTTGGACAGGTAGTTAAGGGCCTTCTTGCCCGCAGTCTTGACCGTCAGCGGCTCCTTGGTGTTGCCATCGAGGTTCTCGTCAATGGAGCCTTCACCCTTAACGCCCAGCGCAATGGCAGCGTCGTAGACCTTCGGCACGTTCTGGCCAATGATGACCTGATACTGGCCGCCAGACCACTGTGCGCCCAGCACGCCCTTGATCTGCTTAACTTCATCGTCATTGGGAATGGACTGATCCTTGAGGTTCAGACGCAGGCGGGTCATGCAGTGCGTCGCGTTCGTCACATTGGAGGCGCCGCCGACGGCAGCGAGCACGTCCTCGGCAATCTTCTTGTTATCGACAGCCATGTCGAATCCCTTCTCTTCCAACTAAAGGCCGTGGGACTTCACGGCACCAAGACGCACGATTCCGCTCGCGCCTGCGCAGCGCGCGATATCAGTTGGCAAGAGATTGATTTGCATGTGATTCCCGGGTGGATCGACATGAAAAAAGCCCCGCGCACAACCGACAGAGACCCAATTATGGCCTCGGCAGAATCGGTAGTGCCTCTCGGAGCTGCGCCGTGAGTAACACCCAACACAGGGGAAGTATATGCGGCGGGTGCGTTCGTTACGACTCAGATTACCGACGAACGGTAGCAAACGACCCGCGAACGGTCGTTATGACGGAAAGCGAACGCCAAAGATCCTATTTATCCAGGCTAGCAGGAGCCACGCGATTCACGTGCATGATCAGATAGACGAGCTCTTCTTGGGCCAATGGCTCGCCAAAGGTCTCCTGAATCAGATCGTCCACACGATGAGCGCAACGTGACGCTGCCGGATACTGTTCCACAAGTACATCGTAGAGACCGGAGTTCTCGGTATCGATCGGCTCTTTCTTTGCCACGCGGTCGAGCAGATAGCGCACATGAGTCGCAAAGCGAGTAAAGGCAAACGACGAGCGGTCGACCGTCACACCCAACTCTTCTTGAATAATCGCAACCGTCATATCGAGCAGTCGCTCCTCGTGCTGCTCGGCGAGCACACGCCGCTCGCTCGGCTTAACCGATGCGTTAACAATCGACATGGCAATGCCCGCGGCCTCGCTTCGGGGCATACGCACCCGGAAGCTTTTCTGAATGCCGCGAACAGCCAGCTCGCCCAAGCGGTATTCGATGGGATGCAGCTGCTCCAGATCGCGCTCGAGCGGCAACGACACGACCATATGCTCGCGGGCACGCTTAATGGCAAACTGAATATGGTCTGCCAATGTAATAGGAAGATTAGGGCTCAATTCGTACGAAAGCTGTCCGGTTGCGATATCGGCCAGCTGAGCAGAAAACTCCAGCACCCCGGGATCGACCTCGTCGATAAACGCCAGGTACTTTGAATCGATGCCGTAAAAGGTGCGTGTTACAACATCCAGATCGACCTCGTGCGGCATCTCGCCAAAGCCGATGCCACGACCCAGCGCGATAAGCTGACGCCCCGCGCCGTCTTCGCAGATGGCAGCGTTGTGGTTAATGCGCTGGATAGCCCTCATGGAATCATTACTCCTATTAAAACGCGCCGCGCAGACCATCCGCGCGGCGCGTTCATTCTACCTGCACTTGCAGCTATAGTCCAAAGAAGCCGAGGATCCGGTCGCGGCTTACGGGCTTGTAATCGTTAGCGTCGAGACCAACGTCATAGCGCAGAATCGGGCGCTCGCGATCGCGATTGCGCGCGTTGGTGCGGTCTCCCCTGCTGTGGATATGCCCGTGCAGCATAATGGCGCCGCGTGCCTTACCATTCCAGCTGAGCATGGGGTAATGGCTCAGTACCAGCCTGTGCCCGCGAGCATAGCCGGGCGCAATCTCAAGATAGTCGCGCACCTCATCCCAAATGCGCGGCGCGTCCGGATCTCCCCAATCGCCATCATGGTTACCACGGATGAGCGTCACGTTCTGGCATTCGATGCGCTCGCGCAGGCGCACTGCCTCCGCCATGGGCAAACGATACGTAAAGTCTCCCAGGATATAGAGGCGGTCGTCCACAGCCACGCACTCATTGATGGCATCGATGACCTTGCGGTTCATCTCCTCGACCGAATCAAACGGTCGATCCATGTCGTGCAAGATATTCGTATCGCCCAGGTGCAGGTCGGCGGTAAACCACATCATCGTCTCTGTCCTCATTTCGCAACGCGTATAAGACCTGTTTAGTATACAGACGCAGCGATACGACGGTTACCCAAAGAGCCCGCCGAACAGACCTCGGCGGCGCTTGTCCTGCTTTTTCGAAGCGTCATCCTGAGCCTTCTTGCCCTGTCGCTTTTTACGATCTTGCTCCAGCTCATCGTCATCGAGCAGTAAATCCCACTCAAACGGATCATCCGTCAAATCGAACAGGTCATCGTCATCAAACACGTGCGCCTCCATTACCGATTAGAGAGCATCCACAACATAGTTGAGAAGTCTACGGGCCCGTGCGGACACAAATTCATCCTATCTGCGTCTTTCAATCGTTTGCCGCAACGCTTGCGCGACAAGGCGCTTGTGGATAAGATAGGAACACGGATGGCACCCGTTGCCGCGGGTCTTGCCAACTCCAGTACACGTTTACATCGTGAGAAGTGGCCGTCTTCGCTTATGCGGGGGCGGCTATTTCGTTCGGCCGATAAACAGGCCAAGCTCGATAGCCGCGATCAACAACGCCAATAACGAAATAACATCGCTTACGTTCATACCAAATCCCTTCTAAAGGGAGTTGGCCCATCCGTGCTCCATAGCAGTAGTCTAACGCAAAATGCGGGTAATAGGAACATCTGTTCGTATTACCCGCACCCTTTTCTAATGCACAAACATGCGCACGAACTTGTGCTTCCAGCTTGTGTAAGGGGCATAGCGGAACGGCACGTCCAGCCACGTTGCCTTGTTCACGATGCTCTTCTTGTGGCTAAACGTATCGAAGCTCTCGCGTCCATGGTACTGTCCCATACCGCTCGCCCCCATGCCGCCAAAGCCCATATGGCTCGTGGCCAAATGCATAATGGTGTCATTAACACAGCCACCACCAAAGGGCACGTAACGCACAAAGCGCTGCTGAACCTCACGGTCCTGGCTAAAGATATACAGGGCCAGCGGCGTCGGACGATCCGTAATAAACGTCTCGGCCTCGTCTAGGCTCTCAAACGTCAGCACCGGCAAGATGGGGCCGAAAATCTCCTCCTGCATCACGGCGTCATCGGGGGACACGCCGTCCAAAATCGTCGGCTCGATCTTGAGCGAAGCCTCGCGCGCGGCGCCTCCAAGCACGACCTTATCGGGATCGATCAGTCCGCGCACGCGCGCAAAGTGCTTGGCGTTGACGATATGCCCGTAATCCTCGTTGTCAAGCGGATGCTCGCCAAACATACGATGGACTTCCTCCTTGATGAGGCCCAGCAGCTCGTCGTGCACGCGCGCATCGACCAGCAGATAGTCGGGCGCCACGCAGGTCTGCCCCACGTTGAGCCATTTGCCAAAGGCGATGCGCCGTGCCGCGACCTTCAAGTTTGCCGTCGCGTCCACGATGCAGGGGCTCTTTCCGCCCAGCTCAAGCGTCACGGGCGTAAGGTTTTTACTTGCGCGCTCCATGACGAGCTTGCCGACCGGAACGCTGCCGGTAAAGAAGATCTTGTCCCAGCACTCATCGAGCAGCGCTTCGTTCTCGGCGCGCCCGCCCTCGACAACCGTCACCAGGCGCGGATCAAATGCCTCTTCGCAGATTTGCTTGAGCACCGCGCTCGATGCCGGAGCATAGGCGCTCGGTTTGATGACCACGGTATTGCCCGCGGCAAGGGCGCCAGCGAGCGGCTCGAGCGTTAGCAAAAACGGATAGTTCCATGGAGCCATGATGAGCGTGACTCCGTAGGGCACGGCTTGCGTCTTGCACACGCTTACGGCGTTGGCGAGGTCACACGGGCGCAGGAGCGGGCGGCTCCATCGAGCCACATGCGCAATCTGATGACGAATCTCGGAAAGCGATGTGCCGATCTCGCACATATAGGCCTCGTCGTGCGACTTGCCCAAATCGGTCTTGAGCGCATGGGCGATATCGGCCTCGTGCGCCCGTACTGCATTGCGCAAACTCACGAGCGCGCGACGGCGAGCGTCGACATCAAACGTGGCGTGCGTCTTAAAGTAGGCGCGCTGATCGCCGACGATGCGCGCAATTTCCTCGGTGTTCATGAGCCCTCCTAGTTCTCGTCCTCAAACATACCACCCGCAACGACCTCGTACATATGCTCGAGCTCCAAACGGTCCATTAAAAGCGGAACGGGGTACAGGGGATTGGCCTCGGCATCGGCATGCGTCGCCATCTCAGGAATGTCGGAGCGGCGAATGCCTGAAACATATCTGGGGATTCCCAGGGTCTCGTTCATGCGGTCGACCCAATCGATAAAGGCCTCGGCCGCCAGGCTGTCCTGCGCGTTAGCCGGCGCGATACCGGCCATGCGGGCGAGATCGGCAAGCTTGGGAGCGGCAGCGTCACCATAAGCGCGAAGCATGTGCGGCAGGATGATCGCGTTGGCCAAACCGTGTGGAATTCCGTATCGGCCGCCCAGACTGTGCGCGATGGCATGCACATATCCAACATAGGAGCGCGTAAAGGCAACACCCGCCTTATACGCCGCCGAAAGCATATTGCGGCGCGCACGCATGTTACCGCCATGCTCATAGGCCTCCAGCAAATTGTCGTGGATGAGCTGAACCGCCTGACGCGCCATCTTGCGCGTGTAGGACGTGGTGCTACGGCCGATAAAGGCCTCGACAGCATGCGTCAGGGCATCCATACCCGTCTGCCCCGTAATGGACGCCGGCAACCCACGCGTAAACTCGGGGTCGTGCACCGCAAAACGTGGGATGAGTACAAAGTCGTTAATGGGGTACTTGTAATGCGTCTCGTCATCGGTAATTACCGCCGCAAGCGTGACCTCGCTTCCCGTGCCTGCCGTGGTGGGAACGGCGATGAGCAACGGCAGGCGACGATGAATGCGCAACAGGCCGCGCATCTTGTTGATGGGCTTGTTTGGCTGCGCGATGCGTGCCCCCACGCCCTTGGCGCAGTCCATGGCCGAACCGCCGCCAAAACCAATAATGGCCTGGCAGGCGTTCTCTCGATACAGGGACGCTGCTTCCTCCACATTCGAGATCGTGGGGTTCGCACGTGTTTCGGCATAGACCGCAGCGCTAATTCCCTTGGACGCGAGCGCTGTCTCGAGCGGTGCCGTGAGCCCCAGACGGGCAATGCCGGGATCCGTCACGATAAGAACATGCTGTATTGAACGCTTTTGAAGCACTGCGGGCACTTCCTCAGCGTGCTCTAAAATGCGTGGCTCGGTATAGGGCAGCACCGGCAATGCGATGCGAAAAACCGTTTGATACGTTCGGCACCAGGCGCGGCGGGCTAGATGCATAAAGGAAGCTCCTTCATTTGTTGATTGGTCAACATTTGCTCGACCGATTGTACTCATCGGCGTCCGTATATGGCTTGCCAATCGTTAATCAATCAACATCTTCACATGCTTAAATTGTTTTATTAAAAATCATTCCTAATAGGCTTCACTTTTGGTTGCATTTATGGATAATAGAACCCGTCAAGACGCACGTCCGGAGAGGGCCCTTATGGGACCGGACAAGCGCCCCATCGCCATCGATCGAAAGGATCGAATCATGAAGTTTGTTTGCCCCGTTTGCGGTTATGTGGAAGAGTTCGACGGCGACCAGCTGCCCGAGGACTTCAAGTGCCCCCAGTGTGGCGTTCCCGGTTCTCGTTTCCTGAAGCAGGAGGAAGGTCAGCTCGAGTGGGCTGCCGAGCACGTCGTGGGCGTCGCCAAGATGGAGGGCGTCTCCGAGGACATCGTTGCCGACCTGCGCGCCAACTTTGAGGGCGAGTGCTCTGAGGTCGGCATGTACCTGGCCATGGCTCGCGTCGCTCATCGCGAGGGCTATCCTGAGATCGGCCTGTACTGGGAGAAGGCTGCCCACGAGGAGGCCGAGCACGCCGCCAAGTTCGCTGAGCTCCTGGGCGAGGTCGTGACCGACTCCACCAAGAAGAACCTCGAGATGCGCGTTGAGGCCGAGAACGGCGCCACCGCCGGCAAGACCGATCTTGCCAAGCGCGCCAAGGCCGCCGGCCTCGATGCCATCCACGATACCGTGCACGAGATGGCTCGCGACGAGGCCCGCCACGGCAAGGCTTTCGCCGGCCTGCTCAAGCGCTACTTTGGCTAAGCCAACTGCCTGAGACATAACCTCTAGCTCGATGAGGCCCGGACCGCACGGTTCGGGCCTTTTTCGTGGGCTTATTGCAACTGTTCTTGAAGAACGATGAGCGACTGAGCGCTCAGGTCGTCGTATTGTATGAGGACGCGAGATGGAGCGATCTTACTCGATGCCCGTTCACCCGTCCACAGGCAATCGGCGATGTTGACATAGGAAATACGAGCGCCAGCAAGAGCCTTCGCGAAACTCTCCCCCGCCTTGTCCTCGGCCAGGGCAACAGTGCAGTAAAGGCCCGCGTCTGCATGCTCGATCGAAACCTCCCCTGCCGGAAACGCTTTCCGCACAAGCGCCGCCAGGCCATCACGCGCCTCGCGAGCACGCACGCGCACGCGGTTCACATGTCGCTCGTAATCACCCGATTCCAGCAAACGCGCCAAAGCGACCTGGTCAACAGAGCTCACCGACGAGGCGTAGAAACCAAGGTTGCGCCTAAACCGCTCCATTAGCTCATCGGGCAGCACCATGTATGCTAAACGCAACGCCGATGACAGGCTCTTCGAAAACGTGTTGGTGTAGATAACCGACTGGGCGGCATCGATAGACGCGAGCGCGGGAATCGGCTTGCCGGCAAGGCGAAACTCACAATCAAAGTCATCTTCGATGAGATACCGGCCCGGCCGCTCGGCGGCCCAGCTCAGCAGCGCATAGCGACGCGCAATGCTCGTCACAAGGCCGGTCGGATATTGATGGGACGGCATCAGGTGAAGGACATCGGTCCCAGTTTTCTGCAGAGTGCTCAGGTCCACGCCGTCGTCATCCAACGGGATATGTCGAACTTCGCAACCCATAGCCTGGTAGATGCGCGTCAGGCGCAAATAGCCTGGATCCTCAACGGCATACACCTTGTCGGCTCCAAGCAACTGAACCAACATGGTATCGAGCAACTGGGCGCCCGCACCGATAACGATGTTGTCAGGGTCGACATTCATACCCCTTGTCCCGTGCAGATGGTGAGCAATTGCGCGTCGTAGCCGAGCGGTGCCCTGTGCCGGCGCGGTCGAAAAGATTTCGCGTTCGTCTTCGGATGCCAGCGTCGCCCGTAGCGCGCTTTGCCAAAGCCGCGCCGCCTCCAAAGCGGAAGGAGAAAGCGCATCAAATCGCTCGGCATGCCCATCGGCATCAGGCGCGCCGGGGCCCACAGGGGCAGCATCCCGGTCGATATCCCCCGCGGCCAAAGCCAAAACCGGTGCATCCGGAAGCTCGCACGCGTAATAGCCACGGCGCGGCTTTGAGCAAATATAGCCCTCGGCAAGCAACTGGCTATATGCATTCTCGATAGTAATGACACTGATTCCCAGATGACTGGCAAAGGCGCGCTTAGACGGCAGATGCTCCCCCGCCGCAATGCGCCCGGCAACGATATCATCTCGAATTTGCTGGTAAACATACTCATAAAGCGAGGCCTCGCCGCGTTTTTCCAAATTGTAGTCAAGCATGAGTTTGTCACCTGACCTTATTAAGTCATTCAATCTGGTATTAGTCTGACCTTGTAATTATCTCGAAAACTGAGTATTTCTCCATACCCAGCTCCCCGATAGGATGTTCCGTCAAGCAATGCACATGCCAACCAAGGGAGCAATCATGGCAGAACAGAACAACAAGGCCAATCGCGTCAAACTCAATCGCGAGCTCGCGCAGATGCTCAAAGGCGGCGTCATCATGGACGTCACCACGCCCGAGCAAGCACGCATCGCCGAGGAGGCGGGCGCCTGCGCCGTCATGGCACTCGAGCGCATCCCGGCCGACATCCGTGCCGCAGGCGGTGTCTCGCGCATGAGCGACCCCAAGATGATCAAGGGCATCCAAGAGGCCGTTTCCATCCCCGTTATGGCCAAGTGCCGCATCGGCCACATTGTCGAGGCGCAGATCCTTCAGGCCATCGAAATCGACTACATCGATGAGTCCGAGGTTCTCTCCCCCGCCGACGATGTCTACCACATCGACAAGACCCAGTTTGACGTCCCGTTTGTCTGCGGTGCCCGCGACCTGGGCGAGGCGCTGCGCCGCATCGCCCGCCGCATCGAGGGCTTCGCGCCCGAACGCTTCGAACTGCCGCAGGCACAGCTCGACGAAGCCGCCCGCAGCATCTCGCCCGAACTGAAAACGGCGCTGGCGACAGCCAAGGCCAACATCGAAGCCTTCCACCGCGCACAACTGCCCCGCCCCGTTGCGGTCGAGGTCATGCCGGGCGTCCGCTGCTCGCAGCGCGCCGTGGCGATCCGCCGCGTGGGGCTCTACGTCCCGG
>USBK01000018.1:0-40783 GCA_900552895.1 uncultured Collinsella sp.
CGGTCTTTCATGCAGCAGGGGCTCTCAATGTTTTTATGTCCTGCTCATATCGTCTCTGCCGGCAGCTGGGGACACTCCTTGCGGGGCGTCCCCATTTTGTTTTCGTCCCGCATGTTTTGTGAAACACGGCTAACTTTTAGGCAAAGTAGTAAGACATGGGCAACTTTTGCGGTAAAGTAAATCAAGCAAAAGTATCCAAAGGCTAACTAGAAGCCATCGCGAAAGGCGGCCCATGGCCCTACGTGAATCCGGAGAAGACTATCTCGAATCGATCTACGTTCTGTCGGAACGTCAGGGCACCGTGCGCTCGATCGACGTTGCGGAGTACCTCGGCGTAACCAAGGCGAGCGTTTCCAAGGCCATGGCGACGCTGGAAAGCAACGGCTATGTCGAAATGGGGAAACGAGATGTTCATCTGACAGAACAAGGGCTGGAGGTCGCTCGTCAAATGTGGGAGCGTCACTGCTTTTTCGTGGGGCTGCTGGAGGATGCGGGTGTTTCGGCTGAGGTCGCGTCGCAAGAGGGCTGCCACATGGAGCACTGCCTGAGTGAGGAAAGCTTCGAGAAGCTAAGATCGATGCTGAGGCGGGAAGATGTAGCGGGTCCAACAACTGAAGCCTAACTGACCCACAGTAGCGCGGAGTTCACGCAAAGCGCGAACCAGCGACCGGGACCAGCGGCCCTTTCGGCCAAGTCCATTTCAGCAAAGGAACCCCGCCAGCAAGCGATGCCCAAGAACCGCCAGCTGTGTCAATGCAGGCCGGGGCCGGGCTTGGTTTTGAAAACACTCCGCAGCGCGAGGCCCGCCTTTCCGTTGCTCCGCAGGAGCAGGAAAGACGGGCCTCATGCGCGAGGACGTTTTCAAAACCAAGCCCGGCCCCGGCCGGAGGGACCACGAGCGCTACAGGTTCTTGACACCCATCGCGCGCATGGCGTTCAGGATGGCGATGATCGCCACGCCTACGTCGCCAAAGACGGCAAGCCACATATTGGCGATACCCAGCGCTGCCAGCACAAGGATCAGCAGCTTAATGCCCAGCGCAAAGATTATGTTCTGCCAAACAATCGACATGGTCTTGCGCGCCACGCGGATCGCGCGGGAAATGTTGGACGGCTTGTCGTCCATCAGCACCACGTCGGCGGCCTCGATCGCGGCGTCGGAGCCCATGGCGCCCATGGCAATGCCCACATCGGCGCGCGTAAGCACAGGAGCGTCGTTGATACCGTCGCCGACAAAGGCGAGCTTGCCCTTGCCACTTTCGGCCGCGAGTAGCGCCTCAACGCGCTCGACCTTGTCGCCCGGCAGGAGCTGCGCGTGGAACTCGTCGAGACCGAGTTGCTTGGCCACAGACGCTGCAACCTCCTCGCGGTCGCCCGTGAGCATGACGGTGCGGTTGATACCGGCGGCATGCAGGTCGCGAATCGTTTGCTCCGCATCGGCCTTAACGGTGTCTGCAATCACGATGTGGCCGGCGTACACGCCGTCAACGAGCACGTGGAGGATCGTGCCGACAACCTCACAGTCCGGTGCTTCAACGCCGGCCGCGGCGAGCATCTTGGCGTTGCCAACGACGACGTGCTTGCCGTCGATGGTTGCCGTCACGCCGTGGCCCGCGTCGTTGGCGGAGTCGCTCACGCGCTTGGGGTCGACCTCGCCCTGGTAGGCGTCGCGCACGGACTGCGCGATGGGGTGATCGAAGAACGACTCAGCAAGGGCTGCGACTTCGAGCAGCGACTGCTCGGTATAGCCAGCCTCGGGGTGCACCGCGACGACTGAGAACGTGCCGTTGGTGAGGGTGCCCGTTTTGTCGAAGACGATGGTGTCCACGTCGGCGAGCGTCTCGAGGTAGTTGGAGCCCTTGATGAGAACGCCCAGCTTGGACGCGCCGCCGATGCCGCCAAAGAAACTCAACGGTACGCTGATCACGAGGGCGCACGGGCAGCTGACGACCAGGAAGGTCAGGCCGCGCAGGATCCAATCGGACCAAGCGCCAGTCACCAGGCCGCCGCCAAGCGCGAGCACCGCGGCAGCGCCAGTGACGGCGGGGGTGTAGACGCGGGCAAAGCGCGTGATGAAGTTCTCGGTGCGCGCCTTCTTTTCGCTGGCATTCTCCACGAGCTCCAGAACACGCGCGACGGTTGACTCGCCAAAGGGCTTGGTGGTGCGCACGTGGATGAGGCCCGTCATGTTGATGCAGCCGCTGATGATATCGTCGCCGGTCTTGGCGGGGCGGGGGACTGACTCGCCCGTGAGCGCGGCGGTGTCGAGCTGGGTTTCGCCCTCGACGATGACGCCGTCGATAGGCACGCGCTCGCCGGGCTTGACCACGATCACGGTGCCGACGGCGATGTCATCGGGAAAGACCTGTTCGAGTGTGCCGTCGGCTTGCTCGACGTTAGCGTAGTCGGGCGCGATGTCCATCATGGCACTGATCGACTTGCGGCTCTTGCCCACGGCGTATGCCTGGAACAACTCGCCGACCTGGTAGAACAGCATGACGGCGGCGCCTTCGGCCATGTGCGGGTCGGTGTCGGGGAAGAGCACCATGGCAAACGCGCCGATGGTCGCGACGGCCATGAGGAAGCTCTCGTCGAAGGCCTTGCCGCGGCGGATGTTATTGAATGCCTTTTGCAGTACGTCGTAGCCGGCAATTAGGAACGGCACGAGGAACAGCGCGAAGCTGGCGTAGATGTTGCCGGGCTCCCCAAATGCGATAGTGAGGGCGCCGAGCTCGTCGAGGGCATAAACAACGGCAAAAATGCCCAGTGCTACCAGGATGCGGTTGCGCTTGTGCTCAAGGGACTCTTTCTTCTTGCGCTTCTTCTTTTTCTTTTTGGGGTCGGCGGCTGCCATGATTCAAACCTCCCATTTGAGTGTATGAACACTTGCTCATATAATTTCGCGAGCAAAGGCCGCGGCAAGCGCGGCCTTACAGGTCAACGTGTGCGCGGGTTAGAGAATGATCTCGCAGTCCGGCTCGGCGTCGGCGGTGAACTCAACGACGCGGTCCAGGACCTCGTCGAACTTGGCGTCGTCGGCCTCGAGCGTCAGCTTCTGGGTCATAAAGTTGACCGAAACGGACTTGACGCCATCGAGCTTAGCCAGCTCGTCCTGAAGTTCACGCGCGCAGTTGGCGCAATCGATCTCGTCGAGCTTAAACTGCTTTTTCATGGTGGGTTCCTTTCCCTGTGTTGGCGGTCTGGGTGCCGGCCGCGCTGATACCGTGGTTGATTGCTATTCGCAGATATGGCTCATGCCCTGGTTGAGCATGGTATAGACATGATCGTCAGCGAGCGAGTAGAGAATGTTGCGGCCGTCGCGGCGGAACTTGACCAGGTGCGACTGCTTAAGCGTGCGCAGCTGGTGCGACACCGCAGACTGCGAGGTCGCGGTCGCTTCGGCGATGTCAGCCACGCAGAGCTCGCGGCCCATGAGGGCATAGAGAATCTTGATGCGCGTGGTGTCGCTGAAGACCTTGAACAGGTCGGCAAGGTCGTAGAGAAGTTCCTCGTCGGGAAGGTCCTCGGGCGAGCAGGTGGTGGGGACGATCGGCTCGGTGGCCTCGATGCCAGTCTTTGTTTCATCAGCGTGGCTGCTCATTGCAATATCCTTTCATATGAACATGCGCTCATATAACTTACTTCCGATTATATGAGCGCATGTTCATATGTCAATGACGTACAGGTAATTCGTCGCATAAAATGATGGGGAATAGTGGACGAGATTCCGGACTGAGCGGTTTTGATAGCCGATGCCGGGGTGGGTGCCCCCGCGCCGTGCAAAAATTGGAGTATTCTGCAACTATAGGGGGTCCGTTAATCTATTCCAGGCCAAATAAAGCCGCTCAAGAGTTATCCAAGGGCGGTAAACAGACAAGGTCTTCCTCAAATGTTGCCTAACGTTCCCGTTCGATAGCGTTTTTGTTTTTCATTTGGATTAACTTGTGGGTGCTGGAGGGCCGACCCTGCTGAATACTCGCAATTTTGCACATCGCTAGGGTACCCACCTTGTTAGCCGGTCTAGCTTCCGGCCCCGAAGATTCTGCCCTCGGGCGCGAGGCTGCTTATTTGGGCAAATGATGGGCTGTCGGATTCGACAGTCTGCATGTCATCGATTGCCGGAACTTCATTTATTGTCGGGTCATCCAGCGTGATGCCTTCGAGTGTTGCTTTTTCGAGGTCGATTCGTTGACGATCTTCGGAATCCTGGCGAAGCTGCTTCTGAATTCTCTTTTTCTCTTCTATAAACCTTCTGAGCACAAACTGTCTCAGGTCCTCTTGCATGATTTGAAAGTCTTTTGGCAGACGCGAGGGGCGTATGCCCTCTTTCCGTTGGATCGCCTCCATGACCCTAACGAAAGCGCTGGCATGCATAAAGGAATAACGACTGACGGTGATGATTCCGCATCCCATGGACGCAAGCGCATTCTTGCGCTCCTCATCGATGGCGCGGTCTTCTTCCGCGTCATGATAAAACCCGTTGTATTCAATGTCTGTGCGAGATTTCTTTAGATACGCATCCATAAAGAACTTTTTGCGTCTCGTGAGATTCTTTGCGGCAGCGGTGACCTGCACCTCGTAATCGGTCTCAATTCCCTTAATACCAAGCCCTCCTTCGCTTTTAGGCAGCGTTAGCATCATGACAAAGGCCGTTTCCATAGGAGACCGGCATCCGTCGCGCACACATTGGATTGCCTTTCGGGCAAGGGCCAGACCGTCGCATCTGGTAATGGAATTAAAGAACTGTTTTAACCTTTCGGTCGAGGTGAGCGCGAAACGCTCGTTATACGAGGTGGAAGAGCCGGTTCCAAGGGAGTAAGCGCCGCACAATTCAAAGTAGTACTCCACCAGTTCGCGAAAAGGGAGATAGGTGGCGGCCTGAAGTGCGCAAAGCTCAACGCCAACAATGAAGATGCCATCTTTGAGCTCTATAAAGCGTGAGTTCGAGAATCGTTTTGACGAAACGTGGCATTGACAGTTCATTGCATAGCGCGCATTCCTGCGATCAAACACCATTACCTCGAGGCAATCATTTGCGTCGAGGGAAACATCGTGTTTGGTGAGCCATTCTGCGGCTGCGTCAAGGAGCGTTCCGGTGGGACATGATCCGTAAATCGCGGCAGGGTTACAGGGCTCGGTGTCTTTCGCAGACGCCGAATGCGCGGCCTGGTAGACCGCTTTTGCAGTGGTATGTGACAATACGATACTCATGGTATATATCGTGTCAGCTAATGCCGTGTTGATGGCGCTGAGTGGGAAAGTCGTTTTAGGGGCCTAACCAAATGCTGTCCAAAAGCTTGACGCAATTATGGGTTGGCATGCCTAAAATCAATGTTATCGCAGCTTAGCTATAGCATATAAAAACTCAATTGCTGCACATTTGATATCGATGCATCACCATCCGACAACGAATTACGTGTCGGGAATTGGCCGAAATCGTTCAAAATGAGGGTTCAGAATTTGTGATGGCAGATCTATCTGTGGAACGTAGGGCGGCCCCGCTGCGGTGTTTCCCGCTGCGAGGCCGCTCGTGAGCAAGCAGTGTTTGTCGCAGGCGTTGCTATTTCGCGAATAGGTTCTTGAGGTTGAACTCGGCCTGTACCGTGCGGAGCATGAGGTCGGTGTCGTCCAGACCCAGATGCTGCTCGTTGGCGTCGGGCGCGAGGGTGCCGCGACGGCGTGCCCAGTTCTCGAGCGCGGCGGGGGCGGACTCGCGGGGGAGCGAGCGCACGTCGGCGTCCAGGCTGCGGCAGATCTGGCGCGAGTCGATGACGATGATCTTGCCGGCGCGGCGTGCCTCGGCGTAGCCGTCCAGGTGGATCTTGAACCAGCTGTCCTCAAAGGCGGCGTTGTGTGCCATGTACGGGTACTTCTTCATAAGCTTGAGCAGCTGCTTTTGCAGCTCTTTGTTCTCGCGGAACGGCTTTTTGCCGTCGATGTCGTCCCAGGTGATGTGGTGGATATTCGACAACGGCACATCCTCGCCGCGGTAGATGTCGGGCAGGCCGCAGTAGTGTGCCTCGGCGTCATGCGGGACGGCGTCGCTGGTGAGCTCCATGATCTCCCAGCCCACGTTGATGATATAGCCGCGCTCGGGTGCACGGCCGGTGGTCTCGATGTCGATACCGAGCACGGTGCCCTGGATGGGCTTGCGGGCGTAGGCCACGCCGAGCGCGTCGCGGTCGCCGCGGATTTCGCGCATAACGGACGCGGCGGTGCGCTTTTGCATCTTGCCGATGGCGGCGCAGGTGTCGGCATCGGACAGGCCGCGCGAGAGCGTCGCGGGCGTCACGTTGCGCAGACGCGCCTCGCCAATCTGGTCGCACAGGTCGCGGTTGCGGTCGGCCAGGTCGCGCACGGTGGCAAAGTCGAAGCCGGGGTCGCCCTCGGCGGTAAAGTACTCGGTCTCGAGCACCTTGAGGGCCTCCTCGCCCTTCTGGCGCTCGGACTCCATGGCGCCGTGGTCGCCGTAGATAAACATGGGGATAAACGGCTGGCGCTCGTATTCGAGTGCTTGCGATACGTTCATATGCTACTCCTTGGACGGGCCGCGTTGTGCGGCTCGAGGTTACTGAGTTATGGCGAGATGATAGTTTACCATAGGCAACTATTGGCACCGCGCCCGGGACAACTACAATACCCTAGTTGACCGCTAGGACTTTTACAATGCTGCCGAAAGACACGAAAGGTTCCATCCGTCATGGATTTACTGATTGATATTCTGCTCGACGCCGGCAAGGACACGCTGTCGCTGGTGCCGTTTTTGTTGGTGACGTATCTTGCTCTCGAGACACTTGAGCACGTTGCGGGCGACCGCGTCAACGGCGCTATCAAGCGCGCCGGCGCTGCGGGTCCCGTGGTTGGCTCGCTGCTGGGCATGGTGCCGCAGTGCGGATTTTCGGCCATGGCAGCAACGCTGTACGCCGGCCGTGTCGTGACCTTGGGCACGTTGGTGGCGGTGTTCCTTTCGACCTCCGATGAGATGCTGCCGCTGTTGCTTGCCGAGCAGGTTCCCGTGCAGACTATGGCGATGCTTTTGGCTTCGAAAGCGCTGATCGCACTGGTCACGGGTTTTATCGTGGACGCTGCCATTCGCGGCCTGCGCCGTAACGCCCGCGCGCACGCGGCGATTCGCCGTACCGTGCTGGGAACCGCGGCCAACCCGGCCCACGTGAACTGCGCGCACGACGACCACAGCGGCGGTGACATCATCGACGAGGTGGCCGAGGCAGGCGTGAGCGCCGACCACATCCACGAGCTGTGCGAGCGCGACCATTGCGGTTGTGATGAAGACGAGGACGAGCACGAACACGGACATGGCCACGATCACGGTCATGAGGGCGAACATGAACACCATGATGGTCACGGTCACTCTCACTCCCACGAAGGGACGCCTGTCCTGTCGATCATCCGCAGTGCGATCTCGCACACCGTGCAGGTCTCGGTATTCATTTTTCTGGTGACGCTGATTCTGGTCGCCGTGCTCGAGACGTTCGGCGAGTCCGCGATCGAGCAGTTCCTGCGCGGCAACGAGACACTCGCTGTCCTGGGTTCGGCGCTTGTCGGGCTGATTCCCAATTGCTCGGCGAGCGTGGTCATTACACAGCTGTATCTGGAAGGCGCGCTGCAACTGGCGCCGATGCTCGCCGGCACGCTCATTTCCGCCGGCGTGGGTTATCTGGTGCTGTTCCGCACCAACCGCAGCGCCCGCGAAAATGCCGTGTTCCTGATCATGATGTACGTCATCGGCGCTGGCTGGGGCCTCATCCTCTCCGCCGTTGGCCTCTAAGTAGGCCTAAAAAATGGGTTTCAAATAGCCATGCTCAGCGCCTGCGCAATGCGGCGACGCATGGCATTTTGAAGCCCGTTTTTTGTTGAGCCATGGATTCCGAGCGCTCACACCGCTCAAAACAAAAAGGTAGATTTTAGGCATGTCTCAAAAATCTACCTTGGTTAGTGCAGCAACTCGGTGAGGTTGCGTTTAAAGCGGGCGCGGTCTTCGCTGGTAAATGCTGCCGGACCGCGAGTGCGTCCGCCGGCGCGGCGTACCTTCTTTTCCTCGTGGCGAATAAACAGCTGCATGTCGATAGTCGCCTTGTCGTACACGCGCCCGCGCACACCGATGGCGGCGGCATCGCGCCCGAGCACCATGCTCGCCAAGCCAATGTCCTGCGTCACGACCACGTCGCCCGCCTGCAGGCGTTCGACAATGGCAAAGTCGGCGCTGTCGGCGCCCACGCTCACGTCGAGCGTCGTGACCCAAAAGCCGCGTCGCGCGTGCTCGGCATCGCGCGGGTCGTCGCGGCGAATGTGCCGTTCCAGGTTTTGCGTGCTGTTGCCGGCGATAACAACGGCGACGCCCGCCCGCCGCGCGCAGTCAATCGACTCGCGCGTGACCGGGCAGGCGTCGGCATCAATAAAGAGCGTCTTTGGCATCTAGCGCACCAGTTTGCCAAACTGAATGGCGCGAACAATGAGCGTCACGCCAAACACCAGCAGCGCGGCACCGCTAAAGATGACGAGCATCTTGGCCGACCACAGCGGATAGATAAACACGAACATGCCGGCGATGATGGAAAGTGCGCCGCTCAGGATAGCGAGGGCGCGGTTGGACGAAAGCTCGGACTCCAGAATGGACATGACACCTTCGACAATCCAGCCAAAGCCGGCCACGATAACCACCATCGTGGTGAGCGTCGCGGTCGAGAAGGCCTGGTTGCGCAGGATTATGACGCCGCCCAAGATAATGAGTAGGTTGGAGATGATGCTCGTCACGCGCCAGCCGGTGGGCAGCAGCGGCTCAAAAATGGCAGTGAATAGTCTGATGGCAGCAGTGATTACAAAGTAAAAACCCAGGACAGTCGTCAAAAAGACGAGGGACTTGGCAGGTGCAAAAAGCAGCGCGATACCAGCAATGAGTGCTAAGACGCCCGTGATGGCGTAGATCCAGCGTACGGCCTTGACGGCTTTGCCCGCCATGCTTTTCTCGTCAAATCCAAACTGGCTCGATTTTTGATCATCGTTCTTAAAGATGCCCATAAGTCTCCTTTCCGTGCGGCGTAAGCCTTGATCGTTACAACCAGTATCCCCTAAGGGCGCTGACGTATGGGTCGGGGAGGGCGAAACGTAACCCAAAGGCCCCGAATTGTTTCCGTTGTTCCCCACGTCGCGATTTTCTATTCAACAGGTGTAGAACATTGCAGCCCTGTTCGTTATTGCCTACGTTTTAGGTTAGATTTTCCTAAGGACAATTGGCTTGTATTGGGGGTCCCTATGAACGAAGCAGTTCCCGAGGCACCGTCGAGTGTCGAATCGATGGCAAAGCAAGGTTGCGAAAAGCTTGGCCTGGACACGTTTGACGCGCTGGTCCGCCGCGCCCGTACGTGCCACCGTTTTGACGAGTCCATGCGCGTGCCGCGCGAGTTTTTGCTCGAGCTGGCGGAACTGGCGCACCTGGCTCCCTGCGGCGCCAATGCTCAGCGTCTGCGTTTTCATGTGGTGAGCGGTGCCGAGGATTGCGCGCGTGTATTTGATGAGCTTGCATGGGCCGGCGCGCTTAAGGATTGGTCGGGTCCTGCCGAGGGCGAGCGTCCGACCGGCTACATCGCGATTCTTGCCGAGCGCGCTGTTCCGGGTAAGCCCGCCGCGCCCATCACCGAGGTCGACACGGGCATTGCCGCGCAGACGATGATGCTCGCCGCTCGCAGCGCCACGCCCGAGGTGGCAGCCTGCATGTTCAAGGCCTTTACGCCCCACGCGATCGATGCTATGGGGCTCGATAACGACAAGTATGAGCTCAAGCTGATCATGGCTTTTGGCGTGCCGGCCGAGACGCAGATGATCGATGCGATCGATTCCAACCCCGACGGCTCAATTAATTACTGGCGTGACGATGCGCAGGTGCACCACGTACCCAAGCGCCCGCTCGCCGACGTGCTGGTGTAGCTGAGCGTCACCGCGGCGTGATCAGACGGTAAACCACCACAAAGGTGCCTGTCCCCTTTGTGGTGGTACGAGGGGAGAGCGTGTGGCAGATCTGTATTTGGTGCGGCATGGGCAGACTGAGCTCAATGTGCAGAGCATTTTGCAGGGCTGGCACGATTCGCCGCTTACGGCGCGCGGGCGCGAGCAGGCGCTGACGGCGCGTACGGCGTTTGCGGCGCGTGGCGTGGCCTTTGATCATGTGTATTCCTCGCCGTTGGGCCGGGCGCGGCATACGGCCGAGCTTATCGTTGGCGAGGGCCGTTCCATTGAGCTGGTCGATGACCTGCGTGAGTGGCATTTTGGCTCGCTGGAGGGCACATCAAATCGCGAGATGCCGCCGCAGCCCTGGGGCGATTATCCGGTGGCCTTTGGCGGCGAGTCGGAAGTGCAGCTTCAGTCGCGCATGGTCGCGGCGCTGTCCCGTATTATGGCCCGGCCGCAGCACGACTGCGTGCTGGCGGTTTCCCACGGCTCAGCCTGCCAGGAGTTTCTTGAGTATGTGACTGGCGGGGGAGAGCTACCCGACAACGGTGCCGTGCTTCATTTTGGCTATTGCGACGGGGCGTTTTCGCTCTTGGGTTGGTAACGAACGAAAGGACCCCTATGAATAAAGATCTGTATCTGGTCCGTCATGGACAGACGATATTCAACCTTAAGCGTATCATTCAGGGGTGGAGTGACTCGCCGCTTACGCAGTTGGGTTGCGACCAGGCGGCGCGCGCCGGCATGTTTTTACGTGCGCGCGGCATTGAGCCCGATCATGCCTACACCTCTACGCTTCATCGCACCGAGCAGACTATCGCCAACTTGTGGCCGGGCTTGGCGTACGAGCGCCTGGACGGCCTGCGTGAGTGGTTCTTTGGCGACTTTGAGGCCGAGCGCGTGATGCTTATGCCCGAGCGCCCGTGGCGCGACTTCTATCGGCAGTTTGGCGGCGAGGGCCAGATCCAGGTGCGCACGCGCATGGTGGCGACGCTGACCGATCTTATGCGGCGTCCGGACCATACGTGCGTGCTCGCGGTAAGTCATGGCTCAGCTATCAAGGAGTTTTTGGACCACGTGCGGGGCGCGGCGGCCGACGAGCGCGAACGCGTGCCGGGCAACTGCTCAGTGCTGCATTTTGCGTTTGACGATGCGGCCGATACGTTTGAACTGGTCGAAGTCTTTACGCAGGAAGACTACGCGCGCGAGCTGGGGCTAGAGCCGCTCGTGGCGGCGGCAGGTCCGCAGCGTGGATAACGCTGACGTTGCGGCCCGGTTTACCGGCGTAATTGTTTGATGCGAAAAGGGCGGAGGTGCATGCGTTTGCTGCATCTCCGCCCCTTGTTTGTTTGGATGCTGGGTTTTCCAGCTTAGCGTTTGAGTTCGCTAGAACCGTGAGACCTGGTGAGTGAGCAGACCCGTCGGAACCTGCGGCGCGCTGCCGCTGACCTGCGCGGCGGGGAACAGCACGGCTACAGCAAAGTTGAACGGCTCTTTGCCAGAGTAGGCGCCGGCAGCGCGGGCCTCGTCGGCCAGAATCTGCGATGCCCCAGCCAGTGCGGCGACATAGGCGGAGTCACCGGCGAACACCGGGTCGGGCGCCTGATCGAGCATGGCACGGATGGCGGCAACGGCGTCCTCGCGCTTGACCTCCCACACGCGATGTGTGACGCCCGCGGGATCGGTGACGGCGTAGAGCGATGCGCCCTCTTTGGCAGCGCTCAAAATGATATCCATGACGGGCGACGCCTCGTAGGCGAGCGACACGGGGCGCGGCTGCACCTTAAGCTCGGCGATCGCGCGCGCGGCGGCGAGTGCGTCGACGCTCTCGGCGGCAGCCTCGTCGCTACCCGTCAGTACGTTAACCGGGCAAATCGCCACGACACCCGTCGCGCGACCCGGCTCGCCCGAGCATTCGTACACGTAATACGCCGCGCCTGGATCCTTGAGCATTAGGCCGTCAGCAATGGCGCCGCGCAGGGCGTCGTTGCCGCTCAGGATACCGCCCATCGCAGGCAGCGCCTCGAGCACACGGTCCTGAGCCGGGCGGATGCAGGGAAACGGAAGTGCTTTCATGGGCGGTCCTAACGCGCGAGTCGGTTTGTTCGCGGCTTATTATGCCCCAACTTGGCCGCTTGCGTCCCAGAGCGTGTTATCGGCAAGCGCGATGAGCACGTTTTGGCAGCGAACGATGTCGGCGTGGGGCACATATTCGTTGGGCTTGTGGGCGAGCGCGAGCGAGCCTGGGCCATAGCTCATGCAGTTACGGTTACCCGTCTTGCCGGCAATGACGGCAGTGTCGGTGTAGCCGGTAAAGAAGCCGACGGTCGTATCCGTGCCCGTTACATCGTCTGCTGCGCACTTGAGTGCAGCTAGAAGGGGAGAGACCGGATCGCGCTCGATGGCGGGGCGGTCGCCCGTCACGGTGTAGCTGCCATGGCAACCGGGAACGGTGGCTTCGGCGACGGCGATGGCATGCTCGACCATATTGATTGCGGCGGCCGTATCGGTCGGCGGGGTCAGGCGCATGTCGACCCAAACTTTGGCGCGGTCGGGTACGACGTAGGGGCGATATCCGCCCTCGATTTGGCCAAACGTGATGGTCGAAGGCCCCAGCTCATCGTGCGCGGGCAGCGCCGCAAACGCGCGACGAAGCGAACACACGACCTCGGCCATGGCGGCGACGGCATCCGCGCCCTTCCAAGGCTGGCTCGCATGCGCCGTCACGCCAGCCATTTCAATCTCGAACCACGTACGCCCCTTGTGCGCCACCTGGATCTGTCCGTCGGTGGGCTCGGTGTCCAGCACCCATTCGCGCGAGCTGACCCAGCCAGCATCGATCGCGGCCTCTGAGCCGCGCATGAAGTCTTCCTCGTCGACCGAGCAGATGAGCGAAAAGCCGCGGCGTGGCAGCGCGCCATCCGCCGCCACGCGCTCGAGCGTATGGACCAGTGCGGCAATGGCGCAGGCCAGGCCACCCTTCATATCGCAGGCACCGCGGCCATAGAGTTTATCGTCGCGCACAACCGCCCCAAGCGGTTCGATGTCTGCGTCCCAGCCATCGCCCAAGGTGACGGTATCCATGTGGCAGATATAGATCAGCCGCGGCTCGTCGCTTTGGCCCGGCACGGTGACTTTAAGGTTGCGGCGCCCGGGCAGCACTTCGAGCTCCTCAATCTGCACGGCATCGAGCGCAGAACTATCAAGTTGTGCCAGCTGCTGCTCAATGAGCCTCTTAATGAAGCGCTCAATTTCATCCTCATACGCGCCCGGGTCTGAGCTGTCGATCCGCACAAGCTCCTGCGCAAGCCGCCAGGCAAAATCCTCATCAACCATATGCAACCTCACAATCAGTTTGCTTTCCAAACCGATTGTAAGCCTCCTGAGAGATCCGCGACGTGGGCGTGGCAGTATTTACCGTTCGCAGGCCGAGCCAGCGCGTTTGCCGTCCGGGCGGGTTCACAAGCGACGCAGCGGGTACGTACCCTTCATGGACGACATGCTGTGCGACATATCTGCCTTTCGGTATCACCGGATACCTCCACAGGTCTTGGCAATAATGCCGGACCTGCCCGATTCTGCGGACGATCCGCGCAGGGAGCACCTATGTGAGCATCCGCTCGTCACGCATTTCCTGGGCACCCCGTTACACGTGTTGGCGCAGGGCAGCTGCGGACGTAAGGGCGATCGCATTGTCAGGCATGTTTGGAACGGGGAGAGGCCGTTTGATTCCGTGCGGCAGACGGAGTTTGGCCTCGATGTTGCGTCCCCACTCTTTACCCTGCTGACCCTGGCTTCCTCGGTCTCAAACGAGCGTCTAATCATGTGCATGTATGAGATGTGCGGCACCTTTGCCGTGTGCAAGATTGCGCCTCAGGTAAAGTCGGCACTTGAGCAGGCATACGGGGGCCGGTGGGGTGACGCACGGTCGGGCTGGGAAAACGTAAAGGATGTCTCGGGGAATCCAACGGACTTGTGGAAACGACCTCCCTTGATCGAGCTCTCTGAGCTTACAGAGTTCGTCGATAAGGTCCGGGGGCTCCGCGGCGCTAAATCGTTCATACGAGCCGCGAAATGCATTACGGGGGTGGCAGCATCGCCGCTCGAGGTCCAGGCTTCGATGCTGTTTGGCCTTACGAGGTTGCGCGGCGGCGAAGGGCTGAGCCTTACCAATAACGTTGAGATTCGTATGACGCGCAGCGCCCGCCTGATTTCGGGGCTTGATAGGCGCTATGCCGATATCCTGCTGGCAAATAAGGACGGCAGCCGAGAGTGTCTGGTTGAATGCCAGGGTAAAGCCATTCACGGATCCATTGAATCCAAGATTTCGGACTCCGATCGAACGACGGCGCTGCAAGCGATGGGATATCCCGTCATTCTGATGACCTATGGTCAGCTGGCCGACTCCGATGCCTTCCGCGTGGTGATGGAGCTCATCATGTCCTATCTCGATGTGCCGCTGAAAGACAAGACGCCGCGACAGCAGGAGCTCGAACGGCGGCTTCGTGAGGAGATTTTTATCGATTGGGCAGGAATGTAGCCGCGCGGGTGGAAAACGGTCGCGCGGACTAGAGTTTTGGTCACAAAAAGACTTATATTTCGCCTTGGAGGGGCCTTAAAAATGCTATCTAGAATAAGTTGTTTCGGAAAATGGACAGTCAACTTACATTCGGCACATAGAGATCGATTTTTACCTACTAAAGTCCCTGATAAAGCTGTTTATCAAAGCGGGTGTGCTTAGCGACTTGAGCCTCACTATCGATTATCTGAAAAAACTTGTTATGGGTATCATTTTAAAGTCGTCCGGAGCAACAAAATCGGCCCCCGTTTCGTGAAAACGGGGGCCGAATGGGCTTCGTGGTCTGTCTGGCAGGATTGGCGCCGGCGCTATTTAATCACGCGCACACGATACATCGACGGAATATGCTTGAGTGCCTCGATCGTGCTGCCGTCCAGGTGCTCATCGGTGTCGAACATGGTGTAGGCGTTCTCGCCAGCGGACTCGTTGGTCATGCGCTGCACGTTGGCGTTGTCCTTGGCGAGAATGGCCGTGATCTGGCCGATCATGTTGGGCACGTTGGCATGCAGGCAGGCAATGCGGCTTGCGGCGCGCGCCTTGCCCATGCTGCAGGCGGGGTAGTTGACGCTGTGCGCGATGTTGCCGTTTTCCAGGTAATCCTTGAGCTCGCTGATGGCCATGTCGGCGCAGTTGGCCTCGGCCTCGCCGGTGCCGGCGCCCGAATGCGTGGTGATAAACGTGTTGGGCATCTTGACGGTCTTGGGCGTGGCAAAGTCGCAGCTAAACCAGCTGAGCTTGCCCTCGCGCAGGGCAGCGTCGACGGCGTCCTCGTCAATGATGGTTTCGCGCGCGTAGTTGATGAGCACGGCGTCGGGCGCCAGCAGGTCGATCTGCTCGGTGCTGATCATGCCGATGGTATCGGCCTTGCTGGGCACGTGCACGGTGAGGTAGTCGCAGCCGCGGCAGAGGTCCTCGAGCGTGCCCACGCGCTGCACCTCGCGACTCAGCACCCATGCGTGCTCGACGGAAATGAACGGGTCGTAGCCGTAGACGTCCATGCCCAGATCGACACAGGCGTTGGCGACCTTGGAGCCCACGTTGCCCAGGCCGATGACGCCGATGCGCTTGCCCTTGAGCTCGCGGCCCACAAAGGCCTTCTTGGCCTTTTCGGCATCGACCTGAATCTCGGGGTCGTCGGCGTTGTCACGCACCCAGTTCATCGATTGCACCACGCCGCGGCTCGAGAGCACCAACATGCCCAGGACGAGCTCCTTGACGGCGTTGCTGTTGGCGCCGGGGGAGTTAAAGACGACGACGCCCTTCTTGGCGTACTCCTCGACGGGGATGTTGTTGACGCCGGCGCCGCAGCGGGCGATGGCGCGGATGCCCTCGGGCAGCTCGTAGCCGTGCAGGTCGGTGGAGCGCATCAGAATGGCGTCGGCCTCCTCGGCGGTGCCCACAAACTCGTAGCCCTCGCCAAATTCGACTTTGCCGTCCTTGGTAATGTCGTCGATGGTTTTAATCTTGCGCATGAAAAACTCCTTAGCGGATTTGTTTATAACAAGTGGTTTGAAGTGGCTGGTCGGCCCGCGTGTTGCGGGCTAGTTAGATCGCGGGCTCAAACTATGCTGCGCTTCGAAGTCCTTCACGTACGTGGCCAGCGCCTGCACGTCCTCCATGGTGACGGCGTTGTACACGCTGGCGCGCATTCCGCCGACGAGGCGATGGCCCTTGACGTTTTGGATCTGGTGCTCTGCCGCGCCCGCAACAAAGGCCGCGTCGAGTTCGGCGTCGCCGGTACGGAACGTGACGTTGGCGATGGAGCGGCTGTTGGCCTGCGCGGTGCCATGGAACAGCTCGCTGTGCTCGAGCAGGTCGTAGAGCAGGTTGGCCTTGGCCCAGTTGCGCTCGGCCATGGCGGCAAGTCCGCCGGTCTGCTCAACCCAACGGAACACCTTGCCGCACACGTAGATGCCAAAGGTGTTGGGCGTGTTGAGCATGGAGCCCTTGGCGGCCTGGGTCTTAAGGTTCATGTACTGCGGCGTCTGCGCAAAGGCCGGGCCGTCGGCGATCAGGTCGTCGCGCACGATGACCACGGTCACGCCAGCGGCGCCGGCGTTTTTCTGAGCGCCGGCGTAGATGAGTCCGTAGCGCTCGACGTCGAGTGGCTGCGACAAAAAGCAGCTCGAAACATCGGCGACCAGCGGCACATCGCCGCAGTTAGGCAGCTCGCGGTACATGGTGCCAAAGATGGTGTTGTTCTGGCAGATGTAGACGTAGTCGAGCCCGTCGCCCGCAGCCTCGGCGGCAATACGCGCGTTGATGTCGGCCATGTCGGGGATGCGGTCGAAGTTGGTGTCTTCGGAGCTCGCGAGCAGCACGGCCTCGCCGTACTTGGCGGCCTCCTTGTACGCCTTGTTGGCAAAGTTGCCGGTCACGATGTAGCCGGCGCGCCCGCGGCGCATGAGGTTCATGGGGATGCCCGCAAACTGCAGCGTGGCGCCGCCCTGCAAAAACAGGACACGGTAATTGTCGGGGATGCTCAGCAGGCGGCGTAGGGTTGCCTCGGCGTCGTCGATGATCTGCTGGTACATGCTAGATCGATGGCTCATCTCGAGCACGGACATGCCGCAACCGCGGTAGTCCATCATCTCGTCGGCGATCTCGGCGAGCACGCTTGTGGGCAGTGCGGCCGGGCCAGCTGAGAAGTTGTGCACACGTGCCATCTTCTAGTTCCCCCTCGTAGTCGTTTGAACGTTCGGGATACTTTAGCACAGTGGAGCGCTAGGCGCGACCGCATCACGGTAAAACTCGAGTGCGCCGCTATGATTTACAGGATGGTTACATGGGGGAGGGCGGTCGCAAGGTCTATATCGCCGGGATATACCGTGACAGGTACTCTTTGAGCGCGGGGTCGCACACATAGAGATACGTTCCTAACATGCCGCGCGTCATGAGGACGTAGTAGGCGTTGACGATGATCTTTTGCAGATCATCGTCGCTTGCCTTTTTCTTGGCAACGGCATCTTTGAAGTTTGCCCTGTTAACGTTGACTGCATCTTTGTTCGAATCGTAGTAAATGTCGGGACCCAGAATTACGAATCCGTAGTTGAGGTCGTAGCCTTGTACCGTATGAATGCATCCGACTTCGTTGACGGCGTTGGCGGAGTTAACCCAATCCTTCTGGGTTGAGTTCCAGCGTTTGGGAATGCCCTCGATGACGATATCGAACGCATCTTTGTTATTCTTCGTTTCCCACTTCCACGCAAAGCCTGCCATCATGCGGGATAGACCAACTTCTTCTTCCTTGGTTTGCTGCAGAGAGCAGAAGTCCTCAAATCGGTCGACGATTCCAAACTGGTATCTGGGGATATCGCTGTCCGGATCCCCGGCTCGCGAATCGTAAGGCTCCTATGAAAAGAGTGCTTTGAACTTCATGCCGGCATGCATGTACGCTTTGTTATCAAGCAGGTCGTAGACAAAATCGAGGTACTCATCGCCGCCACGCACGCGCATTTGGGTACTCAAGTTGAATTCTTCGGTCTCGATGCCGGCTTCTTCGAGTTGGTTGAGTCGCTGCTCAAGGCCATCTCGGTTGAGTCCCGATGCGCGGACTTGCTGTTTGGGGTCAAAGAACAGGTACGCCTTGTCGCAGCATTTGAAAATCCAATCCACCTGGCTGCTCGTGCGCGGCAAGCTGAGTCGTTCACATGTGTTGTAGAAAGCTCCGATGCCGGCGCCGGCGGATAAGTAGTTTCCCAGTCGGTGCGCCTCGTCGACAAGCAAGACGTCATACCGATCGTTTTTTGTGACGTCGTTGGGGCTCAGGATATCGCCGGGCTTTAACCCGGGGAGGAAGTGCGTGAGTTTTTTGAGCGTCTTGCTCAGAGACTCCATGGGCGTCACGAAGCCGACCCGCAGACCGGAAAGGTTCGGCTCATTTTTGATTTTGAACATGAGACTGATGGCGAGGATTGTTTTGCCTGTTCCCGGCGCGCCGTTCACGACGGTTACGCGCTCTTTCTTGGGACCGCCGTGTTTAATGTCTTCATGCTCTTGCTCGAGCCGCCTGTAAATCGCCTCAATCGTTTCGTATTGATCGGGCGTGAGCGTTTTGAAGGGCGAGAATTTGAACAGGTCGGTATTCTCGAGCTCTTCGATGGGGTGGATCGCATAGTTCTCTTCGCGAAGCTTTGTCCAGAGGTCTCTGAACTTCTGGCGATACTGAGGTCGCTCAAAATAATCGAACTGGGCATAGCCATTGTTGGCGTTGGTTACCTGGTATTTTTCGTCAGCGCAGAACAGCTCGATAAGTCGATTCTCAAACTCAAATGTTGCTGACTGATTGAAGGTTGGATTGTCAATCAGGAGGGTCCGGTCGAAGTCTTTGTCCACGTTTGCGGCGTGTTGCTTCATGCGGCGTCGATAATTGGTCGTTTGACCGATGTACGCCGTTTTGTTTTTACTGTTGGTCAGAATATAGAGAACGGGCCAACTCTCGTCATGGTGGAATCCGGGCTTTGGCGTGCCAAAGTCCTGCAGCGATTCGCTTGCCTCGAAGGGTTGGGGGAGGGGAAGCGTGTATTGTCGAAGGGCGAACTCATTACTCATGGTGGGCCGCCTTTCTGTATTCGCTGGAGCTGGTGTCGACGGGATAGCGCTCGCCGTTGCGTTTGAGTTTGGACGAGAGCGCCTTTGGGAGGTCGATTCCGTTTAGATCGGCGAAACGTAGGAGAAAGAGGAGCGTGTCGGCAACTTCGTCTTCGATGGCTTGGCGCTGATCAGGGCTATCGAACATTTCTGCAATGCGCTTGTCGCTCATAAAGCGGAAAAGCTGAAGGAGTTCGGAGGACTCTGTCGCTATGCCGATGGCAAGTTCCTTTGGAGTGTGATATTTGCGCCAATCGCGCGCATCACAAAAATCTCTGACTTGTTCTGTCATGGCAGTGAGCTTGTCCATCATCCGTAACCTCCCTGATGTTCATTATTTTATTATGGCCGTATCTGGAGTTTATTGCACATCAGTTGGGACGTGCGGTTTGTCCGGCCGCGATTGCCCGGTAGGAGGATTCACCGTGAAGATTGAAGTTGATGTAGACCAGCTGCGCGAGGGCTTGCTCGACTACGCGGGGAGCGCGGCTGGCGTGGGCTTTCCCGCTGCCATGCTCGACGTGATGGATATCGAGGACGAGTCGCCCCAAGAGCTCCTAGCCCGAGCCGAACGCGAAGGCCTCGACCTCCGCGACTTTGCTGTGGGTGACAGCTAGTAGCTGAAGAGGGACGGGCTGCTAGGAAGCTAGCGTGGCGATGACGGCTTCGTCGCCGGCGTATATTAGGGTGTTGCCATCGGGGATGATGGTTTGGCCGTCGCGCTTGAGCATCACCACGATAAACGGGTGCTTGCCCTGCGGCACGTCGCGCAGGCGCTGACCGGCCAGGCGACCGTGGGGCGTCACGGTGACCTCGCGCAGCGTAACCTCGGCACGCTCTTCGAACGTTGGGGCTGCCATCACCAGAAGGTCGCCTTTCTCGATGACGGTATCGCCGTTGGGCAGTACCGGGTGTGCCCCGTCGCGCAGCACCAAGACCACGAGCATGTCCGTCGCGCTGCCAATATCGGCGAGCGAGCGCCCGGCAAACGGATGGCCAGCGCCCACCTTGAGCTTTACAAACGACATGCCGTCCTCGTCGTGGTAGTCGTTAAAGGTGCGGCGCACGTCGCCGGCCGCATCGATCATATCGAGTTTCTTCGCCACCGCCGGCAGTAGCGAACCCTGCACCACAATGCTCGATACGGCAATCACAAACACCAGGTCAAATAGGTCGTGTCCGCCGGGAACGCCGGCCACCACAGCAAAGAGGCTAAAGACGACCGAAGCCGCGCCGCGCAAGCCCGCCCAGCTTACGAGCGCAACCTGGCGAGGGCTCGTCTTAAAGGGCGCCAGCAGCAGACCGACGGCGATGGGGCGGCTCGCAAAGAGCATAAACGCCATGAGCGCCAGGCCGGGTAGCAGCATTTGCGGCAGGCGCGCGGGCGTGACGAGCAGGCCGAGCAAGAAGAAGATCGTCATCTCGGCCATCTCGGTAAGGGTGTCAAAGAAGTGCGCCATCTCGACCTTGCCGGTGATGTCGCTCGCGCCCAGCACAATGCCTGCCAGGTATACGGCCAAAAAGCCGTTGCCGCCCAGGTAGCTCGGCAGTGCGTAGGCGACGATCGCCACGGCGAACAAAAAGATAGTCTGCGCGCCCTCGGCCGTTGCGTGTGCGCGCTCAATCAGGCGGCTGGATATCCAGCCGATGGCAAGGCCCAGCCCCACGCCCAGGATGATCTGCTTGGCCAGCAGCACGGGAATGTCGATGTTGCCACCCGCCGCGAGGGTGGCGAGTACCGCGGTGAGCATGTAGGCGACGGGGTCGTTGGAGCCCGATTCGACCTCGAGCAGCGAGTCGGTGCCGCCCTTTAGCGACAGGTTGTGCTCGCGCAGCACGCTAAAGACGCTCGCCGCGTCGGTCGACGCCACGACCGAGCCCAGCAGCAGGCCGCCGATCCAGTCGAAGCCCAGTGCGAAGTGTGCGAACACGCCAGTGATGCCGGCGGTGGCGATAACGCCGAGCGTGCTCAGCAGCACAGCGGGCGCGGCGACGGGTTTGGCACGGTCGATGTTGGTGTTAAAGCCGCCGTAGAACATGATGAACAGCAGCGCCGTGCTGCAGACGGTTTCGGTGAGCGCGTAGTCGCTAAAGTCGATGTGCGCCGGACCGTTGACGCCGAGCAGCATGCCGAGCGCAATAAAGATGAGGAGGGTGGGGAAGGGGAGTTTTTTGCCGACGGGTTTGATGGTCAGGCACAAAATGATGACGAGGCCGATAAAGAGAAGTATCTGGTTCATGGATAGTGTCCGCTCCTGGGTGGTTGGCGTGGCACGGTCAGTTGTCTGCGGTTATTTGTACCCAAAGGTGGTGGGTTTATGGGGGCGGATTACGGGCGTGCGCGATATCGTCATAGACGGCTGCCGTCTTTGCCTCTGCTCGGAAACCCTTTCCAGCTTTATTGCAACGGAGTACAATGGGTAACGTTTAAGTTCAACTTGAAGTTTTAGTTGCGGCGCCGGGCTTAGACCGCAATGCAAGGAGAGGCGTACCATGGCGATCTATGTGACATCTGATGCTCACGGGCACGTGCGTGCGCTTGACGAGGCCCTGTCTAAGATCTCGTTGACGTCCGACGACACGCTGTACGTGCTGGGCGACATGATCGATCGCGGGCCCGATCCGGTCGGCGTTATTAAGCTCGTGCGCTCGCTGCCCAACGCCCACGTGCTCAAGGGCAATCACGAGCAGATCATGCTCGATGCCATCATTGGCCAGGACCCGCTCGATGCCGAGACCTGGGATATCAACGGTGGCTGGACGACGAGCGAGCAGCTCAACGACATGGAATTTGAGGCATACGAGGAGCTCGTGCGATGGATGGCCGCGCTGCCGCTCTACGCGGTGGCCGAGACCGAGGAGCGCCCGTACCTGCTGGTGCATGCCGGCATCCAGACCGAGGCGGCGCGCGCGTTTTTGCTTGAGCATGGTGTCGATTGCGGTGACGGCAGGGGAGCGGTCGATGCCGATAGCGAGCTGCTGCGGCAAATGCTCGCCGTGCAGTCGTCCGATGACCTGCTGTGGATTCGTCACGGCTATTGGGATGCGCCGACGGGACTGCTTTCTGCCGAGGGCGAGGGCCCGGTCGTGGTGAGCGGCCACACGCCCACGGTGTCGCTTGGGCGCTATTGCGAGGTTGGCGGCCTGGCGGGGCTCGATGAGGAGTCGGGCCGCGGGCAGATTGTGCGCCTGGGTGGCGAGGATACCGCCGGCGTGCCCGATCGCATCGACATCGACTGCGCCGCCGCCACCGGCTCCGAGTTCGGTCGCGTGGGCATCCTGCGGCTCGATGATGGGGCGGAGTTCTACGCGAACATCAACCCGGGCGAATAATCGGTGCAAGTGGTAGCTAATTTGGGACGGGGCTTTTTTGACTACTCTTGCCCTTCTGCCCGCTAATTGATTTCTCTGGGACGGGGATTAAATAATCATTTGGCTGCCCGCTGGCTAAGTGAGTAGACTTTTTTGGAAATGCCGAGCACCCAACATATTTGCCTCAATAAAACCGCAGGTCACAGACTTGTGCTCTGTCGGTGTGGTCAGGGATTCGGTAAAAATCTACTCACTTAGTTTTACGTAATGCATATTGTCTTCAACGAGACCCCAGCCGGGGCGATTCCATCGCAAATTCCGGTGACCGGGGCAGCTAATTAGGCGCCGTAGGGGTTGCGGTCGCGCTCGATGCGCTGGCGGATGTGGTCGTACTCGATTATCAGCAGCACCAGGAGTAGGGCCATGATGACTAGGTAGCTCACCACGGCGCCCATCAGACCCAGCAGGTTGATCAGGATCACCGGCAGCACTACGCTTACGGCGAAGCAGATCAGGTAGATTTTGGTGACGTCGCCGGCATGGCGCAGCACCGTGATGATGGCGTAGATAAAGTCGATGGCCGCGGTGACGCCGCCGGCGACAACCATCAGCAGTGCCAGCGTACGGTAGCGTTCAAAGCTGAGGCCGTACATAAAGCTCATGATGGGGATGCCGGGACCTGCCATAAATGCGGCGCACACGCTGGTGATGACCACGATCAGTGCCATAACGGCAACAATAATCAGGTCAAAGCGGCGACGCTTGCGCGGATTCGTCCAAATGCTCGACAGACGCAGAAGCTGCGGTTTATAGACAAATCCGATGCTCAACAAAATGGCCTGCGCTGGAAAGAACAGGGCATTAAAGTACAGCTGATACTTGTAGGCCAGCGTGCCTTCCATCACGAACTTGGGCATGCTCTCGATTAGGTTGAACAGGAACAGCGCGCCAAAAAGCGGGGCGCACTGGATAAACAGGTGACCGACCTCGCGCAGGCTCACGCGGCGCGATTTTTCGGTTTCGAGCAGGGCGAGCGGCGCGGTGACCAGCACGAGCGAGGCGATCGCGGTAACACCCATGGCCATGGCGGCGATGGGCATGCTGCGCGTGAGGAACAGTGCCACGCTAAAGACCGCGATGACGCCGACGGATCGTAGCGTTTGGCTCATGCCGGCCAGGTAGAGTTTGTCGGCCTGCTGCAGGCGGCCCTCGTACACGTCGGCAATGCCGTCGATCACCTTATACAGGTAGACGCCCAGGCCGATTGTGGCCATCTGCGCATCGTAGCCGCGGGCGCTGCTGTATACCAGGCCGCATGCCAGCGCGAGCGCTCCGCAGATCCAGCGGTTGAGCTGGTAAGAGGCAAAGGACGTCTTTTCGTCGATGTCCGAGACCTGGAAATTGCGCACGCCGTAGTTGCACGCGATCATGATGAGCGTGCCGGTGACAAAGGCGATGGAGAATTTGCCAGCCTCCTCGGCGCCCACGAGCTGTGTGGACACGATGGTGAGCAACGGAAACACCATGCCCCACACGGCGGTGCCCAGGGTATTCCAAAGGTAGTCGCGACGGGTGGCGTGATCTTCGTACTCGGCTTCTTGCGTGGAGAAGCCGCCGCCGTAGACGGCTCCGAGCAGGCGGTTCCACCAGGCATTGACCATGCGGTGGATGGGGCCGGGCTGGCGATCGCGCTCGCGGCGACGGCGTGTGGCCTGGCTGCTGTCGGGACCGCCGGCGTTACGCTGGCTTAGCTCTTGGATTCGTGCGAGCTCCTCGGCGGTGTGCGATGCGGGGAACAGGCCGTTCTCGATGCGTCCGCCCTGCCCGTGCGCCCCGTCCGATACGGTGGGGTCGGCGACGCCATTGCGGCGGGCGATGGCGCGGCGAATGCTATCGATGGGCGTGATGCTCAAAGCGGAGTCCTTTCTATTGCTACGCTCTAGTATAGACGCGACGGTGTTCGTTCGTGTTTTTGAACAGGTTGTTCGATAATTTCGGCGGCGCCATTCAGTAGTCGGCACTTGAGGACGTTCCTTATGTGCCGGCACTTTGGGAACGTCCCTAAGTGCCGGGATCTGGGGTCGCTCCTTGGCTGTTGCCTGTTCAAGAGTGTCCCCAACGATTAGTCGTTTAAAAACGTCCCCAATGACTAGGCCGCTTGCGTGCGATTTTTGACCGTTGGGCGGGCGCTTCGCCGTTGCCGCAAAAACGTTTTTGCATATCGGGTACAACGGGCTTTACGTGAGTAAAGTGCGCGTCGCGTCCACGTGTCGCGCTTTTAAAGGAGGCCCCATGCCCGGTGTTACCCCTGCAGATGTTTTGTCCAACTTTGGTATTACGCTGGTCGAAGATCCTGCCGAGAACCAGCCCCGCCTGCTGGTCGACCTGCCGGCAGCCGAGCTCGTCGAGCACGCCATCCGTCGCAACGAAGGCCGTATGGCCTCCAACGGCGCGCTGGTGATCGAGACGGGGGAGCGCACTGGCCGCTCGCCTAATGACCGCTTTATCGTTGACACCCCCGATGTTCACGACAAGATTGCCTGGGGTGCCGTCAACCGCCCGCTGTCTGTCGAGAGCTACGAGGCCATCAAGGCCGGCATCGTCGACTATCTCAACGAGCGCGACGTGTTCGTCACTCGCGGTATGGCCGGTGCCGACCGCAACCATACGCGTCGTCTGCTTGTCGCCTGCGAGCGTGCCAGCCAGGCGCTCTTTATTAAGCAGATGCTCGCCCGCCCGCTTGCCCGTGAAATCGCACGCACCGGCGAGCCGGACTTCTGCGTGCTCGCCGCGCCGGGCTACCAGTGCGATCCCGCCATCAAGGGCCTCAACTCTAGCGCCGCCGTGGTCATTAACTTCCAGGAGCGCGTGATTCTGGTCGCGGGTACCGGCTACTCCGGCGAGATCAAAAAGTCCATCTTCAGCGTCATGAATTACCTGCTGCCCGTCGAGGACGACGTGCTGCCCATGCACTGCTCGGCCAGTATGGATCCCGTCACGCACGAGACCGCGGTGTTCTTTGGCCTGTCGGGCACCGGCAAGACCACGCTTTCGGCCAACCCCACGCGGCTGCTGATCGGCGACGACGAGCACGGTTGGTCCGACATGGGCATCTTCAACATCGAGGGTGGCTGCTACGCCAAATGCGAGGGCCTGGACGCGTTCCACGAGCCTGAGATCTTCAACGCCGTCCGCTTTGGCGCGATCTGCGAAAACGTGGTGCTCGACGAGAGCCGCAAGCCCAACTACGATGACGTCTCGGTCACGCACAACACGCGCGTGGCATACCCTGTGGAGCACATTCCCAACGCGTGGACCAAGGGCATGGGCACCACTCCGAGCGTCGTGCTGTTTTTGACCTGCGACGCCTTTGGCGTGCTGCCGCCCATCTCGCGCCTGACGGCCGACGCCGCCATGTATCACTTTGTGACGGGCTTTACGGCCAAGATCCCCGGCACCGAGGTCGGCGTCACCGAGCCCACGCCCACGTTCTCTTCGCTGTTTGGCGAGCCGTTTATGCCGCTCGACCCCATGGTCTATGCCAAGATGCTCGGTGAGCGCATCGCCGACGGCCGCACGCGTGTGTACCTGGTCAACACCGGCTGGATTGGCGGCGGCTACGGCGTGGGCCATCGCATCGAGCTTGCCTACACGCGCGCCCTGGTGGCCCGCGCCCTCGACGGTACCATCGAGGACAGCGAATTCGTGCATGACGATATCTTTAACGTTGACATTCCCACCACGTGCCACGGCGTGCCCGACGGCATCCTGGTGCCGCGCCAGTACTGGCAGAGCACCGCGCGCTACGACGAGGCGGCGCACAACTTGGCCGTGATGTTCGAGGAGAACTTCGAGAAGAAGTACTCGCACCTGCCCGAGTCCGTGAAGGCCGCCGGTCCGCACGCTCAGGTGCACGCCGACGCCCGTCATCGCGGCCGCGGCCTGCTGGGACTCCGACACTAGCGTCGCCGCGAGTCCATATCCGCCACAAAGGGGACAGGCACCTTTGTGGCGGTTTTGCTTGGGCGAATGACTCGGGTTACAATACGCCTGACATATCGCCCCCTTCTCCGGATGGGGGCAGCGTAAGCGCTCTTGTGGCGGCACCGTAGGACTTTGAAGGTGGCCGTCGTAAGAGCGCTTTTTGTTTAGGCACCCGGGCTCGGGCGCATGCTATGAAGGGAGAGCACATGAAGAGTTTCGTTGCCGAGGATTCGTTTTGGGAGCTATTTCCGCAGGCGGCTGTCGGTGTTGTGGTCGTAAAGGGCATGAAGCCCGCGGCTCAGATTCCTCAAGAGGACGTTGATGCGATTGCCGCGTTGCTCGACCGCGCCAATATCGATGCGGAGCGTCACCTGACGAGTGATACCATCAGCGAGAATGCGCCGGTTAAGGCATGGCGCGAGGCATATCGCCTATTCAAGACCAAGAAGGGCGCGCGTTGCTCAATTGAGAACCTGCTCAAGCGCGTGCTCAAAGGAAAGCCGGTGGGCCACATTACGCCCGCGGTGGACATCTACAACACGGTGTCGCTGTCCTACGCGCTGCCCGTAGGCGGCGAGGATTTGCACGCGATTGAGGGAGACCTTTGCCTGAAGGTGACCGACGGTGGCGATTCATTTCTGCCGCTTGGCGAGGAGACAGATGACCCGACGCTGCCCGGCGAGCTCGCCTACATCGATGATGCGGGCGCCGTATGCCGCTGCTGGAACTGGCGCGATGGCGTTCGAACGGCGTTGTCCGATGATTCGGCCGATGCTTTCCTGGCGATTGAGTGCGTGGAGCCCGAGCGGATGGGGGATTGCCAGGCCGCGATCGATCGCTTAGCCGAGCTGCTCGAGCGCTATCTGGGAGCGACGGTTGTCGTTAAAACGCTTGTGACCCGCGACAATCCTTGCGTGGGGCTGTAGCGAAGTCTGCGGATCAAACTCGATGCCCCAAACCACCACAAAGGTGCCTGTCCCCTTTGTGGTGGTTTTTATGTTGATGGGTTAACAAATGGGATATTAGGGTATGGGTGTTGCCTCGTGCGGCTAAGATGTTTACCCGTTAGCATCATGTAAGCGAAAGGCGGTCGTCTCCCATGCAGCAGAACGACGAGACACGTTTCGAGGACTTTGTCGGACTGATCAGCGGGCTCTACAAGGAGATCCAGCGCATTAAGACATCCGAGGGCGCAAGGCTGGGCCTCAAGGGCTCCGACGTTATGTGCCTGTACTATCTTGAGCGCAGCAAGGACGGCCTGACTGGCGCTGACCTGGCTCGCATGGCAGGCGTGACCCGTGCCGCCGTCTCGCGCACGCTCGCGCATCTGGAGGAGGGCGGCTACGTCGAGGTCGACGACTCGGGTGATGCGGCCGTTAAGTATCGTGCCCCGGTGCGTCTGACCGCTCTGGGCGGCGAGAGCATGAGCGAGGCGGACCGCATCATTCGCGAGGTGCTCGACACCACCGGTATGGCTATGGGTGTGGAGCAGCGCGAGCAGATGTATGCGTCGCTGCGTACGATTCTCAACACCCTGCGTGAGATCTAAGGCCGCGCTGGCGCTAGCTTTCAGCCAAGAACTGCATCGTCCCGTTTGAGCGCGTACGCCGTGCCGGGACATTGCTGTCAAAATTCCCTGCGCGAGACCTGCGCAAGAAAGGATTCGTTATGTCCGTCCGCATTATTACCGATTCCGCAAGCGATATGTCGCCGGCGGAGCACCCCGCTCTGCGTGTTCTGCCGCTGTCCGTCACCTTTGGCACCGATGTGTATATGGATGGCGTCGACATCGATCACCAGCGCTTTTACGAGATGCTTGTGGAGCGCGATGAACTGCCCAAGACCGGTCAGGTCAACCCGTACGCCTTTTCGCAGGCGATTGCCGAAGCGCGTGAGGCCGGCGATGAGGCCGTGATTATTACCGTGGGTGCCAAGCTCTCGGGCACCAACCAGAGTGCTCGTACGGCACTTGCCGAGGCGCCGGGCGGCGACATGTTCGTCGTGGACAGCAATAACGTGACCTTGGGCGAGCGCGTGCTGGTCGAGTATGCGCTGCGCCTGGTGGACGAGGGCCAGGGCGCGGCTCAGGTTGCGGCGGCTGTCGAGGCCGTGCGCGACCGCGTGGTCGTCATCGGCCTGCTCGAGACGTTGGAGTACCTGGTGCGCGGCGGTCGCCTGTCTGCTGCGGCCGGTGCCGTGGGTACGCTGCTCAACGTAAAGCCCGTGGTGGCTGCCGAGGACGGTCTGATCGTGCAGCTGGGCAAGGCGCGCGGTTCCAAGAACGGACGTAACCTGCTCAACCAGAAGGTCGAAAAGGCGGGCGGCATCGACTTTTCCATGCCGTTGGCGCTCGGCTATACGGGCCTTTCGGATGCGGTGCTCAAGAAGTATATCGAGGACAGCGCGGCACTGTGGGCTGGCCACACCGAGGGCGAACTGCCCGTTCACACCATCGGCGCCACCATCGGCACCCATGTAGGCCCCGGCGCCGTAGCCGTAGCCTTCTTCCAGCCCGTTAACTAGCCCACCTGCCAAAACCACCACAAAGGGGACAGGCACCTTTGTGGTGGTTTATGCTATTCCGGGTGGAAGGGAGCGAGCAATGGCGTCTGAGGGCTTTTTTGAGCGGGTGTACGAGGTGGTCGAGCAGATTCCCGAGGGGATGGTCGCCACGTACGGTCAGGTGGCGCTGCTCGCCGGTCGTCCACGAAGCGCGCGCTATGTGGGCTATGCGCTGCATGGCAATCCACGCCCCGGCGAGATTCCCTGTCACCGCGTGGTGTTTGCCGATGGCCGCATATGCGATGGTTTTGCTTTTGGCGGTCCCGATGCTCAACGTGAGCTTTTGCTAGGGGAGGGTGTGGCGTTTAAGGACGACATGCACGTCGACTTGGCCGTCTGTCGCTGGCCAGCAGGGCTCTAGCGGCTCGTTCGTGTCAAAACCACCACAAAGGTGCCTGTCCCCTTTGTGGTGGTTTTAGTTTACCTGAGTTAACTTATGGAGAAGGTGTGGCGGCGCGGTTTGTCGCAGCAAAGTAAACCACGGTGAACTATATTGTTTTCAGCAACGGAGCAGGCAATAGGCGATGAAAAAGCCTGCCCTGTTGAGTTTGATTCGCATTCCTCCCCTCTGTGCGATTCAACGGTGTACTTCGGGAACAGGCCCGCTGGCAACTATCTGCCAGCGGGCCTGTTCCTGTTTCGGTGAGGATTTAGCCTCACCGTCTATGTTGTGCGAAGGCGCTTTGCCTAGTACACCATGCCCATGGCGTCCTGAACCTCGGCCAGGGTCTGCTCGGCAATCTCGTTGGCGCGACGGTTGCCCTCGTGCAGCACGTCCTTCACATAGTCCAGATCGTTCTCATAGCGCTGGCGACGCTCGCGGATCGGCGCGAAGTACTCGTTGACGGCCTCGGTCACGTACTTCTTGAGCTGGCCGGAGCCGCCCATGCCAATCTCCTCGGCAATCTCGACTTCGGAACGGCCGGTGCAGATGGCGGCCGTCGAAAGCAGACCGGACACGCCGGGGCGGTTCTCGGGATCGAACGTGATCATGCGCTCAGAATCGGTCTGGCTCTTCTTGATGCGCTTGGCCGTCTCCTCGGCGGTCATCGAGATGTTGATGGCGTTGCCGTAGCTCTTGCTCATCTTGCGACCGTCCAGGCCGGGCAGCAGCGGGGTCTCGGACAGCAGCGCGTCGACCTCGGGGAACACCTTGCCGTAGCGGTTGTTAAAGCGGCGGGCGATGGTGCGGGTGAGCTCGATGTGCGGCAGCTGGTCGCGACCGACGGGCACCACATTGCCCTTGCAGAACAGGATGTCGCAGGCCTGGTGCACCGGGTAGGTGAGCAGAAGGCCGGTGAGCTCGTGGCCCGAGGCCTCCATCTCGGCCTTGACCGTGGGGTTGCGCGCCAGCTCGGCCTCGGAGACCAGCGACAGGAACGGCAGCATGAGCTGGTTTGCGGCGGGTACGGCGGAGTGCGCGTAGATCATGGTCTTGTCGGGGTCGATGCCGCAGGCAAGGTAGTCCATGACCATGTTGTACACGTTGTCCTGGATGTGCTCGGTCGTATCGCGGTCAGTGATGACTTGGTAGTCGGCGATGAGCACGTTGGTCTTGGCGCCCATGTTCTGCAGCTCAACACGGCCCTTGAGGGTGCCGAAGTAGTGACCCAGGTGCAGACGGCCGGTGGGGCGGTCGCCGGTGAGCATGGTGAACTTCTCGGGCGTTTTGGCCAGGCCCTCGCGAATGGCGTTGCTCTTTTGCAGCGCGACTTCGTAGCTGTTCTCGTTTGGCATGATTGCTCCTAACGTATGTTCATGGGTCAAGATGATAACGCGTTTATTGGAGGGTCGGGGCGTAAGTACGCGAGGGGCGGGAGAGCGGCGGCATGTGCGATGGGCGCGGCGTGGCTGCGCGTTTGGCCGGCGGCGCCTGGGCGCATCCTCGGCAGCTTACCCTAGCGCCTGTGGTGGCGCTCCTCCCTGCGTTCTTCTGCCGCCTCCTCCTCCTGCTTAAAGGCGGGATCGTCGGGGGTGACGAGCTCGTCCTCGTGCGTGCGCTTGTTGTAATGGTGGCGCAGCACGGGCTCAAACAGGTGCAGGTGCTTGGCAAAGGCCGCCGAGCCAATGGCGAGTACGGTAAAGATGAGCACGCGCATGGGCACCTCGACCTGGTTAATCGCGGCGGCGCCGGCCGAAAGCATGATGCACCAGGCGTAGATGAGGAGCACTGCCTGCTTTTGGTTGTAGCCCTCTTGGATCAGGCGGTGGTGGATGTGGCCCTTGTCGGCCTGCCCGATGCTAATGTGGGCGCGCTTGCGGCGCACGATGGCGCTAAACGTGTCGATGATGGGCACGCCGGCAACGATGAGCGGGATGATAAGCGAGGTGAGCGCGGCGGTGCGGCTCACGTTGAGTAGCGAGATGGAGCCCAGCGCAAAGCCCAGAAGCAGCGACCCCGAGTCGCCCAAGAAGATGCTTGCGGGGTTGAAGTTGTAGCGCAAAAAGGCCAGACAGGCGCCAAAGAGCGCAATGGAGAGCGCGGCGGCGTCGATGCGGCCCGAGAGAACGGCCATCGAAAACATGGTGAACGACGCGATGCCGCAGATGCCCGTGGCTAAGCCGTCGAGGCCGTCGATGAGGTTAATGATGTTGGTGAATGCCACCAGATAGATCACGGTGATGGGGTAGGCGAGCCATCCGAGCATGATCTCGCCGGGGGCAAACGGGTTGACGATGACGCCGATCCGCAGGCCGCCGATACAGGCGATAAGCGCGGCGAGGACCTGTCCGGCCAGCTTTTGCTTGGGCTTGAGCTGGAAGACGTCGTCGATAGCGCCGGTCGCAAAGATGACGGTAAAGGAGAGGGCCAGCATAGGATAGCTAATGTGAAGGCGCGGGTGCGGCACCAGGACGGGCGGCCAGCCTAGGTGCCAGGTGCCTAGGATTTGCACAATGCAGGCAACGACCAGGCCCAAAAACACCGCCGTTCCGCCCAAACGCGGGATGGGCTTGGTGTTGATGCGGCGCTTGGAAGGATAGTCGACGGCGTCGAGCTTAATTGCCAAGCGCTTGACCAGGGGCACCATGAGGAAGGTCGTGATAAAGGCCGCCGCTGCCACGCATAGATACGGTATGTAGCTCGGGGATGAAGCCATGAATCTAAAAACCGCCAAGCGTCGAAGGAAAAGGTCAAAGGTTGCTAAGCGCAAAGGGCATAGCCGAACCATGATACTCGACCAAGGGGGGTGCATGGAATTGCACGCAGCGATAATCACGCGCTTACCAGATAATGGGATGTTGTCGATGGATTGTCGGGATACCGGCGGGGATCCATATGGGCTGTAATGGTGGTTTTCGGCAAATAAAAACCACCCCCCACGTTACGAAAATGAACCCACCTAAAACAGGTGGGTGCCCTCATCGACTGTTCCAGCGTCCTTAACAACGAAGGATACCTGTACTAGGTACGACTGTGTGGGCTCCCTAAATAAACGCGACGGTTCACCCAGTTGCTCCGCGGGGGGCGGAATACCTACATCATAAAGCGGCACTTTATCGATTCCAGTCTTGACATTACAAAAATCGTGTCGGACGATTACGGCGCCTTGGGCTCGAGCCGTCTGTGCGGTTGGTCCCTTTACGTTTGAGCTGCTGAATCGTTGTTTTGGAGCATGTTTTTATGCCGACGCCGTTGACCGAACTTTTTTCGCCCGCCTGCCATTTGTGTCCGCGCCGTTGCGGTGCGGTGCGCGACGAGGGTGCGCACGGCGTATGCGGTGCCGATGACACGCTCAAGGTGGCCCGCGCGGCGCTTCATATGTGGGAGGAGCCGCCTATCTCGGGCGAGGCCGGTTCGGGCACGATCTTCTTTAGCGGCTGCTCGCTCAAATGTATCTATTGCCAGAACCACGAGATCTCGACGGGCAATTTTGGGCTTGAGATTTCGCCCGAGCGCCTGGTCGAGATTATGCTGGAGCTGCAGGACCAAGGTGCCAATAACATCAATCTGGTGACGGCGACGCATTATGCTCACCTGCTGCCGGGCGCGATTGCCGCAGCTCGGGAGCGCGGACTGGTCATTCCAATCGTCTACAACACGAGCGGTTATGAGCGCGCGAGTGCCGTGGCGGCGCTCGGCGATTTGGTCGACGTGTGGCTTACCGACTTTAAGTATGCCAATGCGGCGCTTGCGCAGTCACTCTCTCATATTAAGGACTACCCGCGCGTGGCTGTGTCGGGTCTGGCCCAGATGGCGCGCGAGATTGAGCGCCGCGGGGGAGAGCTGGTAGACGGGGACGGGCTCATGAAGCGCGGCATAATCGTGCGTCATCTGGTGCTGCCGGGGCATGCGGACGATTCGTGCCGCGTGTTGGACCTGGTGTGGCAGACGGTGGGCGACGTGCCGATCTCGGTCATGAACCAGTACACGCCCAATGCCCTCATGCGCGAACAAGGCGGCGACCTGGCGCGCGCCGTGACGCGCGAAGAGTACGAGCAGGTGCTCGACCATGCCGACGACCTGGGCTTTACGACGATGTTTTGGCAAGAAGGCGGAGCGGTAGACGAGAGCTTCACCCCGGCGTTCGACACCACCGGCGTCCTCACCAGCGCAAAGTAGCACATTCGCCGATGATTTTTCTGGGACGGGGATTAAAAAATCATCGAGAGGATCGCCTGCTCGAAAAGTTGTCAAAATAGCCACGCCCCAAAAAGACTGGTTATTGGGCGTTGACAGTTGGCGAGCCGTAGGTAAAATATCGACTTGTCCTGGGGACGTAGCTCAGTTGGGAGAGCGCTGCCGTCGCATGGCAGAGGCCGAGGGTTCGACTCCCTTCGTCTCCACCCTTGGATTTGATAAGCCGCTGACATTGTGTCGGCGGCTTTTTTTAAAAGAAAGGGCTGTACCATGGCCGAGCTTGAGTCCCAACCACTGTCTGCCGAGGAACGCGCCGAGTTGGAAGAGCTCCGCGCCGAGAAGGCCCGCCGCGAGGCCCAGGAAGAGGCACGTCGCGAGCGTGAGGAGCTGACCGCCCTGCGTGCCGAGCGCGAGAAGGCCGAGGAGGCCGCCGCGAACGTCGCCCCCGCGCCCAGGCCCGCCGCCGCGAAGCCCGCGCCCGCCGCACCCAAACCTCAGCCTAAAAGGGCCGCTCGTCCCAAGCCCGTCGAGCCCAAACCGAGCCGTGACGAGATGACCTTTGCCCAGCGCATGGTCACCTCCAAGGAGCCCACGGGCGAGAACGAGATCCCCGGTATGGCGCCGGCTCAAAAAATCATCATTGTCCTTGCCCTCATCGCGTTTGTCATCTTTATGGGCTACACGATCCTGACCAGCATGGGTCTGCACTAGCCTGTTCGCGCTGGGCTCCATGCCCGCACGCCCGCCTCGCCAACCCTCAACCTCTGCACAACGCATCCGAAAGGTCGCCCCATGGCTTTGACCGACATCTCGCATCCCACCGACATCGCAATGCTCACTGATCTGTACGAACTCACTATGGCCCAGGGCCTGTGGGAGAGCGGCAAGGCCAATGAGCAGGGTTGCTTTACGGCGTTTTACCGCGACCATCCCTTCGGCAGCGCGTATGCCGTCATGTGCGGCACCGCCGAGCTGCCCGAGCTTGTCGAGAATCTGCGCTTTACGCCCGAGGATATCGACTACCTCGCCTCACTTCAGGCCCCGGCCGGCGGCGCGATGTTCAAGCCTGCATTCCTCGACTACCTGCGCGATTTTCGTGCGCATGTAAACATCGACGCCGTCCCCGAGGGCGAGCTCGTCTTTCCGCGCGAACCCATGGTGCGCGTCACCGGCCCCGCGCTGGAGTGCCAGCTGCTCGAAACGGCGCTGCTCAACATTGTCGGCTTCCAGACGCTTGTCGCCACCAAGACGGCGCGCGTGGTGCTGGCGGCGGACGGCCGTCCCGTTGCCGAGTTTGGCCTGCGCCGCGCTCAGGGTCCCGATGGCGGCTTGGCCGTCGCGCGCGCGAGCTACGTGGCGGGCTGCTCGTCTACGTCCAACGTGCTTGCCGGGCGCCGCTACGGTATTCCCGTCTTTGGCACGCATGCGCACAGCTGGGTGATGAGCTTCGATTCCGAGCTCGAGGCCTTCCGCGCCTTTGCCAAGTCGAGCCCCAAGAACTGTACGCTGCTCATCGACACCTATGACGTGCGCGAGGGCTGTGAACATGCCATTACGGTTGCCAAGGAGATGGAAGCGGTGGGCGAGCGCCTGTCGGCCATTCGCATCGACTCCGGCGACCTCGCCAAGCTCTCCAAGTATGTGCGCGGCCGTTTTGATGCCGAGGGCCTGCCCTATGTGGGGATCTCGGTTTCTAACGATTTGGATGAGTACACGATTCAGTCGCTGCTCGACCAGGGCGCGCCCATCGACAGCTTTGGCGTGGGTACCAAACTCGCGACCTGCTACGATCAGCCTGCGCTGGGCGGCGTGTACAAGCTTTCGGCCCGTCGTGCGAGCGACGCGGAGCCGTGGACGCCGGTGGTGAAGCTTTCCGAGCAGCCCTACAAGCGCACGATCCCCGGCGTGCAGCGCGTACGACGCTATTACGACGGCTTTGGCGGCCCGGTTTGCGACATGATTTATGACGAGGAACATCTGGCAGGGGAGGGCGCCGCGCGCGGCAATACCCTTGTGGCCGTGAACGATGCCGCCCTGGTGACCGACGTGTCCGAACTTGAGTATCGCGAGCTGCTGGTGCCGATCGTGCGCGATGGCAGTGCGGTGGCTCCGCGTGAGAGCATCCAGGACGCGCGCGAGCGCTGTGCTTGGGCGCTCGACCATCTGGACGCAGCTTTCAAGCGCTTCCTGTACCCGCAGACCTATGTGGTGGGTATGGAGCAGGGCCTGGCTCAGGTGCGCGACGAGCTCGTGCGCAAGAACATGGCCGCGGCCTCTGCCTTTCCCTGGGCTCACTAATTCCTTGGGCGGTAGGGGCGAGTCACGCTTCCCTGGCCGCCGGCTCGGCCGTTCGCTGAACAGTTGATTGGTTTGACGTATGACGACTTCTTATAAAACGATGGTGGTAAAGATCGGTTCGTCCACGGTGGTGGGTGCCGATGGCAAGGTCAACCGCGCCTTTATCGGCGGGCTTGCCGATCAGGCCGCAGCGCTGCGCGAGCTTGGCTGGCGCCTGGTCGTGGTGAGCTCGGGCGCCATTGCCTGCGGCTATCCCGTGCTGGGCTTCGACCGTAAGCCGGTCGGTGACCTGCCGAGCCTGCAGGCCTGCGCCTCGGCTGGTCAGTGCATCATCTCGTCGGCCTATGACGAGGAGTTCCATGCGCGCGACCTGCTCACCTCGCTCGTGCTGCTCACGCGCCACGACACGGCGCGCCGCACGTCCTACCTGCACGCGCGCGACGCCCTGCTGCGCCTTGTGGAGCTGGGTGTGGTGCCGGTCGTCAACGAGAACGATACCGTCACCGTCGATGAGATCAAGTTTGGCGACAACGACACGCTGGCGGCGCTTGTGAGCTGTCTGGTTTCCGCCGATCTGTGCGTGACGCTCTCGGACATCGATGGCCTCTATACCGCCAATCCGCACGAGGACCCCACGGCCGAGTTCGTCCCGGTCGTGCATAAGATCGACGCCAAGATCATCGCCTCGGCGGGCGATTCTTCCACATCGGTGGGCACGGGCGGCATGATCACCAAGATCCGTGCAAGCCGCATTCTCATGACGGCCGGCATTCAGAGCGTGATTTGCTCGGGCGAGGAGCCCGATGCGCTCGTGCGTTTGGCCCGCGGCGAGAGCGTGGGTACGCTGTTCGATCCGCCGGCGGAGCGCCTGGACATTGCACCCCGCAAGCTGTGGATTGCACTGGGCGACAAGGCGCACGGCTCGGTGACGGTTGATGACGGCGCCGCGAAGGCGCTGGTCAGCCGCGGATCGTCGCTGCTCGCGGTGGGTATTCGCGAGGTCGATGGCCAGTTTGCCGAGGGCGATGTGCTCGACGTGTGCGACCCGAGCGGCATGGTTGTCGCCCGCGGTATCGCCGAGGCCGATTCGGACGTGCTGGAGCTCGCCGCCGGCCGCCGCCAGGACCAGATTGCCAGCAACCGCCTGCTCGCAGACCTGGCCGAGAAGCCCGCAATCCATAGGGACAACTTGATAGTGTTTGCATAAAGAGAGGCAGCGCTGCGGCTCGTTTTGCCAGCAGTGCCGCCTCTCCTTTTCCGGCACTTGGGGACGTTCCTATTGTGCCGGCAGGTGGGGACACTCCTTTGCTAGAAGATTCGGCGCAGGTCTCCGCGGTTGAGGGACTCGTCGAAGAGGTGCTTGAATACCACACTGCCGTGCAGGCCGTCGTGCTCGAACTCGTTGGTTACCCAGGCGTGCGAGTTGCCCACGCGGCTGAGCGTGTCGAGCTGCAGACTCGAATCGACGTACATGTCATCGAAGTACACCGCGGCCTGGAGCGGCACCTCGTTGCAGGCCAGGCGCTGCGGGTCATAGATCTTGTCCCAGCTGGTGTCTTCCATCAGCAGGTCCATGGCGGGCTTGAAGGGCTTGAGCTCGGGCATCTGCTCGAACATCCACGGGAACATGGCCTCGCCGGTAAACATGAGCGGGCGCGCGAGGGTGTCGAACTCGGCGTGGTGTGCCTTCTCTTCAGCTGCGGCCCAGCCAATGGGCATAGTGTCACCGTCGGCGTATATGAACTCCTGCAGCGTCCAGTACAGCGGATTCGTGCGCGTGTTGGTGCGCTCGAAGGCGCGCATCAAAAAGCTGTCGGATACCGAGGAGCCGCAGCTCAGCGTACCGTCGCCTGTAACAAACGCGTGATCGATAATCCAATGCATGCGCTCAAAGCTCGGCTTCATGCCAAAGTCGCTGCCCATGAGCTGTAGGCGCTCGACCGTCATTGGCGAGCCGTCGGGCAGTACGGGCTTCTGAGCCTCGAGCGCATCGGCCAGGGCTGCCACGCGCTCGACATCGGCGGGGTAACGGTCGTAATACTGCTGCGTCTTGGCGGCCATGCGCGGGAAGGTGTGCGCGTAGACCTCGCTGGCGCTCGCCGGCACGTGCGGAATGCCGCCGCAGGTAAAGCTTGCCGCCACGCCCTCGGGGAAGAGCGACAGATAGCTCAACGTCAAAAAGCCGCCGTAGCTCTGCCCGAGTGTGACCCAGGGCTTGCCGCCAAAGCCCACCAGGCGCAGGTACTCAAAATCGCGCACGATGGAGCTGGCGAGGTGACGCTTGAGGAAGTCCGCCTGCGAGCGGGCCGCATCGGAGCCTGCCGCCTCGGCGCGCTCGCCCAGTGCGGCAATCGTGCGCCCGTCTACACAGCTGCTGCGCCCGGTACCGCGCTGGTCGGGCAGCACGACGCGGAAATGCTTGACGGCCTCTTCGATCCAGCCATCGCTTGTGGGCGACAGCGGACGCGGGCTCTCGCCACCGGGGCCACCCTGCAAAAAGAGAAGGAGCGGCAGGTCGTCGTTGATGCGGTCGGGTGCGCAAACCACACGGTAGAAGAGCTTGATGCTCTCGGGCGCGCCGGCGATGGGTGTCGGTATAGCGCCGCGGCGCATGGTGCTGCCGACGGCCAGGAGCATCGGCTCCAGGCCGCGCCAGTCGAGGGGGACGTCGATGCTGTGGTCCTCGACATACAGGCCGGGGACGTGGTACGAAGTGATGAGGGCCATGTGAGTCTTCCGTTCGTTGCGGTGTTTCGGGTTGACCAATTCTACCGCCGCGGGCGAGGCCATGCGCAAATCGGCTACCATGGTTGCAAACTTCTAGGAGAAAGGGCCGCCCATGTCGGTCGATATAGCCACGTATGTTCACGATCTTGCCGTTGCCGCTAAGGCAGCGTCGGCCTCGCTTGCCACGGCGAGCGACGAGCAGCGCCAGGAGGCCGTGCGCGCCATGGCCGCAGCACTGCGCAACGGTGTCGACTCCATCGTCGCCGCCAACGAGCTCGATATGTCCGCCGCGCGCGATGCGGGGACCTCGGCGGGGCTCCTCGACCGTCTGCTGCTGACGCCCGAGCGCGTCGAGGGTATGGCCGCCGGCCTGGAGAAGCTCGCCGAGCTGCCCGATCCTGTCGGCCGCGTGCTCGACCACCGCGTGCTCGCAAGCGGCGTGGACCTCACCCGCGTGAGCGTGCCGTTGGGCCTGGTCGCCATGGTGTACGAGGCGCGCCCCAACGTGACGGCCGATGCCGCGGGCATCTGCATCCGCACCGGCAACGCCTGCATTCTGCGCGGCGGCTCGCTGGCCTATCACTCGTGTGCCATGATTTCTGAGCTGCTGGCCGATGCGCTCGAGGCCAAGGGCTTCCCGCGCGAGGCCGTGTCGATGATCGAGTCTACCGACCGCGAGGCCACCGGCGAGCTCATGAAGCTCCGCGGCGTCGTCGATGTGCTCATTCCGCGTGGCGGTGCGGGCCTGATCCAGCGCTGCGTGCGCGAGTCGCTCGTTCCGGTGATCGAGACGGGCACGGGTAACTGCCACATCTACGTGCATGAATCCGCCGACTTCGATAAAGCGCTCAATATTATCGTCAACGCTAAGACGCAGCGCGTGGGCGTGTGCAATGCCGCCGAGTCGCTGCTGGTCGACCGTGCCGTGGCCGATGCGTTTTTGCCCGCGGTCGTGGCCGTGCTGCATGACCACGGCGTGCTCATTCACGGCGACGAGGCCACGTGCGCCGCATGCGCCGACGCCGGGCTTGCCGAGGGCGATGACTACGTTGCCGCGACTGAGGAGGACTGGGGTCGCGAGTATCTGGCGCTCGAGATGAGCGTGAAGGTCGTGGCGAACGAGGACGAGGCCATCGCGCACATCAACCGCTACGGCACGATGCACTCCGAGGCCATCGTTGCCGAGGACACGGATGCTTGCGGGCGCTTCCTGGACGAGGTCGATGCCTCGGCCGTGTATGCCAACGCCAGCACGCGCTTTACCGACGGCGGCGAGTTTGGCCTGGGCGCCGAGATTGGCATCTCGACCCAAAAGCTCCACGCCCGCGGCCCCTTTGCCGCCGAGGCCCTCACCACCTACAAATACAAGCTCCGAGGCACCGGCCAGGTCCGCCCCTAACGCCCGCGCAAACAAAACCACCACAAAGGTGCCTGTCCCCTTTGTGATGGTTTTGGAATTAAGCCTGAAAGGTGTCGCGGTCGGGGGCGAAGGACTGCATGGCCGCGATGGTACGGTCGAAGAGCTCGGGGAGCTCCCAGCCCAGCATCTCGGCACCCTGCGTAATCACGTCGCGCGAGCAGCCGGCGGCAAAGCGCTTGTCCTTGAACTTTTTCTTGAGCGACTTGGTCGTAAAGTCCATGACGCTCTTACTCGGACGCATGATGACGGCAGCACCGATCAAGCCGGTGAGCTCGTCGCAGGCAAACAGGATCTTTTCCATCTGCAGCTCGGGCTTGGGCAGCGAGGTGTTGAAGTCCGACGTGTGCGTCTGAATGGCGCGAATGAGATCGGGAGAGGCGCCCTCGCCTTCAAGGATCTCGGCCGCATAGATGGTGTGGTTCATGGGGTCGTCCTCATGCTCCTCCCAATCTAGGTCGTGCAGCAGACCGACGATGCCCCAAAACTCCTCGTTCTCGGGGTCGAACTCGCGCGCAAAGTAGCGCATGGTGCCCTCGACCGTTTCGCCGTGGGTGATGTGGAACGGGTCCTTATTGTGCTCGTTGAGCAATTCGAACGCACGGTCGCGGGTGATTCCGGCGGAAAGTGGCTCTGCCATAAAAGACTCCTTGTGCTCGCAGGTATCGCTAAGAATGAATACTACTAGAACGACTAGAACGAAAAAACCACCACAAAGGTGCCTGTCCCCTTTGTGGTGGTTTTTGGCGCGGATGGGTTAGTTGAGGGC
>USBK01000019.1:0-40459 GCA_900552895.1 uncultured Collinsella sp.
ACTTGCAGCGACGGACCTCGGGACGCTCTTACACCACGTCTGCGCGCGCCACCAGCTGTAATGTACCACAACCGCATTTTTGCATAAGCCGCCCCGCCGATTGCATATTTCGGCGGGGCGGTTGCTTTTTGCCCGCGGGCACCCCAGGGGGCGGCGTGCAAATTCCGGAGAATTCAGCATCCCGGAGTCCGCGGGTGTGGGAGCGGGCGCACAAAAGCGCATTGAAAGCCTGACTTTGAGCTCCGGCGCCTCGAGGACCGCTCATTTTTTTGCAGAATGCGGCCCGCGGCGCCTGTCTCTCGCCCAAAATCCAGTATGCAGGCACCCTCGGCTGCTGAATACTCCCAAAAATGCACGCCGCATCCTACCCCAGGCACCCGCAGCAAGAAGACGAATAGCCTCGGCCTTCCTAGTTACCGCAGGAGGCCCCAGGGCTTACCTCCCAAATCTTTCCGCAGGACGGAAGGACCCCGCCGCGCGAAGCGCACGGCGGGGTCCTGACATGTCCGAGGACGATTTGGGAGGTAAGCCCTGGGGTCTCCGATGGGAGCAGTCCCGGCCGAGGCTATTCGTCGCCGAAGCTGATGCCCAGCGCCTTGGCCTCGCGCACCAGATCGCTCTGGGGATCGACATACTTGAGCTTGCCGGCGACCTCCTCGAGCGGCATGTGGCACATCTTGCCGTCACGCAGGGCAATCATGTAGCCAAACTCGCCACGCAGGCAGCCGAGCGCGGCCTCGACGCCGCACTGGGTCGCAAAGATGCGGTCCTGGGCGTCGGGCTGACCGCCGCGCTGCGTGTGACCGGGGATGGCGACGCGGGTCTCGCGACCGGTCTTGGCCTCGATCTCCTTGGCGATGTCGTAGACAATCGACGGGCTCGTGCGCTCGGCAAGCTTCTTCTTGTACTCCTTCTTGGGCAGCGCCGCGTCCTCCTTGGAGATGGCACCCTCGGCGACGGCCACGATGGTAAAACGGCTGCCGGTCTCCATGCGATGTTCGATGGTCTTGATGACGTTGTCCATATCATAGGGGATTTCGGGGATCAGGATGACGTCCGCACCGCCCGCGACGCCGGCATACAGCGGGATCCAGCCAACCTTGTGGCCCATGATCTCGATAACGAACACGCGCCCGTGGCTCGAAGCGGTGGTGTGGATGTCGTCGATGCATTTGGTGGCGACGTCGATGGCGCTCGTAAAGCCAAAGGTCATCTCGGTGCCCCAGGTGTCGTTATCGATGGTCTTGGGCAGGGCGATAACGTTGAGGCCCTCTTCGCGCAGGCGGTTGGCAGTCTTGGTGGAGCCGTTGCCGCCCAGCATAAACAGGCAGTCGAGCTGCAGCTTATGATAGGTGTGGACCATTGCGGGCACCTTCTCGACGCCGTCGGCCTCGGGAATGTCCAGGCGCTTGAACGGTGTGCGGCTCGTGCCCAGGATGGTGCCGCCGCGGGTGAGGATGCCGCTAAAATCGGCGGGCGACATGACGCGGAACCTGCTGTAGATAAGGCCCTGGTAGCCGTCCTCAAAACCGTAGATCTCGATAGGCTCTTCGCTATTGGTCATGAGTGTTTTGACGATGCCGCGCATGGTGGCGTTGAGCGCCTGGCAGTCGCCGCCACTGGTAAGAAGACCGATCCTGAGCATGATGAATCCTTCCGGGCAAGTTATAACATGCGCATAAGTTTACCCCCGTACACTGTTGATACGGGGGTAAAACGTGTTAGCTCAAGCGTATAGAAATGTAAACAACGTCAGGCGAGCGTAAGGTCGACGGGCCTGGCTCCTTACAGCGCAAAGGCGTCGATGTCGCCCCAGTGGCGGCGCAGCGTGATGGCGGCAGCGGGCTCGGTGTTGTCGAAGATGACCGACCACTGCGTGTTGCTGGTGATGTCTTCCGGATTGGGCTCTTGCGCCGCAGCGCGTAGGGCCTTCCAAGCGACTGCCTCGTCTTGGGCGCCGGCATGGGCGTCGAGGACATCGGCGATGGCGATGGCGCGCTCCTTGCCGTGGCCCAGCTCACCGTTCTTTTGGTTGGGAAGCACCTCGTCACCATAGCAGGCGTAGAAGTTCGTAACCTGGCGTACAGGAGTTGCTTTGAAAGCGCGGTCCGGATCGCGCGGATCCCACTCTACTACGCGCGCGTCACCGGCGGCGTCGTTGATAAAGAAGTGGTAGTCGCGTCCGGCCATGGCGTGCATGTCGTAGGCAGAAAGCAGGTCGACGGCCTCCTGCGTGGTAGCCGCGCGGTCGAGCACCAGGCGGATGGCGAGCGAAGTGTTGATGACGGGGCGCCGCGTGTCCTGGTCACAGGGTTTGGAATCCAGGGTGAGCACGGCAATGGACACGCCGCATTCGTTGACGCCGTCGAGCTGGGCAAACGGGCCCATCAACGCCGCGGCGCGTCCGGCGACGGAGTCAAGTGGAGTGTTGGCGCCCAGGTTGTTAAGGGCGGCAAAGCCGATGGAGGCATAGCCGTCGCGCGGGTGATTGCGCACTAGCAGCGCCGAGGTGTCGTCCTTAAAGTCGTAATTGCGACCGGTGCGAACACGGCCTTCGGCATCTACGGCGACAAAAGCGCTGCAGGCAAACTGGGGCGCCTGGACATGTGCCGGCACACCGGGCAGCACCTGCGCCACCACGGCATCGATGTAGGCCTGGTCGTCGCGCACACCAGCGGCGATGATGCGGTCAAGGTCGTAGCCGTAAGCGATGTCGATTGCGTACAGGTCATAGCCATCCGCATAGTCGGTCAAGCGTTTGAGCGACGCGACGGACTTGATTTGCTTGCGGTAAACGATGCCGGTGGCAGCGGCAAGGCCGACGGCGGCTCCCGCGACACCGCAGGCGATGGCAATGTTACGTGGCTTCATGACGGCTCCTCTCGTCCTGTTAGTGCAATTGTCGCAAAAGGAGCGCGGGCATGATGACTCAACTTGGTGAGCGGCGCGGAATTAAGCACGGAATGAAGAGTGCGGCGCTGGCGCGGCGGGGTATGCTGGAGGGGACCATCAACCCAGCGAAAGGGGAGAGCATGACGGATCAGGAAACGCCCGAGCGCGCGCATGTGACGGCCGACGATATCGAGGCCGCCAACGACCTCATCGACTTTATCGAGGCATGCCCCAGCATGTTCCATACGGCGGCGACCATTATGGCCGAGCTCGACGAGGCGGGCTTTACCTACCTGCCCGAGAACGCGGCATGGGATATCGAGCCGGGCGGTCGCTATTACACGCAGCGCAACACCTCGAGCGTCATCGCCTTTAAGGTGGGCGAGGACCTGGCCGCAACCTGGGGCGAGGACGGCGTTGCCGGCGACTATCATTTTCAGCTCACGGCGTCGCACAGCGATTCGCCGACGTTTAAGGTCAAGGCCGTGCCCGAGCTCGACGGCGCTGGTGAGACGCTGCGCCTGAACACCGAGGCCTATGGCGGCATGATCGACTACACCTGGTTCGACCGCCCGTTGGCGCTCGCGGGCCGCGTGTTGGTACGCGAGGGCGACCGTATTGAGAGCCGCCTGCTTGCCACCGAGCGCGAGGTTGCTATCATTCCGAGCCTTGCCATCCACATGAACCGCGGCGTTAACGAGGGCTTTGCTCCCAACCGAGCCGTCGACCTGTGCCCGCTCATCAGCACCGGTGACCTTAAGCAGGGCGACTTTGATGCTCTGATCGCTGACGAACTGGACGTTGAGTCCGAGCAGATTCTGGGCCGCGATCTGTTCCTGGTCAATCGTCAGGATGCGCGCATTTGGGGCTGGGCCGACGAGTTTATCTCGACGCCCAAGCTCGACGACCTGGCCTGCGCCTATACCTCGCTGCAGGCATTTTTGGGTGCCGAGAATGCGCACGACGTTTCGGTCTTTTGCTGCTTCGATAACGAGGAGGTTGGCTCCGAGACCAAGCAGGGCGCTATGTCGACGTTCTTGGCCGACGCGCTGCGCCGCATTAACGGATCGCTGGGCTTTGACGACGAGTCGTACCATCGCGCCCTTGCCGCCTCGATGCTCGTGAGCTGCGACAACGCGCATGCCGTGCATCCCAATCATGCCGAGAAGTGCGATGGCCGCAACCAGGTGGTGCTCAACGGCGGCATCGTCATCAAGGAAGCCGCCAACCAGCACTACTGTACCGATGCCTTTAGCCGCGCGGTGTTCCAGGCCATCTGCGATGACGCCGACGTGCCCACGCAGGCCTTCGCCAACAAGAGCGATATGGCGGGCGGCTCCACCCTCGGCAACCTGTCCAATATGCAGGCGAGCATGCATGCCGTGGACGTGGGCCTGCCGCAGCTGGCCATGCATTCGAGCTACGAGACCGGCGGCGTGCGCGACGTGATGTACGCCATCCGCGCTCTCACAGCCTTCTACGAGCGCGACCTCCATATCAACGGAGCCGAAAGCGTGGGGCTCTAAAACCTGCCAAAAAGGATGTTAATTTTGGCAGGTTTTATCTGGGCGAATGCAAAGGGTGAAACCGAACTAGATCTGTGATACGTGGTCGCCGAGGTGCAGTGTGCCTCGGCGGCTTTTTGTGTACAGAGTACGGCTAATGCTTATAAATGCTATACATGCTTTACGTATCTACCATAGAGTTTTATGATAGTTTTGAAGTATTAAGGAGGGGTCATGACCACAACAGCCGCTCAGATCAACGTACGACTCGATGCCGATCTTAAAAGGAGTGGGGACGCCGCTCTCTCCAGGGCCGGTATGACGCCGAGCCAAGCGGTGCGAGCGCTCTGGCAGCTTGCAGCGTCGCTGGCCGATCGCCCCGGTGCGCTCGAGGACATCCTGCTGCCCAGCCGTGTCCGGGCGGAACAGCGCGAGCGCGAAAAGGCCGCCAAACGTAAGCTCGAGCTCATGGATCAGGGGTCGAAGCTGTTCGCTGCCGCTTGCCGTGAGTCGGGAATCGATATGGTCAAGGCTCAGCCATCGGACGACGAAGGGCTCAAACGGAATGCCTATGCGGATCGCTATGGCGAGGAGATGAGCTGGCTCTATGAGTGAGACTCCAAAGCGCATCCTGGTTGACACCAACGTATGGCTTGATTACTTCATTCCCTCACGACGCGGTCGTTCGCTGACGATTGAGTTTTTACGCGATGCCTGTACGGCGCAGGTAGATTTGCTGTATGCGGCCACATCGTCCAAAGACCTGTTCTATTTGATTTCAAGCGAACATAAGGCGTGGTATCGACGAGAGCACGGTTCGCTTTCCCAGTATGCCGCTACGGCAGCGACATCGCTTGCATGGGATTGTCTTAGCGTGCTGTCGCAGCTTGCCACGCCAGTGCCCTGTGACCTGAGCGACATATGGATGGCGAGCAGGCAGCGTGAACTCCATAGCGATTACGAAGACGATTTAATCATTGCGGCAGCGATACGCGCTCAAGCAGATCTACTGGTCACCAACGATGCCAAACTCCGTTCACACGCACCCGTCGCAGCAATGAGCGCAGAAGACGCAAAGAATTACTTAGCAACGCTCTAGCAATTTGAAGATCCCGCAGGTCGAATAAAAGTCGGCGAATGCCCCCAGGCAGGGCCGCGCCAGCCAGTCCCTACAGGTTGAACAAAAGTCAGCGAGAGCCCGTCTGGGCGAGCAAGGTGCCTTGAAACAAGGCGGCATTGACCTTCTGGTCATGCCGCCGAAGTTGAAAGGCAGATTGCCGTCCAGACGGGCTCGCAGCGTCGGCTCATTACGCCGTTTGTAAAACGGCGTAATTCTTAGTGTTCGATCCAGCAGCGCAGGGTCTCGCCGGCCTGCAGGTGACGCAGATTCTCCGCGGCGATGTCGACCACATTGTTGAGCGTGGCTGCCAGGTGGAACCAGCCGGAGACGTGCGGCGTGATGAGCATGTTGGGTGCATCCCACAGCGGGCTTGCGGCGGGCAGCGGCTCGGGGTCGGTGACGTCGACCGCGGCGCCGGCGAGATGTCCTGATTCCAGGGCGGCAACTAGGTCGTCGGCAACCACAAGATCGCCGCGGCCGCCGTTGGCAAAGAAAGCGCCCGGCCTCATCGCGGCGAAGAACTCGGCGTTCGCTAGGCCGCGGGTCTCGGGTGTGCTTGGCATAAAGGATGCGACGACATCGGCCTCGGCCAGGCGCTCGGGGAGGGCGTCCATGCCGTCCATGTCCTCAAACACGATGGGGTAGACGAGCGGATGACGCTTGATGCCGCGGACGTGCGCGCCCATGCTGCGGCAGAGCGTGGCAAAGTGGCCGCCAATGTCGCCCGCGCCCAGCACCAGCACATTGGCATTTTTGAGCGAGGTGACCGGGCCCAAGTCCTCCCAGCGATGCTCGCGCTGCAGGTCCTGGTAGCCGGGCAGGCGCTTCATCATTGACAGCACCATGGCAAACATGTGCTCGCTCACGGCCTGGCCGTAGGCGCCCACCGAGCAAGACAGTTTGGCGTCGGCTGGCACGGTGCCGGCGGCAAGGTAGTCGTCATAGCCGGCGGTCTGCAATTGCAACAGCTGGAGATGCTCGCATGCCGTGAGCATGTCAGGGTCGATGTTGCCCAAGATCACGTCGGCATCGGCGACCTGCTTGCGCGTGGCGGCGTCGGCGCTCGTGTAGATAAAGTCCTCGCCCGGAGCGCTCGACTCAAGAATTGCGCGATGACGGTCGTTGACGGGCAGCAAAACCAGGATGTTCACAGGCAGTCCTCTCCGCTCAACCTGCCAAAAAAGGGACAGGTTTATTTTGGCAGGTTTTATCAGGCAAACGTTCAAACAAAAACGCCGGATGCAAGACGGGCGTGCCCGTCGGCATCCGGCGCATCCACGGCTACCAGCTCAGCAGCTCGTAGCCGTCCTCGGTCACCACGAGCTGTACCTCGCACTGGGCCGAATCGCTGCCGTCCTTGGTGCGCACGCACCAGCCGTCGCCCTTGCTGATCTTGATGTCGGGCGCTCCGGCGTTGACCATGGGCTCGATGGTAAAGACCATGCCCGGCACCATGATGGTGTCCACATCGGGCGCCTCGGTGGTAAAGCCCACAAACGGGTCCTCGTGGAACTCCTTACCGATGCCGTGTCCGCCGTACTCGCGCACCACGCTAAAGCCGGCGTCCTCGACGGTCTTTTGTACTGCCTCGGCCATAACGGAGAGCGGTAGCCATGGCTTGACGGCTGCCAGACCCGCCTCCACGCTGGCACGGGTGACGTCGACCAGGCGCTGGCGCTCGGCCGAGACCTCGCCGATGCAGAACATGCGGCTCGAATCACTAAAGTAACCGTCCAAGATCGTGGAGCAGTCTACGTTGATGATGTCGCCCTCGTGCAGCACGTCCGTATCGCAGGGAATGCCGTGGCAGACCACATCATTGATCGAGGTGCACACGCTCTTGGGGTAGCCCTCGTAGTTGAGGTCGGCCGGCGTGCCACCGTGCTCGACGGTGTAGTCGTAGATCATCTGGTCGATCTGGTTGGTGGTCATGCCTGCGGCGATATGCTCGCCCACATAATCGAGCACGCCCACGTTGATGGCTGCCGAGCGCTTGATGCCCTCGATATCGGCGGGAGTCTTGTAGAGCGTGCGAGGCAGAACCTCCCAGCCTTCTTCCCACAAGCGCTCGAGGCGCTCATCAAAGGCGCTATGGCATTTCTTGTATTTCTTGCCGCTGCCGCACCAGCAAGCGTCGTTGCGGCCGGGCACGGGTCCTTTGTCATACATGGCTAACTTCCTTTCATTCGCAGCTAGTATAGCCCACCCACGCGGCCATAAAAGTTGCGGTGATATAGTTCCGATTTAAGCGGTTTAACAGCACAAATAGGAACTATATCACCGCAACTGATGGGGCGGGATGGCGGGCACTAGCTGCTGCGTGGTTTTGCTAGTAGCTCACCTGGCAGGGAATGCCGAGGGCGCGCACGCGCGCGGCAATGGCGTCGAGCACCTCAGGCGCTGCTTTGGCAAGGCCGGCGACCGGCGTCTCGCGTGCCACCGTGTAGATGGTCGCCTCCTGGGGACGAATGCGCTCGAGCGCCGCGAGCCAAGGGCCGACGTACTCCTCGCCGGTGTTATCGAGAGACTTGCCCCGGTACTTACCGCTCAAAAACATCGTCTGGATAATAACGTGACCGTCAAAGCTTGCGAACGTCTCGATCTGGTGCTCGACGTCGTAGGGGCCAACAGGCTGGTCGAGCAGCTGGATAAACGCCGGGTCGACGGTATCGAGCTTAAGAATGTTGTCGTCGACCATCATGAGCGCGTCGTGCACCTCGGGGCGGTCGGCGCGCGTACCGTTGGAGAGCACGGCGATCTTGGAGTTTGGGGCAAGCTCGTCGCGCAGTGCGACGGCGCCGGCGATGGCCTGCGGAAACTCCGGCGCGGCGGTGGGCTCGCCGTTGCCTGCGAAGGTGATCACATCGGGGAGCTCGCCCTCGGCTGCCATCTCGCGCAGCTTTGCCTCGAGCGCGTCGAGTACCATGGCAGCTGTGTTATACGGCTCATGGCAGGGGCGCTCGGCGTTGAGGCCGTTTTCGCAGTAGATGCAGTCGAACGTGCAGATTTTGCCGCTGGCCGGCATCATGTTGACGCCGAGCGAGAGGCCAAGGCGACGGCTGCGAACGGGCCCAAAGATAGGGCTGGCATTCAAAAACGTAGACATAGGCATATGCTCCTCAAGACAATTGTGCCTAAGCATAGCATCGGCTCCAAAGCGAGGTGCGGGCTCTTGCTTTACAAGTTTCGTTTTTTCACGTCGCTCATGATGCCGTGCCATGAAAAGCCTCGGGTCGGGTAAAGTTAATCTGTTAACAAGGTGTAAAGCAATGCGGGTCCATCCAACCGTGCTGACGTGCAACTGGATGAGCATTGATGATGGGGGCACAACATGGATTTTACGGTCGAGAATGCGGGCACCACGATTGCCTGTCGCGAATATGCCGACCCGGATGTGTCGCCTGATGCTCCTGCCTTGGTGTGCGTGCACGGCGCTTGTGTCGACGGCACATTTTTCGACGGCATCGCTTGTGAGCTCAGTCGCAACTACCGCGTAATTGCCTACGACCGCCGCGGTTGCGGCGAGAGCGGCGACGCTGCAGACGGACGCTACGACCTCGCCGTCCAGGCCGCCGACCTGCAGGCCGTTATCGAGCATATTGGCGCTCCGGCAAACGTGCTCGCGCACAGCGCCGGTACGCTGGTGACCCTGGAGCTTCTCCGTGCAAACCCCGCCATAATCTCGCGTGCGATTCTGCATGAACCCGCCGTGACGGATGAGGGTGCCGGCCTGGGCGCGGCCCCAGTTTTGCTCGAGATGATCGCCGCGGGAAAGGTCTCCAGGGCATTACGGGCCTTCCTGGGCGCCATCGGCGATTCGGACCCCGAGGCCCCCAAGTTAACCGAGGCAGAAGCCAAGCATGCCCTGCGCAACGGCCGCAGTTTCATGGCAAACGAATACGGGATCAATATGACCTACGTTCCCGATTGGGAACGCGTTCGTGTATCGAAAACGGTGGCCGCCGTGCTCCTGGGCGAGCTCTCGATTGGCACGCCCCGCGAGGCGGGCACAAGGATGGCGGCTGAGCTTTTGGGCTGTCCGCTCGTAACGGTCCCCGGCGCGCACAACGGGCTGCGCGATCGCCCGGCAGCGGCTGCCCGGGCTGTCCGTGGCATCCTGGGGCTCTAACACCCGCAATGGCCAAAGCAGGCTTCACCCGCAAACGTTTCGGCCGTGTTAACAAATGTGCTCAAAACCTCACGTCTGCGACTTCAATCGCGCCGCCTGCCAACTCATAAAAATGTAACAGCATTCACGTACTTACCTGCATCGACAAGGTGTTACCCTTGTAGCATTTGGAACCCACCGCTACCATGCGAAACTATCGAAAGGGCCCCATATGCTCAATAATCACGAGGTCAATCTAACCGACGAGGAGGCTGCCGCTGAGGTCGCCCGCGTCGCGAAGACCTACCCCGTGGTGCGTTTACTGTCGGCCGATCAGATTAAGAGCGAGCCTAACTGCTTGCTCGCCGGCGATCGCTGCCCTTGTCTGCGTCAGTCGAGTCTTGAGGCTTTGGCAGACTCCGATGAGGTGTCGGAGCAACTGCTCAATGATGGCACTGAGTACCGCGCCCGTCTACGCCCTCTGAAGGTCGAGGGCGAGCCTCACGTCTTGCTGATGGTGCGTCCGATTGATGAGCAAGAGGCCGCGGAAGAGGACCTTGTCTACACCGACGTGCTGACGAGCGTGCGCAATCGCCGATATTACGAGGAAAAGCTTCGCAGCGCCCGCATGAATGCCGGCGTTGCGATGATCGACGTTGATGATTTTAGGGCCTTCAACGATACGTGTGGCCGTCATGCCGGCGACCTTGCGCTCGGTGCTGTGGCGACAGCCATACGCAGCGGAATTCGTTCGACTGACGAGCTTGTGCGCTATGGCTGCGACAAGTTTGTGGTTGTCATGCCCAATATTCCCTCCGATGACTTCACCCGTCGCCTGCATCAGGTGTCCGATGCCGTTCATTCCACGATTATTCCGGGCCATGAGTACGTGAGCTTGACGGCATGTGTTGGTGGCGTTCGCATTCATGGCGAGACGGTCGATGAGGGCGTTGGCCGCGCTGCTCAGTTACTGAGCCGCGCTAAGGCAAAAGCCGGTACGGTCGTGACCGATGCCGATTCCATCGAGGCCTTCCAAAGCGAAAAGCCTTTGGTGCTTATCGCCGATGACTCCGAGATGAACCGAGCCATTCTCAGCGAGATGCTCAAGGACGAGCATTGCATCCTCGAGGCCGATAACGGTCGTGCGGCGCTCGACATGGTCGACCGCTATGGCGATGAGTTGTCGCTCGTGCTGCTGGACATTGTGATGCCGGGCATAAGCGGCTTTGAGGTGCTGGCCGATCTGTCGCGCCGATCGGGTATCGATAATCTGCCTGTCATCATGATTTCGAGCGAAGATTCCGATGATGCGGTTCTGCGCGCGTACGAGCTGGGCGCCTCGGACTATATCAACCGCCCGTTTGACTCCCGTGTCGTGCGCCGCCGCGTAAGCAACACCATTCGCCTGTACGCCAAACAGCGCCGCCTGACGAACCTGCTGTCCCAACAGTACAACGAGCGCGTCAAGAACAGTCGCATGCTCATCGACATCATGGCCGGCGTCATGGAGCTTCGCAACGGCGAGAGCGGTAGGCACGTTACGAACATCGAAAAGCTGACCGAGCTGCTGCTTGGCTATCTGGTCCAGCGTAGCGGCACGATCTTCCTCGACAATGAGGAACGCTCCACGATCGCCCTCGCTTCGGCGCTGCACGATATCGGCAAGATGTCGATCGACGATGCGATTCTCAACAAGCCCGGGCGTCTCACGTCCGAGGAGTTCGAGATTATGAAGACGCATACCACGATCGGCGCCGACATGCTGCTAGAGCTGGGCCGCCATCACACCGGCAATGCGCTTTTGGAATATGCGTACCAGATTGCGCGTTGGCACCACGAGCGCTGGGACGGCAGGGGTTATCCCGATGGCCTTAAGGGCGACGATATCCCCATCGCCGCACAGGTGGTTTCGGTGGCCGACGTGTACGATGCGCTGACGAGCGTGCGCGTGTACAAGGATGCCATCCCGCACGAGGAAGCGATCAAGATGATCCTGGACGGTAAGTGCGGCACCTTTAACCCGCTGCTGCTCGACTGCCTGCTCGAGGTGCAAGACCGCATTGCCGAAACCTTGGCACGCCCCGCCGACGTCGTCGCGTTTCCCACGATTTAGTTTGAACAAAGGAGTTTTTGATTCATGATTTCCATGCGTGAGGCGTATGAGAAGATCGGCGCTAATTATGATGACGCGTGCGCTCGGCTGATGGGCGAGGAAATGCTTGCCCGCTTTGCCCTCAAGTTTTTGGATGACGAGAGCATGGACAAGCTGGAGGCCGCCATGGCGGCAGGAGACGCCGAGAGTGCGTTTATGGCGGCGCATACGCTCAAAGGCGTGAGCCAGAACCTGGGATTCGATAATCTGTACGAGCCGGCGGTCGTGGTGACCGAAGCGCTGCGTGGTGCCGATGCCGTTGATGGTGCCCGCGAGGGAATGCATGCGCTGCAGCAGCAATATGCGGCTACGATGTCGGCCCTGCGCGAGGCGGCAGAATAAGAGCTTACGAGCTTTGGAGTGTGCCGGCCGCATAGAGGCAAAAGGGCGCCCCGTCGGACCATGTGGCCGGCGGGGCGCCCTCATCTGTTGTGCCGTCCGTGAACTAACGGGCCTGCTTTACCTTGGCCGCTGCTTCGACAAACGACTTCCACAGGTTAAAGTCGGTCTCGAGCGTCTTCCACGTGTACTCGGGATGCCATTGCACGCCCAAGCAGAATGGCTGGCCTTCGACCTCGATGCACTCGGGAACGCCGTCAGTTGCCTTGGCGACCAAGCGCGTGCTCTTACCCAGACGGTCGACGCAACAGTGATGTGCCGAGTTGGTCTGGATCAGCCTGTGCCCGCCAAGCGCGCGCTCCAGCAGCGAGCCCGGCACGACCTCGACGGGATGCACGGGGTCGTTGAGCACGTGGGTATGGCGCCACTGCGTGCGGCCCTCGCGAGCGCCCAGGCTCGGCACGTCCATGCACAGGGTGCCGCCAGTGGCGACATTGAGCAACTGCGTGCCGCGGCAGGTGGTAAAGAGCGGCTTTTTGGCGCGGAGCACCTCGCCGACCAGCTTAAACTCAAAGCTATCGCGGATCTCGCAACAGAGGGTGGGGTCGTAGGGTCGATCATCGCCCCAACGTTTGGGATTGACATCGGGGCCGCCGGGAATGGCGATGCCGTCGGCGATATCGACGTAATGACGGATGACCTCAATGTCCTCGGTGATGGACATCTGCAGCGGCAGGCCGCCGGCGGCAAGGATGGCATCGACAAAGACACTTGCGATTTCCTCGTTGGGGGAGAGCGTCTCGCTTAAAAACGGCTTCGCCTCTTCCCAGCGCGGCGCGACGAGGATGAGCGGGCGGTCGGCGGGATCGACGTCGACGTGCGGGGTGTATGACGATGAAGTGCGAGTTCCGATCATGGGCGTGGCTTTCGAGTTTGGATGGTCATGGCGAGCGAACATGGCAATTGGGTTAGTGGCCCTTGATGGAGTTGAGGAAGTCCTGGGCGCGCTTGGTTTGGGGGTGGTCGAAGAACTCGTCGGGCGTGCCGGTTTCCACGATCTGGCCGTCGGCCATAAAGACGACGCGATCGGCCACGCGGCGGGCAAAGTTCATCTCGTGCGTGATGACGATCATCGTCATGCCCTGCTGGGCCAGGCGGACCATGACCTCGAGCACCTCATTGATCATCTCGGGATCCAGCGCACTCGTGGGCTCGTCAAAAAGCATGGCCTTGGGCTGCATGGCAAGAGAACGGGCGATGGCCACGCGCTGCTGTTGACCGCCCGAAAGCTGTGCGGGCACCTTGTCGGCCTGCTCGGCCACGCCCACGCGGCTCAACAGGTCCATGGCGCGCTCGCGGGCCTCGTTCTTGGAGACGCCCAGCACATCGACCGGTCCCAGCATGACGTTCTGCAGCACGGTCATATGTGCGAACAGGTTGAACTGCTGAAACACCATGCCCAACTCGGCGCGCATGCGGGCAAGATCCTTGCCTTCCTGCGGCAGGGGCTCGCCCTCGATGAGAATCTCGCCCGAGTCGATGGTCTCCAAGCGGTTGATGGTGCGGCACATGGTCGACTTGCCCGAGCCCGAGGGGCCGATCACGACGACGACCTCGCCACGGTCGACCGAGAGATTGATGTCGTTGAGGACGTGCAGATCGCCGTAGTGCTTATCGACGTGTCTGAGCTCGATCAGCGGCTGATTGCCGGTGGAAGAGGTGCTCTGTGCCATGGTGCTCGGCTCCTTATGACTCGAAATGGTAAAGCGTTAGCGGATGATGGTCGCGCCGGTCTTGTGCGAAACGTAGACAGCGGCCTTGTTGATCGCGACGTTGATGAGGATGTAGATGACCGCGATCACCAGATAGACCGATACGAGCGCGTCGTAGTTGGTAATGAGCACGCGGGCATTTTGCATGAGGTCGGGGTAGCTCACCACATAGGCGACGGTGGTGTCTTTGACGACGACCACGAGCTGCGAAATCAACGACGGAATGATAAACCGAATCGCCTGGGGCAATACGATTTTAAAGGTGATTTTGGCCTTGGAGAGACCGAGCGCCTGGGCTGCCTCGACCTGACCACGCGGCACGGCGTTGACGCCGGCGCGGAAGATCTCGGCAAGTACGCCGGCTGCAGCGAGCGCGACGGGAAGCGTGAGCATCCAAAACGACGGCAGTGCGATCTTGTACTGAGGCAGCACCAAAAAGAAGAAGTAGATGAACAGCAGGCTCGGCACGCCACGGAAGAAATCGGTGAGCACGCGGCAGACCAGCTGCAGCGGCTTGATGTCGCTGGTACGGCCGAGCATGAGGGCTAAGCCCAGTACCAGCGCGATGGCGCCGGCGGTGAGCGCGACCTTAACCGTGCCCTCAAAACCGGCAAGCAGGAACTTCCAGGTGGTGAGGTGCGTAAAGAAGTACCAATAGTGGACCGAAAGCTGACCGGTCACATAAAAGCGCTGCAGTACGAGGATGACGAGCGCGGCCACGGCAACAAGCGAGATGGCGGTGCCGATGCGAATCTTGGCGCGCATCTTGGGGCCGGGAGCCTCGTAGAGCGCATCGCGCATGGTGAGCGCGGGAGAGGAATGCTTGCTCATCGGAGGATCCTCACCTTCTTATCGATGTAGTTGCCAATGTGGCTCACCACAAAGGCCGTGCCCAGGTAGCCGAGCGCCGAGATAAAGAACGCGGCGACGCCGCCAAGCGAGCGCGTGTTGATATAGCTCACCACGCCGGTGAGCTCCTGCGGTTTAAGCGGCACCTGGCTACCGAGCGCGGTGGTGAGCATGACGGCGATAAAGAGGTTGGTCATGGGCAGCACGCTCGAGCGCAGTGCCTGCGGAATCACGATCTTGGCGAGGATGCGGCTGAAGCTCATGCCGAGCGAGCGGGCGGCTTCCACCTGGCCGACGCCGACGGTGTTGATGCCGCTCATAAAGTTCTCGGAGCCAAAGGCCGAGCCCAAAAGGACCGTGGCGACGATAACGCAGGTGCGGTAGGGCAGAACGACCTTAAGCGGCGGCAGCGCATAGACGACGATGATGAGCAGCGCGATGCCGGGGATGTTACGGAAGACCTGAACATACAGGTCGCCAAAGACGCGCAGCGGCTTGAGCGGCGACACGCGCATCACGGTGACGGCTACGGCCAGCACCATGGCGATGACAAACGACTCAAGCGTCATGCCCCAGGTTGCTAGCAGCGCGTCGATATAGTTCTGGCCATAGAGCGACCAGAGCTCGGAGAGACTCATGCGGACCTCCCGCCGGTAAGGAAAGGGGCTCCCGTGTGTACGGAAGCCCCGACAACTCAGTGAGGAAACAGTTTACCGCAATAAAGCGCATCATGCGTTTCCGTATGGTTTCGTTGCGGTCGTTACCAGGCTCGCTGCCTAGGCGCCGATCTCGGGCAGCTCGGGAACATTGGTGTCGCCCGTACGGTCACCGATGCAGATCTGCCACAGCTCGGTCCAGGTGCCGTCGTCCTCGATCTTCTTAAGGAAGTCGTTGACAAAGGCGACGCCGTCGGAATCGAGCGGCAGGCCGATACCATAGGGCTCCTTGCTGCCGAAGGGCTTGCCGGCGATCTTGTACTTACCGGGCTCGCGGACCAGGGCGCTCTGCTGCATGTTGTTATCGATGACGTAGGCGTCAACGCGGCCCTGCTGGAGTGCCTGGCGGGCCTCCTCGTCGGTCTTGAACTCCTGCTGGCTAGCCTTGGGGGCGAACTCCTCCAGGATGGCGGGGCCGTTGGAGCCGGACTGGACGGCGACGTTCTTGTCGGCCAGATCGTCGACGCTCTTGATGTCGTCGTTGTCGGCGAGCACCAGGATGGCCTGCTGGGTGTAGTAGTAGGGGCCGGCGAAGGAGACGAGCTTCTTGCGCTCGTCAGTGATGGTGTAGGTGGCAAAGACGGCGTCGACCTGGCCGTTCTGCAGGACGGACTCGCGCGTGTCCGAGGTCACCTGGGTGATCTCGACCTTGTTCTCGCCCAGAATGTAGTTGGACAGAAGCTGTGCGATACCGGCGTCGAAGCCGCGGGTCTGACCGTCTTTCTCGTTGAGGAGGGAGAAGAGCGTGGAGGTCTGAACGCCACCGATCTTAAAGATGCCGGCGTCCTTGACGGCCGTCGCCCAGGTGCTGGCAGCGATGGCGTCGTCATCGGCCTTGGGGCCGTTGTCGACGAGCTTGTCGAATGCCTTGGCGTCGAGCGTGGTGGAAGCCTCGGTATCTTCGGAGTTCTTGGAGGAGCCGGTGGCGGAACCCTTGTCGGTCTCGGCGCTGGTGTCAGAGCAGCCGGCAAGACCAAGGCCGGCGACGGTTGCGAAGGTGGCGGCAACGAAGCCGCGGCGGTCGAGAACGACCTGCTGGGAGAGGTTCTTGCTCATGGTAGAACACCTTTCTCAATAAAATCCCTAGCGGTTGAGTAGAGTTATACCCCATCCCGCTCAAATGGGTCAACACGAAATAACTCAGAAACATACTTACCTTATGGGTTATTCAACCTACCAAAAAGGGACAGGCACCTTTGTGGTGGTTCTGGCCGATGCAGCGGCATGCCTTGCTGTTTTGTCTCGATCTGTAACATCTGCAGCCATTTTTGCCGAGTAACTGTTACAGATCGAGATCATCTCCTTAGGGGGATTCGAATGTCTCGATCTGTAACAGTTAGGCGGACAAAAGCTCCCTTTCTGTTACAGATTGAGACAAAGGTCAGGGGCAAAGACGGTTTGTCTCAATCTGTAACAGGTAGACGAGAATTCGGGCCATAGATGTTACAGATTGAGATAATCGCGTCGCGAAAATAAAAACCTCCGCAGGGGTGCTTCCCTTGCGGAGGTTTTCTTACTCGTTCAGTAGCCTTACGGCTTCGGCGGCCATGTTCTCGACCGTCATGCCGTTCTGAGCGAGCAGCTCGTTGGGGTCGTAGCGGTCGGGGAATCCCTTGGCGATACCAAAAGTGCGCGTGCGCAGCGGCGTGCAGGCCAGGTAGCACGCCACGCGCTCGCCCCAGCCGCCGTCCAAGATGCCGTCCTCGAGGGTGACGACAACGCGATGCTCGGCGGCAAGGCTGTCGAGGAACTCGCGGTCGAGCTCGGTCGCAAAGCGCGGGTTGACGAGCGTGGCCTCGATGCCGTACTCGGCAGCCAAGCGGTTTGCCACGCGCTCGCCCAGCTCAAAGAAATCGCCAAGCGCGAGCACGGCAACGTCGCGGCCCTGGCGCACGACGTTGTAGCGCGCGACGCCGTAATCGTCGCCCTCGGCAGGCGCCAGATCGGGGCGGCTTACCAGGCCAATGCCCGGCACGCGAATCGCCACGGGATGCTCGCGGTGATCGAGCGACCAGCTCAGCATGGACAGGTATTCCTCCATACAGGAAGGCGCCAGGCAACGCATATTGGGGAGAGCGCCCAGCATGGAAATATCAAAGAACGAAAGATGCGTCTCGGATGTGGTGCCAAAGATCGACGCGCCAAATACCAGGATGGTCGCGGGGGCGTCGTTGAGGCACAGGTCGTGCCACAGTTCGTCGTAGGCACGCTGCAAGAACGTACCGTACACGCCAAAGACCGGCTTGGCACCCGAGCGGGCGAGTGCGGTGGCAAAGGTCACGGCGTGCTCCTCGGCAATGCCCACGTCGACAAACTGCTTGCCTGCCGCGGCGCGAAGCTCGGGTGTAAAGCCCATGATGTAGGGCGTGGCGGCCGTGATGCCCACGACCTGCGGATCGCGCTCGATGGCGGCGCTGAGCGCCTCGCCCGTAATGTCGGCATAGGTGCGCGGCGCAGGCTCGCTCGGATGGCCCGGGCAGAGCTTGCGCCCAGTCGCCATGTCAAACGGACCCACATGATGCCAGCGCTCGGGGTCGCTCTGGGCTGGCTCAAAGCCCTTGCCCTTTGCGGTGGAGACGTGCAGCACGATGGGATGATCGATATCGCGCAGCTCCTGCAACGCGTCGACCAGGGCCAACACATCGTTACCGGCGTCCAGATAGCGGTAGTCGAGCCCCATCGCGCGGAAAACGTTGCGCTCGCAGGTGCCGTTGCTGGCGCGCAGCTCGGCCAGATTGCGATACAGGCCACCGTGGTTTTCGGCGATGGACTGGTCGTTGTCATTGACGATGATGATCAGGTTGCTGTCGAGCTCGGCGGCATTGTTAAAGCCCTCAAACGCCAGACCGCCCGAAAGCGAACCGTCGCCAATGATGGTAATGACGTTGTAGCTGTCGCCCGCCAGATCGCGGGCGTGTGCCAAGCCGCAGCCCAGGCTCACCGATGTGGAGGTGTGGCCCATGGCGAACAGGTCGTGTTCGGACTCGTCGGGATTGGCAAAGCCAGAGGCCTCGCCGTAGCGTGCCGGGTCGATATAAGTGTACGCGCGCCCAGTCAGCGCCTTGTGGGCATAGGTCTGGTGCGACACGTCAAAGACAATTTTGTCGGTGGGGGAGTTAAACACGCGATGGAGCGCAACCGTAAGCTCAACGACGCCCAGGTTGGGGGCAACGTGCCCGCCGACGGCGGCGGAGCTTTCGAGGATGGCGTGGCGGATCTCGCCGCAGAGCAGCGGAAGCTCGGCGCGATCGAGAGCCTTGACGTCCTCGGGCGTTGTCGTTTGCGTAAGCAGCATCGTTGTGGGTTACTCCATGCGAATCGTGCGCCGGCACTCCCTCGGCCGGCACAATTGCACAAGACAGTCTCGCACATTTTGGCGTTTGATATGTGACGGCGGCGCGGTAATTCGCCAACTGGTGGGGCAAAACGTTTTGTCCGATGCCATACTGGTAAATTCGATGATGATTTTATTCATTGCGTGCAGGCTGCGGCTTGCCGCCGAGCGCCGCCGGAAGGAGGCCGCATGTCCGATACCGTTCGTGCCGAGAAAATCGCGCGCGAGGTCGACGATGCCGCCCGTCAGCTTGCCCAGGCGGGCCGCTTGGACCTGATGCATGAGTTTATCCAACATGGCGATGTGACGGTCTATACACATGTGACCTCGGTAGCGCGGGCAAGTCTGTCCTTTGCCGAGCGCCTGGGCCGCGTCGGTATCTCCGTCGACCGCTTATCGCTGCTGCGCGGGGCCCTGCTGCACGATTACTTTCTCTATGACTGGCACGACCCCGACCCAAGCCATCGACTGCATGGCTTTCGTCACCCGTTTTTTGCCCTGGCGCGTGCGGAGGAAGATTTTGAGCTGACGTCGCGCGAGCGGAATATCATCGCGCGCCATATGTTTCCGCTGGTGCCGGTGCCGCCGACGTGTCGTGAGGCATGGATTGTGTGCCTGGCGGATAAATGGTGCGCGCTGCGCGAGACGATTGCCGGCCGTCTGCCGCGCAAAGGCGGCGCGAACGATTTGAACGAGGGTTCGAGCGACGGCTCGAGCAAAGAATCGAACGAAAAGAGGAGTGGGTAGACGGTGGGAACCGCGATCGGCATGGCATTTGACGGCGCGACGCTTGCCGCTTGTCCGCTCTCGGCGCTGGTACTCTCGTTTGCCTTCTACGGTTTTTGCGGCTGGGTATGGGAGTCGACAGTCTGCGCCATGCTCAACCACGGACGCTTTGCCAACAGCGGCTTTTTGCTAGGGCCGTGTTGTCCCATCTACGGTGCGGGCGGCATCGCGTGCTGGTTGCTGCTGCGTGGAATCCCAGACGCCTCGAGCCAGTTTGTCGCTGCCGCGCTCGTATGCAGCGTAATCGAGTACAGCGTGGGCGTGCTGTTGGAAAAAACGACGGGTGCCCGGTTTTGGGATTACTCGCATCTGCCGTTTAACCTGCACGGACGCATCTGCCTGTACTGGGCCTGCGCGTTTGGCTTGGGTGCGTTGTGTATTTGCCGTTTAGTGGAGCCGGCATTGCTGGGGCTGCTTGGCCATCTGCCGGTGCTGATTGTGCGGCTGTCCGCCTTTATCGTCGCGGTCGCGATGATGGTCGACGCGGCGTGCTCGTTGGCGAGCTGGCGGCGTCTGTCAGATCAGCTGGAGCGTGTGCGCGCCGACCTTGCCGACCGCATCAATGAGTCGCTTGCCGATGCCTCCGACTCTATGCTCGAACGTATTCCCGATTCGGCGATCGACTCGGTGGCGCAGACGCATATCCGCGGTCGCGCCGTTAACGCGTGGCTGGCGGAGCTGGGCGACGCGGCACTCGATGCCCTGCGTGAGAAGGCTTCGATGCCGACGTTTATCTCGGATGGTGCTCGCGGCCTGGCGCTTGCTGCCCGCCGCGTTGCCGATGCCGCGCCGAGCATGCCGCGTCCGTCGCTCAGTCGTCGCCTTGCCGGCAAGCACATGAGCCGTCCGGTGCCGAGCGTGTCGCTCAGCCGTCGTGACCTGCGCTTCTTCAATGCTTTCCCGCGCTTGCGCATCAACCGCTACGAGGGTGTCATCCGAGCCACCAACCTCCGCGACCGAGCCCGTGAGCTGTTCCGGCGCTAGCCGGGACGGGCGCGCTCACGGCTCCCTTGCCCTCGCATTTCCCGTTCGTTTCGCGCCCGTTGCCGCGCCGTTTCCAAGATTGCGGCACCGTTTCCATTCGACAACGCAGCGTTTAACAACGCCGTATCTGGTCTACACCAGTTGCCCCTCGGCCGCACTATGGGCGCCGACAACGTTCATGCGACCAAGGGGGAGCGAATGTACGATACGGGGTCGACAACGTTTATGCTCATCTGCACCATGCTCGTGTTTTTAATGACACCGGGCCTGGCGTTTTTCTATGGCGGCCTGTCCAGGCGCAAAAATGTCATCAACACCATGCTTATGTGCTTTGGCGCCATTGGCCTAGTTGGTGTGCTGTGGATTGTTGCCGGCTGGTCGCTGGCCTACGGTGGCGACGGTTCTAGCCCGTTTATTGGCGGCTTTGACCAGTTGCTGTGCCTGCCGGTGCTCAACCAGGTGCTGCAGGCGGCCGAGGGCAATGCTGCGGATGGTGCCGTCTACCCTCAGATCATCAACATCGCCTTCCAGATGGCGTTTGCCATGATCACCGCCGCTATCGTTACGGGCAGTCTGGCAGGCCGCGTTAAGTTTGGTGCCATGACGGCCTTCCTGGGCATTTGGCTGCTCGTGGTCTATGCGCCGCTCGCCCACATGGTTTGGGGCGGCGATGGTTCCTTTATCGGCGACATCATCGGCGCGCTCGACTTTGCCGGCGGCGACGTGGTGCACATTTCGTCTGGTCTTACCGGCCTGATTCTCTGCTTAATGCTCGGCCGTCGTCGCGGCTTTGGCATGGTGAGCTACCGTCCGCATAACGTGCCGTTTGTGGCGCTGGGCGCCGGTCTACTTTGGTTTGGTTGGTTTGGCTTTAACGGCGGCAGCGAGTTTAAGGCCGACGCCGTGGCGGCACTCGCCATCCTCAACACCGTGACGGCCAGCGCGGCGGGCATGGTCTCGTGGCTTGTCGTCGAGCGCGTGCACACCGGTCGTCCCACGCTGGTGGGTGCTAGCACCGGTTTGGTTGCGGGCCTTGTGGTGGTTACGCCGGGTGCGGGCTTTGTCGAGCCGTGGGCGGCGCTGGTCATGGGCCTGATCGTATCGCCCGTCTGCTATCTGGCCATCAGCCATCTTAAGACCAAGTTCGGCTACGACGATGCGCTCGACGCGTTCGGTTGCCACGGTATCGGCGGCATCTTGGGCGGTGTGCTCACGGGCCTGTTCTGCGTGCCGGAGCTCTCGTGGACCGGTAAGGGCGGCCTGTTCTACACGGGCGACGTGTCGCTGCTTGTCTCGCAGGTTCTGGGCATTGTGGTGACGGTCGTTATTGTGCTGATGCTCGACTTGGTGATCGCCGCGGTGGTCAAGGCGCTGTTCCACGGTAGCCTGCGCGTGGACGAGGCCGACGAGGCACTGGGCCTGGATGCGAGTCAGCACGGCGAGAGCGCGTACCCCTCGTTCTCCGGACTCGATTAGCAGCGCGGCTTTCCCAAGCACCCGACCTTGCCCCTCAAACCGTCGCTTGCGTACCGAAGTACGCGGCGCTCCTCTTTCGGGGCAATCTCGGGCACTTGGAAAACCCGCGTTATTGAATGGCAATTCATTTCTTTACTAAAGAGAGGAATTCACTATGAAGAAGATCACGGCGATCGTCCGTCAGGAAAAACTTGAGGTTCTCAAAGACGCGCTGTTTGCTGCCGATGTTCGCGGCATGACCATCAACCAGGTGCAGGGCTGCGGCGCGCAGCATGGCTGGAAGGAATACGTGCGCGGCAACGAGTTGCTTGTCAACACGATCCCTAAGGTGCAGTTCACCCTCATCTGCGCCGATGAACATGTCGACGGAATTGTCGACATCATCTGCAATGCCGCCCGCACCGGCGCCGTCGGCGACGGCAAGATCTGGGTCGAGCCGGTCGAGGAAGTCATCCGCATTCGCACCGGCGAACATGGCCCCGCCGCGGTGTAGAATCGACCGTCTGCCATCCGCAACGTTAAAATGCTGCAATGAGGCACAAGGCTTGCGTTGCGGATGGGCGGATTATGGGTCGCAATAAATATCCCGAGGAGACGGTCGCGAAGATTCTCGACGCGGCACTGGAGCTATTCTGCGCACAGGGTTATGAGGGGACGAGTATTCAAGATATCGTTGACCGTCTCGACGGCATGACCAAGGGCGCTGTCTATCATCACTTCAAGAGCAAAGAAGAGATTTTCAACGCCGCGTTTGATCGGGCGATGACTCCGATTGTTGAGCACCGCCGCTCGATGCTTGGCGTCGGTAATATGACCGGAGCCCAAAAGCTCAAGCGACTGTACGCTCCCGAGTCCGTTATTCCACAAATTGAGCTATGGGCACGTATGCGTCCTGCAGCAGATCCGGTAAAAAGCTCGCGCCTACTGGCGATGCAGTACCAGGGCTCATTTGACGAGTCGGCCGATGGCTGTCTCTTGCCAGTGATCGAGGAGGGCATCGCCGACGGCTCCATTGCGTGCGAATGCCCGCGCGAAGCGGCGGAGGCCGTATCGTTGTTGGCGAATCTTTGGCTGCTGCCATTGTTCCGTCCGCTCGAGCCCAAGGAGCGAATGCTCGCTCGCGCACAATGTTTGGCGCAGATGGCTGCCGCGGTGGGGCTCGATTTGGGTAATGAAGTGCTTCAGACAACGGCGCAGATTTGGGGCGTATGGGACCGCGCCGGGTGGTAATATAGATACCAACGGTATGTAATTGATTTGTGAGGGTAGCCACGGCTGCCCTTTTCAAGTCATTAAATACATACTAGTGGTATGTATAGGGGGTGGGCTTATGGCTGGGCTGAGAGACGTCGGTGTCTCGTTGAAATCAAAAACAGTGCGGTCAATCAGGCTCGCGGAACTTCTGGTTGCGCAGCTGTACACGTATTCGATGCTGTCGGCGCTGTGCTTTGCGTATCCACTTTACTTGTTCGATCGCAGTGGATCGTCAACGTTATATGGCGTCGTCGCGGCGATAGCGTTCATACCCGGCGTACTTGCAACTCCGGTTGGCGGAATCTTGGCGGATAGGGGAAGACATCGCGAGGTCCTCGTGTCCCTCGGCATTGCTCTGATGACTGCATCACTGCTGTCTATCCCCATGAAGCACTCATTGCCTCTTGCGGTCGTCGTAGTAGCGATACTTTGTGTTCAATATGGTTCTCAATCGCTGCTGAAGCCAATGCTCCAAATTGAGACGGTGCGCATGGCGGGTGAAGAGAAGGTTGAGCGGGCCACTGCATTGGTTTCGCAGATGACCATGGTGAGCAATATCTTGGGCCCTGTGGTCGGGACGGCAGTCTATGGGTACTTTGGCATCGATGCTCTTTGCACAACCGCGTCGGTGGCGTTTGCGATTTCAGCTCTCTTGTTTGGGGGCGCGCTCAAGCAAAATGCCTCATTTGAAACGATGGGAGACGGCGCGACTCGTACGACATGCCGAAACGATTTTCGGGAGTCGATTCGGTATCTGTTGCAAAATGCATTATTGGTCGCTGTGATTTTGCTTGCGGCAGTTTTGAACCTTGCGTTGGTTGGGCTAATGATTGGCGCTCCCATTATTGTTACAAAGCATCTCGGCATGCAATCGTCCTGCGTTGGGATAGTTGAGGTGGCTATGGGCTTGGGTGGTCTTGCCGGCAGTGGCTTGGTCGGCATTTGGCCGCATCGTTTTTCTTTCAATGGCATATGTCGATATGTTGCGATGATCTGTTTTGGAGTCGCACCGATCATTGTCACGCTACTGTTCGGCGCAGATGCATGCATGCTCACCGTGTTTGTGGTTGGTTCGGCATGGGTCATGGTGTGGGCGAGCATTGCGTCGGTTGAAATTATCGCGTTTGTTCAGCGGGCAGCGCCGACTGAGCTCTGCGGAAAAGTGCTTTCGGTCGTTTACATGGTCCTTTCCTGCGCAATACCTATCGGCCAATTGACGTACGGGGTTGCATATGATCGATGGACACCGGCGATTGTATTCGCAGCCATGTTGGCGGTGCTGACGTTGACGACGGCTCTGTTTTATCGGCTGAAAAATCGATTGCGGCGATTGTCTTAACGCGCTGGGGCACCGTGAATTTGTGAAGGCGGTGGTACGCCGCGCCGGGACGGCATTGTTTGGACATGCCTCTCCTTCGTCTACAATATCGGGCAGACGAAGGAGAGGCATGTCCATGATCAAGATGTTCGCGAGTGACTTAGACGGAACGCTGCTGAACGCCCTGCATGAGGCGGATGGGACCATCCGCCGTGCCATTCGCGAGCTGACCGAGGCTGGCCTGCATGTGGTTCCCGCGACCGGGCGCTCGACGTTGCCAATCGGCGAGCATGGCTTTACGGGCCTGGCGCTTGACGCCTGCTGCTCCAACGGGTCCATCGTGCGCGACAGCCACGGCGAGGTGCTCAAGACTTGGACCATCGATCCGCAGGTCACTGAGGAACTGCTCAAGGCGTTCCCGGACATTTGCTTTGATTGTTCCACGCCCGATGGCATGTTCTCGAGCGGATCGTTCGAGATGCATCAGGCGGGCTTTAAAAAGGACAGCCCTATCAAGCGCATCGTGATGCGCGGCATGCGTGCGCGTGGCGGGTACCACGAGGAACAGTACTTCGACCAGTCGATCGGTGACATCCTGCGCCACGATGTGTGCAAGATCAACTGTCGCGTGACCTCGCCCGAGCTGGAGCGCGACCTTAAGGCGTATCTGGCCGAGCGCTCGGACCGCGTGGTCAACGCGCCGTTCGATCCGGTGATGTTCGAGATCACGGACGCGGCATGCAACAAGGGCGAGAGCGTGGCCTGGCTGGCGGGCTACTACGGTATTGCCGAGGACGAGGTCGCGGTCTACGGCGACGGCGGCAACGATATCGCCATGCTCAAACGCTTCCGCCACAGCTACGCGACCAAAAACGCTAGCGATGCAGCTAAGGCCGCCGCGAGCGTGACCATCGGCAGCTGCATGGTCCATGCCGTCCCCAAACACATGCTCGCCACCATGCGCAAGCAAAACTCCCGCACCGTCATCGAATAATGTGACAAAGGGACTGCCCCCTCGTCACATCCAAAATATTGCCTTTACGTGTTGATGCACACGGTGTGCAATAATACTCGCACTGTGCAATAGCGCACAGGCTGAGTAACAAGGAGGACGCTTGTCCCAGCTCGAGAAATGCGATCGCCGGTCCCTTCGCTCGCAGCGTGCCCTTCGCCAGGCACTTGCCAGCGAGCTTGCCGAAAGCGGCGACCTTTCGCGCATTAATGTCGCGTCGCTCACCGAGCGCGCCGGCCTTACGCGTCGCACGTTCTATTCACACTACCGCGATATCCCCGACTTTATCAATCAAATCGAGGATGGCTTGCTGGCCGAGATCCGTGAGCGCATTGAGCTCATCACCGCAGCTCAGCTGCCTGATCTCTATCACAACATCGATGAGCTCGAGCCGGCGCCCGGTTCGGTTGAGCTGCTGCGTTATCTTGCGGCCAACCGCGACTTAATCGGTGCGCTGCTGGGTCCGGGCGGCGACCAGGCCTTCATTAAAAGGATTATCGACACCGCGCGTGAGGCTGTGGTGCCGCGTGCGCAGACGGGTATTTTGGGCCTGGCGCTGGGTACGTTCTTTGACTACTACGTCACCTACGTCGTGAGTGCCGAGGTCGGCATGATTCAGCGCTGGTTTGAGCGTGGGCTCACCGAATCGCCCGAGGCCATGGCGCGCATTATGACGGTGCTCGCTTTTGTGCGTCCCGGCGACCTGTATGGCCAACCCATTGATATCAACGTGCCGGAATACGGCATGAAGCTATTGAACTTGCAGCTCGAGGACGCGGCCGACACCGCCGCAACCGTCGAGTCCAACAACTAAGAGGAGAGACAGATGAGCAAACTCGTCGAGGGCATCAAGGATCGTATGGTTGCTGCCGCACGCGAGGCCGCGCCCGCCGTGGTGAACGCCGCGCAGAAGGCCGCGACCGCGGCAGCCGAGAAAGTTGCCGAGGCAGTTGCCGATGCCAAGAACGCGGCAGGGGAGACGCTCACCGCTGACGCAGCCACGCCCAACGTTGCCGAGTCCGTAACCGCCACCGCCGCCCACGCCCCCGAAGGCGCGATCTTCAACCCCGAGAACGCTCGTGGCAACCTGCACCTGGGCATCGACGTGGGCTCCACCACCGTTAAGCTCGCCGTGCTCAACGATGACAACCAGATCGTCTACGCCAAGTACCAGCGCCACCACACCGACGTCCGTGCCTGCGCCCGCGACCTGTTCGAGGGTGCTGCGACTGTGCTGCCGGCTGCCCAAATGACCTGCGCCATCACCGGTTCGGGCGGTCTGCTGCTCTCCCAATGGCTCGACCTGGAGTTTGTCCAGGAAGTCATCGCCAGCAAACGTGCCGTCGAGACCCTCATCCCGGCCACCGACGTCGCCATCGAGCTGGGCGGCGAGGACGCCAAGATCATCTACTTCGACAACGGCATCGAGCAGCGCATGAACGGCACCTGCGCCGGCGGTACGGGCGCCTTCATCGACCAGATGGCAACCCTGCTGCACACCGACGCGAGCGGCCTCAACGAGCTCGCGGCCAACGCCACCACCATCTATCCCATCGCCAGCCGCTGCGGCGTCTTTGCCAAGACCGACGTCCAGCCGCTGCTCAACGAGGGTGCCCGTCCCGAAGACGTGGCCGCCTCCATCTTCCAGGCCGTCGTGACCCAGACCATCTCGGGCCTGGCGTGCGGCCGCCCCATCCGCGGCAACGTCGCCTTCCTGGGCGGCCCGCTGCAGTATCTCTCCGAGCTGCGCCACCGCTTCTACCTCACGCTCAACCTGGACGAGGAGCACCGTATCGTGCCCCAAAACGCCCACCTGTTTGTAGCGAGCGGCGCCGCCATGGCGCACGAGTCCAACAAGCTCAGCACGTTCCCACAGCTCATCGAGGCCATCGACAGCTTGGGCGACACGCAGGGTGCCGAGGTCGAGCGCCTGGATCCGCTCTTTGCCACCGACGAGGACTTTGCCGAGTTCAAGGGTCGCCACGACACCGAGGTCGTCCCCAAGGGCAAGCTCGACGGCTACACCGGCCGCGTGTTCATTGGCATCGACGCCGGCTCCACCACCATGAAAGCCGCGCTCGTGGGCGAGGACGGTCAGCTGCTGCACACCTGGTACGGCAACAACAACGGCGATATCCTGGGCACGGCCAAGGTCATCATGGCCGATTTCTACAACCACATCCCCGCCGGCTGCACCATCGGCCACGTGACCACCACGGGCTACGGCGAGGCGCTGCTCATCGAGGCCCTCAAGGCCGACTCCGGCGAGATCGAGACCGTCGCGCACCTGCGCGGCGCCAAGGCATTCCTGCCCGGCGTCGAGTTCATTCTGGACATTGGCGGCCAGGACATGAAGTGCCTGCGCGTCAAGGACGGCGTCATCGAGCACATCATGCTCAATGAGGCCTGCTCGTCGGGCTGCGGCAGCTTTATCGAGAGCTTCGCCGTCTCTATGAACATGGACGTGCGCGCGTTCGCCGACGCCGCCATCCATGCCAAGGCCCCCGTCGACCTGGGCAGCCGCTGCACGGTCTTTATGAACTCGCGCGTTAAGCAGGCGCAAAAGGAAGGCGCCACGGTGGGCGACATCGCTGCCGGCCTGTCCTATTCTGTCATCAAGAATGCCCTGTTCAAGGTCATTAAGCTGCGCGACCCCAAGGAGATCGGCAGTCAGGTGATCGTCCAGGGTGGCACCTTTATGTCCGATGCCACGCTGCGCGCGTTTGAGCAGCTCACCGGCGTGCATGCCGTGCGCCCCGACATCGCCGGCTGCATGGGCGCCTACGGTGCGGCCCTGCTCGCCCGCGATCGCGCCGGCGCCGACGGCACCTCGACCATCCTTTCGGCTGAGGATATCGCGCACCTCACCGTGACGCAAAAGCATGTCCGCTGCGGTCGCTGTTCCAACAACTGCCAGCTCACCGTCAACGACTTTGGCGGCGGCAGGCGCTTTATCACCGGCAACCGCTGCGAGAAGGGCGCCGGCCACAAAAAGCAGAAGACCGAGGCCCCCAACCTCTTCAAAAAGAAAAACGAGTTGCTGTTTAACCGCGAGGTGCTGAGCCCCGACGAGGCCCCGCGCGGCACCGTGGGCATTCCGCGCGCGCTCAACATGTACGAGAACTACCCCTTCTGGCACGCGTTCTTTACGCGTCTGGGCTTTAGCGTGCAGCTGTCCGACCAGTCGAGCAAGAAGACCTACCAGGCGGGCATCGAGTCCATGCCGTCCGAGAGCGTGTGCTATCCGGCCAAGATGAGCCACGGCCATGTGATGAACCTTATCGACCGCGATGTCGACTTTATCTGGATGCCGTGCGTGCGCTGGGAGCGCAAGGAGGATCCGACCGCCGGCAACTGTTACAACTGCCCCATCGTCATGAGCTACCCCACGGCGTTGGCACTCAACATCGACGAGATCCGCGAGCAGAACATCGAGTTCCTGTACCCGTTTGTGCCCTATCATGACAAGACCGAGCTCAAGCGCCGTCTGTACCAGGTGCTCGCCGTCGACCGTGTGGCCGATGCGCAAGCCGGTCGCGGTCGCGTGCGTGGGCCCAAGATCACGCGCTCCGAGGTCGATGCCGCCGTCAACGCCGCCTTTGAGGCCGATGCGCGTTTCCACGAGGACATCCAGACCATGGGCGAGGAGGCTCTTAAGTGGGTCGAGGACCACGGTGGTCACGGCATCGTGCTCGCCGGCCGCCCCTACCATAACGACCCCGAGATCAACCATGCCCTGCCCGAGCTTATCTCGAGCTTTGGCTTTGCGGTCTTTACCGAGGATTCGCTCGCGCATCTTGTAAAGCCCGAGCGTCCGATTCGCGTCGTCGACCAGTGGATGTACCACAGCCGCCTGTACGCCGTCGCCCGTTTTGTGACGATGCGCAACGATTTGGACCTGATCCAGCTCAACTCTTTCGGCTGCGGTCTGGACGCCCTGACCACCGACCAGGTGCAGGAGATTCTGGAAGCCAGCGGCAAGATCTACACCGTGCTCAAGATTGACGAGGTGTCCAACCTGGGCGCCGCGCGCATCCGCATCCGCTCGCTCATGGCCGCGCTCAAGGACCAGGAGGCCGAGCGCTTGGCCGAGGCCACGGCCGCGGGCGAGGCCTACGAGCAGGGCGATGCCGCGCCGGTGGCGCCCTCCACGGATGCTCCCGCGTTCGCGAGCCGCAAGTACACGTTTGAGGCTCAGCGCGAGAGTGCTTCGACCGCGTGGCCCAAGGTGCCCTTTACCGAGCAGATGCGCGACGAGGGCTACACCATCCTGTGCCCGCAGATGGCGCCGATCCACTTTGACCTGGTCAAAGAGGTGTTCCGCGGTGCCGGCTACAACTTGGAGCTGCTGCCCTCGACCGATCACGATGCCGTCGAGGCCGGTCTGCGCTATGTGAACAATGACATTTGCTACCCGTCGATTCTGGTAACGGGTCAGATTATGGAGGCCATCGAGAGCGGTCGGTACGACCTGTCCAAGACGGCCGTGGTCATCAGTCAGACCGGCGGCGGCTGCCGTGCTACCAACTACATCGCGCTCATTCGCAAGGCCCTGCGCGAGAGCGGCCACCCCGAGATTCCGGTGATCTCGCTTTCGGCTGTGGCGCTCGGCGAGGACAACCCCGGCTTTAAGATTACGCCGGCGCTGCTTAAGCAGGCCGTGTACGCGGTGCTCTTTGGTGACGTGATGATGCAGATGCTCTACCGCTGCCGCCCGTACGAGGCCACGCCCGGTGCCGCCAACGCGCTCTACGAGGAGTACATGGCGCGTGCCCGCAAGCTGGCGCCCAAGTTTAACCGCCACAACTACACCAAGCTGTGCCGCGAGGCCATCCGCGCGTTCGACACCATGCCGCTCGTGGGCGAGGGCACCAAGCCGCGCGTGGGCGTGGTCGGTGAGATCTTGGTCAAGTTCCATCCCACGGCTAACAACCACGTGGTCGATGTCATTGAGCGCGAGGGCTGCGAGGCCGTGGTGCCGGGCCTGCTCGACTTCTTCCTCTACTCCATGAGCAACGCGGAGCTGCAGAAGGACGAGCTGGGTAGCTCTGCCACTACGCGCGCGGGCATGCAAGCGCTCATCAAGCTTGTGGACTGGATGCGCACGCCGGTGGAGGAGATGCTCGAGAAGTCCCGCCGCTTTGAGGCGCCCGAGCGCATCGGCACCATGGCCGACAAGGCCCGTACGGTACTTTCGGTGTGCAACAACATGGGCGAGGGCTGGTTGCTCACGGCCGAGATGCTCGACCTGATCGACCATGGTGCGCCCAACATCATCTGCACGCAGCCCTTCGCGTGCCTGCCCAACCACGTGGTGGGCAAGGCCGTGATCAAGGAGCTGCGCCGCCAGCATCCCGAGAGCAACATTGTCGCGGTGGACTACGACCCCGGTGCGTCCGAGGTCAACCAGCTCAACCGTATTAAGCTCATGATCAGTGTGGCCAAGGAGAACATGCGCGCCGGCAAGGGCTTTAAGCTCGAGAAGGTGGCGCCGCTCGCGATGGACGAGGTCACCGGTCAGATGCGTGCCCATGACGGCTGCGTGAGCTGCGGGCCGGCCAGCGAGGAGGCCGTGGCGTCGGTCGCCAAGCGTCTGGGACGCGGCATTAAGAAGTAGCTTGCCCGCTATGGGCTAGATATGAGACAAACGGGTGGCAGCCGTGCCGGCTACCACCCGTTTTTGCTGGACATATGTTGCGTAAACGCCCCAACTATCACCCTTTGCGAACTTAGATTTCGGAAGTATGCGGCAAAATCTGAATAGGCCGAGCACACCTGATATGTCCAAGCTCTGTACCTGCGGTTTTATTGGCGAAAAACCAAGATGTGCTCAAGAGTTCCGGAATTTGCCGCATACTTCCAAAAACGACGTCTCGGTGGCACCAAAAACTGTCCTCGGAACCCTGAGATAATGAACATATGTAGCCGTTTGCCGCGAAATACCGCCCGTTTATAGAACCCACCCCCAGCGCGCGTCATCCTTACGGTTGAATAAATACACATCTATGGAATTACGTAAGAGAGGACCGTTCCATGAGCTACAAGACCGTTTGTGTTGCCGGCGGCGGCGTGTTGGGAAGCCAGATTGCCTTTCAGGCTGCCTACTGCGGCTTTGATGTAACGATTTGGCTGCGCAGCGAGGGCAGCATCGGCCGCACCCAGCCCAAGATCGATCGCGTGCGCAAGGAGTACATTGCGGCAATCGAGGGCATGGCGGACGGTACGGGCGAGTGGTGCGCCGGTATCGCCGATGGCACCCAGCCCTTCGACAAGGAAGCGGCGCTCGCCGCCGTCGAGCGTGCCTACTCCACACTCAAGCTGGAGCTCGATCTTGCCAAGGCCGTGGCCGACGCCGACCTGGTCATCGAGTCTATGGCCGAGGACACCCAGGCAAAGATCGACTTCTACAAGAAGCTCGCCCCGGTTCTGCCGCAAAAGACCGTCATCGTGACCAACTCATCCACGCTGCTGCCGAGCACCTTTGCCAAGTACACCGGCCGTCCCGAGAAGTACCTGTCGCTGCACTTTGCCAACTCTATCTGGAAGAACAACATGACCGAGGTCATGGCACAGGACCAAACCGACAAGCGCTACTTCGACGAGCTCGTCGACTTCGCCAACGACATCCGCATGCTTGCCCTGCCCGTCAACAAGGAAAAGAACGGCTACCTGCTCAACTCCATGCTGGTACCGTGGTTGCTTTCGGGTCTTGACCTGTACGTCTCGGGCGTGAGCGACCCCAAGAGCATTGACCTCGCATGGACGCGTGGCACCGGCGCTCCCAAGGGCCCGTTCCGCGTATTCGACACGGTGGGTATCCAGACGGCCTACAACATCGTCATGCAGTATCAGAAGGTGCCGGGCTTGGTGAGCCCGCTGCTCAAGAAGATGATGATGCCCTACAACTTTAAGGCTATGGCGTCCGCCCTCAAGAAGATGCTCGACGAAGGTAAGCTGGGCGAAAGCTCGGGCGAGGGCTTCTTTACGTACTAAAAATGATCTCTTGGGGGCGGAAGCGTTGGGGATCTACGGTAGTATGCGACAAGATCTGAATAGGTCGAGCAAGAGCCGTAGCGCGCGTTGACGTTTGGCCAATAGAACGCAAAAATGCACCGTTCGCCGATACTCCTCTCGCGAGTGGTTGCCATATGGTTTGATGTTGTAAACATATGATTGCCGGCAGGCCGTAGGTGACGTTCGTCATGATACCGGAGGTACCAAGTATGTTTTGCACTCCGTTAAACAAGTATCGGGCTGGTTGACATGAACCGCTGTACTATCTCGATAGCCCTCGCAGTGGTCTGCCTGGCTGTGCTCCTGGGCGCTGCAGGGCAGTTTGCTATAAATCGAGAAACATCCTATATGCAGGAATGCGTTTCCGAAGGCTTTGCCATTGATGGTTACTATCGGGATGACGAAACAAGTCGGGAAACCCTGGCTTTTCTTGAGGAGGACAACTGTCGATGGCAGCTGGTCGACCAAGACGGAATCTGCACAGACGGGCAGTTTAAGCGTACGGATGACCCCAACATCCTGATATTAAAGAAGGAAAACGGCGAAGAATTCGGTGCGGTCCACGTGGCGTATATTTCGCGCCGACGCGATCAGGGCTTGCTCTACCTATTTAGAGATACCAGGGTGACCCGTTTTTATCTGGTGAGTACCGGTCCGGCGTTTACAGTGGAGTCTGGCGATGTCGATGCGGACAGATGATTCACGGCAATAAATCAGCGAGCGGAGCGCGGCCATGGACCGCGCCCCGCTATTTGCTCGTGGCCCGCGTCACGTCTGCGCCATGTCGTGACTCGCGGCTGCGCGCATCCATCCCACGTCGCGTATTACTGCACATCAAACTCCACGCGATCGAGCTCGGGCACATTGAGGTCGATGAGCTTGCGGGCTACACGGCGGTCGTGTGCCCCAAGCGTCTCGCTTGTCGTCACGTGGGCGACAATCTCGCGCTCGACGATGCCCTCCTCGTCGCCTTCGGTGGCCGAGGTCTCGACGGCGACGGTGTAATCCCTAAAGCCCGGCAGCACCGCGGCAAGCTCGCGTGTGGTCTCGGTGACGCCGTAGCCGTCCTGCACGCCGGCCTGTGCCGAGCCAATGGACCCCGCGGTCATGACGATGCAGGGGATGGCAAAGATCACCGTGCCCACGATGATGTGGCGGCGCACCTTGCGCGATAGCTCGTTGACCTCGGCGTTTTCCTCGGCGGTCACAATGCCGTCGCCGTTGAGGTCGCGCTTGAGCGGCACGCGCAAAAGAAGTAGTACGGCTTCGGCCGCCAGCGCGATAAAGACGACGTTGATGCCAAACTCGTAAAGCGCCGAGAGAAACAGCGACCCGCTTGCGATGGCGATGCCATAGCCCGCCGCGCACAGGGGCGGCATGAGCGCGGTCGCCACGGCCACGCCGGCGATGAGCGTTGCGGGCTCCTGGTCGCGTGAGTTGCCTAGGCCGCCCGCAAAGCCGCCGGCGAGCGCGACAGCGAGGTCCCACACGGTGGGCGTCGAGTTGTCGATAATGGCGGCTGTGGTGGCGCCAAGGGGCGAGAGCTTAAAGTACAACGTGGATGTGACCAGGCAAAAGGCCATTTGCAGCGCAAGGCCGGCGACGGCTTCGACGGTAATCTCGCGGTCGAGCGTGGCGATGCCATATGCCATGGCAAGGACCGATCCCATAAGCGGGCAGATGAGCATGGCGCCCACGATGGCGATGTCCGAATCGATATCGAGGCCAATACTTGCGATTAACATCGCGATGATGAGGATGCACAGGTGAGTGCCAGTCAGACGCGCCCCGTTTACAAAACGCTTGCGGATCACGTGATAGGGTGCGCGTCCCTCGCGAATGTTGAACGCGCGCTTGAGGAAGCGGGTGACGTTTTCCATGGCTTCGCTATGAGCAGGGCGGATGCCGTGACGCCGGTGATGGCGTTCACGCAGTCGCTTGATCTGTTGTTTGTCGAGTTCCATGTCCACCTCGTTCCAGCGCGGTCCGCGCAACGCGCCCGTTGTCCTAACTCTACACCGTGGCGGGCGGGGTGTCTGTTGGATGCGGAATCCGATAGGGCGGATGACGCGGGAGCAAATGCAAATCACAGGCTCAATTCCATCCCGCGAGAATATGATGCACCAGCTCCTTCAAATGTGACGAAACTGTGAAGCACGAGAGCGTGAATTTCAAAAAATACGCTGGTCGCCAATGTTGCGCAACAGAATTCAAAAATCGACAGCTACCGTTTGATACGTATGGATACATCCGTGTCAAAGGGAGAAAGCCATGGCAAACTACAGTCCACAACACTTTGGGCCTCGGGCCAAGACTGTCAACGTCAAGGGCGTTGCTAACCGCGCCGTCGCAACCGTTTTGACGGCGGGCCTCATCGCTCAGCCGCTCATGTCGCCGCTGGCGGCAATCGCCGCACCGTCAACCGATAACGGCGATTCTGTTCGGGGGGGGGTAGTTCTGTAGAGAACACCGTTGCCGCCGGTAACCAAGCGGTCGTAAAGACGGCTGCCCAGCTGGCCGAGGAGTCGGCAAAGCAGCTCAAGGACGCTCAGGCCGCCTACGATGCCGCCCAGAAGAAGGCCGACGCGGCGGGCCAGTCTCAAAAGCAGGCGCAGCAGCAAAAGAATCAGGCCTCGCAGGCCGTGACCGATAACGCCGCCGAGCAGAACGAGGCCGAGGTAGCCGCGCTTCAGGAGAAGATCGACGAGCTTAAGGCAGCCGTCGAAAAGACCGAGCAGCAGCAGAAGAAGCTGGGCGACCTGAACGATCAGCTCGAACAGGCCAACAAGAGTGTCGAGGATAAGACCCAAGCGCTCAAGGACGCCAAGGCAAAGCAGGATGAGGCCAAGAAGGCCCTCGATGATGCCCAGGCCAAGCTCGAGGCCATGGGTATGGACGAGTACGAGGCCGCCAAGAAGGCCGTCGAGGACGCGCAGGCAAAGCTCGATGACGCCAATAAGGCCGTTACTACTGCACAGGACAATCTGGACCAGGCCAAGGCTGCCGAGGCCAGCGCCCAGCAGGAAAAGCAGAATACCGAGGCCGCTCTGACTTCCGCCCAGGCCAAGAAGCAGGAGACTGCCGCTGCTCTCGCAGCCGCAACCACCGCGCGCGATAACGCCCAGCAGAAGTTCAACCAGGCGCAGGCCGCGCTCGATGCTGCCGTCTCGGGTACGGGTGTTGACCTGAGTGCGCTTGAGGCCGCCAAGAAAGCTGCTGCTGGTGAGCTCAAGACCGCGCAGGCGGAGCTCAATGCCGCGACGGATGCCGACGCCACCGCACAGACAAATCTGCAGGCCGCCCAGGCTGCCGTCGCTGCCGCGCAGGAGAAGGCCAACGCCGCCAACGCTGCTGTGGCATCTGCCCAGTCTGCATACGATGCGGCAAACAAGGAGTACAACGCCGCCGCCAGCGAGCGCGACGCCGCGAAGACGGCATACGAGCAGGCCCAGCAGACCGAGGCCGACAAGAAGGCGGAGTACGACCGACTCGTCGAGGTCCGCAACCAGAAGCACAGCGAGTGGGAGACGGCATGCGCTGAATCCACTACCGCCGAGAACGCTTACGATGCCGCAAATGCCGAGGTCGAGAAGCTTAACCAGCAGATTGCCGACCTCAAGTCGAATATGACCGTAGACCAGAATGTTATCAGCCAGGGCATGTTCGGCTTCATGAACTACATCATCGGCGGCAGCCAGTTCACAGCCACGCAGAAAAAGAACGCCCAGGACGCCGTATCGATGCTGACCGGTGCCGAGGACAAGGCCGAATGGTATGACCAGTACGTCGATCATGACATGTCTCGCGACACCAATCCGCTTTCCTTGGAGCAGATGCGCAACGCCCTGACTTACCTCGACACCCAGAACAACCTCCGCAAGGCGAACGGTCAGTCGGCGCTCAGCGTCAGCCTCCGCATGACTGTGGCAGCCGCCCTTAATGCATCATATTCATCGAACATCTGGGGACACTCAGGCTGCTACTGGGATAACGGTGAAAATCTTGCCGGCGGAGGCGGCGCATATACCGGCGGCGAGACCGAGGATACACTCGGTTGGCCCTACACCGGCCTCTACACACAGGAGAAGGAGGCATTCGATAAGTACGTCGCACAGTATGGCGACGCACTTGGAAGCCATCGATATGATTCATACTATATCTACCAGCACTACTACAGCATCTACAAAGAGTGCGGGCACTATCTCAACATCATCGATGCCGGCACGAAGGCTATCGGCATCGCGACCGGTAGCGGTAAGAACACCGATTCCGAGGTAACAATCTTCGATTACAGCTCTTTTGACAGTGAGGCTGATTTCACTGTCTCCGAGTTCAAGAAACTCCTCAACGACTACATCGATTCAGCCTACAACGCAGGCGGCACGCAGGAGCAGAAGGAGCAGCTGAAGCAGCTTCAGAGCAAGCTGGCAGATGCGCAGAAGGCGATGGGCGCGGCCGATACGGCATATCTCGCCGCTCTCAATAACCAGAAGGACGTACAAGACGCCTATACCGCGGCCGACACGAACATGAACACCGCCAAGGGCGAGTACGAGAAGGCTCAGTCCGCTACTGCTGCCGCCAAGTCCGCCTACACCGCTGCCGAAGCCAAACTCAAGGGTATCGACGTCAAAACGTCCCAGACCAAGCTCGATGCCGCCAAGAGCAAGGCCGCTACTGCCCAGGCAGCTCTCGATAAGGCAAACGCCGCGCTTGCTGACAGCAAGACGAAGGCAGCCGAGGCCGCTGCTCACAAGGCGAAGGCTCGCAGCGCCCGCGACGCCGCCAAGGTAAAGTCCGATCAAGCCAACGAGGCGTATGACAACGCCACGGCTTCGGTCAAGGACCTTACCGCCAAGCGCGATGCCGCCAAGACGGACCTTGCGAACAAGCAGGTCACGCTAGGCGAGGCCAAGAAGGCCGACGACACTGCCCAGGCTGGCGTTGACAAGGCCCAGGCCGCAGATGTGCACGCCGCGACCGCTCTTTCGGACGCCAAGCAGGCAGTTGCCGCCAAGAAGCAGGCCCTGTCCGACGCACAGGAGAAGGTCAAGGCCGCCGAGGGCGATCTGGCCACCGCAAACAAGGCCTTCGAGCGCTTCGCCGGCGCTCAGAAGGCGGTCGACGACGCCAAGGCCGCCTATGACGCTGCCATCGCCGGTGTCGCCGATGCCCAGAAGCAGCTCGAGGCCGCCAACGAAGCCGTCGTCGATGCGAACCTCGAGATCGTCAAGGCCAAGGCCGAGCTTGCCAACGACGAGGCACTCAAGGCCGATCTTGAGGCTGTCGACCACAAGGCATCCCTTGCCGTGGGCACGACGGGCAACGAGAAACTGGTCAAGCTGAACGCTGCCTACGCTCGCTATAAGGCTGCCGTCGATGCCGCCGCTGGTCTCAAGGCTGCTCTGAGCGATGCCGATGCCAAGCTGTCCGATGCCAACGACGCCTATGCCGCCGCGCTTGCCGAGCTTGGCGATGCCAAGGATGCCCTGGCTGCCGCGCAGGCCGAGTACGACAAGTATCATCCCAAGGCTGAGCCGCAGGCCAAGCCTCAGGTTGCGCAGACTGCTGCAAAGGCTCCTGTCGCCAAGAAGAAGGCAACGTCGGCCGCGCTCGCCCAGACCGGTGATGACTCCGCGCTTGCGGGCGAGGTCTTCGTTATCGGCGGTATTACGCTCGTGGCTGCGGGCGTGACGCTGGGCGATCGTCGTCGCAAGCAGATGTAGCGTTTCGAGCGTAGATTCTGCAACGAACTTCGGTTCATAGCAGGAACGCTTCGATAGCTAAACCGATAAGGCCGGCGCGCTGTTAAACGCAGCGCGCCGGTCTTTCTTTGCGTTGGTATCAAAAAGCCCGGTCGGTAGCCGCGAAAGCTACCGACCGGGCAAATCGTAGGCAATATGGTTGCTGTCGAGCAACTGCTCAGCTTAGCCCAGCAGGCTTAAGCCCACGGAGACAAACGCCAGAATAACGCCGACGATGGACTCGCCGCCGAGCAGGCCGCTGGCGACGACCAGGCCCTGTTCCTGGAAGGCGGCGTCCTTGGCAGCCTTCCCCTCGTCCGAAAGACCAGCGGTGGCGTCGCGGTGGGCGGACCACTTGTCGTAAGCGAGCTTGACACAGGAGCCCAAGAAGGCCGTGAGCGACATATAGAACGGCAGGTACACGCCCAGGCCGATCATCATGGCTGGAATGCCGAGCCAGTACATGACGATACCGGCGATAAAGCCGCCTGCGAACCACGGCACACTCGGGATGCCCGAGACCATGGTGGCGACGACGCTTGCCTGTGCGGCAACGAAACTCTTGTCGGGACCAAAGGCGTCCGGACCATAGGCGGTGACGAGCGCGACCATGACGGCGGCAGCGACCAGGGCACCCACGATGCCGCCAATGGCCTGGCCGATCCACTGAGCGCGCGGGTTGGTGCCCAGCACGGCGCCGGCCTTAAAGTCGTTCATGACGTCGCCCGCAAGGCCGCACGCTACGGCCACGATGCCGGCGATAAAGAACAGCTTGACCTGAGCGAGCTGCGCGAAGGCGGCAACGATGAGCATGACGATGAGGCCGAAGATCTCCATGGGGTCGATGCCCGTCTGGCCGCAGCTCTGCGCGCTCATGATGGTGGTGACAAAGGTGAACAGCGTGACGATGACGGCCGGAACGGGGCCAAGGTCGAGCACGATGGCGATGATCACGGCGATGGCGGCAGCGCCCAGGCCGATGATACCGGCGTCGAGCTTAAGGGAGCCCGAGATGAGCGACTGCTCGTCGGTGTCGGTGGAGCTGTCGGCGGCAAGGCCGCGGACGATACCGGCGACCTGCGGCAGGATGTCCTTGAGGACGACGGCGACGCCAAAGCCCATCATAAGGCCCATACCCAGGGACTTAACAATGCCTTGTGCGGTCATAACGTCAAACAGACCGGTAGCGGTGCCGCCGACAATGATGCCAAAATTGCCCAGTAGCGCGCCGGCAAACCAGAATGCGACCGGGGCGAAGCCCACGAGGAAGCCGACGGAGAGCAACATGGGCGAGTTGTAGATGGCAAAGGTCACGCCGGGGATGTTGAGCGTGCACAACATGCTGGGCACAATGCCCAGAGCGTCGCGCAGCACGCTGTAGATGCCGGCGATGGCCATGGAGCCAAAGAGCTGCTTGCCGGTCTTGCCGCCTGCCTCGGTGGCGCGCAGGGTCTGAGCTGCGGCGTTGCCGGTGGGGAACTCCAGCGCGGCGTCCACGATAAAGTGACGGTGGATGAGCGCCGTGGCCAGCAGACCCAGGATAGTGCCGGCGAGTGCCACGATAAACATGTCGAGCCAGCTGATCTGGTCGGCATAGCCCAGCATCCAGGCGCCCGGGATGGTAAACGCCAGGCCGCCGGCGACCATGGCGCCCGCGGACATGATGGTGTGGGTGACGTTGGCCTCGTTGAGGCTGGCGTCACCCATGAGCTTCAGGAAGAACAGCGAGATGACGGCAGCGAAAATAATCGGCCAGGGGAGTGCACCCATCTTGAGGGCCGTGTAGGCCGAGCTTGCCGTGATGATCACGCAGCCAAGGACGCCGATGACGACGCCGCGCAGCGTGAGTTGCCCGCGCATCGAAGCGCGGTTCGAGGGATTGCTCATATAAAACTCCTTTGCGTATATCCGCTTCCCCCGGGAGCGCCGTTACGGATACGGCGCGGGAAGTCGGGTTACCAAGGGCCGCCGCGTGAGCTCGCAAACGACCGCGCACCAGTATAGCGGCACGGCAGTTAATTTGGGACTGGGCTTTTTTAGCTATCCCAAACGAAGCCGAAGGATGATTATTCTGGGACGGGGAT
>USBK01000020.1:0-37910 GCA_900552895.1 uncultured Collinsella sp.
GGTCACCAAGCACAACCTCAAGTACCGCCGCTACTACCACCAGTTCGACTACTAATTTCATTTGGGGGAAACCGCAATGAGGCAATACATCTTTGCCAGCCACGCGCATTTTGCGACAGGCATCAAGGAGAGCACCGAGCTGCTCTCGGGCGCGCGCGATAACGTCCACGATCTGTCGATGTTCGTCGACGGGCGCAACGACGTCGCCGAGGAGGCCGCCAAGCTCCTGGCGACCATCGACCCCGCCGACGACGTAATCGTGTGCACCGACCTGTTTGGCGGCAGCGTCAACAACGAGTTCACCAAGATCGTCCAGACGCGCCCCAACACCTACCTGGTTGCCAACATGAATCTGCCGCTGCTGATCCAGTTGCTCTTCTCGGACCAGGAGGCTCCCGCCGACCAGGTTATCCGCGAGATCCTCGCGGCTGACGACACGCGCGTCAAGTTTGTCAACGATCTGCTGACCGATGCGGATGACGAGGAAGAGTTCTAGTCACCGCCTGCTATTAATGGGGCCGGGTTTCCGGCATGAGACCTTTGGGGGTCAATCATGATTCAACTGCTTCGCGTCGACCATCGTCTGCTTCATGGCCAGGTGGCCGTCTCTTGGGTCCAGGGCTTGGGCTCCGACTGCATCTTCTGCGTTGGCGACAAGGTTGCCAACGATCCCGTCTGGAAGACCACGCTCAAGATGGGAAAGCCGGCCAATGTCAAGCTCGTCATCAAGGACATGGAGCACGCCATCGAGGCCATCAACTCCGGTGTTACCGATAAGTACAAGATGATCATCTGCGTCGCCAGCATCGCCGAGGCCAAGCAGCTTGTCGACGGCTGCCCGCAGATCACCTCCATCAACCTGGGCAACACCAAGTCCAAGGACGAGCAGCGTCCCGATGCCCGTAAGATCTCCCGCCAGATCTTTGTGACTGCTGCCGAGGAAGAGGACATTCGTGAGCTCGTCGGCCGCGGTGTCGAGGTCGAGATTCGCGCTCTGGCCGACGACCCCAAGGTCGATGCCCTAAGCGCCCTCTAATTGAGAACCACGGGCGGCGCGCACGGCGCCGCCCCTATCCGTGGGCGTACCGGATAAACGCTTTACCCGTTACCCCCATCTACCGTTCACCGGGAGTACACGCCCGTTGAGCGATTGGTATTAAATAGTTTTCTCATGACTATATAATTGGTATCAAATCATTTGCACCGGTTTAGGTGTTAACAGCACACCGGTACAAGCTGGATCTGTCTAGGCGATTGTCGGCATGGAAAAGGGCGCGCTGACAAGTCGGGAATCGCCGCGCGGATCCAAGAGGGATCAAAGGGAGGAACAATGCTTGTTCAAGCGATCCTCATCGGACTTATCGCTGCCTTCGGTAAGCTCGATTATCAGCTCGGTACGCTCTATGCGTTCCGCCCGATCGTTCTGTGCCCGCTCGTCGGCATAGTCCTCGGGGACCTGCAGTCCGGCCTCGCCATCGGTGCGAGCCTCGAGCTGCTCTTCATGGGTTCAATCTCCATCGGCGCTTACGTGCCGCCCGATGAGTGTATTGGCGGTGTGCTCGCCTGCGCCTTCGCTATTCAGCTGGGTCAGAGCACCGAGGCCGCTATCGCGCTCGCGATGCCCATCGCCACTCTGTGCCTGGCCATTAAGAACGTCGTCAACGCCGGTATGCCCCTTCTGGTCGACCGTGCCGACGTCTTTGCCAGCAAGGGTAACCTCAAGGGTATCTACGCTATGCACTGGATTATCGGTCTCGTGATTGTCGTCCTGGCCTTTATCCTGTGCTCGGTCTCCTTCTATCTGGGTGCCGACGCCGTTCAGGGCCTGCTCGACTTCATCCCGACGTTCGTCCTCGATGGCTTTGGCGTCGCAGCCAACATCCTGCCTGCCATGGGCTTCGCCATGCTCGGCCGTCTGGTGCTTACCAAGCAGCTCGTGCCGTTCTACTTCCTGGGCTTCCTGCTGTGCTCCTATGCCAACGTGCCCGTCCTCGGCGTCGCCCTGATCGCAATCATCATCGGCATCGACAAGTACGACCTGCTGGGCCTTGGTGGCGCCCAGTCCCAGCTTTCTGTGGAAGGGGATGAGGACGATGACTTCTAATTCCGAGAACCAGATTACTCGCTCCGACCTCATTAAGAGCGCCGTGAACACCGGCGCCCTGGGCATGGAATTCTCCTGGACCTACTACAAGCAGATGAACATTGCCTTCTGCCTGATGGTCGCCAACATGCTCAAGAAGATCTATGCCGGCCGTCCCGATGATTACGCCGAGGCCTTGCACCGTCACAGCGCATTCTTCAACATCACCCCGCAGCTCGCTCCCTTCGTGGGCGGCATCGCGATGGCCATGGAAGAAAAGGTCGCTCGTGGCGAGGTTGAGCCCGAGAGCGTCAACGACATCAAGGCCGCCCTCATGGGTCCGCTTTCCGGCCTGGGTGACTCCTTCTTCCTGTCCACCCTGCGCGTCGTCGCCGCTGCCGTGGGCATCAGCCTGTGCCAGGCCGGCAACGTCTTTGGCCCCATCGCCTTCCTGCTCGTCTACAACATCCCGGCGTTCCTGATTCGTATCTTTGGCGCTATCAAGGGCTATGAGCTAGGCATTGGCTTCCTCGACGAGGCTCAGAAGACCGGCCTGATGCAAAAGATCATGGCCTGCGTCGGCATTGTCGGCGTTATGGTCGTCGGCGCCATGAGCAAGGACATGTTCTGGGCTTCGTTGCCCATCGCCATTGGTCAGGGCGACTCCGCCCAAACTCTCCAGGACATCCTGGACGGCATCATGCCCGGTATGCTCGGTATGGCCGCCTTCTGGCTCTACTACTGGCTGCTCTCCAAGAAGATCAACCCGATGGTCCTGATCCTCTGCACCATGGTCGTGGGCATCATCGGCGCTTACTTTGGCGTGCTTGCCTAATATGTTCGAATCGCGCTTCCATTGCGTCTAACGGTTGCGTCGATCTTTGGGGGGCTTGTCGCATCTGCGGCGGCCCCCTGTTTTTTAAAACTCCGTACGAAAGGGGAGGGCTATGGTCGTACCCGAGCTTTCGCTCATGAACATCAACCATCGTTACTACAGCATCGAGACGTTTTTTAAGGCTGCAGGTGAGGCCGGCTATCGCAATATCGAGCTGTGGACCGGCTCGATGCACCTGTATGTGGATTGCCATGAGCACGATTCGGTGGATAAGATTCGCGATCTTGCCGCCCAATACGGTATCAAGATCGTGTGCGTGTGCCCCGAGCAGAACAACCCCAAGCCGTGGAACGTCGCGGTGCGCGGTGAGGCGGGCCAAAAACGCATCCTCTCGTACTTTAAGAATGTAATCGACGTTGCCGTTGAGTTGGGCGTGCCGCAGATTCTGGTGACGAGTGGTTGGGCCTATCTGGACGAGCCGGCTGAGGACGCCTGGGCCCGCAGCGTTGCCATGCTGCGCTCGGTGTGCGACTACGCCGATACGCGCGGTATTCGCGTCGCGCTCGAGGCCCTGCAGCCGTCGGAGTCCGTGCTGGTCAACACCGCACAGGATGTGGCACGCATCCTCGAGGCGGTCGATCGCCCCAATTGTAAGGCTTGTATCGACTTTGGCGCCATGGAAGTTGCCGGCGACACGATCGACGGATACTTTGAGGTTTTGGGCGACAAGATAGTTCACACCCACTTTGTAGATGTGGGCGGCGGCACGACGCATCTTGCCTGGGGTGACGGCGAGCGTGATATGCGTGCCGACCTCGAGGCACTCATGCGCCACGGCTATACGGGGTATGTCTCGGCCGAGACGTGCGATGGCCGCTACTATCAGGATCCGTCCAAGGCGACGACTCAGGTTATCGAGATGTATCGCCGTGTGACGGCGGAGATGGAAGCCGAATAACTAAATTGCGCGGTTGCGCCGGAAACGCTTGGGCGGGTCTGGCGCAACGCCTTTATAGCTGACGAGTTGTGGAGCGCCTGTTGACGGCGGAGCTCGAAATAAACAACTATCGGCGTTGTAATACCACTCGGGCGAGGAAACCGACCGTTCGCCGCAAATACTCGTGAGTTTGGATTGGTATTAAATAACAAGCAATCGTATGGCTATAATTGGTATCAGCAAGAAGCGCGATATATAGAATCGCGCATATGTGATGGGAGGACACACATGAAGGAGACCGAGAAGATCGAGATCATGCACTTCGACCAGGAGGGCTACCTCGAGGACGGCAGGAACGTCTACGAGGCCGGCAAGCGGATGACCGCCCTGGCCGACCGCGTGCACGAGGAGGGCTACGACGCCGTCTTCCTGATGGGCGTTGGCGGCACCTGGGACGAGTTCATGCAGCTCGAGTACCTCATGAACAAGTTCGGCGACCGCGACCTCGAGGTCTACCTGATCCACGCCGCCGAGTGGAACGTCATGGGCCACAAGCGCATGACCGACAAGTCCGTCGTGCTGACCGCCTCCGAGTCCGGCACCACCCCCGAGGTGCTCGAGGCCGTCGGCAAGATGAGGGAGATGGGCGTGCGCGTCTTCGCCATGACCAACCCCGAGGGCAAGATCGGCCAGGCCGTGGGCGCCGAGAACTGCGTCATGATGGCCTCCGACCACGGCGCCGGCGGCTGCGAGAAGGGCTACTACCTCGCCGACTGCTTCGGTCTGCGCCTGCTCAACCGCCGCGGCTGCTTCCCCAAGTTCGACCTGTTCATCGAGCAGACGAAGGACGTCTGGAAGGACATGCTCGACATCCGCAAGCGCTTCGAGCCGCGCGCCGAGGAGCTCGCCAGGAAGTACGCGCTGGCCGACTACACCATGTTCATCGGCTCGGGCGCGCTGTGGGGCGAGACCATCCTGTACTCCATGTGCCTGCTCGAGGAGATGCAGTGGAAGCGCATCCGCCACATCACCTCGCACGACTTCTTCCACGGCACGCTCGAGCTGCTCGAGCCCGGCGTCCCGGTGTTCCTGTTCATGGGCGAGGACGAGTGCCGCGCCCTCGACGAGCGCGTCCGCGCCTTCCTCACCAGCGGCGTGACCGGCGACGAGGACTACGTCATCATCGACACCGCCGAGTACGCGATCCCGGGCCTGGACGACGACTTCCGCGTCATCGTGTCGCCCTGGATCCTGTCCGCGCTGACCACCGACCGCCTCGCGCGCAACTACGAGCTGGTCACCAAGCACAACCTCAAGTACCGCCGCTACTACCACCAGTTCGACTACTAAGAGCTGGTCACAGGTCCGATATCTTGGCTGGTTGATATCTCGACCCTACACAAGGGCGTCCGCATTGCGCGGGCGCCCTTTTTGCGTTGCTGCTGGCGCGGGGGTCCGGCGGAAAGTCCATCCCGGAATTTCAGCTCAGAGTGGGATGTGGTTTCCGGATGAGGCCTCCGGCGGAAAATGCATCCCAGTTTTTGGCCGAAAAACGGGACGCGGTTTCCGACTGGCCTGGGGGATCGCCAGATTAAGCTGAGGGCCCGCCCCTATGTTTCCAAATGAATACGGTGTGAGCGGCTGCGACGGATTTTCCCCGCAAGCACTCTAGTATGCTAAAGTACCCAGAAGACCGGCGGAGCTATGCCGGTCTTCTGCTCTATATGAAACACAGCATGAGGAGGCTCACCAGATGACGGCCACACCGTGGGGATTCCGGGACATATTGCCCGAGGAGGCTCAGGCGCGCGAGGAGATTGCGCTGACGGTGAAGGGCTGCTTCAGGGAGCATCATTACCTTCCGGTCGAGACGCCGCTGCTCGAGGACAAGGGTTCGCTTGAGGAAGGCGGCCGCATCGCGGACACGCCGTTTAAGCTCTTTGACGACGACGGGCGTCTGTTGGTGGTCCGCCCCGACAACACACTACCGATCGTGCGCCTGGTTTCGACCCGCATGCGCGCGGCCGACCTGCCCCTGCGCCTGCGCTATGAGGCGCCGGTGGTTCGCGAGTGCCAGCGCAACGCCGGTGGCTCGCGCCAGTTTACACAGCTGGGCTTTGAGCTTATCGGTGCGGGCGATACCGCGGGCGATGTCGAGATTGTCTCGCTGGTCGCCGAGGCCGTGCGTGAGCTGGCACTTCCCGATGCGCGCATCATCGCAGGCAGCGTGCGTCCTTTTAAGGAATTGCTCGCGGTATGCGAGGATCGTGAGCTGGCTGCCGAGGCCCTGCGCTGCGTGCACGCCAACGACTTTGTGGGCCTCGATGCCCGCGTGGCGGCAAGCGCCGAGTCCGATGCCGTCAAGGCCGCCATTAGCGAGTTGCCGCGTCTGCACGGCGGTGCCGAGGTACTCGACCGCGTGGACGCGCTGCTGGAGGCCGCCGGTATCGTCGCGCCGCTGACGCGCGAGCTGCGTGCCCTGGTCGAGGGCCTGGCACCCGAGGACGCCCAGGTGCTGTCGTTCGACTTCTCCATCATGAACTCGTTCGATTACTACACGGGCCTGGTCTTTAAGGCCTATGCCGGCGGCTTGCCCGATCCGGTCGGTTCGGGCGGACGCTATGACTCCATCTTTACCGGCGCATTTGGCGCCGGTATCGAGGTGCCGGCGGCGGGCTTCGCCTTTTCGCTCGAGCGCCTGGAGGCCGCGCGCACCTCGGCCGAGGATGCCGCTTCCGATGGCGACCACGCCGTGGGTCGTGGCGCCGAGGGCCCGCTGCGCATCGCCGTGCCCAAGGGCTCGCTTAAGGCCGACACGCTCGACGTGCTCGAGGCCGCGGGTCTGGACGTCTCTGAGCTGCGCGACCCCGGCCGTCACCTGATCGTGCGCGGTCGCGACACGCGTGCCGGCGAGGGCGCGGTCGGCGATATCGAGTTTGTCATCGTGCGACCCAGCGATGCACCCGCCTTTGTGGGTTGCGGTGGTGCCGACTGCGGCATCTGCGGCTGGGACTCGCTCATCGAAGCCGACCTCAACTTGCTGCAGCTGGTCGATTTGGGCTACGGCCTGTGCACCTTTATTGAGGCGGAGCCCGCATGGCGCGCCGGTCAGGCCGAGCGCAACTACGCCCGTCGCGGATCGCTTCGCGTGGCCACCAAGTACCCGCGCATCGCGAGTGCCTGGTATGCCGAGCGCGGTGTGAACGCCGACATCGTTTCGCTGCACGGCAACATCGAGCTGGGACCCATCGTCGGCATGACCGATCGCATCGTGGACATTACCGCCACGGGCGCCACGCTGCGCGACAACGACTTGGTCATCACCGGCCGCATCATGGACTGCACGGCCCGCTTCTTTGTCAATCCGGGTGCCGCGCGCCTGGATCCGCGCGTACGCAATCTGGCAGATCGCCTGGCCGCGGCCGTTAAGGACAAGCATTTTGAGCCCGTCGCGGGCTCGGCACAATAGCGCGAGCGCGCACGGGCGCCCCAACGTACGGGCTGCGGGTCGATTGGCGCCGCCGCCCGGCCTCTCGTTTTTCGAACACAACCTCGACCGATAGGGGATACCGATATGAAGACCATCAAGCTTGCTCCCGGTGAGCGCCTCGTCACCAACCAGCTCAACCGCAAGGGTGTGCTGCCGCAAAACATCGTCGACGCCGTCCGCGATATCGTGGCCAACGTGCGCGCCAACGGCGATGCCGCGGTGCGCGATTACTGCCAGCGTTTTGACGGTGTCGAGCTGCAGAGCTTCCGTCTGCCGCAGGAGCAGATCGATGCCGCGCTCGAAGGCCTCGACCCGGCTTTTGTCGCCGCGCTCGAGAAAGCCGCGCGTCAGATTCGCGAGTTCCACCAGCGCGAGGTCGAGCAGAGCTGGTTTACCACGCGCCCGGACGGCACGATGCTCGGCGTTAAGGTGACCCCGCTCGCGGCGGCTGGCATCTACGTGCCGGGCGGTCGCGCGCAGTATCCCTCCACCGTGCTCATGAATGCCATTCCCGCCAAGGTCGTCGGCGTCAAACGCGTGGTCATGGTGACCCCGCCGCAAAAGGACGGCCTTATCAGCCCCTACACGCTCGCCGCGGCCAAGCTCGGCGGCGTGGACGAGATCTATATGGTGGGCGGCGCCCAGGCCGTGGCCGCGCTGGCGTACGGTACCGAGACCATTCCGCGTGTCGACAAGATTACCGGCCCGGGCAACGCCTTTGTCGCTGCGGCCAAGCAGATTGTTTCGGGCGATGTGGGCATCGACATGGTCGCCGGCCCCTCCGAGGTCTGCGTGCTGGCCGACGCCACGGCCAAGCCTATGGTGGTCGCGGCCGACCTGATGGCCCAGGCTGAGCACGATCCGCTGGCGGCCTGCTATCTCGTGACCTGCGACGAGCAGTTTGCGCGCGAGGTCGAGGCGGGTATCGACATTCTGGTGGCGCAGTCCCCGCGCGCCGAGATCACGCGTGCCTCGCTCGATAACGAGGGCACCATCGTGGTTGCCGCCGACATGGCTGCCGCCGTCGAGGCCGTGAACACCGTGGCACCCGAACACCTTGAGCTGCACTGCAAGGACGCGATGAGCCTGCTCGGCGGCATTCGCAACGCCGGCGCCATCTTTGTGGGCGCTTGGAGCTCCGAGCCGCTCGGCGATTATGTTGCTGGCCCCAATCACACGCTGCCGACCGGCGGCACGGCCATGTTCTCCAACCCGCTTTCGGTCGAAGAGTTCGTTAAGCGCTCGAGCGTCATTTGCTATACGCCCGAGGGCCTGCTCTCTGACGCTCCCGCTACGCAGCGCCTGGCCGAGGCCGAGGGCCTGTGGGCACACGCTCTTTCGGCCGCACTGCGCCGCCGCGTGTTGGAGCAGGGCGAGGATGCCGTGAGTGCCGAGTCGCTGGCCGCGGCCGACCTGACCAAGGTCGCCTGGCCGGGCGATGCGACCGCGACGGTCGCCGAGGGCGTGGACCTGGCGGCGGCTGCGGGCGAGGATGGCGCCCCGACCGGCAAGGAGGCCTAATATGGCCGAGCTGACGTCCCGCATGAAGGAGCTCGTCCAGCCCTATCTGGCCGGTATTGAGCCCTACGATCCAAACTTTACGCCCACGCGCATCAACCTTTCGGCCAACGAGAACACCTATCCCGTGCCGGCTGGCGTGCGCGAGGCGGTCGATGCGGCGCTTGCCGCCACCCCGCTCAACCGCTATCCCGATCCCATGTCGAACGACCTGCGCGACGAGCTTGCTGCCTGGCATGGCGTGACGCGCGAGAGCATCTGCGTGGGAAACGGCGGCGACGAGCTGCTCTATAACTACCTGCTGGCGTTTGGTGGCGCGGGGCGGACCCTGCTCAACTGCCCGCCGTGCTTTAGCGAGTATGCGTTCTTTGCATCGCTCTGTCAGACCGAGGTGCGCGACGTGTGGCGCGATCCCGCGACCTTTGAGCTCGACCAGGCAGCTGTGCTCGCGGCCGCACCCGGGTGCAACCTTGCGATTGTGACCTCGCCCAACAATCCCACGGGCGATGTGGCGCCGCTCGACTTTGTCGCTGCCCTGTGCGATGCGTGCCCCGGCATGGTGATGGTCGACGAGGCCTACGTTGAGTTTGCCGACGATTCGTTTGGCGCGGCCACCACGGCACAGGGACTTATCGCCGAGCATCCCAACCTGGTGATTCTGCATACGTTGTCCAAGGCGTTTGGCGCCGCCGGCACGCGTCTGGGCTATGTGATCGCGGCGTCCGAGGTCATCGACGTGTTCGCGGCGATTCGCCAGATCTACTCGGTCAACGTGCTGAGCCAGGCCGCAGCGCTTGCCTGCGTGCGTGCCCGCGATGCATACGCGCCCGTGGTGGCGCAGGTTGCATCCGAGCGCGAGCGCGAGCTGTGCGCCCTACGCGCAATGGCTGCCGAGGGCCTGCCCGTGGAGGTATGGCCGAGCGCGGCGAATTTTGTGCTCGCGCGCACGCCGCATGCCACGCGCGTGCGCGAGCGTTTGCGCGACGAGTATTCAATTTTGGTGCGCGACTTTAGCTACGCGCCGGGGCTCGCGGACTGTCTGCGCATTACCGTGGGTACCCCGCAGGAAAACGACGAGGTGCTGGCCGCGTTTGCCGCGCTGGTGAAGGAGGAGATGTAGATGGACCGCTATGCCGAGGTAACCCGCAAAACGGGCGAGACCGACATTGTCGTAAAGCTCGATCTGGACGGATCCGGCGTGTGCGATATCTCGACCGGCGTGCCGTTTTTCGACCACATGCTCAACGCTTTTGGCCGCCATGGTCTGTTCGATCTGACGGTGCACGCGGTGGGCGACGTCGAGGTCGATGCGCATCACACCGTCGAGGACACGGGTATTGTGCTGGGCGAGGCGTTTTGCCAGGCGCTGGGCGACAAGGCGGGCATTACGCGCTTTGCCGACGCGGCGATCGCGATGGACGAGACGCTCGTGATGGCCGCCGTTGACATCTCGGGCCGCGGGCAGGCCTACTGCGAGCTGCCCGTGCCAACCGAGCGCGTGGGCAACTTTGATACCGAGCTGGCCGTTGAGTTCTTCTACGCCTTTGCGCGCGACGCCAAGCTCACGTTGCACGTGCGCGAGCTGGCGGGCGGTAACTCGCATCACATTATCGAGGCCGCCTTTAAGGCCGTGGGCCGCACGATGCGCCACGCCTGCGAGCTCGATCCCCGCGTGCAGGGCATCCCCAGCACCAAGGGCTCACTGTAACCGCCACATAGGTAAAACCACTACGAAGGTGCCTGTCCCCTTTGTGGTGGTTTTCGGACAAGATGAGGAGGAGGGGTCGCGTGGGCGAACCGAAGATCGTGGTGGTCGACTACCACAAGGGCAACTTGTCGAGCGTCGTGCGCGGGCTTGCGCGCGCCGGTGCCGCCGCCTGTACGTCGGATGATCCGGAGCAGATCCGCGACGCCGACGGCCTGGTCATCCCGGGCGTGGGCGCGTTCTATGACGCGATCGCCTTTATGCGCCAGAGCGGCGAGGCTGACGCGGTGCTCGGTGCCGTTGTCGCCGGAACTCCGCTGCTCGGCATCTGCCTGGGCCTTCAGCTCTTTTTTGAGCGCGGCAACGAGGGCGTGCCTGCGGACGAGGGCATGGCTGCAGACGGCAGCACCCCTGAGCAGTCTGGCGGCCCCTGGGTCGATGGCCTGGGCATCATGCGCGGTTCGTGTACGCGCTTGGAATCGAGTCGCCTGAAGGTGCCGCACGTGGGCTGGGACCAGGTGCACATGACGCCCGCCGGCGCGGCCGATCCGTTGCTCGCCGGTTTTGCCGAGGGCGCCAACATGTACTTTACCCACAGCTACGCGGTGGCAGGCGATGCCGATGCCGCCGATGTGCTGGCGCGCACGCACTATACGCGGAGCTTTCCGTGCATCGTGCGCCACGGCAACGTGTGGGGCTGTCAGTTCCATCCCGAGAAATCCTCCGCGCTTGGTCAGCGCATTCTTAAGAACTTCGTTAACATCGTCGAGGAGGCCGGCCGATGATCCCGTTTCCCGCAATCGATCTGATCGGCGGCAAGGTTGTGCGCCTGGAGCGCGGCGATCGCAGCCGCTGCAAGGTATATTCCGACGACCCCGTCGCCGTCGCCCGCTCGTTTGCCGAGCAGGGCGCGAACTGGGTGCATGTCGTCGACCTGTCCGCTGCCTTTGGCGAGGACGAGGACGCGTGCGCTGCCAACTCGGCGGCGATTAAGGCTATCTGCGGCGTCGACGGCCTGTCCGTGGACGTGGGCGGCGGTGTCCGCTCGCTCGCGCGCATCGACGAGCTGGCCGGCTATGGTGCTCGCCGCATTGCGCTGGGCACCGTGCTGGTGACCGAGCCGGGTTTTGCCGAGGTGGCAGCCCAAGGCTTTGGCGAGCTGTTGGTGGCAGATATTGCCGCGCGCGACGGCCAGGTCAAGGTGAATGGCTGGCGCGACGGCGCGGGCGTGGCGCTCGACGATGCCGTGGCGCAGCTTTCCGAGCTGGGCTTTAAGCATCTGGTGTATACCGACATCGCGCGCGATGGCATGCAGACGGGCATCGATGTGGCGGCGTATCGCCATGTGGCCGAGGTCGCGGGATTTCCCGTCGTGGCTTCGGGCGGCATCTCGACGCTCGACGACATCCGCGCGCTGGCCGCGGTGGGCGAGGGCGCGATTGAAGGTGTCATCACCGGCCGTGCGCTCTACGAGGGCAACTTTACGCTGGTACAGGCGTTGGCCGCCGCCCGAGGGGAGGAGTAGCCCATGCTTACCAAACGCGTCATTCCCTGCCTGGACGTCAAGGACGGCCGTGTGGTCAAGGGCGTCAACTTTGTGAGCCTGCGCGATGCGGGCGATCCGGTGGAGCTTGCCCGTGCCTACGACCGCGAGGGTGCAGACGAGGTCGTCTTCCTGGACATTACCGCCACGAGCGACAACCGCGCGACGACCATCGAGATGGCGGCGCACGCGGCCGAGGAGCTCGCTATTCCCTATACCGTGGGCGGCGGTTTCCGCGACCTGGCGGGCATGCAAACCATGGTGGCGGCCGGTGCCGACAAGGTATCGCTCAACTCTGCCGCCGTGCGCGACCCGTCGCTGATTAGCCAGGCTGCCGCGGCGTTTGGCAGCCAGGCCGTGGTCGTGGCGATCGATGCCAAGCGCGTTGGCCTGCCTGGGCAGCCGGATGCCGACAAGTGGGAGGTTTTTACCGCAGGAGGCCGCAACGCCACGGGTATCGATGCGGTGGCGTGGGCCGAGGAGGCGGCCCGTCGTGGTGCCGGCGAGATCTTGCTCACCAGCATGGATCGCGACGGCACCAAGGCTGGCTTTGACCTGGCGCTCACCCGCGCCGTGGCGCGCGCGGTGCCAATCCCCGTCATCGCGAGCGGCGGCGTGGGCACGCTCGAGCATTTTGCCGAGGGCGTGATCGAGGGCGAAGCCGACGCCGTACTGGCGGCCAGCGTCTTTCACTTTGGAACCTTCAGCATTCGCCAGGTGAAGGAGTACATGGCCTCGCAGGGCATCCCTGTCAGGTTGGACTTCTAGCGCTGCGGCTTGCCCAGGCACCGCATCTTGCCGCTCAAACCGTCGCTCGCGTACCAAAGTACGCGTCGCTCCTCTTTCGCGGCAACCTGCGGCACCTGGACAACCCTCGCCGACCTGTGGGGCTTACTGTTATTACTTGGGAGAAATGATGACTGAGGTAGTAGAAGCTGCTGATCTTAAATACGACGCCCGCGGGCTGATTCCCTGTGTGGTTCAGCAGTATGACACCGGTGAGGTGCTTATGGTTGCTTGGATGAATGAGGAATCGGTGGGGCTGACGCTCAAGACCGGCACCACGTGGTTTTGGAGCCGCAGCCGCCAAGAGCTCTGGAACAAGGGCGCGACGAGCGGCAATATGCAGGAGGTCAAGGAACTCTGGGCCGACTGCGATAGCGATACGCTGCTGGTCAAGGTCGACTCGCCGGGTCCGGCCTGCCACACCGGCAACCGTACCTGCTTCTTTAAGCGCGTGGAAGGGGGAGCGCGATGAGGGTCGTGACGCCGTTCGAAGTCGCCGATTGTAACGCCGAGCTCCTCCGTGCGGGCGTGCCGTGCCGCGTGCATCTGACCGATGCCTGCGGGGCACAGTCGCTTTGGCTCGAGACCGAGAAAGAAAGGCTCGATGAGGCCCATGCCGTCATCGATGGGTTCTTTGGGAAGAAGGGTGCAAAGCCTCGGTTCGATGAGGCCGGTACCTACTTTACGCTGCAGTAACGAGAGGAAATAACCATGGGAGTCAGAACCGCTAACGTGCAGCCGGGAAATATCGGCGAGACCTTGACCGGCCTTGCTGAGGTGATTCACGGCCGTCGCGATGCGTCGCCGCAGGAGAGCTATACCGCCCGTCTGCTGACCGATGTCGAGGACGAGCTGCTCAAGAAGCTTGCCGAGGAGGCGAGCGAGGTTATCATGGCTTGCAAGGATAACGACCACGATCACATTCGCTACGAGGCCGGCGACCTGATCTATCACTTGCTCGTGACACTCGAACGCTACGGCATCACCCTCGACGAACTGGCCGGCGAACTCAATGCCCGCCGCCACTAGTCGTTTAAGAACGTCCCCAACGACTAATCTTAGGCGAGGGGCGTGGACTCCCATTCTCCGGTGGGGTGGGGGATGTCGAAGGTTCGATAACCGCAGTCGTAGGCGTGGGCCTGCGCTTCGCGGATATTCCAACAGATGTCACAGGCGCGGTGTGCGTCCGAGCCAAAGGTGATTGGCACCTCGGCGTGGGCGAAGCAACGCAGCAATCCGGTCGCGGGATAGTAGTCATCGAGGCCCTTGCGCGGTGCGGCGGTCGAGACCTCAACGCGCCGGCCCGTGTCATGGGCGCACTCGGCCATCTGCTGCCAAAACGGCGCGGGGTCAAAGTCGGGCGCAAAGCCTTCCTTCGAAAAGCGCATGACCAGGTCGGGATGGGCCATTACATCAAAGTTGAGTGAGCTTTCGCAAGCACGGCACCAGTCGTCGACGTAGCGCTCCCACACGCCGCGCACGCCCAGGTTTTCCCAAACATGCAGGTTGGTGTCGTCGTCGATCCAGCCGCAGAGCGAATCGGGCGTATCAGGGCGAGCGACGCCCTCCGTTCCCGCCGTACCCGCAGCGCCGGCCATGATATCGCCCGGGTCGCCAATCCAGTGCACACTGCCCAAGCGCACTATGGCACCCGCGGACCAGCCCTCAACCAAAGGCTCGCAACCTTCGTACCAGTCGCATTCAAAGCCATAGATAAGCTCAAGCTCCGGCGCGATTTGCGCGGCAAGCCTGCGGGCGTCCTCAAACGCCAGGCGATGCGCCGTCAGGTCGCCCTCGACAACCTGCACTTCGCAGTTGGCGTCCATGCTGGCGGGCAGGGTGAGGTGGTCAGTCGAGACCATAACGCGGCAGCCGGCGGCGGCAGCAGCGCGGACGTTGTCCTCAAACGAGGCATGGCCATCCGAAAACGAGGTATGAGTATGGCAATCGACCAGCGGGCAGGCGGACATGGCGACTCCTTTGCATTTGGCGAATCCGTTCCATTGTAATGGCGCAGCCTCGGCGCGGCGGGAACGCTGCAAGTCGAAACCGACTGGAAAGGGCAGGCGGCGCGTGCCGGCGCCGGCGACTACTTGCTTCGTGCCGCCACGCGTTTGGCCTGCACCGTTACCATCGCGTGCCGCACGGCGGTGATGGGGCGATAGCGGATCATACGCGGTCCCGACCAGCGCATGACCTCGCGTATCTTCTCGCGCATGGCAGGCCGGTAACAATGCGAAGGACAGGCCGAGCAAAATGTCTTGGTGCCCATGTGCGGGCAGTGCTCAATGCGCGCGATGGCGTATTTCTGCAGCTCGGCGCATTCGGGGCAGAGCGTAATGGTCCGAAGGCCGAGCTTCACGCGCGCGGGCTCATCGTCGCCAGCCTGCTCGATCGCATGCCCGCCGCCATGATGCCCGCGGCACCACAGCGCAATCATCTGCGACACCATTTGGGCCTCGCGCTCACGTTTGCGTGCCAGCTCCGGTGTGTCGGCGGTGCGCGCCATTAGCTCAGCCTCCCGTGCTCGACCGAAAGCGAGAAATCGGCAAAGGCGCAGGTGCTGGCGCGATGGCTTACGAGCACGATGGTCTTGCCGCGGCGCTTGAGCTCGTCAACGGCCTGCATTACGGCTGCCTCGTTGAGAGCGTCGAGTGCGCTGGTGGGCTCGTCGAGCAAGATGAAGGGTGCGTCGTTGAGGAAGATACGCGCAAGGCCGATGCGCTGGCGCTCGCCTCCCGAGAGCGAGTCGCCCAGCTCGGCAACCGGGGTGTCGAGACCCTGCGGTAGGCGGTCGATGAGCGTGGTGAGTGAGGCGGAGCGGCAAGCGTCGAGCAGCTCGGCATTGGTGGCGTTGGCGCGCGCGACCAGCAGATTCTCGCGTACGGTGCCGCAGAACAGATGTGTGTCCTGGGTCATATAGGCCTCGTGGCTGCGCAGGCTCGCCGTGTTGATGTGGCGGGCATCGACGCCGCTCACCGTGATGGTGCCGGCTGCGGGGTCCCAAAAACGCATGAGCAGCTTAAGCAGCGTCGACTTGCCCGAGCCCGAGCGCCCCATGATGCAGGTCATGGTGCCGGGCGCAAAGGTGCAGGTCACGTCGTCGAGGATGAGACTCGAAGCGGGGTCATTCGCGGCCTGCTCTGTGGCGTCGGCACCACCCGCGTCCACGCCGTCCGCATAGCTAAAGCTCACATGCTCGGCTGCGGCGCCGGCAAACTCAACGTCCTGTCCATCGGCGACCTCGGCGCACTGGGGCTGCTCGTCGAGCAAATCGAGCACGCGTGCGCCCGAGGCGAGCGTCTCCTGCAGTGAGGCGCCCAGGCGGCTCACGGCCATTACCGAGCCAAACGACGACACAAAGGTAAAGACGGCGACAAACGCTGCGGCAAAATCGATCGTTCCCGCAGCCACCAGCTGCAGCGCTCGCCCGAGCATCACCAGATTGGCCGCAAGAATAAGCGCATCGGCTACGGCCTCGCTGGCCGCCTGGCGGCGCTTGAGGCGCGCGTCCACGGCGCCGACTTGCTCGGTCAGCTTGCCCAGGGCACGGCTGCGATCGGCGCCACCGGCAAACTGGATAGTCTCGGACGCGCCGCGTAGACTGTCGAGCACAAAGGCACCCAGCTTACCGGCGCCCTCGCGGCTCTGGCGGCCAGTGGTGCCGCATGCCTTGGCCGAGGTCAGGGGCAGTAGCACGCCCAGGACCGCGTAGGCCACGAGCGCGATGCCCGCGAGCTCGGGGCTCACAGCCAGCAAAAAGCCCTCAAACACAACGGTGCAGACCAGAGCGATGGCAATGGGCGAGATGGTGTGCGCGTAGAAGACCTCGAGCAGCTCGATATCCGAGGTGACCAGGCTCACGAGCTCGCCCTTGCCGCGGCCCTCGAGCTTGGCGGGGGCGAGCTGGCGCAGGGCGCCAAACACCAGGTCGCGAATGTGCGCGAGCAGACGGAATGCGATGTAATGGTTGCAGAGCTGCTCGCCGTAGTGGAGCGGCCCGCGTGCGATGCCGCAGGCGGCACAGGCCGCGCATGCTGCGATCAGACCAAGCCCCAAGGCGTTGCGGCCCAGCGCGGCCATAAGGCCGAGGGCGCCAAAGGCCGGCACGAACGCGGCGGTGAGCATGCCAATGCTGCCCAGCGCGACGGCTAGCACAAGCCAGCCGGCAAGCGGTCGGACGAGCCCCGTCATGCGCCACATGATGGACGGCGCCGAGCGACGGGCGCGGCCGGAGTCAGGCGCCGCGGTAGCGGAAGACGAGCCGGCACCGTTGAGGCCATCGGCACAGGCGGTACTGCCGCCAACAGCCTCAACCGCGCCGGCATCCTCGGCATCATCCTCCGCATACGCATATGCCGAGAGCTGCTCCTGGCTGTTCCACATGCGCGCATAGGCGCCCGCGCCCGACAGGAGCTCATCATGGGTGCCGCGCTCGACAATGCGACCGCGTTCCAGCACCAGAATCTGGTCGGCGTTCACGATCGTCGACAGGCGGTGTGCCACCACAATTACAGTGTGCTCACCGGCAAGCGATGCGATGACCTCGCCGATTGCGGTTTCGCTTGCGGCATCGACGTTGCTCGTCGCCTCGTCAAACACATAGATGGGCGAGTCGTGCAGCAGGGCGCGTGCCATGCACACGCGCTGGCGCTGGCCACCCGAAAGGTTGGTGCCGCCTTCGTTAATCACCATGTCGAGCCCGCCGTTGGCCTGCACAAAGGCCGCCACGCGCGTGCGGTCGAGTGCGCGCAAAAGCTCGGCGTCGGTGGCGTCGGGCTGGGCAAGCAGCAGGTTATCGCGTAGGGTGCCGGCAAACAGGTAGCCGTTGGTGGGCACCAGCGTGGTGGCGCGCATGAGTGAGGCGGCCGTGGCATCGCGCAGCTCGACGCCGCCAATGCGAACGCTGCCGCGGTAGGCGTCCCTGCGGCCCGAGATAATCCCCGCGAGCGTGGACTTGCCGCCGCCGCTTTCGCCCACGAGTGCCACGAGCGAGCCGTGCGCAATGGTCGCGCTGGCGCTGTCCAGCACCGTGCGGTCGCCGTATGCATAGCTCACGCCCGCGAGCTCGATATCGCCGCGACCGTCAAGCTCAACATCGCCGCGCTCGGGCTCGGGCGTATCCAAAATGCCAAACATGCGGCGCGAGGCGGCCATGCCGTTCATGGCCGTGTGGAACAGCGATCCCAGGCGGCGCATAGGCAAAAAGAACTCCTGCGACAAAAAGACGACTAGAAAGGCCGCCTCAAAGTCAATCTTGCCCGTGGCGAGCTGCAGCGCGGCTACGATAATGCCGAGCGCGGCGCCCATATAGACGACCAGGTCCATAACGCAAATGGAGCGCAGCTGCATCACCAGCAGGCGCATGGTCGCTGTGCGGAAACGCTCGGACTCGGCGTTGATGCGCTCGTGCCAGCTGCGATCGGCCTGGTAGACCTTAAGGGTGGTGAGACCCTGCACGGCCTCCAGGAACATGCCGCCCAGATCGACATAGCTGCCCCAGTACTCGGCCCCGATCTTTTTGGCGTTGCGCATGACCATCATGATGGAGACGGGGATGACCGGAACGCAGGCGAGCAGCAGCGCGGCGGGAAGACCCGCCTGGCCCACGAGCAGTACAAACAGCGTGATGGGTGCCAAGCCGGCAAAGAAGAGCTGCGGCAGGTAACCGCCAAAGTACACCTGGAGTTGCGTGGCGCCCTCGACGCTGGTCTGGACGGCCTCGGCGGTGGGAACGGTTTCGGTGTAGGAGGGGCCGAGTGCGGTGAGCTTGTCGTAGACGAGCGAGCGCACGCGGCGGACGGCCTCGAACGCGGCTTTGTCGCCGGCGCGTTGGGCCAGGTAGATGGAGGCGGCGCGCACGATGATGGCGGCGGCGAGCGGTAGGGCCGCCTGTGCGAGGACGTCGACGGCGAGCGCGGCGGAAAGACCGTCCGTGACGATGCCGCCCAAGATGCGCGCAAGCATCCACATCACCGTGATGTTTGCCATGAGCGCGATCCACTTAAACAGGACGCTTGCCATAATGTAGGGCGTTGCCTGCGGAACCAGGGAGAAGAGTCGCCTCTCGAACATGAAACCTCCTATGCCGTAACGGTGCCGGGCGGGGTTCTCGGCAGCCGCTTAGTTAGCCAAATGCAACTAGAGTAACATCGTGCAGCGGGTAAGTATGCCGAGGGTAATTTTTAGCCGATGAACTGCGTAGAAAGTTCAAAATTGTTGAGTGCGGCGAACTTTGTGGTGGACGGAGTGCGGGCGCAATTTTGATCGTGTGTGGCCCCGCTCCAAAACGTGTACGTCAGCCTCCAAAACCGACAATAAATGACATGTTTGGAGGCTGACGTACATGTTTGGATGAGGGCGAGGGTGACGACGGACGAAAGTCACGCCTGTGCCACGTCCGATGTGCTAGCGTTTGGGTGAATAAAACGAGCCCGTGCGGAAAGGATCCGGACTGTATGCAACGTGGAAGTACATCTCCGCTGTCCCGCGAGACCGATGCGCCCGAGACCATCGTCAAGCTGGAGTGCGACATCGACGATGCGTCGCCCGAGGTACTCGCCTATGCCGCCGACCGCCTGCGCGAGGCCGGCGCCCGCGAGGTGCACTGGCTACCCCTCTACTGCAAAAAGGGTCGCCCCGGATGGCAGTTGCAGGTGATCTGCTCGCACGAGGATATCGAGCGCCTACAGACGATTATCTTTTTGGAGACTACGACCAACGCCGTTCGTCGCCAGGTGATGGAACGCGTTTGCCTGCCGCGCCGATTCGAGCAGGTGACAACGCCTTGGGGCGAGGTATCTGTTAAGGTGGCGACCCTGCCCGACGGCAGCGAGCGCGCGGCTCCCGAGTACGAGGATTGCGCCCGTCTCGCCCGCGTGCACAACGTGCCGCTCCAGCGCGTGATGCAGGCGGCTCAGAGCGCGGCGCTTCGATTTGAGTAACGCGGCCGGTGGCACGCCGCGCCCAGCCCCATCAAACCCACTCGAAAGGACCACCATGAAATACCTCATCGCTTCCGACATCCACGGCTCGGCATATTGGACCGAGCGCCTCTGCGCCGCCATCGAGCGCGAGAACCCCGACCGCATCGTGCTGCTGGGCGACCTGCTCTACCACGGTCCGCGCAACGACTTGCCGCGCGACTACGCCCCCAAGCGCGTGATTCCGCTGCTCAACGCCCTGGCCGACCGCATCATCGCGGTGCGCGGCAACTGCGACGCCGAAGTCGACCAGATGGTGCTCGACTTCCCCGTCATGGCCGACTACGCCACGCTGTTCGACGAGACCGGCCGCGAGCTGTTCCTGACGCACGGCCACGTCTTTGGCGCTGGCATGCACAACAGCGTCGACCACGCGCCCGCGCTGCCCGAGGGTTCCGCGCTCGTCTACGGTCACACGCATATCAAGGTTAACGAGGTAAGCGAGGCGCACCCGGGCCTGTGGCTCTTCAACCCCGGCAGCGTGAGCATCCCAAAGGACGGCACGCACAGCTACGGCATCTACGAGGGCGGAGCGTTCCGCCACGTGATCCTGGAGGAGGACTAACCATGGCGCAGCACATGGCTCAGCAAAATGCCGAGGGCTCGCACGATCTGTCCACGCTGGTCGACGCATCGGCCGAGCTGCAGCATCTGGTGCAGACCATCTGGCGTCTGCGTCAGCCCGATGGTTGCCCGTGGGACCGCGAGCAGACGCATCAGAGCATCGGCAAGAACATGATCGAGGAGGCCTATGAGGCGCTCGACTGCATCGAGGCCGACGATGCCACGCATCTGCGCGAGGAGCTGGGCGATGTGCTCATGCAGGTGGTGCTGCATGCGCAGATTGCGGCGGACGCCGGCGAGTTTACGCTGGCCGACGTGGCACGCGATATCGACGCCAAGCTCATTCGCCGCCACCCGCACGTGTTTGGCGATGCGGATGCCGACAACCCCGACGAGGTGCTCAAGATTTGGGACGAGGTCAAGCTTGCCGAGAAGGCTGCCAAGGACAAGGCCGTGGCGGCGGGCGAGGCTGCGCCCGAAGGTCTGCTCGACGGCGTGCCCACGCACCTGCCGGCGCTGATGCAGGCTCAGAAGGTGTCGCGCAAGGCGGCTGCAGTGGGCTTTGAGTGGGAGACGGTCCAGGACGTGTGGGACGAGGTCGCCGAGGAGCGTGCCGAGTTTGAGGCCGAGGCTCCCGGCTCGCCCGAGCGCGAGATGGAGTTTGGCGACCTGCTCTTTGCTCTGGTCAACGTTGCGCGCAAGGAGGGAATCGACGCCGAGAGCGCCCTGCGTGCCAGCACGGCAAAGTTCCGCCGCCGCTGGGCCGCGATGGAGCAGATGGCGGCTGACGCCCACGTGGATCTGGCCGAGCTTTCGACCCACGGCCTCAATGACCTCTGGGATGCCGCAAAGGCAGAGGAGTAAGACTGCGGGAACGATGGGCTGACACGCCTCATCGTTCCCGCTATATTTTTCGAAAATCAAGTGTATCCCTCGGCTAACTTAGGGCATAATGCAAAAAGTGCGACATGGCTAACTTACGGAGACGCACCGACGGTGCACGGCCAGCCGGTCGCCAAGCATTCAACCCGTTTCCAAGTGAGAGGAAGACAACATGAGCGATATTTTGGACGTCTACGGTCGCGAGGTGCTCGACAGCCGCGGCAATCCCACTGTCGAGGTCGAGGTCGTGCTCGAGGATGGCAGCTTTGGCCGCGCGATGGTGCCTTCGGGCGCTTCGACCGGCGCCTTTGAGGCCTGCGAACTGCGCGATGGCGACAAGGGCCGCTACCTGGGCAAGGGCGTTTCGCAGGCCGTCGAGCACGTCAACAACGAGTGCGCTAACGCCGTCGTGGGCATCGACGCCTTCGACCAGCGCACCGTCGATGCCGCGCTGATTGCCGCGGACGGTACCCCCAACAAGACCAAGCTCGGTGCCAACGCCATCCTGGGCGTGTCGCTGGCCGTTGCCCGCGCCGCTGCCGAGTCGGCGGGCCTGTCGCTGTACCAGTACCTGGGCGGAGTCAACGCTCATCTGCTGCCCACGCCCATGATGAACATCCTCAACGGCGGCGTGCATGCCGACAATAACGTCGACTTCCAAGAGTTCATGATCATGCCGGTGGGCGCCCCGAGCTTTACCGAGGGCCTGCGTTGGTGCGCCGAGGTCTACCACACCCTCAAGGGCGTGCTGCACGAGGCCGGCCTAGGCGGCGGCGTGGGAGACGAGGGCGGCTTTGCGCCCAACCTCAAGACCAATGCCGAGCCGTTCGAGTACATTACCAAGGCCGTCGAGAAGGCTGGCTTTAAGCCCGGCATCGACTTCATGTACGCCATGGACCCGGCCTCGACCGAGTTCTACAACGCCGAGACCGGCATGTACGAGCTCAAGGGTGAGGGCGTGGAGTACACGAGTGCTCAGATGGTTGATTACTGGGAGAAGCTCGTCGACACCTATCCCATCATCTCCATCGAGGATGGTATGGCCGAGGAGGACTGGGACGGCTGGGTCGAGCTTACCCGTCGAATTGGCAACAAAGTGCAGCTGGTGGGCGACGACCTGTTCGTCACCAACACCGAGCGCCTCAAGAAAGGCATCGAGTTGGGTGCCGCCAACGCGATCCTGGTCAAGGTCAACCAGATCGGCACGCTCACCGAGTCGCTCGAGGCCATCGAGACCGCCAAGGAGGCCGGTTACGCCTGCATCGTGAGCCACCGCTCCGGCGAGACCGAGGATTCCACGATCGCCGACCTGGTCGTGGGCGTCAATGCCGGCCAGATCAAGTCGGGCGCCCCGTGCCGCAGCGACCGTATCGCCAAGTACAACCAGCTCATCCGCATCGAGGACGAGCTTGAGGGCAGCGCGCGCTACGCCGGCAAGGCCGCGTTCTACAACATTCGCTAAACGGGCGAATTTGGCGAGGGGGAGGCTGACTCGGTTCCGCCCCGTCTTGGCTGGACGCCGCAAAGCGCTGCGGGCGCTGGGCCATATGGCTCAGCGCCTTTTTTATGTCGAGCAAAGGCTGGCGAAGGCGGTGCGGGCGCTCGTGCTATAACTAAAGGACTTAGCGCAAACAAACCTCAACCGCACAAGGCGCACATGGATCAGATTTACGACAACAGGTACTATTCCGCCGGTTCGCGCGAGCCGTCGCCTCGCCGTGCGCGCACGGTGCAGCTCGGTGGGTCCGCCTACGCCGGCGTCGACCGCCCCGTGCAGCGCCCGACAAGTACCTTGCGCCCCAATGCTCAAGTGAATACTTCGACAGATGGACCGGTGCGCCCGGCACGTTCGTCGCATGCGTCGCGTCCCTCGACTCAGGCACACGACAAATCGAGCAGACCTTCGAGCCGTCTTTCGGGCTCGGACTTTATGCATTACGCCAACGACAACGCGGTGGTCAAGGCGATTTATGACTTTACGCATGGCTCTCTGCGTCCGCTGTTTATCGGTATCGTGGTGGCGCTGGTGCTCGTGAGCCTGTATTTTCCCGTGCGCGACCTGTACGTGGCAAAACGCTCGAGCGATATCTTGGCCAAGCAGGTTGAGATTCGCCAGCAATACAATGATGAGCTGCAAAAAAGCGTCGACAAACTGCTTTCGGAGGAGGGTATCAAGGACGCGGCGTCCGAGGACCTGGGCCTGGTGATGCCCGGCGAGAAGAAGATTGACGTGCTAGGCTTGGACGACGATTCGGACTCGTCGTCGAGCAAAAAGTCCTCAAACGCCAAGAAGGCCAGCGAAGTTGCCAAGGAAATCGAAGAAGTCGGCAAGGACGCGCCGTGGTACATCCAGGCGCTCGACATGCTGTTTGGGTTTAACGGCGTCGAGGGCCAGACGGTCGTGTCCGACGGCAAATAGCGCCCGGAGGGGAGCCCGCAATGACAAATTGCAAACGCTATAAGGTAGCCGCGATCGACCTGGGAACGGTGTCGTCGCGACTGGTGTTGGCGCAGGTCGAGGCCGGGGCGATTGTGGAATCGTCCAAGCATACCGAGATTACCGACCTGGGCGAGGGCGTGGACGCGACGGGCCGCTTTTGCGAGGCGGCCGTTGAGCGTGTGCTCGATGCGTGTCGTATGTTTGTGGATGAGGCGCGTGCCTTTGGGGCCGCGTGCATCTGCACCACGTGCACGAGTGCCGCGCGCGATGCGTCCAATGCCGCGCTGCTGCTGGACGGTCTGCGCGAGTTGGGGCTCAAACCACAGGTGATTCCGGGCGAGGTCGAGGCGCGCCTGACATTTTTTGGCGTGGCGCACGACTTTGCCGGCGAGCGCATCATCGTCGCGGATTCGGGCGGTGGCTCCACGGAGCTCGCGACGGGCGTATACGCTCCGGAGCGCAGCGTCTTTGCGCTGGAGGGAACGCGCTCGCTGGACATCGGTTGCCGTCGCGTGACGGAGCGCTTTTTCTCCGCGTTGCCGCCCGCGGATGGCGAGCTTGCTGCCGCTGCCGCGTGGGCAGGCGAGCAGTTCGCCGCCTATTTTGAGGGCCTGCCTGTCGACTTTGAGCGCGCCGAACGCTTAGTCGCGGTGGGCGGCACGGTGACTACGCTGGTGGCTCTGGTCCACGAGCTGGAACCGTACGATTCGAGCTTTGTGCACCTACGCGAGCTGTCGCTGGAGCAGGTCTCGGCCGCTATCGAGCGCATGTCTGTGTTGGACGCGGAAGGCATCGCCGCGCTACCGGGTGTACAGCCCAAACGCGCGGGCGTGATCTTGGCTGGTGCCGTGGTGATTCGCGAGCTTATGCGAGCCGGCGGCTACGACACGCTCACCGTAAGCGAGAACAGCCTGCTTGCCGGCATGGCCGCCACCATTAACGAGGTTCTTGACGGCGAGCTACCCACCATCGGCTGGACCCCGAGCCTCAGCGCCTTCCAATAAGTTGCGGTGAAATACGGACTAAAATCGCCCTTTCGGGCACCAAACAGTCCCTATTCCACCGCAACTCACCATTTGTATCGGCATCCAAAAGAAATGAGCCCGCACCTCAAAGGGATGCGAGCTCGCAAGCAATCACATGGTAGGGGCGGTGGGACGTCTGCGTATTTGCTGCGCAAATCCGCACCGGCTTCGGCCGCCTGTCGGCGCCCTCGCCGGCTCGCTGCGGACGCTGCGCGTCCGCTTGACGCTCGCCCCCTCGCGGGTTCGAGCCCCACCGGCGTCCAAAAGAAACGAGCCCGCATCCCTGGGGGACACGAGCTCGTAAACAATACGTGGTAGGGGCGGTGGGACTCGAACCCACAATCCTTGCGGCGAGAGATTTTAAGTCTCCTGCGTATGCCAATTCCGCCACGCCCCCGTGAGACTAGAAGTCTAGCACAAGCCGTCCGTTACGCGTTGACGGCCATCGAGTGCTGGCCTGACTTTTCCAAGTACTCGGCAAACTTGGCTTCGTCGCCCTTGTTCTGGTACTGCAGGGCCAGCAGGTACTCCAAGCGGCAGCGCTTGACCGGGTCGTCGCCGACATCCTCGAGCATGCGCTCCAGCTCGGGAATGTCGTTGTGACGCTTGAGGATCATCGTGTCGTACATCAGCTGGCACTCGTGCGCGACCGCCTCGGCCTGACCGCCCTCAAAGCCCTTGATTTCGTGCAGCAGCTCCTTGGACTTTTTGCGGTCCTCCTGGCCAACGTAGTAGTTAAAGGCCTTGATCACCAGGTCGACGCGCTGCATCTTGGGCAGGCTGAGTCCCAGCAGCAGGTCGAACATCTCGCCGGCGCGCTCGTGGTCCTCGCGCAGCAGATAGGAGTTCAGACGCAGGTAGTCGCGGTTGTAGCGCGGGTACAGCATGCTGGTGAGTTTGCCGTCGAGCAAACGATCGAACTCGGCCCACTGTTTGGCGGCCATCAACTGTTGCAGGCGTTTAAACGTAGTGCGTTTTTTGACGCTAAAGAACACCGACACGGCGATACAGATGATAACGACGGCGGTCCAGAGTGTGCGGGAATCGGGCATGTTAGGATCCTTAGTCGCTCATAAAGCGAGCGGTATGACAACACGTACTAGATGTATTATACGCAGCGCACAAGCAAACTGGCATAAAAGCTCATCGAGGCTGAGTGCCATCGCTCGCTGCGGTACACTTACCTAAAGTAAACCATGAAGGGAGACATTACCTATGAAGAAGATCGTTTTGGCTTGCGGTGCTGGCGCTGCTACTTCCACGCTCGTTGCCCAGAAGGTCGCCACCATGCTCGACGCCAACGGTTATGCCGGCAAGTATGAGATCGTGCAGTGCGCCATCTCCGAGGCCAAGGACTACTGCGACGAGGGTGCCGATCTGCTGATCGCCACCACCGTTGCCCCCGAGGGCCTCACCTGCCCGTACGTGAGCGGCGTGCCCTTCATGACCGGCATGAACCGCGTCGCTGCCGAGAAGGCCGTTCTCGACGTCATGGCTCAGTAGGCGCTACCTGTATGAATGAGCAGAACGCCAACCCGGTAGAGCTCTTTGGCATGCGCGTCGCCCACGTGGGCATTAACGCCACCGACCCGGCCGATGCCCTGGAGATCGCGGAGCTGTTCTCGACGATGATGGGCCTACCCGTTATCGAGACCCCGGTTTCGTACTTTAACGATTCGCTGATCGAGGTCATGAAGCAGAACGGTCGTGGCACCAAGGGCCACATTGGCTTTGCCGTCAACGACATCGATGCGGCCGAGAAGTGGTTTGCCGAGCGCGGGCTCGAGGTCAACGAGGAGTCGCGCGTGCTGCTGCCCGACGGCGGCACCAAGCTCGTGTACTTTAAGCGCGAGTTCGCCGGCTTCGCCGTGCACCTGTGCCGCGAGTAGCGCACAGGCTGCTATAGCTAGCAAAAAGGGATAGGGCCGCATGGCCTTATCCCTTTATTTATGCCGAGGGGCTTTCTATCGTGGCAGGCGAATCGTAAAGCGGCTGCCGACGCCTTCGACTGAAGTCACACCGATGACACCGCCATGGCTATCGACGATCCACTTGGCAATGGCGAGCCCCAGACCCGAGCCCTGCGCGCCGGCATCGCGCGCGTTGTCGGCGCGGTAGAACCGTTCAAACGCGTGAGCTGCGGATTCTTGGTTCATGCCGATACCCTCGTCCTCAACACTTATGTCGATCGTGCCCGCGCCCGCATCGGGCGTTATGTCAAATGTGACGGTCGTTCCCGCACCCGAGTACTTGGCGGCGTTTTGCACAATCACGCGCAGAGCTTGCTTCACGAGCGCCACGTCGACGGGCGCGTCGCAGCGCGAATCGCTGGCAAGCGCGGTGTCGTACGCCAGCCGATACGTGTGCTCGGCATCGATCATCTGTGATTCCTCGCATACCTCGCCGACCAGTGCGGCCAGGTTGGTGTTCGCGCGCCGCAGCACGGTGCGCCCGGCATCGCCGCGCGCCAAAAACAGCAGCTGCTCCACGAGCTCTTGCATGTGCTCGCTTTCGGCTTTGAGCGAGGCGATGGACTCCGCCAGCACCTCCGGGTCGTCCTTGCCCCAGCGGTCGAGCATGTTTACATAGCCCTGAATCACTGCGATGGGCGTGCGTAGCTCGTGGCTTGCATCGTTGACAAAGCGCATCTGCTGCAGCTTGGCTTCTTGCATCTGGCGCAGCAGGCGGTTGAGCGCGACCTCGATGCTCGCCAAGTCGGCGTCGCCAGTTGTGACGCTCGGCGAGTCGACGCTTGCGCGCTCGATGGCCTGTTCCAGCGTTTCCATCTTGCCGCCGGAGAGCTGCATGCGGCCGAGCTCGTCCACGCGCAAGGCCAGGTCGTTGAGCGGTGCCATGGTGCGGCGCACGCGCCTCGCGCCGCCGAGCATGTTGAGCACGCTGATGACCTGCCAACCCACAACGACAAGGTAGAGAGGCCACAGCGCGAAGAGATCCTGCGCGAGGGGAAAGCTCTTGGTGGTGCGCACAAGCTCGACGGTATAGGTGAGCGTTGTCAGGTCCCAGCCGCGCGCGGGCGTCAGTGATATGCCGTGAACGGTGGCACCGGGGATCCATCCCGCGGTAAACGCGCCATCGGGCAGCGTCTGGTTGTAGCCATAGATGAGGATTGCCGCCGCAGCAACCAGCAGCCACAGATCGAGCCAGATGTAGCTCGCCAGGCGGCGCCACATATAGCTCCAGTTGATGGCGCGGGCGATGGAGGTGACGCGTTTGGTCTCGGCGTTACGCGCGGCAGACATAGCCCACCCCGCGCACGGTCTGGATGATGCGGGCGCCGCCAGCGTCCTCGATCTTGGCGCGCAGGTGCGCGATGTGCACATCGACGTTGTTGGTGTCGCCCACGTATTCGTAGCCCAGCGCCTCGTGCGCGATGCGCTCGCGCGTGAGCACGGTTTCGGCATGCGTCATAAGCAGGGCGAGGACGTCGAACTCGCGGGCCGTGAGCGCGATGGGCGAGCCGCCGACCGTGACTTCGCGGCGGTCGGGATCGAGCGCGACCGAACCCACGGCGAGTGCGGCGGGGGAGGGCGCGGCAGCGGTCTGGGCCGTGTCGGTTGCCGGGGACATTGTGGCGATACCGGCGGCCGCGCCGCTCGCTACGCCAGCCCCGGCCCCGCCGCCGCCAACGCCCGAAGCCGCCCGCACGGCTTCCGAGCGCTTCAGCGCCACGCGGATCCGTGCGAACAGCTCCTCGATCGCAAACGGCTTGGTCAGGTAATCGTCGGCGCCGGCGTCGAGCCCGGCAACCTTGTCCATCACGGCATCGCGCGCGGTGACCATAATCACCGGCACATCCTTGTGCTTGCGGACACGCCGCAAGACCTCCATGCCGTTGAGCTGCGGCAACAGCACGTCGAGCAGAATCAGATCGTAGTCGCGCTCCAGCGCCAGGTCCACGGCAGTGCGGCCATCGGCGGCGTGTTCCACCTGGTAGCCCTCGTGCTCCAGCTCGAGCGTCACAAAGCGGACGATTTTCTCCTCGTCCTCTACGATCAGGATCCGTGCCATGCGTGCCCCCGTCTGCGATTACTTGTCGTCGTTGAGATTTTGCTTGATGTCGTCCGCGGCGTTAGCAGCGCTATCCATAAGGTTGTTGATGCTGCCGGGCACGTCGCCGTCGCTGTCGATGCGGTAGCGCATGCCAAAGAACAGGCCAATCAGCATCAGCCATATCGTGGCGCCCCAGGCAAACAGCGCGACGATGGGAATCAGGATGGGGATGTTGAGGATGATCGCATCGCGGCGCGTGGCGATAAACTTGGTGTCCAGACTCAGGCGGAAGAGCTTTTTGAGGTACTCCCACACGCTGTCCATCTTCTTGGAGAAGTCGGTCTTTTCGCTCGACTTTTCGTAGGCTGCCTGCGCGGCGACCATCTCGGCAGAGGGCTCATCGACTGGCGCGGACTCGGTGGCGGCATGCGCCGACGTGGTCTGGGTCTTGCCCTGCGACTCGAGCCAAATGATGGCATCCAAAACGTTGCCGTCGGCAGCGTCGAGCGCCGCCTTGGCATCGGTGTAACTCACGTTGCACTTGGTGCGGATGGTTTCAACTTTTTCGAGGTCGTCCATGACCTGTCCTTTCGTTCGATGGGCGCGACGCCGGGCAATTTGCTCGGGCGCGAGCGTTGCGTTCGGCGGTCTGCGTTGCGCCGCCCCGCCCTTGGTCGAACTCTATAGTGCAGGTTATAGATTAAGCGATTCTTGAGCCAAGATTAATGTTGGATGAGTTTTTGGGTGGCAGTGGGAAAAGTATTAGACCTCGATAGCGGGAGATGGGGTGCCGGTACAAAACGGCGTCAAGGGTTGGTCGAGCAGGCGGTTTTCAGGCGACTGGGACATGGCGGGCGGTCGATCGCCTATACTGGTTGAGCTCAACTGGAGAGGTGATAACTAGTTATGAAATCAATCAATGTTGCAGCGGCAATTATTCAGAAGGACGAGAAAATCCTGAGCTGCCAGCGTGGCTACGGCGAGTTTAAAGACGGCTGGGAGTTTCCGGGCGGTAAGCTCGAGCCGGGCGAGACCGGCGAGCAGGCAATCGTGCGCGAGATTCAAGAAGAGCTCGAGGTCACGATCGGTAACCTTGACTATCTTTGCACGGTCGAACACGATTACGAGACGTTCCATCTGTCGATGCAGTGCTACCTAGCTAGCATCCTTTCGGGCGAGTTCAAAGAGCACGCTCACGAGGACATGAAGTGGCTCGATACCAATAACCTGTGGGATGTCGATTGGCTTCCGGCGGACGTTAAAGTCGTTAAGGAACTCGAAAAGAAACTCGGGCTTATGTGAGAAAGGAGCGGACGTCGCATGGCGGCCCGCTCCTTCTTTGTTACTCTGTCTCACTCAGATCGCTGAGCATAAACTCGTAAATGTCCTGGCGCACGGGAGCATTGAGTTCATATTCGATTTCGACGGCGTTGTCGCCGCTCTTAGTTTTAATAGCTTTGAACTCGCCAGTCGGATGCATTTCGCCTAGGAAGTAAAATTCCTTGCCACCCTTATCGTCCTTGTTCTTGCGCATAAACAAATACGTCTTTAGCCCGTTGCCCGGCCATGCCTGCAGTCGCTGAATCTCGGGGGAGTTGAGCGTGCGGTTGTTCTTAGAGATTGCAACTAGCTTACTCGGCGAAACAAAGCGGTCTTCATACTGAATGGACTCGCTAATGTCGGGTGCCTTGTCATAGTTAATAAACACGGGGAATGTAATGGTCTTCTCGTCGTAGAAGTAGCCGCCAAGATTTTGGCCGTTGATGTTCTTTTCCCAGTTCATCAAGCGGCAAACTTCTTCGTACGTGTACTTGGCGTTGAGAACGAAATTTGTGTTTTGGTACGTCTCGGCATAGTCGAGTCGGTTACGCGCAATGCCAAAATCCAGCACCTCGAGAATCTGACGCTTGAACTCTGCGTTGCGCAGGGCGGTCGCAAACGCTTCGGTCAGACGAGGCCCGCATCCATCGTCAATAAGCAGGGAAACGAAATCCTTGGGAGTGGCAAAGTCGCCCTTAAGGACTGTGATTGCCGACCTAACGGCGCTGTCCTTAAGCTGTGTGTGGTAGCTCCTAAGCGCAGCCTCGCGCATATGCCGGTAGCCCTCGTGTCCGGCTTCGACGAGCGTTTGAAGCAAATAGAGGTCTTCGAAACGCTTGCCCGCGGCGAGCTTTTGAGAAATAAATTTGAGAATCTTGGTTTGATCAGAGGAAAATTGAACCGTGTAGTCCGGCTCGTATTTGGATAGAAATGCGTGGTAGGACCCCAGGCCGCTATTCTTGAAGATAAGCAACGGATCGATGGAGCCGTTACGATCAAATTCGAGCAGCGAGGGAATCTTGCCGAGTTTCTGGCGCAAGTCGAGATATTCGTTTTTCAAAAACCTGACGGAGGTGAAATCGCCGCCATCGATGGCCTTGTAGATGCGTGCCTCGGAAATACGATCGAAGCTCACGGTCGAGCATCCGGGGATCGTCGAATCGCCCTCTTGGACGAGACGACGCAGGCGATCTTTGTTGTACGTTTTGTCACCCGAAAGCGCGATGGGCACCAAGAAGTTGCTCTGGTAGTTGCCAATAAAGTCGAGCACCAGTGCGTATTCCTTACCATCATTCAGACGCAAACCTCGTCCGAGCTGTTGAATAAAGATGATTGCGGAGTCGGTGCGTCGAAGCATGATGATCTGATTGAGCGAGGGGATGTCGACGCCTTCGTTCATGATATCGACCGAGAAAATATACTCGAGCTCGCCGGCTTCAAGTCGGCTGATAACGGCATCGCGGACTTCATCGGGATCTCGACCGCTAATCGCAGCCGTTCGATATCCGAGAGCGTTGAATTTGCGCGACAGTTCTTTGGCCTCGGCGTTTCGATTGCAGAAAATTAAGCCCCTGCGGCTGCTTTTGGTGACGCTATATTCTTCGATCTTCTCGGTGATGTGACGCACACGCTCGTCGGACGTTAAGCGCCCGAACAGGGCGGTATTTTCGACCGTCTCATCGTCAATCTCCAGATCGTGAATGCCAAAATAATGGAAGGGGGCTAGCATCTCCTCGGACAAAGCGTCCTGCAGCGTGATCTGGAATGCGATGACGTGATTGAAAAGGGCAAAGACGTCATAGCCGTCGGTGCGATTGGGTGTAGCGGTCATGCCCAGATAAAACCGAGGCGTAAAGTGCGACATGATGGATTGGTAGCCCTGAGATCCCGTGCGGTGGGCCTCGTCGATGACGATGTAGTCGAACTCATCGGGACGGAAATCGCTCAGATGCTTGGCGACCGAAGAACACATGGCAAACACACAGGTAGCATCGCTTGTATTCTTGCCAGTTTGATAGGTGTCGAACATATAGGTACTACCTAAGAGCCGTTCGTAGCTTGCACGGGAGGCGTCGATAATGCGCCGGCGGTGCGCAAGAAAGAGGACGCGCCGGGGTTTAGTTGCGAGCACATCGAACGCCGAAAGGAAGGTCTTGCCAGTGCCGGTTGCCGAGACCAGCAGGGCGCGAGTCTCGCCCTTACGGTGGATTGCACCGAGCGCCTCAAGGGCGCGCTGCTGCATTTTATTGGGCTTGAGTTCTTCGAGATCGTTCGTGGTTGGGCTAACAGTTGCCTGGAACGTCGGTTTCGATTTGGGCTTTGGGGGACGCGCCGATCGATATGCGGCATATTTGTCAATCCAGTCTTGGGAAAGCGCAACGGTCGAGGCGTCACTCCACAGCGAATTGAACTCACCTCTAAGCTCTCCGAGCAAGCGGCTGTTTTCAACGGTCTGGTACAGCACGTTCCATTCTTTATTGCAGGTGAGGGCGGTCTGCGTCATGTTCGAGCTGCCGACGATTATCGTGCTGGTTTCGCCCTTATCAAAAATGTATCCCTTAGCATGCAAATTACCCTGGAATACGCGAACTTCTATGTTGTCGTATTCCAGGAGCTTGCGAAACGCATCGGGTGAGTTGAAGTTGAGATAGGTGGACGTCAGCAGCCTGCCCTTAATGCCACGCTGCTTGAGCTCCTGGAACGCTTCGACCAAGATTTGAAGGCCACCGTCTGCAACAAACGCTACGCAAAAGTCAAAAGAGCTGCAGGTCGAGAGCTGCTCCTTGATAACGGATAGTAATGTTCCGCCGGTCGCCTTCGAGTTGGCGATGAGCTTGGGTGAATCGTTCTCGCGTGCAAGCGAGTCGAATTCAATATCAATCTGCTGCTGCGTAGTCATCCCGGCCAAACCTTTCGAAAGACTATGTTGGCGCCAGGATAACAGATCGATCGTTCGTATTTTGGGCGTATGACGATTAAGATTGGCGGTTTGGCGCGAGCTTTCGGACGTGTCCGCACGATATGTGACACTTACCCTGCCGCCATGCTCCGTCGCGGCGGCATGCATCTGAAAAACGACCCTCTAAGGAGTTCGATATTGATGAGTGGCAACACCAAGCACCTTGCAAAGAAGTGCGTCAAGGACGCAGGGCCGTGTCTTGTGCTGTGCGCGGCCGGCGTGGCGGTCGCGCTGCTGGCTGTTCTGGGACCATTTGACGTGCTCCGAAGTGCCAGTTCTCTGCATGTTTGCATGGCCCTTGCCGGTGCCATGGCGACCGGCGGCGTGCTCGATCTGGTTTTTTGGGTGCTTGACCCGTTTGGATGGAAGAGCGAGGGGTAGGTCCTAAAGGATGGAAGGGCTGGAACGGTTGGCTTAGTGATCGTGCAGAATGTGGGCTAGCGACTTACAGGGAAGTGGTGATCCGATGACGGTCTATGTGACGGGCGATATTCACGGCGGCCTTGACATGCAAAAGCTGCGCGACTGGGAGCTTGGGGATAGCCTGACGAGTGACGACTATCTGATTGTCGCGGGCGACTTTGGCTTTCCCTGGGATTTTTCTGCCGAGGAGTGCGCCGATATCGCCTGGCTGGAGTCGCGCCCCTATACCGTGCTGTTCGTCGACGGCAACCACGAACGCTACGACCATTGGGCGGAGCGCCCCATGGAGCTGTGGCATGGTGGGTTGACGCAGCGTCTGTCGGACACCTCGCCCATACGGCGCCTGACGCGCGGCGAGGTTTTTGAGCTCGACGGCTCAACGGTCTTTACCATGGGCGGCGCCACGAGCGTGGACAAGGAATACCGCATTCCGTATTCCAGCTGGTGGCCGCAGGAGCTGCCGGACGAGCGCAACTTTGAGGAGGCACGGACGAAGCTCGACGGCGTGGGCTGGAAGGTCGACTACGTGATCACCCACACCTGCTCCACGCGCATGCTTTCGCCCACGTTCTATCCGGGGCCCGGCTGGAATTGCCCTGCCGTTGATCGGCTTACGGCATTTTTCGATGAGCTGGAAGACCGCTTGGACTACAGGCGCTGGTACTACGGGCATTTTCATCGAGATGCCAACCCGGCCGAGCGTCATACCGTGCTCTACGACTGCATCGTTCGCCTGGGCGACGAACTCCAGCCCTGGGATGTTGCGTAGGGGTGGGGTGCCTGATTACTCAGCCGTTACGGTGATGTTCTCCCTGTGCTTGCGGATAACATCCCAGCTAAAGTGCTCGACCAGCCGCTCGGCGGAGCGCGGCGTGGTGTCCGGCGCGATGCCCGTTTGCCCGGCGAGCCAGCCCAGCAGCGCTTCGGGCGTGCCAAAGCGGGCGCGGAGTTCGCCCAGGTCCAGATCGCGGTCTCGTTTGGAAAGGCGGCGGCCGTCCGGTGCCATGAGCAGCGGAATATGTGCGTAGTGCGGCGTGGGCAGTCCCAACAGGTGCTGCAGATAGATCTGGCGCGGCGTGGACCCCAGCAGGTCGCATCCGCGCACGACCTCGGTGACGCCCATGGCAGCGTCGTCGACCACCACGGCTAGCTGATAGGCAAACACGCCGTCGCTGCGGCGCACCAAAAAGTCGCCGCACTCGGTGGCGAGTGCTTCGCATTGGGCGCCGTACGTGCGATCCACAAATTCGATCACGTCGTCTGCGAGGTCGTCGACGGTGGGCACGCGCAGACGTGTGGCCGGGGCGCGCAGGGCGCTGCGGCGGGCCACCTCCTCGGCCGAAAGACTTCGGCAGGCGCCACGGTAGATGGGCGTGCCGTCGCTCGCGTGCGGTGCACTCGCGGCATGGAGCTCGGCGCGTGTGCAAAAGCAGGGATAGGTGAGGCCGGCGTCTTTCAGCCGGCGCAAGGCGCTCTCGTACAGGTCTAGGCGGTCGTGCTGGTAGTAGGGGCCTTCGTCCCACTCCAGCCCCAGCCAGGCCAGGTCGTCAATCAATTGGGCGGCAAGTTCCGGGCGCTTGCAGCGATCGTCCAGGTCCTCAATGCGTAACACGATGCTGCCGCCCTGGCTGCGGGCCGAAAGCCATGCGCACAGGCAGCTGAACACGTTGCCCAGGTGCATACGGCCCGAGGGCGACGGGGCGAAGCGCCCCACGACGGGCGCGGGAGCGGCCGGCGTCGTTGGCGCGTCGGCGGCGGTTGTTGCTATGTTGCGTGCGTTGATGTCCATGCGGACGAGTATAGCGCGGGGCGTGGTGGGGGAGACGCTGCCGTGGCCTGCAAGTTGCTGAGGCCACACGTTGCGCGTGCCGGACCACCGGCTCGGCGCCTTAATCGTCGTCAATCAATCTAGCCCTCAAACGACAGAAACCCCGGCAGCTCTTCGCAACTGCCGGGGTTTCCGCGGAAAAGGGGGACATGATCCTCAAGCGGACGGCAAAGGGGCAAACCGTTTTCGCTCAACTGCTTTATGCCCCTCAACTGGCGGCTCAATCAGCGCATGCCGCGCCCACACAAAGCCGCTACACCTGTGATGGAGCTATGAAGTGGTATCTATTGCCGGAGCGGGCTATGCCAAGGGGTGTCCCAGATTGCCGGCAGATAAGGAACGTCCCCAGGTGCCGGCGGCGGGCGTGACTTTTGTCCCGTTTTGACGCTCCGCTGACCTAGATGTTCGTCACATGAACTCGCAAACGTGGGACAATGACGCTACTGGTACCACAGACAAAGGATGTGCCTATGAACGCCCCCGTTGCCCAGCCCTGTCGGCAGCGCCGCCTGTTTGCGCGGTTCGCTTCCGTCTGCGCACTCGTCGCGCTTGCGTTGTTGCTGCTGCCTGCCGTCGCGCACGCCGACGGCTACTCCATGAGCCAAACCTATATCGGTGCCACGGTTGAGGCCGATGGCTCGCTGACCGTTGTCGAGGGACGCCAGTTCGATTTCGACGATGACATTAACGGCGTGTATTGGGATATCAATACAGGCTCTAACCAGCAAGGCGGCTCGGTGGTCGTCAATGTGCTGAGCGTCGAGGAAGACGACACTGCGTTTAACAAGGTCGACAGCGCAAATAAAGGCGACGACGGCGTTTACACGGTGGAGCAGTCCGACGACGGCGTAAAGATTAAGGTGTTCAGCCCTCACGAGAGCGGCGACAGCGCAATCTACTACGTGAGTTATTCCATGACCGGTGCGGTTATGAACTGGGCCGATACCGCCGAGCTCTACTGGAAATTTGTGGGTGACGGCTGGTCTGCGGACTCCGATGACGTCGAGATGGAAGTCTACTTTGCAAATGCCGCTGCCGGGACGGCTGCCGTCAAGGGCGATAACTTCCGCGCATGGGGCCACGGCCCACTGACGGGCGACGTGTCGCTCGATGCGGACGAGCCCATGGTCACCTATACCATTCCCTGCGTGCATGAGGGCGAATTCGCCGAGGCACGCATCGCCTTCCCCAGCGACTGGGTGCCGCAGCTTGCCGTCTCGGGCGAAAAGCGCATGTCGACGATTCTGAGCGAAGAGAAGGAATGGGCCGACGAGGCCAACGCTCGCCGTGAGCGCGCGCGTGCGGTTGCCGGCGCGATTGCCGTGGTGTGTGTTGTCGTGGCGGTTGCCTATACCGGTGTGATCGTGATGCTTAAGCTGCGCAGGCCCAAGCCCAAGCCGCTCTTCCAGGACGAGTACTTCCGCGATGTGCCCTCGGCCGACCATCCCGCGGTGCTTGCAGCTCTCATGAGCTGGAACGACGTGCCCGATCAGGCATATATCGCCACGCTTATGAAGCTCACCGACGACCGCGTGATCAAGCTGGAAGAAGCGACCGAGACCAAGAAGAAGGGTCTGCTCCGTCGCGAAAAAGAGGAGCAGACGTATCGCATCACAGTGACCGACGAGGCCTGGAAGGCTGCCAAGAAGGACGGCATCGATCGCGATGTGCTCAAGGTCTTCTTCGCCGGCGTTAAGCCCGATAAGGACGGAGTCCGTTCGCGCACGTTTAGCGAGCTGGAGGAGTACGCTAGCGAGCGCACCACATCTGTTGGCGACAAGCTCGAGGACTATCAGAGCGCAGTTAAGGGCAAGCTGGAGGCGCGCGAGCTTATTGCATCGGACGGCACCATCGCCCTGGTTGCCGGCTTGGTTATCGGTATCATCATCGTCTTTGGCATTCTGGGCTCTCTGATCTATACCGACTTTGCGGACGCCAACGTCGGTGCCGCTATGATCTCGATCCCCGTCACGATCGTGGGCTTTGTCCTGAGCTGCACCTTCCGCCGCTACACGCCGGAGGGCGCCGAGGTGGCGGCTCGCTGCAAGGCGCTCAAGCATTGGCTCGAGGACTTTACGCGTCTGAAGGAGGCCGTTCCCAGCGACCTGATCTTGTGGAACAAGCTGCTGGTGATGGGCGTTGCCCTGGGCGTTTCGAAAGAAGTGCTGCGACAGCTGGCCGAAGCCGTGCCTGCGGACCTGCGCAACAGTGACGATTTCTACGACAACTACCCCTGCTACTGGTGGTATTACCATCACTACGGCAACGAGTCCCCGCTCGATTCGTTCAACGATGTGTACCACGAGACCATTCGCGAGCTGGCTTCGAGCTCCGATAGCTCGAGCGGCGGCAGCGGCGGCGGCTTCTCTGGCGGCGGTGGTGGCGGCGCCGGCGGAGGCGGCGGCGGAACGTTCTAGCGAGCGCTTGCTTTGGGGTGGATCTTTCTGGGCGGTTGCCAGGGAAGATTCATCCCATTTTTGTGCATCGAAACGGGTCAAACTTTCCGCTGCGGATCTTCGCGCAGGTGGCGCGCGCAGACGTGGTGTAAGAGCGTCCCGAGGTCCGTCGCTGCAAGTCC
>USBK01000021.1:0-37345 GCA_900552895.1 uncultured Collinsella sp.
GGACTTGCAGCGACGGACCTCGGGACGCTCTTACACCACGTCTGCGCGCGCCACCCCTGCATACCGACATTCGGGCAAAAATCCGTGCTCGTCGATGCTTTTCGCGAATAATAGGCGGGGTTATGGGCCGACAGCGCTTGATTTGCAGGGATATTCGCGGTCTTTGGCATTTATCGTGGCGCCCGATGCTCTTGGTTATGTTGAATACTCCCAAAAATGCACGGTGCTTAGAGGGGGACCTTCGCTAAAAAAAGCAACCGCCCCGTCGAAGTATGCATTCGAAGGGGCGGTTTATGCATTTGGCCGATTAAGGATGCGCTGCCAAACTACTAGAACTTGACGGTCGGGGCCTGGCGGGCTGCTTCGGCGGCCTCGAAGCCCTGGCGCTCCTTAAACTGGAAGATGCCGGCAAAGATGACAGCCGGGAACGTCTGGATGGCGTTGTTGTAGCTGAGCACGCAGTCGTTGTAGCTCTGGCGTGCATAGCTAATCTTGTTCTCGGTATCCTCGAGCGATGCCTGCAGCTGCGTAAAGTTGGTGTTTGCCTTCAGATCGGGGTAGGCCTCGGCCACGGCGAAGAGCTGGCGCAGCGCACCGGTCAGCACGTTGTCGGCTTCCATCTTGGCCTCGGGCGTGGTGGCCTTGACGGCGGTGTTACGCGCACTGATCACGGCGGAAAGCGTCTCTTGCTCGTGCTTGGCGTAGCCCTTGACGGTCTCGACCAGGTTGGGGATCAGGTCGTTGCGGCGCTGCAGCTGCGTATCGATGTTCTGCCAGGCGTTGTCGATGCGGTTACGCTTGGTGACCATGTTGTTGTAGATGCCGGCGATGGCGCAGACAATCACAATGACAACAACGATGCCGATGATGACGGTAATCATGATGTCTCCGTTTCGAATGGCCGCGGCGGCATGCGCCAGCTGCCGTTGGTATAACGCTACTAGTATACCCGCAACGTTTTGCCGTGCCGAACTTTCCGGTAAGCGTTATGTTTTCGGTGAGGTTGGCACCGGGGCAAAGCGCGCGAGGTACAGGTGTAAGATATGCGACAGATTGACGAGTGTTGTCTTTGCCCTGAGGATGGCGATACGGATGGACCTTCGCATCAAGAAAACCTACCGTGCCCTGTTCGATGCCTTCACCGAGCTTCTCGAGGAGCATCGTTTTGAGGACCTGACGGTTGCCATGCTGTGCGACCGCGCCATGATTCGCCGCACGACGTTCTACAAGCACTTTCGCGACAAGAACGATTACTTTGCCTTTTATATCGATGAGCTCATGTCGAGCTTGCCGCAAAAACAGCCCGATGAGGCCGGCGCAGTGTCTGCCGAGGACGTGCGCGCGCTTCGGCATGCGATTTTGGACGATGCCATGGATTTGATTCTGGCGCACGAGCGGCTCATGGATAACATTTTGGCAAGCAGCATGTCGGGCATGTTGACCAACGTTATTTGCGATCGCATTGCCCGCTCTATCCGCGAGCGCGTGATGAACGTGCTTGCCGAGGATGCCCTGGCCCCCGTGTCGCTCGAGACGACGTCTGAGTTTGTCGCCGGCGGTATTATTCGACTTTTCACGATATGGTGGGAATCGGGCCACGATCTTGAGCGTCGACCCGAGATGGCCGACGTGGTCGATGCGCTGTTTGAGCGGACCATGACACCGGTGCATCACTAAAAGTGGCGGAGAGAGGGGGATTCGAACCCCCGGAACGCTCTCGCGCTCAACGGTTTTCAAGACCGCCGCATTCAACCGCTCTGCCATCTCTCCGTGAGTCGTAATGATAGCATCGTTTTGAATTTGCAACAGGGAAGGCGAACGATGACGATCACCGAAATCGACGAGAAGTTCATGCGCGAGGCGCTGGCGGAGGCTCGCGCCGCCGCGGCGGTGGGCGAGGTACCGATTGGTGCCGTGGTGGTGCGCGCGGGCGAGATTGTCGCGCGGGCGCATAATCGCCGCGAGCTCGACCAGGACCCTTCGGCGCATGCAGAGTTCGCGGCCCTGTGCGCCGCTGCCCACGCGCTTGGGCGCTGGCGCCTTTCCGATTGCACGGTCTACGTGACGCTTGAACCCTGCTGCATGTGTGCGGGGCTTATGGTCAACGCGCGCGTGGGGCGCTGCGTGTATGGCGCGAGCGACGCCAAGGCGGGCGCGTTGGGATCCCTATACGATTTGAATGCCGACTCGCGCCTGAATCATCGGTTTAATGTGACCGCCGGCGTGCTGGCAGACGAGTGTCGTGAGGTGTTGAGCGGGTATTTTTGTGGGCTGCGTGGTGCCGATGGTGCTGGCTGCGGTTGTGGGGCCGATCTTGAGGCACATGCCGCTCACGCTGAGGCGCTCGCGTGTGCCGAAGATATCGTCGTTGAGGCGGTCGATTTTGGTGCCGCGTGCCGCCGGCCCCGCCGTGTGCTGTTGGCGATTGATTCCTTTAAGGGCAGCGTTTCGAGCGCGCAGGCGGAGGCGGCGGTTGCCGAAGGCGTGCGCCGCGTTTGGCCCGATGCCGAGGTGTGCACATTGCCGCTGGCAGATGGTGGCGAGGGAACGCTCGATGCCGTTGCCGCCTGCGGTGGCGAGCTTGTGACCTGCGAGGTTGCAGGGCCCTTTGGCGAGCGTGTGCCTGCCCGGATGCTGGTTGATGTCGAGCATGAGTCGGCTGTTATTGAGATGGCCGAAGCCGCGGGCATCGGGTACTCGCCTTGCACGGAGTCGTCGGCGCTGGCTGCTACAACCTATGGCGTGGGTGGGCTGATGCTCCGTGCGGTTCGTGCCGGGGCAAAGACTATCTATATTGGCTTGGGCGGCAGCGCCACCAACGACGGTGGCGCCGGTATGCTGCAGGCGCTGGGCGCGCGTGTGGTCGATGATCAGGGCTGCGATGTCGCCCCCGGTCTTGCGGGCCTTGAACACGTGGCGAGCGTTGATTTGGCGCCAGCGCTGCAGGCTTTGGATGGCGCTCGTATCGTTGTGCTTTCGGATGTCGAGAATCCGCTTGTGGGGCGCCGTGGTGCGTTGGCAGTGTTCGGTGGACAGAAGGGTCTGCCGACGGATGATGCCGAGGCGCTGAGCAGGTGCGACAGCTGGATGGTCGACTACGGTCGCCTGCTCGATGCGGCGATTGCCGAGGCACGGGCTCAGGGGTTACTGCGCGTGCCCGAGGGCGTACGGACGTTTGGCTCGGTGCTCGGCGTGCCCGGTGCCGGTGCCGCCGGCGGCCTGGGTGCCGCGCTGTTGGCGCTTGGCGCGGAGCTGTGTTCGGGCGTGGAGACGGTGCTCGATCTCGTGGGATTTGACGAGCGCGTGCGCGATGTCGACCTGGTCATAACGGGCGAGGGCAATATGGATGAGCAGTCCGCCGCCGGTAAGGCACCGGTGGGCGTGGCCCGCCGCGCGAAGCGATATGGCAAGCCGGTGGTCGCCGTCGTGGGCGGTCGTGCCGTCAGCCTGGACACGGTGTATGAGCAGGGTATCGACTTGGTTTTGCCGATTTGCCGCAAGCCCATGGACCTGGAACAGGCACTCGATCCGCAAGAAGCCACAACCAACCTCATCTGCGCCGGCGAGGCAGCTGCCCAAGCCTATGACCTCGCTCGCCTCTAAAACCCATCCCCCCAATAACTTGCGGCGAAATACGGAGTGTTTTTGCCTTTAAGGCGCCAATTCAGTCCGTATTCCACCGCAACTTCGTGAATGGTCATCCGAGGCTGGCCGCCTTGGGCCTTGGGTCGGACCGTTTGCCACGAAATGCGGCCATCTACTACGTTTAACCGAGCTACCTCGACCATCCCGGATTATGTGAAATTAAAACTGCAGGTAAACGGCTTGCCGATTTTCGAAAAGGCCGGCTATGGTTGACCCCTGCGGTCTAAACATAGTAGATAGGCCCTTTTCGTGGCGCAGTGTCAGACCAGTCTTTTTGGGACGGGGCTATTTTGACTACATGCCGATTTGATTGCCCAAGTAGTCAAAAAAGCCCCGTCCCAAATTAGCTACCTTGTGGGGCTGTGGGGATAAAGATTGCCGACGGTTTTATCCCGCCGAACCCCTTTGATGGCGCGAATGGTTCGATTTGACGACCGAGTGGCAACCTGACGCGGAATAGTGGGTCGTTTAAATTGCTACAATTTTAAGTATATTGCGATGTCCCGCCTTGCGTTTCTGCGCGGGGGGGGCGTATATTTGCATCGATGGGGACGACACACATATATAGCGAGCCGCTGCTTGCCGTCCTCATGGATTTGGGGAGGGCCTTCATGAATCGCGTGTGTGCGAGAGCTCGAGAAATGCTAAAGCCTTTTGGCAAGAAAACCAATACCGCCAAGCGTGCCCTGAGGGTTTTGGCCGTCCCGCTGGCGGCGTGTGCGCTCATGTTTGGTGCGACGAGTGCGTCGGCCGATCAAGCGGTCCTTTTAGCAACCATACCGTGCAGACGGTGAATCCCACCGGCACTACGGTCAATCTGTTCGACTACTGGGTCGTGAACGGCGACAACGACAGCTCGAGGAACATAAACAACGACAACAAGAATGACAACACCGGCATCAACAAAGATCACCAGCTCAAGTTCAATGGCGGCGCCGGATCGGGCATTAATAAATGGACGGGAAGAAGTGGCACTGGCGGCTTTGGACGTCTTTCATTTGTGAAGAACACACTGGTAGATGGCTATCCGTCAATCAATGCCGGCACCTATACCTCCTATGGCTTAAGTGATACGTACGCCGACGAGTCGCTGGCCTATCTCTTTAATAATGATAAGCAGAATGGTAAGGCCGTCTACAACAACGTGAAGGGCCTTTTCCAGCTTAAGGATGGCTATTACGTTTACGACTCGTATGGTTCTGACGGCAACTATGCCGTGTATAGCCCCGCGACGAACTCCTTTAATGTCTACGACTCCGCGGGCGTATACAAAGGAAGTTCTAATAGCGAAACCAATCTAGGCCAATTCTTCCCCTTTGACTCGGCCTACAAAGTTTTCGACGAACAGGGCAATAAGCTCTCGCCCAAAAAGATCGTTGACGGAAGCACGAACCTTAACCACCACTTTGGCATGTCCATGACCACGGAGTTTGTCCAGCCTAACGGTGGCAAGACCACCAAAGGCGAGGATATGGTCTTTGAGTTCTCGGGTGACGACGACGTCTGGGTGTACATCGGTGGCGTACTCGTGGGCGATCTGGGTGGCATTCACGAGAAGGCGACGCTCAAGATCAACTTCGCCACCGGCGACGTGCATGTCGGCCATGTCGACAACGCAAATGATCCCGAAAAGACCATTCAAGACACCACCATCAGGGCGATGTACGAAGCCGCCGGTGCGGATGTCTCCAACTTTTCCATTAACTCCCCTAACACCTTCAGCGACAGCACCAAGCACACGCTGAGCTTCTTCTATCTGGAGCGCGGCGCGGGCGCATCGAACATGAAACTTAAGCTCAACCTCACCACCCTGCCGTCGTCCGAGGTCGAGAAGGTCAATCAGAACGGTGAGGCAGTCCAGGGCGCCAAGTTTGCGCTGTATCAGTCGGATGCCAACTGGAAGACGCAGGGCGATCCCATCGCTCAGGGCACGACGGACGATAAGGGCCAGCTGGTGTTTCTGAAGTCGGACGGCTCCGTCCTTTCATTTGATAACCAGCATGCCGACGGACACGACTACTTTGTACTCAAAGAGACAGGCCTGCCCGAGGGGTACCGCTCGAGCCTGATCTCGTCGACCACTGCAACGCCAGGCGAGCTGCACCTGCAGTACAAGCAAGCTGCGGCGAGTGGCTCGGGTGGTGCGGTGGTTGCACCGCAAACGACGGTCACCATGGCCGACGGCACAACGCAATGGACGGGCAGCCGCATGTGGCTGAACGGTGGCTATCTGGCTGCCAAGGAGACCATTTCTCTTAATAAAGAAACAAAAGACAATAAGAATAACCCCATTAGCTCGGGTACGACCTTCGCCGTCGTGCTCAAGCTCACCGGTGCGAGCGAGGACCACACAAGCGAAGACGCGTGGACGGCGGTCACGGGCAACCCGCTCAATGGCTATAAGCTGTGCTCCGCGCACGGCATTGCCGGTGCGGTCGAGGCTGCCAAATCGGCAGATACGAGCGTCTTTGGCGTCAACACCAAGGGCGACTACGTGGTGACGGTCAGGTCGCTGCCCGGAGATATCGAGAAGTACGCCGCCATGATGACGGACAAGTCGAAGGCGGAATATACCGTGGCGGTGTATCATACCACGGCATCGTCTCTGGCGGAGGCAACCATCGACAACACCTCTATGGTCCAATATCAAACGATAAACAGGCAGTTTTCTACGGTAATCCACCTCACCAACGTTCAGAACCGTCTGTTTGTGCAGAAGGTTGACGACCTGGGCAAGCCCGTGAACGGCGCGACGTTTGAGCTGTACCAGGCCAAGGACGTTGCCGGCGATAGTCCCAGCACGTATGCCATCAAGTCCGGTGCCACGCCGTATGACACCGTGCAGGCGAACGGCATGAGCTACCCGTATGAGATCAAGGGCGCCGCATGCTTCCCGATCGATTCGGCAAATCACGCGCCCCTTATCAAGGGGGTCTACTACCTGCGAGAGTCTGTAGGCCCGGATGGCTATGAGATTAACAACACGATTACCAAGGTGATCGTGGATGATTCGGGCGTGTACGTGGACGCCGGCGATACGGACGACGGTGTGCGCAGCATGAGTGGCCCGGGCTCGCTGATTGCATCCTTGGCACAGTTCGGCTCCCCCGACGCTATCGATAACACCCTTACGCATATCAAGGGCAAATTGCAGAGCGCGGCCGTTGACGCAAGCGGAAATCTGACGTGGGGTCAAGAGAACACCGCCGAGGGCGTGACGCCCTCACTTGCAGATAAAATGATGCACATGCGCTACGACAAGACGACGCAGAGAACCAAGTCGGTCTTGCGCTATGTCGAGGACGGCGGCCCGCGCAACGGACAGTTGGCAATTATCTATGCCGATACGGGCATCAACCGCATGGCCCTGTACCAAGAAAATGACTCAACATATATAGGAGATGCTTCCAAGACGCGTACCGATCTGGGCACGCTTCAGCTCAATCATCTCTTTACCACGGCAACGGCCGTGCAGTATACCGATCGTCGCGTGGCACGCCTACAAGTGACTAAGACCGTGACGGCGGACAATGGCCTTACCGCGCCCACCAAGGATGCGAACCGCAACGATCTGACGTTTACGTTTAAGTTCACCCTGCCGGATTCCGAGGAGGGCTATGAGGCACGCGTATTCGATGCGAATGGTAAGTCCATGGGCAACTCCTTTACGCTCAAGAACGGCGGCACCCATTCCATCAAGGCCGGCGAGACCATTCGCGTATATGACCTTAAGCAGGGCGACAAGTATAGCGTGAGCGAGCTCACCACCAGGCGCGAGGCGTCCAGTGGCAATGTGCTGGCGAGTATCGTCAACACTGTGACCGGCTCTGCCGATGAGTCGGTGCTTCCGGCTGGCTTTAGCCTCGCGAGCCGTGAGGTCGGCGGTAAGAAACAATCGGGAACCGGCAATACCATTACGGGTTCGATTGTTGCGCTTGCGAACGGAAAGATTCCCGCCGATAACACGCTCAAGTTCACCAACAACTACAGCGCCAGTTCGGTAACGCTTGATGCCAATAGCGGTCTGAGCGCCAAGAAGGTGCTCGAAGGTCGCAATTGGGCCGATGGCGATTCCTTTACCGTGCAGCTTACGCCTAAGGACGGCGCCCCTATGCCCGAAGGTGCCAAGAGCGCGGTGGCGACGGTTGAGCTCACCAACGACCAGCCGGCGACGTTTGGCGATATTACTTATAGGAAGCCGGGCACCTACACCTATACCATCTCGGAGGTTATCCCCGGCTCCGATGCCAAGGCGGATGGCATAAGCTATTCTGCTGCCCTCTATACCGCGACGGTCGAGGTGGGGGATAACCACGCCGGTGCACTGGTCGTTACGAGTGTGAAGTATCGGCAGGAGTGCAACGACGCGGGTGCCGACACCAAGACGGATGTTGCCGATAAGATCGCAACCTTCACCAACCGTTACGATACGCACGAACATAGCATCATCATCCATGCCCAAAAGAACCTAGTCGACAACGCCGGAACGTTCCCGCTTGCCAGGAATGCCTTTACCTTTACGCTCGAGGGCGTGGGTGGCTATGCGGATGCCAGCGCGGTATTCAGCCTCGATACGGTCGATAAGAACATAGCGGCCCCCATGCCCCAGGGTACCGAGGGCAACACCGCGACCGTGGGCAACAACGCTGACGGTACGGTGACATGGCCGGCGATCTCCTATACCGCCAAGGCGGATGCGGGACGCGCCTACGTGTACAAGTTCGCTGAGAATCTCGGTAGCATTAAGAAGGGCATGGACTACGACAAGTCGGTCTATTACGCCGTGGTGCGCAACGCCGAGAAGGGTGCCGGCATCCAGACTTCGATCGAGTACTACAAGGTTGTAAAGGACGGCTCGGTAAAGCAGCGGGACACGAACGTTACGCCTTCCTTTACCAATATATATAGCGTGGAGCCCACGAGCGCGACCCTGCAGGGCCAAAAGACTGTGAGCGGTCGCGACTGGAACCAGGGCGAACGCTATACCTTTAACCTCACCGCTGCTGCGGACGATGCCAACGCAACTGGTTTGAGCAAAACCACTGCACAGGCGGTGAAGGACGGGGCTGTTGCCATCGGCGTCAACCAGGCTGTCGCCAGCGCGCCCGAGTCGGGGCGCATGGCCTCGTTCGCCTTTGGCACTGAAGCCGCCCCGACCGTGGCGTTCAACCGCGCGGGCACCTTTAGCTTCAACATCACCGAGAAAGCTGCGCAGGATGGCCAGGCGGGCATGTCCATGGACAAGCATGCCGCCCGTGCGACCGTCGTGGTGACCGACCTGGACGAGTCGGGCAACCACGCGGGTAAGTTGCGCGTGTCGAGCGTGACCTACGCCAACACCGGTGCCTCCGATGCGGACAAGGCCGTAACCGACAAGGCTGCCTTTACCAACGCGTACCATGCGTCGGGCACCTTTAATGGCGTGACGGTGAGCAAGACCCTTGAGGGTCGCGCTTCTGCCGCGGGACAGTTTACCTTTACCGTGACGGGCCTTTGGTACAACGGCGTTCAGACATCGGTCGATGGCTCCGAGACCATCCTGTCTAATACGGCTACAGGGGCCGGCGTGCCCGGCACCGTGGTGAGCGCGAGCGGGGCGGAGAGGCTCTTTGCCCGCGCGCTCACAGAGCAGGATCTGGGACGTACGTTTGCCTATCGCATTCACGAGAACCAGCCTGCGGCTGCCGGCTATACCTATGACACCGGCTATACCGGCGACGCTATCGTGCTCGTCAAGGTTCTTGCACGCAAGGACGACCCCGCCAAGCTCTACACCGTGACGACCGTGCTCAAGGGTGCGGGTGTGACGGAGCTGCTGGGCGACGGCGCCGATGCGAGCGCGCTGACGGATGAAAAGATTGTCCAGCTCAAGCAAGATTCGCATACTTACGTGCAGCAGTACGATGCAAGTGAGGCCGGCGCCACAACGCCTGCCGTCTCGTTTGTGAATCGCTATGAGGCAAGCCTCGACTATGGCGCTGCTGGCGGTCTGCAGATTGAGAAGACGTTGACGTATCCCAAGGACGCGACCATTTTTGGCTCGCCTAAGAGCACGTTCCGTTATATCGTCAAGCCTGCCGACGAGATATCTGCCAGCAAGGTTGGCATTTTCACGGACGGCAAAGTCTTTGAGACTGCAAATGTCGAGGCCGATGCCCCCAAGACCGTGAGTTTGATACCTGCGGGTGGGTTGACCTTCACTCAGGATGATGCCGGCAAGACGTTCACCTATACGGTGAGCGAGATTGACGACAAGGCGACGGGCTATACGTACGACCAGACGGTCCATACGGTTAGGGCCGTCGTAGCGGATAACGGCGACGGCACGCTTAGGGTCACGACATCGGTAAGCAAGCAGGTCGATGGCAAGGACGAGCTCGAGGGCCAGTGGATCTACCCGTCGGATGCGACGTCTACCGGTGTTGCAACGGTCAAATTCAAGAACACCTATACGGTCACCGAGGCGGCAGCCTACACTCCGTCCGTGACAAAGGTGGTTGTCGGTGCCGATTCTCCGGACAAGTTCACCTTTGCCATGACCGCGGCTGACGATGCTACCAAGACTGCCATCAACGGCAAGCTCATCACCGGCTCTTCGATGAGCGTGGACAACGGCTATGCCGAGAAGAAGCAAACGAAGGAGGGCCTCAAGGACGGGGAGCACTATCAGGTTCACTTCTCGAAGCTCACCTTTAACAAGCCGGGCACGTATAAGTTTGCTATTAACGAGCTGGCCCCGAATGGCGGCCTCGGCGAGTGGACGTATGACGCGCACACCTATACCGTGACCGTTGCCGTAACCGATGAGGGCGGCAAGCTTGTGGCCCGCGCCGATGGCGCGACCGGCTCGGAAGGCTTCATCTTCACCAATAGGTATCGCACCTCGACGAGCTACGAGCTCCAGGGCGGTCTGGAGATCGTCAAGACGCTCAACGGGCACGACCTGCATGCCGGCATGTTTGGCTTTACGGTAACGGGCGAAGACACCGCCTCAGCCGAAAAGCTTAAGGAGCTGTTGCGTGCGGACAAGGATAAGGGCGAGCTTGTCGTTACAAACGATGAGCCGCAGGCCGATGGCACGTCCCACACCGGTGTTTTGGGCGGCCTGACCTTCGCGACGGAAGATGCAGACAAGACGTTCACCTACAAGGTTGTCGAGAATGGCGGCGGCAAAGGCGGCTATACATACGACTCAACCTCTTGGAAGATAGAGATTGCGGTTAAGAAGCGCGACGACGGTTCGCTCTATACCGTGACCGCGGTCAGGCACTATAACGCCAACGACGTTGAAGAGCCCCGCGATACGAAGACCTTTAGCTCCGAGAACGGTGCTGCCAAGGCTCAGGTGTTCTTTACCAACAGCTACGCTGCGACCGGAACATTCGACGGTCTTACTGCCGAGAAGGTGATGGACTCTGGCGATAAGATTGAGGCCGGCCAGTATACCTTTGACTTGTATGCCGAGAAGGCCGACGGAACGCTCGAGAAGATGGACGAGGGTGTGACCCAAGCGGGCGAGAACGGTACCGCAACGGTCGACTTTGGTGCGGTCAAATTTAGGCTTGGCGCCGCCGCCAATGGCTCCCACGAAGTGGCGATTGATCTTGCCGGCGCCGTGAACGATGGCTTGGCCATGAAGCGTCACAATGCCGACCACACGACTACCTACACCTTTAACCTGGTGGCAAAGGAAAACTTCGCCAACCTGCCCGAGGGCGTGCGCCCCGTGGATACGTCCGCGACGTGTCGCGTGCTGCTCGAGGTGACCGACAACAACGACGGCACGCTGACGCCCAAGGTGACCTATCGCGATGGTACCGAGAAGGGTAAGATCGTCTTCCACAACACGCGCGATAAGGTCAAGACGATCGGCACGGTCACGGAGCCCAATGTGGACATCGACGGGCAGCTGCTCTCTGTGGGCGACTCCTATGTCTACACTATCAACTGGGCAAATACCGCGGTTGACGACAACGGCAACCTGGTTCCGGCCAACGTGACCGTGACCGACGAGCTGCCCACTGGCGTCGTGTTCGAAGCCTTTGAGGGCAAGTATGCCGATAAGGGCGCCGCGAGCGACCAGTCGCTTTCCTGGAACTTGGGTGAGCAGCCCGCGGGCAGCCACGGTTCGGTGCGCGTGCGCGTAAAGATTACCGAGGATGCTGTGAAGGGTGCCCAAGGCGCTGTCGGCACCGTTGAGAACAAAGCTACCGTAACGGTTGGCAGCAAGAGCTATACCGGCACCACGACCAATTACGTGCCCAAGAAGTCCGAGAGCGATGTTCAGGATTCGACGGGGTCGGGTGTGGCACTGGGCGATGGGCTTACCTACACCATCGGCTACAAGAACACCGAGGGCGCGTCTGCCACGGTGACGATCACCGATGCCGTTCCCGCGGGAACCGAGTTCGTGGAGTTCGCCGGCGACCATAAGGATGCCGGCTCCAAGGACAATGACGGCAACCCCACCTGGACGCTGACGGACGTTCCCGCCGGCAAGGAGGGCACGGTTCAGTTTAAGGTTCGCGTGACCGAGGACGCGTTTAAGAGCGGTGGCGCTTCGGGCAATATTTCCAACCAGGCGTCGGTGGCGGTCGGCAACAACCCTGCCGTCAAGACCAACACCACTACCGATGAGGTCTCTGACGGGCGCCTGACGTTGAGCAAGACGGTCACGGCCGCCGAAGGCATCACCGCGCCCAATAAGGCATTTACCTTTAAGGTGCTGCTCTACCAGGCCGATGGCACAACGCCTCTGGCCGGCACCTTTGCTTACGCCGGTCGCCCCAGTGGCACCAATGGCACTTATGTAAGCGGACAGATCAAGAGCGGTGACACCATCGCGCTTAAGGCCGGCGGCTCCGTCACGGTTACCTTGCCCACGGGTGCGCACTACGAGGTGCAGGAGCTCGACTCCAAGAGTGAGCTCATGACGAGCGAAGACGGCTTTGCGGTTGTCGATAAGGCGAACCCCCAGAAGGGTACCGTCGGACAGGCGACGCAGGTGGGCTTCACCAACGTCTACAGCGTGGAGTCCACGAAGGTGGAAAACGCTTTTAAGGTGCAAAAGAAGATCTCCGGTCGCAACTGGACTAAGGCGGATGCCTTTACCATGACGCTGACTGCCCAGGGCGAGGCGCCTATGCCCAAGGGTGCCAAGGACGGCGTGTCGACGATTGCGCTGAACAAGGATGCCCAGGTCGGCAACTTCGGTACCATCGAGTACACCAAGCCCGGCACCTATACCTATGTGATTACCGAGCAGTCGGGTGACGAGGCGACACTCACGTTCTCGAAGGCCACCTATCGTGCCGCTGTCACGGTGACCGACGACGGCACTGGTAAGCTGTCTGCCAAGACCAAGATTGCACAGCTGACCGACGATGCGGGCGACGCTGCTGAGCGCACGGTCGAGGCGGCCGTCTTTACCAACACCGCCAAGACCGGCAGCCTCACCGTCAAGAAGACGGTCGTCGGCGGCGACAGTCAGCGCGAGTTCGGCTTCACGGTCGCGCTGGCCGACGGGGACGGCGAGCCCGTCTCCGGCACCTTCGGCAAGGGCGAGCACGCCGTGACCTTCGCGGACGGCAAGGCGAACTTCACGCTTAAGGACGGCGGGGAGAAGGCCATCGCCGGCCTTCCCGTGGGCGCGCGCTACACCGTGACCGAGGACGCCGCCGAGGGCTACACGACCACGGTCAACGGGACTGACGGCTCCAAGGCCGAAGGTGCCGTGACCGAGGACGGCGCGACCGTCGCGTTCACCAACACCGTGAAGACGGGCGAGCTCGACGTCTCCAAGGCCGTCGCGGCGCGCGAGGGCCTGGCGGTCGACGCGGACAAGACATTTGAGTTTGCGGTCGAGGCCACCGATGCCGCGGGCCACGGCGTGTCCGGCGCCTACGGTGACGCGACGTTCGAGGACGGCAAGGCGACCCTCAAGCTCAAAGATGGCCAGACGGCGAGGATCACGGGGCTGCCCGCGGGAACCGCCTACACGGTGACCGAACGTGCCGCCGATGGCTACAAGGCCGCGGTGAACGGAGCCGAGGGATCCAAGGCCGATGGCTCCATCGCGGCAGACCAGGTCTCCTCCGCCGCCTTCACCAACACCTTCGACCCCGCCCCCGCCACGGCGTCCGTCCCCGAGCTCACCAAGGTGCTCGCGGGCGGCCGCAAGCCCGGCCTCCGGGAGGGGGAGTTCGCCTTTGAGCTCTCCCTCGCCGACGGCGCGGGCAATGTGCTCGAGGGCTACCCGATCGAGGCGAAGAATGACAAGGACGGCAAGGTTTCCTTTGGCGAGCTCAGCTTCACCAATCCGGGTACCTACCACGCGACCGTGACCGAGAAGGCAGGCGGCGATGCCCTGATCGAGGACGACGCGCACGCCTACACCTTCGACGTCACGGTGACTCAGGCCGGCGCCGGCCTTAAGGCCGAGATCTCCAACGAGCGGGGCAAGAAGACTTTCACCAACACCTTCACGCCGCACGACAACACCAAGACCGTCACCAAGGCGGACGCCTCGGGCGCCAAGGTCGATGTGGATGGCAAACCGGTGGGCGTGGGCGATACCCTCACCTATACCATCGGCTGGGCCAATAACAGCGTCGACGACAGGGGCGCCGCGCAGGCGGCCGACGTGACGGTGACCGATGTCCTGCCCAAGGGCGTTAACTATGTTGAGGGCTCTGCCGACGGTGCCGCCTACGACGCCGCGACGCGCACCCTTACCTGGTCGCTCGGCGAGCAGGCTGCGGGCGCCACGGGCACGCTCAGCTTTGACGTGAAGGTCTCCGCCGAAGCCGCCGTGGTCGACGACATCTCCAACACCGCCACGGTCAAGGTGGGGGAGAACGAATCCCAGACCAACACGACCCACAACAGCGTGTCCCGCGAGGGCAGCCTCACCGTCAAGAAGACGGTCGTCGGCGGCGACAGCCAGCGCGAGTTCGGCTTTGCGGTCGCGCTGGCCGACGGGGACGGCGAGCCCGTCTCCGGCACCTTCGGCAAGGGCGAGCACGCCGTGACCTTCGCGGACGGCAAGGCGAACTTCACGCTTAAGGACGGCGGGGAGAAGGCCATCGCCGGCCTTCCCGTGGGCGCGCGCTACACCGTGACCGAGGACGCCGCCGAGGGCTACACGACCACGGTCAACGGGACTGACGGCTCCAAGGCCGAAGGTGCCGTGACCGAGGACGGCGCGACCATCGCGTTCACCAACACGTACGGAACGGCCACCGAGGGCAGGGGCGTCTCCACCGCGGGGCTCTTCACCAAGACGCTCGAAGGCCGCGACTGGGCGGAGGGCGACAGTTTCCAGTTCGCGCTTGCGGGCGAGGACGGCGCCCCCATGCCCGAGGGCTCTGCCGACGGCTCCAAGACCGTCAGCGTGACGGCCGGCGCCGGTACCAAGGCGGGCGATAGGGTTGCCTTCGACTTCGGCCCCATCCGCTACACGCTCGACGACATCAAGGACGCCGGGTTCGCCGAGGTCGGCGGCAAGCGCGTGCGCGCCAAGACCTTCACCTACACGGTACGCGAGGTCAGGCCCGATGACGGCTCTGCCATCGCCGGCGTGGCCTACGACGGCCACGTCGCCACGATGACGGCGACCGTGACCGATGACGGCTCCGGCAACCTCACGGCCACGACGCCCGCGATCGCGGAGGTGAGCGGCGGCGACTTCGTCAACACCTACACGACCGAGCTCGACTACTCGGCCCGCGTGGGCGTGCGCCTGTCCAAGACGCTCTCCGGCCGCGCCATGGAGGCGGGGCAGTTCGCCTTCACCGTGACCGCGGACGCCGAGACGGCCGCCAAGCTCGGCCTCAAGACCGACAAGGACGCCTACGCCGTGGCCGCTGCCGACGACGGAGAGGCCGACCTGGTCGACCTCGTCGGCGGTGCTGCGGGCGGCGACGTGAAGTTCACCGACGCCGACGCGGGCAAGACCTACCGCTTCACCGTCACCGAGACCAAGCTCGGCGGCGAGGGCTACGCCAACGACACCGCGCCGCGCACGGTGACCATCGCGCCCGGCTACGACGCCGCGACGGGCAGACTCACGGTCACGACCGCGGTTGCCAAGGACGGCGTCGAGGTCGCCCGCAGCGAGGTCTCCACGGCGGATGACGCCACGTCGGCGCCCGCGCCCGTGACGGTCGCGTTCGAGAACTCCTACGAGGCCACCGGAATGCTCGGCGGCGAGGGCGGCGCGGCTATCAACGCCACCAAGACGCTGACGGGCCGCGCCGCGGCGGCGGGCGAGTTCTCGTTCTCCGTCCGCGATGCCCGGGGCAACGTGGTCGCGACCGCGACCAACCAGGCCTCCGGCGACGGCGTGGCCGCGGGGCTCGCGTTCTCGCCCATCGCCTACACCACCGACTCGCTTAAGCAGATGGTGGCGGACGGCACCGCCACCAGGGCCGCCGACGGCTCCTGGGCCATCCCCTATACCGTATCCGAGGACGGCGCGGACCGGCTGCCCGCGGGCGTGACGGCGACCGCCTCGAGCTTCGGCATCACGGCCAAGGTGACCGACGACGGCAAGGGCGGGCTGGATGTGGCCGTGACCTACCCCGAGGGCTCCGACGGCACGCTGTCGTTCGTGAACGGCTATAGCGCCGGCGAGGCGACGGTCGACCTCGCGGGCACCAAGACGCTGGCGCTCGGCCAGGCCGGACTCGGCCTCACGCAGGCCGATATCGCCGGCAAGTACACCTTTAAGATTGAGCCGCTGGACGGCGCGCCCGCGCCGGTCGACGCCTCCGGCAAGACGGTGACCGAGGCGGCCAACGACGCCGCCGGCAACGTCGCGCTGGGCCGCGTCACGTTCAGGCAGCCGAGCGACCTCGATGACGTCGAGATCGACGGCGGCGGCCTGCGCACCAAGACGTTCGCCTACCGGGTGAGCGAGTCCGGTTCGGTCGACGGCGTGGTCAACGACGCGACGGCGACCAGGACCTTCATGGTCAGGGTGGTCGAGGACACCGCCGCGGGCACGCTCGCCGCGGAGGTCCTGCCCGCAGAGGGCACGCCCGAGGGCAGGGGCGCGTTCGAGTTCACCAACACCTACGGCGTGAACCCGATGTTAGCGTCAATCTATTTTTCACCAGTTCCGCTAATCAAACGCGCCGTTCGCGCAAAGGCGGCTTCACCGCTTGCGCTAACGTATTTTCACCGATTCCGGTCACGCCTTGACGGGGCCGTCCCTCGGCAGGTCCTTCAGCCTGTAGGACCTGCCCGTTATCTTGACCAGGTGGCAGTGGTGGCACACCCGGTCCGCGATCGCGCTCGCCGCCACGTCGTCCCCGAACACCCGGCCCCAGCCGCTTATCCCCACGTTGGTGGTGATGATCGTCGAGCGCTGCTCGTAGCGCGTCGATATCAGCTGGAACAGCAGGTCCGCGCCCGCGCTGCCGACGTCGAGGTAGCCTAGCTCGTCGATGATGAGCAGCCTCGAGTGGGCGTAGTACTTGAGCCTCTTCTTGAGGATCCCGCGCGAAGAGGCGTCCTCGAGGTCCTCCACGAGTCGGGCGCAGTCCACGAACCTGACCTCGCGCCCCGCCCTGACCGCCTCGATGCCCAGCGCGACGGCGAGGTGCGTCTTGCCCACGCCGGGGCTCCCCACGAACAGGACGTTCTCGGCCCGCTCCACGAACCTGAGGGTCGCGAGCTCCTCGATCTCGGCGCGCGGGACCGACGGCTGGAAGTCCCAGTCGAAGTCGGCCAGGCCCTTGACGTAGGGGAACCCGGACGACCGTATGCGCTGGTTGGTTATCCTGACCTCCCGGGCGGCGACCTCGACGCGCGTCATCTCCTCGAGGGCGGAGGCGAAGCCCCGCTCGCCCGCGGCGACCATCCTCACGTAGTCGGGCGGGGACGCCGCCATCTCGTGCAGCCCGAGCGCCGACAGGTTCGCCTGCGCCCTGATCGAGGGGCTGCCCTCGGCCACGGCGCCCACTACGCCCCTCCGAGCGAGTCGAGCAGCTCGAGGTTGGCGCGGGCCGCCTCGGCGATGTCGGCGTCGGCCAGCGCCCGCTTCCCCTCGAGGGCCTGCTCGTAGTGGGCGGGGTCGTAGTTGATCGGCCTCGCCGGCCCGGAGGCGGCGTCGTGGGCGGCGACCTCCTCGCCGGCCATCCTCACCAGGACCTGCCCGCCGGGCATCGCGACGACGCTCACGCGCCGGCCGATGCAGCGCCTGGGCACGGACCACTCCCTGCCGGCGGCCCTGACGAGCATCGTCGGCGGGACGGTCTGGACGCTGACGTCGCCCACCATAGACTCGAGGAGCCGGAGGTTGCCGATGGGCCGCAGGCTCTCCTTCTCCCGCATGAACAGGACGTCGGGCGGCAGGCCGGTGGTGCGGTTCGGCTCCGAGTTCGCCTGGGCCTCGACCCGGGCCACCGCCTCGGCGAGGCCGCCCCACCCCGTGAACTCGCCGCCGTAGGCGAGCAGGCGGTTGAGGAAGCGGTTGGCCGACTCGTCCTTGCCCTTGGTCTGCGGCGAGCGCGGCGCGCAGAGCCTGAGCTCGAAGCCGGCCTCCCGCGCGAACCTCCAGGCCCTCTCCTGCCTGGTCCTCTTCCGGCCCGAGGCGGTCACGAGGCACGACATGTTGTCCGTGAGGCACTCCTCGGGCACCCCTCCCAGCCTGGTGAAGGTCGAGAGCAGGCAGGAGAGGAGGTCGTCGAGCGTGCGGCTCCTGACCGGGATGAACCGGTGCTTCCTGGAGTAGCCGAGCGTGGCGGTGAACACGCTGAACTCGAAGACCTCGCCCTCCGAGTCGACGAGCCTCATGCCCTCCTTCCAGTCGAACTGCAGCTGCCTGCCCGGGGGCGTCTCGAACCGCGGGTGCGGCTCGCGGCCGCCCCCGCCCCCGAAGGGCACGTCACGCGCCCGGCACCACGCCGTGAAGGCGCCGTACCCGGGCAGCCCCTCCCCGCGGCCCTCGCGCAGGAACGCGTAGACGGCCATCTTGGTCATCCCGGGCAGCTGGGCCTTCGCGCGGATCTCCTCCTCGAGCGGATCGAAGGCGCTGCCCCTCGCGGACCTCCCGTCGACGGCGGCCTCGCCCTCCCTCCAGTACTTGGCGACCGTGTGCCGGTCCATGCCGTGCCTCCTCGCGATCTCGCTGAAGTTCGGCTTGGCGCCGGACTCCCTGTAGACGTTGAGCTCTCCCATTACGTTTCGCTCCATATCCCGCTCCTCCCGGGTCGGATACCCGATCGGAGCATAGTTCCGTTTGCGCAGTTGGTGAAAGTACGTTAGCGGGGTTGGCGAAAGCGCGTTGGCGCATTCGGCGAGATACGTTTGCGAAAGTGGTTGGTTTTAGATTAGCGCTAACACCCGATGCCGAGCTCCGTCACCGACCAGATCAAGGTGAGCAAGAAGCTCAGGGGCCGTGACCTGGCCGAGGGCGAGTTCGAGTTCCAGCTGGTCGAGATTGCCGCCGACGGCAGCGAGAGCGTCGCGGCGACGGGCAAGAACGCCGCCGACGGCACGGTCGCGCTCAGCCCCGTCACCTACACCGCGCCCGGCATGCACAGCTACGAGCTGTGCGAGGTCGCCGGCACGGCGGGCGGCGTGACGTACGACAGGGCGGCGTACCGCGTGCGCACGACGGTTGCCGACGCCGGAAACGGCACGCTCACCGTCAGGCACGAGCTGGCGGATGCCGAGGGCAATCCCACGGGCGGCGACTCGGTGACGTTCACCAACGGCTACGAGGCCGCACCCGTCACCCTCAAGCTGGGCGCCGCCAAGGTGCTCAAGGGCGCCGAGCTCAAGGCGGGCCAGTTTAGCTTTGAGCTCAAGAGCCGGGACGGCAAGGTCATGTCGACCGCCAGGAATGCCGCCGACGGCAGCGTCACGTTCGATGCGCTGACCTTCAAGCAGGCCGGCACCTACACCTTCACGGTGAGCGAGGTCGACGATGGCCAGGCGCACGTGACCTACGACAAGGCGGTGCGCAAGATCGTCGTCACGGTGGGCGACGAGGCGGCGGACGGCACCAGGACGGGCTACTTGTCGGCGAAGGTCTCCTACGAGGGCGACGCCAACGTGCCGCCGGTCTTCACCAACAGCTATACCGAGAATCCCGGGACCCCCGGCACCCCCGAGAACCCCGGCACGCCGGGCGGCGGCTCGGGCGGCGGTTCAGATAACGGCTCCGGCAGCGGCTCTAGCGGCGACGGCTCCAAGGGCGGCATGCCCGACACCGGCGACCGCAGCCTGCCGGTTGAGGCGCTCGGCGCCATGGCCGGCATCGGCGCGCTGGCCGTCGCGGGCGGCGCGGTCCTGTACCGCAGGCGCCGCTAGCGATATGGACGAGTGGGGCGAATCCATCCGATGGGTTCGCCCCACTTGCCCTGCTGGACGGGAGCAGGTAAGATATACCGAGCGCCTAGCGCGTTCGATGGGTTCGGATGACGACATGTTCCGAATCTGGTCAGGTCCGGAAGGAAGCAGCCATAAGGAGCCTCTGTCGGGCATCCGAATCCATCGAGTGCGCAGGCGTTTTTTGGTGCCGCGGCTACCCGCGAGTGCCGGCAGGGCGCTTGGTGTCTCGCTGGTCCTCGGCTTCGCCTGCGGGATCGCTCGACTACCAAGCGCCCTGCCGGCACTCGCGGGAAGCCGACCAAAACCGCCTGAAGGGTCACATTTATCTGAATAATTTAATCCCGTGCCTTTTGCTGCTCGCTGGCGTTGTCTGGAGCGCGGTGGCTGCGTGGTTCAAGAGGCGGCGGTGCTGTTGTTTGAATTCTTGCAGTTAAAGAGGCCCGTTTTCCTGGGTTGGGGAAACGGGCCTCTTTTTGTCTCTTGGCTTGTGGATTGGCGAAGACAATAACCGCTGGCAGCTATTTTGAGTTCCTGATGCGGCGTGTGGCTGTGGCGGTTATTCCGAGTCCCATGGCGGCGATTCCTGCGAGTGCGATTGCGCTCGGCGCTGTGTCGCCTGTGTTTGCGAGCTTGCCGGTGGTCGTATTTGCTTGCTTGGTGGAGCTCGATGGAGCGTATTTGCCGGTCGCGGGCGAGCTGGCGGGCTGTGCCGTTTCGGCCGGCTGCGCTGAGCTGGAGGGTTTTGTCGTCTCGGCGGGTTTCGTTATCTCGGGCGAGGTGGCCTTGTCTGCCGCGGCCTTTGCCTCTTCGTATGCTTTGCAGGCGTCGTCATAGGCCGCTTGCGCCTTTTCCAAATCGCCGAGGAGCGCATTTCGCTTGGCTATGTCCTCGTCGATGTGGGCTTTGGCTTCCTCTGCCTCACTTTCGAAATACTGAACCTGTCTTTCCTGGCTTTCGAGCCGGCGTTGGCAGTGGTGAAGATCATCTTCACAAGATTTTTCTCGCCTTTCTGCCGACATGATCTCACTTCGCAACTGCTTAATAGTTTCGTTAGAAGCTCCGTCGTCGATTGCCTTATTTAATTCTGCCTGAAGGCCGCTTGTCCGGTTGTGGGCCTCATCGTATTTGGCTTGGGCTGCATCGACGTTCGCTTGCATGGCGGGAAGGGGTTCCCTCCGTTTGGCGGCTTCCGTCACCACCATGTCGTAGATCTCTTGAAAAGCGGCAATGTCATCATCGATTTCCGCAAGTTTCTCGGGACTTGCGGCGTCTTTTGCGGCCTCGAGGTTTTTGAGCGCTTCCTGCATGGCTGCATACGCTTTTTCTTTTGCGGCGGTCGCATCTTCCGTCTGCAAGGCAACTGCATCGGTGGGGGAACTGGTTTCTGCCGCGATCGCCGTTGCGGGGGCGATTCCCGCGACAAGTGCCGCGGAAAGGGCGATGCCCAAGGTTGCTCGTCTTGCTCTTCTTGCGAGAATGTCGTTCATCTCGGCACCTCATTTCAAGGGTCGGCGACTAACTTGGTAGCACTAATGTAAGTATATCAGGCGGTTTGCCCGCCATTGATCGGGCGTGCGCGTATACCTCTTGATTAACAGCCATTAAATCTATCCCTTAAGGAACGCGGCTTGCTAGTGTTGTCTGGGCATTGATGGCTGCGTGGTTCAAGAGACAGTGGCATTACAATTTGTTTTTACAAGTAAAGAAGCCCGTTTCCCTAGGTTGGGGAAACGGGCCTCTTTTTGTCTCTGGGCTTGTGGATTGGCGAAGACAATAACCGCTGGCGGCTATTTTGAGTTCTTGAGGCGGCGTGTGGCTGTGGCGGTTATTCCGAGTCCTGCGGCGGCGATTCCTGCGATTGCGCTCGGCGCTGCGTCGCCCGTGTTCGCGAGCTTGCCGGCGGTCGTATCTGCTTGCTTGCCGCTGCTCGAGTTCGCCTGCTTGATGGAGCTTGGCGGGGTATTTTTGCCGGTCGCGGACGAGCCGGTGGGCTGTGTCGCCTCGGCCGGTTGCGCCGAGTTGGAGGGAGGCGTCGTCTCGGTCGGTTGCGTTATCTCGGGCGAGGTGGCCTTGTCTGCCGCGGCTTTCGCCTCTTCGTATGCCTTGCAGGCGTCGTCATAGGCCGTTTGCGCTTTTTTCAAATTGTCGAGGAGCGCATCTCGCCAGGCTATGAACTGGTCGGTATGGGCTTTATACTTCTCTGCAGCACGTTCACAGTCATTAACTTGTCTTTCCTGCCTTTCGAGGCGGCCCTTGACCTCGCGGAGCTCCATTTCGCAAAAGTCAACTCGCGCTTTTGCCGTTACGATCTCTTGGCGCAACTGCTTTATTTGCTGTTTAACAGTTTCGACAAGCTCCTCGTCGCCGAGCGCTTCGAGTGCCTTAAGCACCTCAAGTTTCTTATCTAATTCTGACTGAAGGCCGCTTGTCCGGTTGATGGCCTCGTCGTATTTGGCTTGGGCTGCATCGACGTCCGCTTGTATGGTGGGAAGGGATTCCCTCAATTCGGCGGCTTGCGCCGCCATCTTGTCGCGGAGCTCTTGAAAACGGGCAATGTCATCATTGAATCTCGCAATTTTCTCGGGACTTGCGGCGTCTTTTGCGGCCTCGAGGTTTTTGAGCGCTTCCTGCATGGCTGCATACGCTTTTTCTTTTGCGGCGGTCGCATCTTCCGTCTGCAAGGCAACTGCATCGGTGGGGGAACTGGTTTCTGCCGCGATCGCCGTTGCGGGGGCGATTCCCGCGACAAGTGCCGCGGAAAGGGCGATGCCCAAGGTTGCTCGTCTTGCTCTTCTTGCGAGAATGTCGTTCATCTCGGCACCTCATTTCAAGGGTCGGCGACTAACTTGGTAGCACTAATGTAAGTATACCAAGTGGTCGACCCGACACTGGCTGGGTGCGCGTGTGCTTCTCCGCTTCTTTGGAAACCGAACCCCATTAGAAATGGCGAGTTGTTTACGCTTCTTTTGGGGTGGCGGTACTATCATGATTCGAATTGAGTGTGAATGATGATAGGGAGCGCCTTTTTTATGATTGAGTTGCTCAGGCGTTTTGGTGGTAAGTTTTGCCGATATATGGTGATTGGCCCTGCGTGCAAGCTGATCGAAGTAATCTTTGACCTGCTGACGCCACTGGTGATTGCCCAGATGATTGATAAAGGTATCGGTGCGCACGACGTGAGTGCCGTCGTCCACTACGGCATGGCGCTCGCCGCCATGGCCGTGATCGGCATCTCGTTTACGCTCGTCTGCCAAAAGATGGCGGCGCTGACCTCGCAGGGCATGGGTACCGATATCCGCGGCGCGCTCTACGAGCACATCAACAGGCTGAGCTATGCTGAGCTCGATCGCTTTGGCACGCCGTCGCTCATCACGCGCATCACCAACGACGTCAACCAGGTGCAGCTTGCTGTGGCGCTGGGCGTGCGCATGCTTATCCGTTGGCCCTTCCTGGCGGTGGGCTCCATGTGCGCGGCCCTTGCCATCGACCTTAAGCTCGGCATCATCTTTTTGATCTGCACGCCCGCCATTGGCCTGGTGTTCTGGTTTGTCATGGCGCGCTGCATTCCGTACTACAAGCAGCTGCAGGCAAAGCTCGACCGCATCGCGCTCATTTGCCGCGAGGGGCTTTCGGGCGCCCGCGTGGTTCGCGCCTTTGTGCGTGAGGGCCACGAGCGCGAGCGCTTTGCCCAAGCCGCCGACGACCAGGCCAATACCGCCATCGCGGTGGGCAAGCTCTCGTCGATCCTTAACCCCGTCACGTTTTTGGTGATGAACCTGGGCGTGTGCGCCATCCTGTGGGTGGGCGGCATCCAGGTCAACATGGGCGAGCTCACGCAGGGTCAGGTCATGGCGTTCGTCAACTACATGACGCAGACCCTCACCTCCATCGTCTACGTGGCCAATCTGGTGGTGGTCTTTACCAAGGCGAGCGCCAGCGCGTCGCGTATCAACGAGGTGCTCAATTGCGTGCCGAGCATCACCGACGAGGATAACCAGCCGGTCGCGCTGCCCGAGCCGAGCGATCTGGCGGGGGACACCGCTCCGGTTTCCGCGCTAAGCTTTGACCATGCGAGTTTTTCGTTTGGCGCGGGCGCGGCAAACGCCGTAAACGACGTGACGCTAGAGCTGCCGCTGGGCAAAACGCTCGGCATTATCGGCGGCACGGGCAGCGGCAAGTCCACACTCGTCTCGCTTATCCCGCGCCTGTACGATGCGGGCACCGGCAGCGTGAGCGTGATGGGCGCCGACGTGCGCGCCTGGCCGCTCGACCAGCTGCGCCATGTGGTCGCGACCGTCCCGCAGCGTGCGTCGCTGGTGAGTGGCACCATCCGCAGCAACCTGACCTGGCGTAACGAGGCGGCGACCGACGAGGAGCTCTGGGCGGCACTCGATATGGCGCAGGCCAGCGAATTCGTGCGCAACAAGTCCCAAGGCCTGGATGCCCCGGTCGAGGCGGGCGGCAAGAACTTTAGCGGCGGCCAGCGCCAGCGCTTGACCATCGCGCGCGCCCTGGTGGGCTCGCCACAGGTCCTGATCATGGACGACTCCGCCTCGGCGCTCGACTTTAAGACCGACGCGGCGCTTCGCCATGCCATTCGCGAGCGCAGCGGTCGCGGTGCTGCCGAGGGCGGGCTGCCGCTGACAACCGTCATCGTGAGCCAGCGCGTCTCGATCGTGCGCGACGCCGACATGATCTGCGTACTCGATCACGGCTCGGTCGCGGGCCTGGGCACGCATGACGAGTTGTATGCAAGCTGCCAGCTCTATCGCGAGATTTGCCAGTCGCAGCTGCGCCGCGAGGAGCTCGAGGGCCAGCAGGGGAGCGCGGCGCCCGCGTCCGCCCAGACCGCCCCTGCATCTGTTTGCGCAAAGGAGGGCTGCTAAATGAATCCGTACACTTCCTCCGGATCGGTCGCCACGATGACGGCCAATGTGTCCGGCAACGACAAGCTCAACGACCTGGGCGACGGTCCGCGCCAGCCCGGCGACCCAGAGCGCTATCCCGTGGGCGCGGTGACCCGCCGTCTGATGGGCTATGTCCGTCCGCACCGTATTTCGTTTACGGCGTCGTTTGTGAGCGCCGCCGTCTCGGTAATCCTGCAGCTCTACACGCCCATCCTCATTGGCGAGGGCATCGACCTTATCGTCGCCACCGGGCAGGTGGACTTCGATACACTGCTGCCGCTTGTCACCAAGCTCGCGCTCGTCGTGGTGGGGGCTGCGGCTTTCCAGTGGCTGCAGGGCTATTGCGTCAACCGCCTGTCCTACGAGACGGTGCGCGACATGCGCGTGGAGGCGAGCGACAAGCTCAGCCGCATGCCGCTCAGCTTTATCGACAGCCATGCCCACGGCGACCTTATGAGCCGCGTGGTCAACGATGTCGACCAAGTGGGCGACGGCCTGCTGCAGGGCTTTACGCAGCTCTTTACCGGCGTTATTACCATCGTGGGCACGCTTGCGTTTATGCTCTCCATCAATCTGACCATGACGCTTGTGGTGGTGCTCGTCACGCCGCTTTCCATCTTTGCGGCCGGCGCCATCGCCAAGCTCTCCAACAAGAGCTTTACGGCCCAGCAACGCATCCAAGGCCAACTTGGTGGCCACATCGAGGAGTATGTGGGCGAGCAAAAGCTCGTGGACGCGTTTGCCTACGGCCCGCACGCTCAGCAGCGCTTCGATGCCCTCAACGCCGAGCTTTATACGGCAGGTGAGCGCGCGCAGTTTATGGGTTCGCTCTCCAACCCCGGCACGCGCTTTATCAACAACATCATCTATGCCGTGGTCGCTGTGATCGGCTGCGTGGGCGTGATCACGGGCGTGCCCGCGGCGCTCACGGTGGGCGGCGTGCAGATTTTCCTGTCCTATGCCAACCAGTACACCAAGCCGTTCAACGAGGTCACCAACGTCATTACGCAAATTCAGACCGCGTACGCCTCGGCGCGCCGCATGTTTGCGCTGCTCGATGCGCGCGAGCAGGAGCCCGACGCGTCGGACGCCGTAGAGCTCGCCGCCCCGAAGGGCGAGGTCGCCTTTGAGCATGTGGACTTTAGCTACGTGCCCGACCGCAAACTGCTGCAGGATATCTGCATCGATGCCAAGCCCGGCATGCGCTTTGCCCTGGTCGGTCCTACGGGCTGTGGCAAGACGACGCTCATCAACCTGCTGCTGCGTTTTTACGATATCGATGCTGGGCGCATTGTGGTGGACGGGCGCTCGTCGCGTGACTACACGCGCTCGAGCCTGCGCCGTGCCTTTGGCATGGTGCTGCAGGACACCTGGCTGTTCGAGGGCACGGTGGCGGAGAATATCGCTTACGGTTGCCCCGATGCCACGCGTGAGCAGATTATCGAGGCCGCCAAGCGCGCGCACGCGCACAAGTTTATCGTGCAGCTGCCAGGCGGCTACGATACGGTCATCGGCGAGGACGGCGGCACGTTTAGCCAAGGTCAAAAACAGCTGCTGTGCATCGCGCGCGTCATGCTCACCGATCCGGCGATTCTGCTGCTGGACGAGGCGACGTCGAGCATCGATACGCGTACCGAGCTGCAGGTACAGGCGGCATTCGACGAGCTCATGGCCGGTCGCACAAGCTTTGTCGTGGCGCACCGCCTGTCGACGATCCGCAACGCCGACTGCATTCTGGTCATGCGCGACGGCCAGATTATCGAGCGCGGCACGCACGACGAGCTGCTGGCGGCAGACGGCTTCTATGCCGAGCTCTACCGCAGCCAGTTTGCCCAGTAGAGCCCAGTAGGGGCTGCCGATTAGCGGCAGATGGTTTACATCTGCGTCGATAGTACTAAGATATGCTTTTAACAAATTGCATTAATGGCTCGAGTTTCGGGGGAAACGAGGCAACGTGACTATGACATGCTCTATGGTGGTCAACAGCAAGAGCGGTAATACCAGGATGGTTTCGGGGGCGATTAAGCGCGCCCTGCAGGCTTCGGGTGTCGAGTTTATCCACGCCGCCGCGCTGAGCGATGATGCAGATCCGGAGCAGGTCGCGCTCGAGGCGCACGGCGCCTGCGCTGCCGATACGGTGCTCGTTGGTTTTTGGTGCGACAAGGGCGCCTGCACGCCCTCGGTGGCGGCGCTGCTTTCCGCCCTGCACGGCAAGCGCGTCTTCCTGTTTGGCACCTGCGGCTTTGGGGCCGACCAGAGCTATTATCAGCAGATTATCGACCGCGTAACTTCCAATTTGGCTGGGGATGCCGAGCTTGCGGGCTGGGCGATGTGCCAGGGCAAGATGGGCCCTGCGGTCAAGCAGCGCTACGAGGCAATGCTCGAGCAAGATCCTGACAATACTCGCTTTAAGATGCTGCTCGACAACTGGGTTGCCGCAAAGGATCATCCCACCAAGGAGGATCTGGACAACATGACCGCAGCCGCCAAGAAGGCCGTGCTGGGCGAGTAACTTCGCCGTTCGCGGTGCCGCGCGTTCAATCGTACAAACGTGAAAGCCTCGAAATTCTCGAGGCTTTTTTCTTGACACTTGTGGGCGCAACCGTGGCAAGCGTCTGGGGCGATATTTTCCATCATCCGGATGATGAGTCGGTTTTGAATGATACAGTCTCGTGCATTCGCTGGATGTATCGTCAGATGGAGTACGGCTGCCAAACGTATCCGGGCTTCTTTTCGCACCATTCGATGGGATTCATGCAGCAAGACGCCGCCGGGCGGGCGCCACATTGCAGAGCCTGGGCGTAGCAGGTAGCTGAAAAAACGTACCCGGATGTGTTCAGGGTGGGATGGGCTTTCCGGATGAGTGGGGATTCGGAAACTTTATCCCGGAATTTGCCTTTGGAATGGGATGCGGTTTCCCGTTGAGGGGCTCTGTGGAAACTGCATCCCAGTATTCGGCCAATAAATGGGATGCGGTTTCCAGTTGAGGGTCTTGGCGGAAAGTGCGACCCGGAATTTGTGAGCAAAGTGGGATGCAGCTTCCCGGTGGAGGCGCAAGCGGAAGCCGCATCCCGTTTCAGACGTGAATTCTGGGGCACGGCTTGCAGAGGGTTATGGGCTGCGAACTATATGTGGCAGCATAAAACTCCAATAAGAGGGGTTAAAAATAAATGGTACATCCAGCAGTTAATTTTAATGTGGGGGGGGGGTATGATTCTTTTGGTTGCGCATAATATCGAACCCCCTATTAATGAATTGCGTAGTGGTTAGTCACAGATATTGGATAAAACAGACTAATTTGGGGATAAATGACCACTTACGCCAAAATAAGTAGCATTTATCGACAAAACATTGAAAAATGTGTAGCACATCGCTATGTTTTTATTACGAAAAGATTCCAAATTGGCTTATTTCGGATTCACTACTCAAGCGCCTTGCGGTTCCTGCTGAAACTTGCTGACCCTTGGACGAATCGAATAAGGCCTCGATGGGGATGAATTAATCATTATGTCGGCGCGCGGAGTCAAACGTTTTATTGCACTTCTTAGCAGTCTGGCGCTTGCGCTTGTCATAGCCCTTGCCGTCGTTTCTTTTGTCCCTCGTGCATTTGGATACACGCCCTATGCAGTGCTTTCGGGCTCTATGGAGCCCGAGCTGCCCGTCGGCTCCATGGTGTTTGTTCACCAGGTTGATTCAACGGATATTGCCGTGGGTGACAATGCAACTTTTTACCGATCGGACGGTGCCGTGGTGACTCACCAGGTGTACGAGGTCGACCCTGTGGCGCAGACGATCAGCACGCAGGGAATCGCAAACAAAAATGCAGATGGAACCATCATGCACGACGCCGAGCAGACGCCTTTTTCGCGCGTGATCGGTGTCGTTTCTTTTTGTGTCCCTTACCTGGGCTTCGTTAACGCATATTGCACGACGATGCCCGGTTTGCTTGTTGTGGTGGCCGTTCTGGCGCTGCTGGTCGCGGCGTCGATTGTGCTCGATCGGATGGTTCCCGATGAGCCTGCGGGCAAGCATGCCCGCGCGCATGCGAGGGAGCGGCGTTCATAGCGGCAGGGAGAAGTGTCGGCGGCGGTAAAGGCCGTTGCCGGGGAAGACGATTCTCGAAAGGAAGAGAACTATGGAGAACAAGAAGAAAAAGCGCTACGGCATCGTTGCCGCCTTGCTGCTGCTGGTGCTGGCCGCCGGCGTGGGCACCTACGCCTGGCTGACAGCCACGCAGACGCTGAACAACGTGTTTACGGTGGGCAGCATCAACACTCCCGAAAAGAAGCCCGATCCCGACCAGCCCGATAAGCCTGGCCGCGATAATAATGATAGCAAGGCCTATCTGTTCGAGACCAAGTGGAAAGACGACTCCAAGATCGTTCCCGGCTCCAGCGCAGACAAGAACCCTAACGTCGGCATCGCGAAGGGCTCCGACGACGCCTACGTGTTCATCTATGTGAAGAACGCCATGGTCAAGGATGACACCGCTGCCGCGAACACCCCGTACTTCAGCCTCAACGACAACTGGAAGCCGGTCGATGGACAGGTGACCACCTCTGCCGAAGGCAAGTACCTGAGCGGTCTGTTCATGTACGCCAAGGGTGCTACCGATGACAAACCTGTTGCCCTCCCCGCCAAGAGCGCTACTGAGGACGTCTACACCGGCGAGCTCTTTAGCAAGGTTGTGTTCCCGGGCTCCCTGGATGGCTCCATGGTCGCCACGAAACCCACGATGAAGGTTTCCGCCTACATCTTCGGCGCCGACCAGAAGGACGGCAACACCAGCGCTGCTGACAACGCCGTCGCTCAGGCCATGATTTGGGCTAATGACGTTAAGAACCAGTAGTAGCCCCACTCCCATCGAGATCCCGGCCCGCTCCCACCCCTATATTCGGGCCGGGATCTCGGTCCCCCTTATTGACGATTGGCGAACGTAATGCTCAACAATCTTTCCGACAATCAGAAACGTACCTTGGCGCTTGCCGCGATGGCGCTGTTGGCCCTGGCGTGCCTGTGCGGCACGCTGGCTTTTACCGTTGATATGGTTCCGGCGAACAACGTCCTATCGTTTGGCAGCGTGAAGGTACGAGTCTGCGAATACACCCTCAACGAGCAGGGCGAGGAGATTCCGTTTGAGGCCAACGAGCGCGGGGACTATCCCGAAACTAAGGCCGGGGGCTCTGACATCAGCCGCATCGTGCGCGTGGAGAACGCCGGCGCGCAGCCTGAGTACGTTCGCGCCCGCCTGCGCATGACGTCGGTGGCACCCGACGGTACGAGTGCGGACGCCTCGGGCAGCGTTGCGTTTCATGTGAACGCAGGCGAGGGGTCCCCGTGGATCGATGGCAGCGATGGGTGGTACTACTACCGCGGCTTGGCCGGACGTGGCGGCATGCTCGACCCCGGCGCTATGACGGAAAGCCTCATGGACTCGCTGCGCTTTGTGGGCGACTACCACGATGCCGTACGCGGCGGCTCATTCAGGCTCGATATCGATGTTCAGGCCGTGCAGGCCAAAAACCAGCAGGAAAGCGATACCGCCCTCGACGTACTTGACGTCGTGGGTTGGCCGGAGGCGAACTAGCCCATGAAGATCAAGAACATGAACCGGGGCATGCTGAGCAGGCTGGTTGCCGTCGCAACGGTTGCCCTTTGCTGCGTTATGGCGCTGCCGATGGCGGCACGTGCGGAGGAAGTGCCCGAGGGGCAAACCGAATTCCACATCATAAACGAGGCTGACTTTATATCGTGCGTGGCGCTTTCGCGCCTGCGCGACACGTCGCAGTGGCGTGTTTATCTCGATAACGACATTGAGCTCGACAGCGACGACATGAAAGCCATTGTTGCAAACACCGTTAAGCATCTGTCGTTTGGCAACAAGGAGCATCCGTTTAAGGGCGTGTTCGATGGTCAAAACCACACCGTTGAGGGCCTGAACTACGATAAGGACGCTTTTGACCCCGAGCGCGATACGGGATTTTTTGCCGAGACCAAAGGTGCCACCATCAAAAACTTCCTGGTTAAGGACGCCAACGTGTGGGCGGACTTCCGCGGCGGCATTATCGTGGGCAAGGCCGTCAACACGCGCTTCGAAAACGTTATGGTCATGGAGAGCACGCTGCACGTGACCTGCGCCAACAACGCCCTCAACCTCATTACCAACGCAGGCTTTGAGGGCGGTCTCATTGCCGGCGAGCTCGACGGCTGCACCCTCTACAACTGCGAGGTTCGCGGCGGCCGTGCCGTCAACAATACAACCTCGGGTGTGCAGGCGCTCGGCGGTGAGGGTCTGTATATGGCGGCGTTTGCCGGCTACGTTAAGAACTCGACTATCGAGTACTGCCGCGTGACGCCGACGCGCAAAGACGACGGCTCGATTGCCGAGAAGGGCATGACCGACGTCACCAATAAGTACGACGTGGCCATTGGCGCCCTGGGCGGCAACAACGTGTACGCCTCGGGTTTTGTGGGCTGCATGGCAGGCGGAGCCAAGATTATCGATTGCTTCTCGACGGCGCAGTGCTACAGCTATGCCGCGTCATATGTGGGCGTCGTCGCCGTGACGCGCGCATGGACGGGTGGCCTGGCGGGCCGTATTTTGACCGCCGAGGGCAACGAGCTCGTCCGCAGCCATTTTGCGGGCGACTTGAGCTCGCGCCAGTACAACCCCATCGCCGTGATCCCCATCATTCAAAACGATGTGAACCTGGGCGGTATTGGCGCGCGCGCCAACAAGGATGATGCCATAGTTACCGAGTGCTACTTTAAACCAAGTGTGAGCCTTACTGGCAACAGCCAGGGCAACCCTGCCAAAAAGAAAATCCCCTCGTTTGGCGGCGACGGCACTACCGCGGGCGACGGCTATGGTCCGTGGGACGACGAGCGCTACACTACGCGCGAGCTGTGGGAAGAGCACGATTACGATTTCTGCGCTGGCACTAAGCGATCGACTGCTAACGACGAGGCCCTGGGTGGTACGCACCCCAATGAGTGGGCGATGGATTACAAGCTGAAGATTCCTGTGCATGGCCAGAGCGTTAAGGCAACAACCGATTTCCCCGGCGCGGGCACCGCGACCATCGAGGCAACCAAGCTTGGTATTGATCAGGCGACCTCGGACCCCTACACCTTTGCCGTGAGCGCTGTGCTGGCGGGAACGGCTCAGGGCTTGGCCCAGGGCGATACGTCGGTAACGTTTAAGCAAGAGACCTCCGCAAAGCCTGAAGGCCTGACCGAGGCAAACGGGGGATACCGCTTTATGGGCTGGTTCCGCGAGTCCGGAGTCAACGTGAACCGCATCGATGCCGATAACACCTGGTTTAACGGCAAGACCGATGCCGATGCCGCCAAGAACGGCAAGCGGGTCGAGGAAAACAAGAAGCACGATAAGGTGTCCACCTACACGGCCGACAATGCCAAGGGCATCGAAAAGAAATACGGCTTTGAGGGCAATGACCTGTTTATCGCTTCGTATGAGGCACAGGTGCTGTTCTATAACGTCAGGGGCGAGACGCTCGATTGGAAGACGGGCGCTGCGCACGACAAATCGGGCGATTGGTATCGCTACGGCGCGAAGCTCAACCCCGCCGCTCCTACCGATCGTGGCAATCTTTCTGCCAGCGCTACCTTTATCGGCTGGACGACGCAGCCGAGCGGCGACGCCCAGATGCACGGTGGCTATGCAGCCATTACCTCGACCCAGCTCGCCGAGCTAAAAAATGCCGGCGCGTTCTATCCTGCCGGTACCGAGATTACCGTGCTTGGCCCGACCGACTTCTATCCGGTGTACAGCGATTACGTCTCGAACATCATGACAGTGTTCGAAGGCAATGAGCAGGATGGGCTTGAAGATGCGACCCAGCGTGATGGCGTGGGCAATACCCATGTCGATGTCAAGACTGCCGAGGATGGGGCCAGCGTTTACACGGTGCAGGTGCGCGGCGTGGACAACAAGCCCCTTTCCGAGGGCGGTGCGCTGCCCGATGGCTACCGCTTCCTGGGTTGGTATGAAAACAAGCAGGCCGCCGACGGCTCCGAGATCGAGGTCCGCATAAGCCGCGACCCCAGCTACATGCTTCCCGCTAGCGTCGATTTGACCGTTCCGCATACCTATACCGCACGCTTTGAGTACCGCGTGGATTATTACGTCAAGTCTATGACGAACGACGCCTATAAGGAATCCAGACTCCTCTGCTCTGTGTGGAACGGGTACCAAACCTCGTTCAACGAGCAGGTCGGATCGAGCTACGTGCGAGAGAATATCGTGCACTGGGGTCCCGAGCACGTCTATCACGGACTGAAGGAAAACTATAAGGACGAATGCAATGAGGGGCGCTTTGGGGCAGAGACGCTCATCGTGGCGCCTTTGAAGGCGTATTCGCATACGGTCAAAAACGATACAGGTGCGGATACCCGGAAAAATGTCATTGCCGATACGGATTTCCCGGGTTCGGGCACGCTGGATGACGAGTGGGTCGCAGGAGCGCTGAAGTTTTACTTTAGGCCGGCGAGCGAGCGATACCATTTAAATTTCTGGACCCTCGAGCGCCAAGGCGGATACTGGACCTGCGTGGGCAACCCCGTTCAGAGCGAGATTGGCATCGATTCGGAGTATTACATGCGCGCCATGGTGACGACAAGCGTCAGCTTTTATGGCAAGGGCGGCGCCTCGGTTAAGAGTGTCACGCGACGCTATGAGGCCCCGTTGCTGCTGGGCTCCGATAGCACCTACACCTATAAATATCCGTTTATCCATACCAATCAGACGGTAAACGACAAGCCCGAGGGCGGAAAGAAGGGCGACGTCAATCCCAATCTGACGCTTGAAGCCTCTCCGGCCGATGCCGACATGGCCGTGGATGGCTATAAGTTCCTGGGTTGGATTTCGACCGCCGAGGTTCAGAAGGATTCTGACGTCTGGAAGTATATCTACGACGTCGCCGGCGACTCCTATGTGACGAGTGATCCGGATAAGGCAGAGCCGTATCTGGCGACCGACGAGTCCAAGGTCACCCAGTGGCAGGATGCCTATCCCGTCTACGCAAAGTACGACGTCAGCTACACCACCAACCTGCATCGCGCAGGTTTTGAGGGTACGGACAAGGTCAATGTGCCTAGCTACAACATCGCTCCCGTTATCAACGCGGACACCAATCCTGCTACGGCAACGGTGACCCCTGACGTTACGACGCCGGTTTATAAAGCAGGCGGTGAGCTGTATAAGTTGCAGAAGGTTGAGATCGAGCTTCCGAACGGCGAGATCAAGACGCTTCCCTACGATGTGGAGCATGGTACTTGCTCTTATCCGGTGGAACCTGGCGGAGCCTATACATTCGTGGCGTACTATTCGCCGTTGGCGGTTGTGTACCACCTCAATGCCACGGATGTGGACGGCAAAGTTGCTCAGCAAGACGATATGCTCGGCAACCTTAATGGCGGCATCCCGAAGCCTACTTATGACGTCAGCACTATCGATGCGGATACAGGCAAGTTCAACGTCTTCGTGGGCTGGACGGAAGCCGAGCCGGCACCTGGCAAGGGCTATGTCGCTTGGTCAGAGGGCATCCGTATGGTGAGTGCTTCTACCGTGGTCAAGGCCCCCATGGAGCTGTACCCGGTCTACCGTCCCAGCCTGGTTACCGTTCAATCGAACATTGACTCTAAACTTGCGAATCCCGATCTTGTCCGTAGCCTCGGCCGCACTGATTCCGGCGACCAGATTTCTCTTGAGGTCAAGGCCGCCGAGGAGGTTGAGGGCACTGACGGCACCAAGTACGACTTTGTCGGCTGGTCGCGCGATTATGTCAATGACGGGCAGTACACCCTGATGACTGACGATGAGAAGTATCCCCTCGAGGGCAGCGAGCCCTTTGAGAGCGTGACCTACACTGCGGTGTACAAGAAGACGCCGCTTAAAGTGCGCTATCACGACACCGAAGGCAACGTCATCTACACCGCTACGGTAGACCCGAACGATACGAGTGTTCTGCGTGGCCAGGATGGCAATGCCGGCTTTGTTCAGACAGTTAAGGTGCCCAAGATGGACGAGAACGGCAACCCGGTCTATGACGACAAGGGTGAACCCGTCATGGAGCCAAAGGAAGTGGCCTACGATCCCGAAGCCTACTCCGCAATCGTCGCATTCCTGGGCGAGCGAGCGGATAGCAGCTTGAAGGAGTTGTTCTTGGAGTGGCAGTGGGTTAATGGCGACAAAGCTGTGGCGTGGAGCGACTTCAAGGGTAAACCGGTTACAGCCAACATGGATTTGTATCCGGTGACGTATAAGGTCGTCGCTAACGACACATCGGACGATGCGAGCCCTAAGAATGTGACCGGGCAGCTCAAGTGGTTGCTTGATCCCAATGCCGCGAACACGATAGATGACAAGAGCGATAAGGCGCCGTTCAAGGCTTGCTTTGCAAAGCCCTTCATGGGCACGCAACTGACGGTGCACGTTGACCGCGTGGGCTATGGTCTTCCTGGCCAGACTCCTGCGCCTGTCAACGGGAAGTATGTCTCGCTTTACAGTTCGGGTTCAGGCGAGGGCTCGTTTGAGCTGACGAATCGTTTGGACTACAAGCTCACGGGCGACGGCACTCAGAGCGATGGCAATGCGGTGTTCGATTTCGCCGCTACGCATACGCTCAAGATCGTCAAGCAAACCCAGGATAGCTGGGCGAAGGGCAAGACGTTCCGCTTCAAGGTTTCCCGGGCCGGCATGGACGGCAACGCCTTGGAGGAGCGCACGGTTGAGGTAACGGTGTCATCGGATGCGCAGCTGAAGGACGGTTCCGCCTGGTACTCCGGCGCTATCGAGCTTGCGGTCCCGGCGGGTATCTACACCGTCGAGGAGGACTCAGCGTGGGCATGGCGCTACAGCAACCAAATCGGCGTCCCTGGCAAGCAGCCGGGCGATAAGGCGCAGGCGACTATCTCCGCTGCATCGAGCGCGAACGATGCCACGTTCACCTGCACGAACACGCGTGTGAACGACAAATGGATCGACGGCAGCAATCGTGCCCATAACGTTTGGAGCAACGGCAACGTAGCAAAGAAGGAGGATTAGCATGTCCAAGCGCAAGCGCATCATCGCCTTGCTGGTGGGGGTTATCCTCCTGGCCGGTACGGCAGGCACGTTGGCCTGGCTTTCGGTTACGGGCGTGCTGGTCAACCAGTTCGGCATCGGGTCGGTGACGCCATCGGTTCAGGAAACGCTCAACGGCAAAGTGAAAAGCGATGTCAAGGCGAAGAACACGGGTACCGCGCCCGCCTATATTCGTGTTGCAGTGGATATCTACTGGCAGGACCAGGATGGCGCACGCCTGTGGGATGAGCCGAAGGAGGAGCCGAAGGGTGAGGCGGATTACGAGATTGCGTGGAGCGTGGCTGATGCCTCGGGCGCGAACTCGGCTTATAACTGGGTTAAGGCGAGCGACGGGTTCTATTACTGGACGTCGCCCGTCGCTCCCGGCGCGGAAACCGGCGTGCTCATTAATAGGGTTACCGAGCTCAAGGCAACCGAAGGTCGCAATCTTGTCGTGGATATCTCCACTCAGGCGGTCCAGGCGACGCCCGATGAGGCCGTGCACGACGCATGGGGTTGCTCGGTCGAGAATGACGTGCTGGTGCCGCCGCATGGAGGTGCGTAAGTATGGCGTTCCCGATTCGTAAAGGTGTTGCGCGCTCCTTGCGTTGCATGGTCGCGGCCATTTTCTGCGTGGTCGCGCTCGCTGTTCCCGCCCGTGCGTTTGCCGATACTCCCGCGATTGCCTATGACGGAAATGCACACCAACTGACAGTCTCGGGGGCAATGGGCTCATCTGATGATCCCGATTTGTTTCCGGCCTTTAAGGATTTGATGCCCGGTGATACGCGCGATCAGCAGATTGAGATACGGGCCACGGGCGTAAAGTCCCAGGTGCGCGTATTTGTGCGCGCCGTTGTCGATCAAGAGACGGCAGATATGCTGTCGCCCATAACCTTAACGGCGGCGGGCGATTCATCTGCAGGTTGGCTCCAGACAGGAACACCGGGCAGCGTGTTCGCCTATCCCACGCAAATCGCCACGTTTACGAGCGATGGCAGCACGGTGCTTAATTTGCAGCTAAGCGTTCCGACATCGGTGGGCAACGAGCTTGCCGACGCAAACAAGGCAATTCGCTGGGAAATCACCGCCGAGGACGATGGCGAGAAGATCCCCGTGCGGCCTGCTGGCAGCAAGAAGCCAGGTCTGCTTGGTCTGGTGGCAACAGGTGACAGCACGCTCACGTTGCTTTTGGTGTTGCTGACACTTGCAGTCATCGCATTTATAGCCGCGGTGCTTTTGTTCCGGAGGGACAAGCGCTAGGTCCATCTTCTAAACGCAACGCCCTCCCGGGCGGCGGGCACGAAGTTCCCTGCTCTACAGTCCTGCGCAAGACGAAGGCCACATTAAGTGGCCTTCTTTGCGT
>USBK01000022.1:0-36909 GCA_900552895.1 uncultured Collinsella sp.
AGAAGCCCTCGCCGCACGAAGTGCGCAGCGAGGGCTTCTTGCATGTCCGAGGACGCGCCGGGAGGGAACTTGCTCTCTGTCCGGATAGGTAAGACAAATTACGCGACGGTGTAAACCCAGTTATGCTGGTCCTCAACAGCACCGGACTGGATACCAGTCAAGGTCTCGCGGAGCTTCTTCATCACAGGGCCGATCTCGGTGTAACCGGCCGGGAAGGTCACGGTCTCGTCGGCGCCGTAAACCTTGTTGTCGATCTCGCCAACCGGGGAGATGACGGCAGCGGTGCCGCACAGGCCGCACTCGACAAAGGTACCGGCCTTGACCTCGGCCCACTCGACGGGACGCTGGTCAACGGTCATGCCCAGGTCCTGAGCAACCTGAACGAGCGAACGGCGGGTGATAGAGGGCAGGATGGAGTCGGTGTGCGACTGCGGAACGACGAGGGTGCCGTCCTCCTTCACGAACAGCACGTTGGCGCCGCCGGTCTCCTCGACATAGGTGCGGGACTCGGAGTCGAGATACAGGTTCTCGGCATAGCCCTCGCGATGGGCCTCCATCGTGGGCTTGAGGGACATGGCGTAGTTCAGGCCGGCCTTGATGTTACCGGTGCCGTGAGGTGCCGCACGGTCATACTCGGAAACGCGCAGCTTGACGGGCTTGAGGCCACCCTTAAAGTACGGACCGACCGGGGTCACGAGAATGCGGAACGTGTACTCAGGAGCGGGAGCCACGCCGATCACGTCACCGGAGCCGATCATAAACGGACGCACGTACAGGGTCGCACCGGAACCGAAGGGCGGAACCCAGGCGGCGTTGGCAGAAACGACCTGCTTGACGGCTTCAACGAACTTGTCCTTGGGGAACGGGGGCATCTCGAGGCGCTGCGCAGAGTTGTACATACGCTCGGCGTTCATGTCGGGACGGAAGCAGACGATGCTGCCGTCCTCGGCGGTGTAGGCCTTCAAGCCCTCAAAGACCTCCTGGCAGTAATGGAAGATGCCGCCGCACTCGGAGACATGCAGGGTGTGGTCGGTGGTCAGGCCACCCTCGTCCCACTCGCCGTCCTTCCAATGGGCCTCGTAGCTGTAATCGGTCTTCATGTAGCCAAAGCCGAGGCTACCCCAATCGATATCCTTTTTCTCGACAGTCATATGTCGCTCCTTACATACACAGTTGCATACTCGCGAACCCGCACGCAAGGACCGAGGCCGACCGCGTCGCAACGTCGCACGCCCGGAGCGTAGAGCCGGACGGGACACGCGAGCAGCATCAAAGCCGATGGCACGTCGATTCGCATGCACGAGATTGTACTCCGCACGCGCGTCGGATAAAACGTTTTTCTTTAACTAACTAAAGTATTTTCATTTGACCGAAGCAAAAAGGCCCGCCACCGTAAGCGGTGACGGGCCTCAACTGCACGGTTTGCGCGCTGACTCGAGCTACGCGTTCTTTTTGCCCAGCTTAGCCTTAACCAGACCGACCACGGTCGGGATGATCGACACCGCGACGATACCGATAATCAGCAGCTCAAAGTGCTCCTGCACAAAGGGGATGCCGCCAAAGAAGTAGCCCAGCAGAGTGAAGACCGTCGACCAGGTAATGCCGCCCAACACGTTAAAGATGACAAAGTTGCGCCAATGCATGCCGCCCATGCCGGCGATGAAGGGCACAAAGGTGCGGATAAACGGGAAGAAGCGACCCAGGAAGATGGCCAGGTGGCCCCATTTGTCCAGGAAGTCCTCGGACTTTTTGATGCGCTCGGGCGTCATGGCCTTGACCTTGCCCGAGGCAATGATCTTTTTGCCAAAGAAATGGCCGATCATAAAGTTGCACTGATCGCCCAAGATGGCAGCGGCCCATGCAACGGCCAGCAAAGCCACGATGTTAAAGCCGCCGTTGTGGGCAAAGAAGCCCGAGGCGAACAGCAGCGAATCGCCGGGAAGGAACGGGAAGAACACCACGCCCGTCTCGATAAAGATGATCAGGAACACGCAGCCATAGGCCATAAGCGGGCCGGCGGCGATCCAGCTGGCGATCGCGGTGCGCGGATCCTTAAGCAGCTCGGCGATAAAATTGATGAAACCCATGAAGTAAAACCTCTCAGTTGTGGGCGCGGACACGTCCAAGTTGACCAGTATACGGTTGCGGCGCCCCCTCGTGCGCAACCCCACAAAAGCATGACTCCATTACCAGCAAGTTTGCATAACTGACACCTGTCGTGCAAAGCCGCCAAGATTGTTCTTCCTAATCCCTAGCGAATCGCTATACTTTATTGAATCGCATTGCCATGGCGCTAAGGGAGGGCGGCCGGTGAGCTTTATCAATACCATTCGCGAGGACATCAAGACCGTCCAGGCGCAGGACCCCGCTGCGCAAAATGGCCTGGTCATTTTCCTTTCGTACCCCGGTCTTCACGCCAAGTGGAATCACGTGCCCGAGCACTGGCTCTGGGAGCACGGCCATCGCTCGCTCGCCCGCGTGCTCTCGCAAATCACCCGCCACATCACCGGCGTCGAGATTCATCCCGCCGCACAGATCGGCAAGCACTTCTTTATCGACCATGCCATGGGCGTCGTCATCGGCGAGACCACCATCGTGGGCGACAACTGCGTGCTCTACCAGGGCGTCACGCTCGGCGGTACCGGCAACGAGACCGGCAAACGCCACCCAACGCTCGGCGATAACGTCACCGTGGGCACGGGCGCCAAGGTGCTCGGCAACATCCGCATCGGCAACAACGTCAAAATCGGCGGCAACTCGGTTGTCGTCAAGGACGTGCCCGACAACTGCACCGTCGTGGGCGTGCCGGGACGCATCATCAAGCGCAACGGCTGCCGTGTGTTCGAGGAGAGTTTCGACGCCAAGCAGCATCGCGAGTACATGCCCGATGACGCCGCCGAGCAGTCCGCCCTCAACCGCCAGGGTATCACCGAGAATGCCCGCCGCGTCAAAGAACTCGAGCGAGAGGTGGCCGAGCTCAAGGCCCTCGTCGCCAAGCTCGTGGACGAGCGCTAGGAACGCGAGCGGCACAAAACAACATCGGCACCGACGCAAAAGGCGCGCCAGGGAATCCATCCCCGGCGCGCCTTTCTTTTTGATGTGACATGCGGGACTGTCCCTTTGTCACATTATGCGAACTGACTCAGATAGAGGTCGGCGTAAGCACCCTCGGCAGCCAGCAGTTCCTTATGCGTGCCTTGCTCGATAATGTTGCCGTGGTCCATGACCAAGATCAGGTCGGCGTCCACGATCGTCGACAGGCGATGCGCGATCACAAAGCTCGTGCGCCCGCGCATGAGCGCGTCCATGGCGCGGCCGATAGCAAGCTCGGTGCGCGTGTCCACACTTGAGGTCGCCTCGTCCAGGATGAGAATCGCCGGGTTGTTGAGCAGCACGCGTGCGATGGTTAGCAGCTGACGCTGGCCCTGGCTGATGCTTTCGGCATCGTTGGCTACGCGCGTATCGTAGCCCTGAGGCATGGTGCGCACAAAGAAGTCGACCTGGGCGGCGCGAGCGGCCGCAACAATCTCCTCGCGCGTTGCCTCGGGGCAGCCGTAGGCGATGTTCTCGGCAATCGTGCCGTCGAACAGCCAGGCGTCCTGTAGCACCATGCCAAACTGCTGTCGCAACTCGCCGCGATCCATGCGGCTCGTATCCACGCCGTCGAGCGTAATGCGGCCGCCGTCGATTTCGTAAAAGCGCATGAGCAGGTTGATGAGCGTCGTCTTGCCTGCGCCCGTGGTTCCCACCACGGCAATCTTCTGGCCCGGCTCGGCGGTAAACGACACGTCGCGCATGAGCGGCTTGTCGGGCGCATAGCCAAAGCGCACGTGCTCAAAAGCGACGCGGCCCTCAATGCGACCCGGCAGCTTGGCGGCCTCGTCCGGCAGCGGATCGGCCTCCATCTCGGGCTCATCAAGCAGGTCGAACACGCGCTCCGCACTCGCCAGCGCGCTCTGCAGCGAGTTAAAAGTGAACGACAGCTGCGTCATGGGTTCGGACGCCTCGTAGATAAACTGGAAGAACGCCTGGAACACGCCGACGGTCATGTGACCGGCGACCAGCATGCTGCAGCCCACGAGCGCAATCACAATCTGCGCCAGGCGACCGATAAAGCGAACCGCGGGTCCGACGGCGTTAATCATAAAGTCGGCCTTGGTGCTCACGCGCGCCAGCTCGCCCGAGGCCTCGTGCACCTCGGCAGAACTCTGGTGCTCGCGGTTGAATGCGCGAATCACCAAACGGCCCGAATAGCCTTCCTCGACCGCGCTCGTGATTTTGGACACCCACTCCTGACGCTCGCCCGTCACATCATGCGTACGGCGCGAAACCACCTTGGTCACCAGCAGCGACAACGCCGTAAAGAACAAAAAGACTAGCGTAAGCGGCACGCTAAACACGAACATCACGCCCACGGCGCCCACCACGGTGCCGATCGACACAAGCAGCTGCAGCAATCCGCGCTGCATGCTCTCGGACATCTTGTCCAAGTCGTTGGTCGCACGGCTGACGACCTCACCGGGACGATGCGCATCAAAGAAGGCAAGCGGCAGACGGTTGAGCTTTTGTGCGATGCGGTTGCGTAGACGCAGGTTGAGGCGTTCGGCCACGCTCGACATCAAAAAGCTCTGGAGCGCATAGAACGAGGCGGCGGCAGTCCAGATCATAAAGTAGACGAAGATGGTCTTGCCGCAGTTCTCCCAGGTGATGTTGAAGGTGGTTCCGTTGGCAAACGCCACCTGCATATGCCCCCACAGCTCGTCGATGACGTGAGCGCTGTACGCCGGCGCGGCGGTGTTAAAGATGACGTAGAACACGATGCTCGCAAACACGATGTAAAAGCGCCAATGGTCGCCGGCGGCCTCGCCCCACAAGCGGCGCACCGTCGCCCAGGTATCCCGGGGCGTCTCGTCCTCGTCTTCGTCGTCCACGTCGCGCATACGTTCTGCCTCGGCACGGGCACGTTCGTCCTCGGCACGCTCGTTTTCCTCGTACAGCGCCTGGCGACGAGCCTCGCGCTCGGCCGCAGCCCTGGCGGCGTCATCCAGCTCGGTCGACGCGGCAGCCTGCTCGACCGTTTTCTCGCCAGCGTCCACAGCGTTCGAATCGATTGCGTCACCGCACTTCTTGAGCTCCTCGGTCATGCTACTCACCTCCCTTCATCTGCGATTCCGCGATAGCGCGGTACACCTCGCAGGTTTCCATGAGCTCGTCGTGCGTGCCCAGGCCCACGACCTCGCCGTCCTTGAGCACCACGATCTGGTCGGCATGCAAGATCGTCGAGATGCGCTGCGCGATGATGAGCACCGCGGCGTCGCGCGTCTCCTCCTGCAGCGCATGGCGCAGCGCTGCATCGGTCTTAAAGTCCAAGGCCGAAAAACTGTCATCGAAGATATACAGATCGGCATGCTTCATGAGCGCGCGGGCAATGGCCAGGCGCTGGCGCTGACCGCCCGAAAAGTTCGTGCCACCCTGCGCCACCGGGGTATCGAGCCCCTGCGGCTGATCGAGCACAAAGGTGCTCTGGGCAACCTGGAGCGCGTGGAGCATATCGGCCTCGGTCGCGTCTTCGTTGCCAAAGCGCAAATTGCTTGCCACGGTGCCCGAGAACAGCCATGCCTTCTGCGGGACGTAGGCAATGCGCCCGCGAATCTCGTCTTGCGAAAGCTCGCGCAGGTCGACGCCGTCCAGGCGAATGGCACCCTTGGTGGCATCGTGAAAACGCAGCAGAAGCTTTGCCACCGTCGACTTGCCCGAGCCCGTCGAGCCCACAATCGCGGTCGTCTGACCGCGACGACAGGCAAAGCTCAGGTCGCACAGGGTGTCCTCGTCGGCATCGTCAAAGCGAAACGACATGTGATCGAACTCAGCGACCGCATCCGCATCGCCCCCGGAGGCAGGCGCCCCGTCACCCAGCGTACGCTCGCCGTCCACGATGCTCGGCTCAATCTCCAACACCTGCTGCGCACGGTTCAGGCACGCCGCGGCGCGCGGCAGCGTCAGCACTACCATCTGCGCCATCATCACGAAGAACAGGATCAGGAGCGCATATTCCAGCACCGCCGAGATGCTCGCGATCTGCATGGCGTGGGCGCCCACGCGGTTGCCGCCAACCCACAGCACCGCTACCTCGGCGATGTTCATCAAAAAGAAGCTTGAGCTGTCGAGGCCCACAAACAGGTGGTTGACTTTGATGGCGTTGGCGGCGTAGTCGCTGAACACCTCGTCCAGGCGCCGCTCCTCGTGACGCTCCTTGTTAAACGCACGGATGACGCGCACGCCCACGATGTTTTCGCGCAGCACCACGTTCATGCGGTCGATAAAGCTCTGCAAGCGCATAAAAATCGGAGCCGCGTTGGCAACCGTAAAGACCGCCGCCACCAGCACAATCGCAACCACGACGCCCAGAAGCGTGCCCATGGCAGGATCGATAAACCAGGCGAAGATGATGCCCGCCACAGCCAAAAACGGCACGGGCAGCACCAGCTGAATGGTCTGCAGAATCGCCTGCTGAATCACGTTGATGTCGTTGAGCGAGCGCGTGATCATCGATCCGGTGCCAAAGCGCTCAAAGTCGCTGGCCGCGAGCTCGAGCGACTTGTCGTACACGGCATTGCGGATATCGCAGGCCACGTTGGCGGCCAAGCGCGCCGAAAGATAGCAGCCCAGCACCGCGCCGCCGCTGGCCATGCCGGTCGCGATAAGCATGTAGAGGCCATTGCGCAAAATGTAGTCGACATCACCCGTAGTGATACCGGTGTTGACCATGTTCGCCAGCATCGTGGGAACCAACAGCGTGCCGACGTTATCAACCAGCAGCACCAGCAGCGTCACTGCGATAAGCCCTCGATAGGGCTTCAGAAACCTCATTAACAGTCGCACGACTCCCCCTCACCTTGATTCTCGGCTTGGCTCTCGGCAGCGATATGCTGCTTAAATGCCTCGCACTCATCGCCGAGCGCATGGGAAAATTTTCCGATTAGGCGCATGATTTCGCGTTGCTCACACGGCTCAAGCGCGCCAAAGGCTCGCTGCTCGGCCTTGAGTGCCGGCAGCGCATAACGCTCGGCAAACCGCATGCCCGCTTCGGTCAAACGCACAACCTTGTTCTTACGGCTGCCTTCGGCAAACTCCAACGTTGCAAAGTCCCGCGCCGTCAAGGTTTTAATGGCCGAGTTGATGGTCTGCTTGCTGTAGAACCATTCGCTCGTCAGGCGGCTTACGGCAATACTGCCGCCCGCCGTGCTGGTATCGACGAGCATCCAGTAAGCGCAGTCCGAAAGACCGCAGGCGCGCGAGAACTCCGAATAGATATGGTCGAGTCCATTGAGCAACCGGTCGAAGTCGACCAGCGTAACCGCACTATTCATCTATCCCACCATTCGATTGTCCGATTTTTGACCAATTTTGTATCTCTAGATTAGTCCGAGTTTTGACTATCGTCAACAGGCTCTCCGCAAATGCTTGCACTTTTATGGCCTATCGGCAGAAAAAGACCGCCGGCGCGGGGGCAGCGCCAGCGGTCACGTGAAAATCGGGTTTTATTGCCCGTTAAGCGGCGACGGCCTCATAGACCGTAGCGCCCGAGAAGCTGTCATGCAGGCTCTTGCCGGCAATCCACGGCAGCTCGACGACCTCGCAGACCGTGTTGACCAGCTCGGAGCAGTCAGTAAAGTGGCCCTTGTCGTTGAGGGCCTCGCAATCCTGAACACGCCAATAGCCATCGGTGTGCGTGATGTAGTACTCGTGATCGTCAATCGTCACAAAAGCGCGCGTCTTGGAACGCAGCAGCTTCAGAAATCCTTCGAAGTCGGTCTCGACGACATCTCCAGCCTGGAACATGATAGTTACCTCCTGGCCCGGCGCCACCACGGCGCATTGATAAACGTTGGTACTCCTTTAGTAAAACCTTTATCAGAGGTTATACGTTCGTCATTTAGGCAAGTGGTAAAAAACCGCAGGGTAGACGGGATAAAACGTTTAACCATCCCATTTGTTTGTCACATTCTGAAGGTACTTTTATGCAAACCTACTTTCCCAATTGGAATCTATCCTTTTGGCCGGGCAATTGACCGTCTATCGTTTGAGCCCGACGGGTATGAACGGGGCATCTGCAACGCCACTACAAGGAGGCACCATGGAGACTATCGAAGCGCTCATTCACCGCCGCAGCTGCCGCAAATACAGCGATCGTCCCGTCGAGGCCGAAAAGCTTGCACGTATTATCGAAGCCGGCCAATATGCACCGAGCGGCATGGGCCGCCAGCCGGTGACGTTTGTCGCCGTCACCGATCCCGCGACCGTCGAGCGTCTCTCGCAGCTTAACGCCCAAGTCATGGGTAGCAACGGCGACCCCTTCTACGGAGCCAAAACGGTTGTGGTGGTACTGGTCGACCGCAACGTGCCCACGCATCTGGAAGACGGCTCGCTCGCCATGGGCAACTTGCTCAACGCCGCCTATGCACTGGGTGTCGATTCATGCTGGATTCACCGCGCGCATGAGGTCTTTGACTCGCCCGAGGGCCTGGAGCTGCTGGCCAGCTGGAGCCTGCCCGCCGACGGCAGCCTGCACGGTGTCGGTCACTGCATTCTGGGCTATGCCGAGGACACGCTACCCGAGCCCAAACCCCGCCGCGACAACGTCGTCTACGTAAGGTAACCCAAGAGCGTCATAGGGGTAGCTAATTTGGGACGAGGCTATTTTAGCCACCCCACTCGCAACTTATCTTGCCGATGGAGTTGTCGTCGTTTCGTTCGTGTGGGTCGTTTCGGCGCCGTCGCCCTGTTCGCCCTCGTCCTTTTGAGCGTCGGCGATGGTGGAGGCTGCCGCGACCATGCCGCGCTGGGGCGCGACGCCCGTCTGGGTCTGAGCGCCCTCGACAACTTCTGTGCCTGCATGCGCGAGCTCGGGCGATTTAAACACCGCGTCCAAGTTGGCGCCACCGCCGGCGTAGCCAAGCGCAGCGAGTGCGATGACGATCACTGCAACGACGACCGCGATCGGCACATAACGATGCCAACCAGCAGGATTGAGCCCACTGCGGCGAGCCGCCCCGCGGCTGATGTAGCCGAGCGTGCCGTCGTGCTTGAGCTTTGAGCCCACCACGCGTTTGCGGTCCCACAGCGAGGACTCTGCCTGCATTGCCAAGCGAGCACCTGTCGAAGGATAGCCGTATTTAGTGCGCTTGAACGAGCCGTCAAACCCCGAGGCGTGTTTGCCCCACGTCACCGATGTTGTGCGTCGGTTAACCGGCGCGGCACTCCGCCTTCTGCGGCTCGGTTTTGTAGTCTCAGCCATACGCCCCCGCACGCCGTAACCAAATCGAAACAATAACGCTTTGGACTGTAGCACACGCGTCGCGCGCGGTCACGGGCGCCTCGCTCAACGGTCATCGTCCTTCAGCAAGCGCCACAGCGTTGTTCGGCTTACGCCCAGCACCTCCGCCGCACGGGTCCGGTTGCCGTGGAGATGATCTACAACCAGATGCGCGATATCTCGCTCGGTATCGGCCAGCGGTCGCAGGATATACAGGTCGCTTTCGAGTGTCGGGGCGCCAAAGGTTGCGGTCTTAATCACGTCCTCTTGGGCGAGCACTTCCTCCGCCACAGCGCGGTCCACCGTGCCCGCCCCCACCAATATATACAGTCGTTCCGAGACCTCGCGGAGCTGCAGATAATTGCGCGGCCAGCGGTAAACATCGAGCGTCTTTGCCGCCGCGGCAGACAACGTGGGCGCTGCCGTCCCAAATGCATCAGCGAGATATTCCAAATAGCGCGCAACCTTCGTCGACGCGGCTCCCTGCTCGGCGATTGCCGGCGCCACGCTCACCGCACAGGCGAAGCGCTCAGTCACAAAGGCAGCTTGATCACTTTCGCTGCCGCCCGGCATGTCATTCGCCGTCAGCACCACATGGCAGCGCGTCGCCAACGCGGTGTCGGCCATCGTGGAAACGAGCTCGCGGAGACGCTGGGGGCCAACCGTGTTCCAGCCCTCAATGCAAAGTGTCAGCCCCGTTTGGAACAACGGCGATTCGGCGCTTTTGAGCACGTGGCGCCAACCGCGATCGGTAAGCTCATCGAGCGCAACGGCAACAAAGGGTTGATCGGCAAAAGGACCGTCCAGATAGAGGCGCTTGGCGATCTCGACCTGACCCGCTCCCAGCTCGCCCTCGAGCATAAGGGGCACGCCGCGCGCGTAACTCTCGGCGACCGGCGCAGCTACCGAGGCCGCCCCCTCAACGATGCCGTACGCGCTCGATTCGTAGCGGGCCTCAACTTCGTCGGCGTTGAGCCACTCGATGCCCGCATGTGCCGCGGCGCCGCGTACCTCGCGGACCACGACGACCCAAAGGCCCCCGCCTTCTTTGTCGGTGGGGCGAACGGTCAGGCTCAGGCGCGTACCCGCACGCCCCATAACCAGACGCGCGCCGTCTCCTATACGGTCGAGGCGCTCAGCGACAAAAGCCGCCACATCCCGCTCAAGCGCCGCGTCATTCATGGTCGAAATCGCGACGTCCCCACGCGCATCGATTGCCAATGCCGAGGCCCCGGCAGCAGCCAGGGCCTCGGTCAAGATGTTCAGCTTGGCATCGCTATCCATGATTTGCCCCTGTCCGCGGCGACGTGCAACCGCCGACGGTCGCACGACCGAGTGTTTCAAAATTGAACGATATTGCTCACCAAACACTATAGGGCAGAAAGCGCCGTCCTGCGAGTATAGGTGTTGCCCCGCATCGCCATCCTGGCGGGGCGATAAGAGCTCTTCGGGACTTATAAACCTGCGGACAAGCCATACCCGCAAGAGCTCCTATCGCTCCACCGCAGGCATGCGCTCACCAGCAACCAGCACGCAAATAAGCTACTCCTCTACCAGATTCCCAGCACGTGCTGCATTCCCAAACTCATGCACGCAATGCCAATCCAGCAGCAAAAGCCCAGCGCGATGGGCTTGCCGCCCTTTTTGACCAGCTCGACGATATCGGCATTAAAGCCAATAGCCGCCATGGCCATCACGATAAAGAACTTCGACAGCTCCTTGATGGGCGCCGTGATGGACACGGGAAGCTGAAGCACCGTGGTGATTACGCTCGCCAGCACAAAGAACAGCACAAACATGGGAAACGCGCGTTTAAGCGAGAACGTGCTTTTGGCGTCGCCGCCGGCCTTGCGCGCCAGATGCATCTGCCAGCATGCGAGGACCAACGTGATGGGAATAATGGCCAGTGTCCTGGTGAGCTTGACCACCGTGGCGCTCTCGAGCACATTGGCGCCGGGATGCATGCTGTCCCAAGCGCTCGCCGCAGCCGTTACGGACGAGGTGTCGTTGATGGCGGTGCCGGCAAACAGGCCAAAGCCCTCGTTGGTCAGCCCGAGCATACCACCGAGCGTCGGAAACACGAGCGCCGCGATAACGTTAAACAGGAAGATGACCGAAATAGCCTGGGCAATCTCGCGATCGTCGGCATCGATGACGGGCGCTGTCGCGGCGATGGCAGAACCGCCGCAAATCGACGAACCCACACCCACAAGCGTCGCGATCTTGCCCGGCACGTTCATAACGCGGCAGAGTACAAAGGCAATGACAAGCGAGGTCGAGATCGTCGCCACGATAATCGGCAGCGACTGGGCACCCTTGGACAGAATCTGGGAGAGGTTCATGCCAAAGCCAAGCAGGATAACCGCGTACTGCAAGACTTTTTTAGACGTATAGGTGACACCGGCGGCGAGCTGTTCGCGATGATTCTTGGGAAAGACGATCGCCAGAATCATGCCGAAGAGGATGGCGAATACCGGCCCACCGACCACCTCAATCTGTTTGCCGAGCAGCGTTGCGGGGATAGCGATGATCAGGCAGAACAAGACGCCCTTCCAGCGCTCGCGTACGATATTCGCCAGTTGCATATGGGATTCCTTCTTTCTCTTTCACGTTTGCGACGGCTTATGATACGGCAACATTGAGCGCAGCCTTGCGTAAACAAAGACTAAGATGCCGCAATAGTTCTTGGGCAACAGCCGAATTACCCACCGCGGAAAGCTGATTCGCGGCATAATTAACAACTGACATATGAGTTTGATAGAACAGTTGCGAGGCGCTATGGAAGAATCGATGCACGTCGGCGAGCAGGAAACGAGCCTACAGGACCAGTCCTACCACACCATTCGACGCAAAATCGTCTACCTGGACTACAAGCCGGGCGAAAAGCTGGGCGTCAAGCAACTTTGCGACGACCTGGATATGGGTCGCACGCCCGTGCGCGAGGCTTTGGTTCGCTTGGCGCAGGAAGGCCTGGTGCGCACCGTGCCCCAGAGCGGCACCTACGTCTCACCCATCAACCTCACCCTTGCCGAGAGTGCCTGTTACATCCGCGAGCATCTGGAAAAGCAGGTGATTGTGGAGTGCTGTGCGCGCGCCACGTCGACCGGCATCGAGCAGCTCGACCGCGCCATCGTGCTGCAGGAAAAGGCCATGGCCGAAGAGGATCGCATCGGCTTCTTTTTGAGCGACAACCTCATGCATCACATGATTTTTAGCATCGCATGTCGCAGCACCGTGTGGTCGTGGCTCGAAGAGACCAATGCCGACCTAGAGCGCTTCCGCTGGCTGCGCGCCGCCACGCAGGTTCTCGACAATCAGGACATCGTGAACGAGCACAAGCAGATTCGCCGCGCTATCGCCGGTCGCGACCCCATCGAAGCGAGCTTTTTGGTCAGCAAGCACCTACACATGATGTTCCGCAACCAAACCGAAGTTCTGGACCAGTTCCCCGAGTACTTCGAGACCAGCAAGCTCCGCTAACCTGCCAAAAAGGGACAGGTTTATTTTGGCAGGTTTTATCTGGGCAAATACAACAAGGCCCGACTCCGTCTTGATGCGGAGCCGGGCCTTAGTCGCTAGAACGGCGGAACCAACTACTCTACCGTGACGCTCTTGGCCAGGTTACGGGGCTGATCGACGTCGCAGCCGCGCAGGATGGCGACCTCGCGGGCGAGCAGCTGCAGCGGGACGCTCGCCGTGATGGGGCTGAACACGTCGCGGACTGCCGGCACGCGGATGATGCAGTCGGCAATCTTGTTGATCTCCTCGTCGCCCTCGGTGGCAACGACGATGACCTTGGCGCCGCGCGCCTTGCACTCCATAAGGTTCGACACGGTCTTGTCGTAGGTGGCACTCTTGGTGGCCACAGCGATGACAGGGAAGCCCGGGTCGATCAGGGCAATGGGGCCGTGCTTCATCTCACCGGCGGCGTAGGCCTCGGCGTGCAGGTAGCTGACCTCCTTGAGCTTGAGCGCACCCTCGTAGGAAATAGCGGCACCCATGCCGCGACCCACGAACAGCGCGGACTGCGCGTCCTTGCACAGCAGGGCGGCCTCATGAACGGCCTCGGTCTGGGTATCCAAAATCCACTGGATCTGCTCGGCCGTATCGGAAAGCTCGCGGAACAGCATGCGCGTCTGCTTGGTGGTCAGGCGGTACTTCACCTGCGCCAGCAGCAGGGCCAAAAGCGTGAGGCTCACGACCTGACCGATAAAGCTCTTGGTCGAGGCGACGGCGATCTCCTTGTTGGCCTTGGTGTAGATGACGCCGTCGCTTTCGCGCGCCACCGGGCTGCCCACCACGTTGGTGATGCCAAAGACCTTGGCGCCCTTGATGCGCGCATCGCGAATGGCGGCAAGGGTGTCGGCCGTCTCGCCCGACTGGGACACGGCCACGACGAGCGTCGTCGGCGTGATGATGGGGTTGCGGTAGCGGAACTCGCTTGCCGCCTCAACCTCGGTAGGAATACGAGCCCAGCCCTCAATAAGGTTCTTGGCGATGAGTCCGGCATGGTAGCTGGTGCCGCAGGCAATCACATATACGCGGTCGATATCGTTGAGTTCCTCGAGCGAAAGGCCCAGCTCGTCGATATCGAGCTCACCGGCAGGGGTCATGCGGCCCACCAGCGTGTCGCGCACGACGCGAGGCTGCTCGTGAATCTCCTTGAGCATAAAGTCGGGATAACCGCCCTTTTCGGCCATGTCCAGGTCCCAGTCGATATGGGTGATTTTGGGCTCAATCACGTTGCCGGCCTCGTCGGTGTACTCGACGCCCGCGGGCGTGAGCTTGGCAAACTGACCGTCTTCGAGCACCACGACATCGCGGGTAGCATCGATAAGCGCGATCACATCGGAGGCAACGTAGGAGCCGGTCTCGCCCACGCCGACCACAATCGGGGAGTCCTTGCGGGCAACGGCTATCACGCCAGGTTCGTCGGCGCACACAGCGGCCAAGCCATAGGCGCCCACCACGTGGGTGCAGGCCTCGCGCACGGAAGCCATCAGGTCGCTCGTCTCGGCATAGGCCTCTTCGATCAAGTGCGCGAAGACTTCGGTGTCGGTCTCGCTCTTAAAGTGATGGCCGCGGCCCTCCAGCTCTTCGCGCAGCTCGGCGAAGTTCTCGATGATGCCGTTGTGGACGATGGCGATACGACCATCGCAGCTGGTGTGGGGATGGGCGTTGACAACGGAAGGCTTTCCATGGGTAGCCCAACGGGTGTGACCGATACCGCAGGTAGCGTCGCTGTCGATGTTGGCAAGCTCGCTCTCCAGGCCCGCGACCTTGCCCACGCGGCGGATGACGTCGAGATGAGCCGCGGCGCCCTCGCCCACCTCGAGCGCGACGCCCGAGGAGTCATAGCCGCGATATTCCATACGCTTAAGGCCCGTGACCAGAATATTCTTTGCAATATCAGAGCCGGTGTAGCCGACAATTCCGCACATAGGATAAATCCCTTCGTTCGCGTGACTGCAAAACGTCCACGCACGACGGGCGCTGAGACGTATAACGTCCGAGTATTGTACTCACACAAACGCAAGCTGATATACCAGAAGTGGTATCTCAACTTAGATACCACCCGATGCACACACGTCCAGCCGGTCCAAACCACCACAAAGGTGCCTGTCCCCTTCGTGGTGGTCGCGTTGGCAACAGCGTTTCCCCAGATAAAACCTGCCAAAATAAACCTATCCCTTTTTGGTAGGTTTGGGATGCTACAATCTGGCTTGTACTTGAAACGCATCAAAGGGGCCGCTATGGCAAAGGTAAAAATCAGCGACGTCGCGCGCGAGGCCGGGGTTTCGCTGGGCACGGTTTCCAACGCGCTCAACCACCCCGAAAAGCTGCGCCCCGAGACCCTCAAGCTCATCAACGAGACCATCAATCGCCTTGGCTACCTGCCCAACCAAAGCGCCCGTCAGCTCGCGGGCGGCGCCACCAAGTCCTTTGGCCTGGTGCTCCCCCGTCTCGATCACGGCTTTTCGCTCCAAATCGCCAGCGGCGCCCACAACGAGGCCCGCAAGCACGGCTACGACCTGCTCATCGCCAACGCCGATAACGACGATATTCTCGAGGACCATTACCTGCGCTACTTTATGGGCACCCAGATGTCCGGCGTCATGGTTCAGCCCATGGCATCCCCCGATTGGCACCCCGCCATGGCCAAGATGCCCGTGCCGATCGTCCATCTGGACATCCATTGCTCCGAGCCCGGCTACTACGTAGCGGCCGACAACGAGGCCCAGGGTCGCATCATTGCCGAACTTGCCATCGCCCGCGGTGCACGCCATATCACCGTTGTGGGTAGAGCAGCATTTATGCAGCTCACCCTACGCGTGCTTGGCATTCACAAGGCCCTCGCTCTGCACCCCGATATCAAGATCGAAGTCATCGACGCCGGCGAATGGAATACCGCTGCCGACGGCTACGGCATCGGTGCCCAAATCGCCGAGCGCCCCGCGAACGAACGCCCCGATTTTGTCGTCGGCCTGACCGACGTGTTGGCCTCGGGCGTCATCTCGGCGCTGGTCGACAAGGGCATCTCTGTACCCGGGCAAGTACGCGTAGCAGGTTGCGATGGCAACCCGCTCGCTTGGAGCGGATCGGTCCCGCTCACTACGGTAGCGCCCCCGGGCTACGAGATTGGCCGCAAGGGTGTCCAACTGCTGATGGAGCAAATCGAGAACAAGGCCCCGGCAAAGACCAAGCATATCCGCGTCGGCTCTGCAGCGCGCACCGTCACCGCAGTCACCGCCGCCGAGGATATCAACCGCCAAGAACTGGTACGTCCGTTCCTGCTGGAACGCGCCAGCACCCAGGCAAGCAGCCAGACCGACGCCACGGCCATCAACCTCGGTGCGTATCTATAGCACGACCGCAAGTATGCTAAGTCGCCGCTTAAACAAAAGAGGCCCGACCATTGCCGGACCCCTTTTGTTTAAGCGCAAACGTGAGCAATTGCTCGTTTCAACGCCGCAATTGTCTAGCGCACGGCCTTGACCGCCGCCGTCAGATCGAATAGCGTATCGAGCACCGCCTCGCAGCCATCTACCACGTCCTGCGGCAGCGGCACGATATCGGGAACGACAAAGACATGACATCCGGCCGTAATGCCCGAGACGCAGCCGTTGCGCGAATCCTCGACCACGGCACATTCCTCGGGAGCAAAGCCCGCGCGCTCGCAGGCGAGCAGATACATCTCGGGGTCGGGCTTGCCGTGCACGACGTCCTCGCCACACGTTACCGTTTCAAACTTGTCAAAAAGACCGACCATCTTAAGGTTGCGCTCGGCCGTAACGAGGCGCGACGACGTCGCTAGACCCACGTGATAGCCCGCAGCCAGCAGCTCGTCTAGGCACTCGGCGGCGCCGGCCTTAAGCTCCAGGTCGGTCTTGACCATCTCGTCGCGAATCTCCTTGTGACGATGATAGATCGCCTCAGCGGTTTCTCTACTGCCGTAATGTGCCTCAAGGATGTCCATGACATCGGGCAGCGTACGACCGATAAACTGATGAATCAGCGTGTCATCAATCGCGACACCCAGCTCAGCGGCGGGTGCTTTCCATGCCTTGATGCCCAAACGCTCGGTATCGACCAGCGTTCCATCCATGTCAAAAATAACAGCCTTGATCATATCGGTCCCCCATCGACTCTCGCTGTCGCGTTGCTGCAACTCTACCGCATTTGGCAACTTGTATATAACGTATATACCATATTGCACTTTCGTTACACAGATAGAAGTCTTATGGCAAGTAACGCATTAGGATTATAGTTTTCGATTGAGTACTCAACGATAAGGAACGTTTCATGATTTTAGACACCGCGGCACCCGCAGAGGAGCTTCAAGACAAGCTATCGGCGCTCGAGCAGCTGCTTTTGGCATATGGGCGCGTGGCTATCGGGTTTTCCGGCGGCGTTGACAGCAGCTTTTTGGCCGCCGTATGCGCCCGCATCATGCCTACCAATACCCTCCTCGTCCATCTCACCACGCCGCTCATCGGCACGCCCGAACAGGCTTCGTTTGAGCGGTCCGTTGATGGACAAGCCAATGAAGGGGCGCATTTTAAGCTCCCCGTGCTCAATCTTTCGGTCGATCAGCTGCAGCTCCCCCAAGTAGCCTGCAACGATGTCAATCGCTGCTACCACTGCAAGCACGCCGGCTTTACCGCCATCGTCAACCACGCCAAGTCGCTCGGCTTTCCCACCGTCATCGATGGCAGCAATGCAAGCGATCGCGGTGACTACCGCCCCGGCATGCGCGCGGCAGAAGAGCTCGGCGTACGCTCCCCTCTCATGGAGGTCGGCTTTACCAAGGACGAAGAGCGCGAGCTACTACGCTCATGGGGCTATCCTGTTTGGAACCTGCCGGCGGGAGCATGTCTTGCCACGCGCGTCCCCACGGGCGAGGAGCTTACGTTCGAGAAGGTCTCCCTGATCCGCGCCTGCGAGGATTACCTGCATGATCTTGACCTGGCACAGGTACGCGCGCGCTTGATCGGTGGCTGCATGCATATCGAGGCCGCACCCGCAGATGTCGCCAAGATTGCCGCCCTCGGCGGTGCCGCTGTCGACGACAAGGGCAAGACCCCGCTGCCCGCCGTTATCGAGTCCGCGCTGCGCGAGCTGGGCTGCGACCATATTTCCCCCGAGGTCACCCCCTACATCCACGGCAACATGAATCTTTAAGTTACGCCGTTTTACAAACGGCGTAACCGCTCGGCGCTGCGCAGGTTCCGGGCACGGCAATCTGACGTTCAACTGCACGGGCGCGACCAAAAGGTCAGCGCCCGCTTGTTTCACGTCACCTTGCCGCACCCGGAACCTGCTCGCTCGCGTATGCTCAACCTGAACCACATAAATTGCCACCTTCCAAAAAGGGACAGGTTTATTTTGGCAGGTTTTATCTGGGGTAATATCGCGAGGCAACCGCCTCTCTAGCATCCATCAAACTTCGAGAGACGCTAGAGAGGCGATTCGGCTGCATCTACTTCTTCCGATAGCGGCGGTTGCGGCTCGTCGATAAACCCATTACTTCAATGAGTCCTTTATCCGCCATTTTTGGCAGATGGTAACGGACGGACGAAACCTTGACCCCCGATGCAACCGCTATTTCTCGCGCCGTCATATCTGTTCCGGCGCTGAGAGCCTCCAGGATCCTATCTGCCGTCGAAGCTGACGATTCCCTGCTCATATCGATAATTTCAAACGTGTCTTTGCCACATTTTGACAGGACACGTTTATCGACAAGGTCCCCGCAGATCAGGCGAATGTCATCCGAATCCCACTTCAAAGCCTCTCGTATTTTTTGGACATCGCATACGCACCCGTGTTCCCGCATAAACATGAGCAATGTTTCCTCGCGATCCGTCAGCTCGGTGCCCACATGGCCCTGAATCCACAAGCGGTTCTCAGCAAGCTCCGCCCCGTGCCGGGAAAGCAGCACCGTAAACGAATCGGCCTTAACGATAAAATTCGGCCTGCCAAGCGAACGAGACTCCATCTCGCGAATCATAGCCGGGATACCAGATCCCTGGCTTTCCGCGACAGCCCCCTCGGCATGCTCTAGCGGCGTCGCCCCCATCAGGCTCATGAGCTTTGGGTTTCGGCAGCGCGATTCCCCGTCCGCAAGATTGTCCACCGTCTTTCCACCCCATAGTCCGCCGGGGTTTTTGATCTCTATTCTGTCTGGATAGATATCGACACTCACGGCCTGCCCCACAAACATGGGCGAGTATTCTCGATGGATGCAGGCATTCGCCAAGGCCTCGCGCAAAACCTCCTGGGGCACTTCCCAATCCTCCCTTCTGCCAGCGCCTTGCACTATCGCCGTTTTGCGCAAGTTTCGTCCAATCGCGGCGAGGGCATCTTCGATGCAAGCCGGAATCGGGCCATCGCACAACTGGCGGTCAATAAACCGGGGTTGCCCGGGTGCAGATTTTTCCACATCGGAATGAACGGCGACATCGATCATCAGCTTGGGATAGAACTGCTGGGGGTAAATTCCCGCCGACAGAAGCCCCGCGAGCTTCACGGCACCATCCTTTGTAGTTATATTGAGTCTGACCAGCTGCTTTTCCAGCGTATCGGCCCCGCGCAAAACGCGCGGGGTCTGCAGCCGACGATTTGCGATAATAGACCGCACGACATCTGGATCCAAATCCTCGACTGTTGCCTCCGGGACCACCGTACCGTCTGCATCGCTCGGGAGCAACGCGCTCTGTAGCTCATATAGCTCAGCGGGCGACATCTTAATATCTTTATCATCCACGCGCTTGTAGCTACCATTCTGCACGCCGCGCGCGCCGATATAGCACGGCTTCGCTTTAAGCTCAAGTTCAAAGATGCGCACCAGAAGCACCTGGAGCCCGTCGACCTCGCCCCGATCAAGCTCATACCGCGGCGCATGGGTCACCACCGCTGCTGAGCCTCCGTCTCCGATGCCCGAAACAAACTGATCGCGCACCCTGTCGATAGCAAAATTAGCGGAAGGAACAAACCCTTCGACTTCGTTCAGGCCCAAAATAATGAGCCCACCCGCGGTGTTCGCAAAAGCGCTCACGGTCTCCCATACGTCTACACTCAATTTATTCGTGCAAGCTTTAACTTCTACCGATGCGTCATCGGTCCCCCGTCTGCGAAGACGCCCAACGATAAGGCCAAGAGGTTCATCCAGCAGCATTGGCATTCCGTCTCTCTAAAACAATAGATTTATCTCTCTAGAGTTTAGTATATCTCTCTAACTTTAGAGAGATGAGCACTTTGTTTTAGAGAGACATTTAGAGAGATGTATCGAATTCACTGCTAGATAGCCTGAGGCTATCTCTCTAACCAACTTTCTCTTTAGAGAGACATTTAGAGAGACGAGCGTAATCTCTCCAACCATGGGCTCCGCTCTTTAAAGCGCGCACATGCCAACCGTACCCTAAGTTGCAGTGAAATAGTTCCCGTTTTACCTACCAAAAAGGGACAGGTTTATTTTGGCAGGTTTTATCTGGGGAAACGTCGAATACCACCGTGTGCCCCGACTCCGCAACTCTATGTGGGACAAAAGAATCAGCTGTGCTTGTCCCAAATCTTAAGTATTTGTTCGACAGAACGGCCCCTGCCGGCTCCTGCTAGACTGGTAGGTTCGCAACCGACTACTCAGGAGCCCCCATGTCGCGCAAGTCCGCCTACAAGCAAGTACTTTCCATCGGCACCGCCGTGGTGCTTGGGTTTGCGCTGTTCACAGGGTCGCTCGACGGAGCGCCCAAGCTGTTGTCGCCGCAAAGCGATGAGCAGGCAGCGGCTCTGGCCGAAAAACAAAACGAGAGTCCCAGCCGCACCGACAACGAGGCAGACCTGGTTGCCCGGCTCGAATCGGGAACAGCGAGCTCCTCGGACTCTCAAAATAGCCAAGACTCTGGCGATGGCTCCGAATCCACCGCGACCAACACCGGTGACGACGCTTCCGCGGACAGTGCCGCCACCCCCATCGACGAGGTTGAAAACCCCGATCTCGACCGTGCCCGTGGCGTATACCTCACCAGCATTCCCGACTACGCCGGCAACCCCTATGTCGCCCTGCGCGCCGACAGCACGCACCCGCTCGGCACACCATCGTTCACGCTCGATGAATACGAGCGCGCTACCGAAGAGGGCTGCTTTAAGAAGTTCTCCAAGCTCGACAGCTTGGGCCGCACCCGCAAGGCGCTCGCCTGCGTGGGCCCCGAGTCGCTCGGCCAAGGCGAGCGCGGCGATATCTCGCGCATCCACCCCGCCGGCTGGCACCAGCAGCGCTACGACTTTATTCCGGGCCAGAGCCTCTACAACCGCTGCCACCTTATCGCCTGGTCGCTCTGCGGCGAAAACGCCAATCGCAAGAATCTCCTCACCGGCACGCGCTATCTCAACGAGACGGGCATGCTGCCGTTTGAGGAGCAGATCCTCGACTACATCCACGACACGGGCAACCATGTGCTCTACCGCGTCACGCCCATGTACAACGAAGAGGAACTCGTCTGTCGTGGCATTCGTCTGGAAGCACAATCAATCGAGGACCACGGCAAAACCCTGTGCTTCCACGTGTACTGCTATAACCTGCAGCCGCACGTGCAAATCGACTACGCCACCGGCCGCAACCAGGCATCCGGAGACTAGTGCCGGCCGCGACAAGAATCGATTTGCAGTCCCAGGGATCAAAAAAGGGCCGCCCTGGATTACCCAGAGCGGCCCTTGCATCAGCATGTATGTTACAGGCAAAGCCACACGCTACTTAGCGCGGCCCTCTTCATAGCGCTCGACCAGCTTAGCCTGAACGTCATAAGGCACCTGCTCGTAGCCGGCGGGCTTCATGGTAAAGTCGCCCGTACCGCGCGTGATAGAGCGCAGGTGCGTCGAATAATCCGTCAGCTCGGCCAGCGGCGCCTGGGCGATGACCACGGTATCGCCGCGCTCATCGGTCTCCATGCCCGTCACGCGACCGCGCGAGGCCGAGATGTCGCCCATCACGGCACCGGCGTAGCTCTCGGGGATCGTCACCGTGATTTCCTCGATGGGCTCCAGTACCACCGGATCGGCATCGGCGCATGCCTTGCGCAGGCCGATACGAGCCGCCGCGCGGAACGCCATCTCGTTGGAGTCGACGCTGTGATACGAGCCGTCGTACACCGCGACGCGAATACCCGTGAGCGGATAGCCGGCAATGATACCGTCCTTCATGGTCTCCTGGACGCCCTTGTCCACGGCGGGGATGAGCGAGCGGGGAATGCGACCGCCCACGACCTCGTCAACAAACTCATAGCCGTCGCTCGTGCCGTCGGGCCCAATGAGCGGCTCCACGCGCAGCCAGCAGTCGCCATACTGACCGGCGCCGCCGGTCTGCTTCTTGTGGCGACCCTGGGCGCTTGCCGTGCGGCGGATAGTCTCGCGATACGGAATGCGGATCGGCACGCTTTTGGCCACGACCTTGGTGCGATCCTCCAAACGGTTGAGCAGAACCGAAACCTGCGCCTCACCCACGGCGGAGATGATAGTCTGGCCGGTCTCCTCGTCACGATCGATGCTCATGGTCGGATCGGCCTTGCACGCCTTCTCGATAAACGTGTAGAGCTTCTCCTCGTCACCGCGGTTCTCGGCCTCGATTGCAATGCGGTACTGCGAGTTGGGAAACTTAAACGCCGCCGCCTCGACCTTACCGGTAATGGAGAGCGTGTCACCCGTCTCTGCCGCCAACTTGGGTGCCACGATAATGTCGCCGGCATAGGCATGACCGACCTCGGTCATGTCGCGGCCGCACATCACATACAGGTGAGCCAGACGATCGCTCTTGCGGGTACGCGCGTTGACCAGCTCAAGGCCCGGCTCAAGCGTGCCCGTCAGCACCTTGATAAAGCTGATGCGGCCCTGCTGCGGATCGGCCAGGGTCTTAAACACAAACGCCACCGGACGGTCATCGTCGCTCGAGATCTTAAGCGAATCGCCGTCGATGAGCGGCATCTCGCCATAGTCGGTCGGCGCCGGGAAGTACGTTGCGATGTCGTCCATCAGCGAGTTGACGCCCTGCTCCTTAATGCAATCGCCCGCAAAGACCGGCACAAAGATGCGCTCGGCGATTGCCTTCGACAGCAGGCCTTCAAGCTCCTCCTGCGTCAGCGTCTCCTCGCCTTCCAGGTATTTCATCATCAGTTCGTCGTCAGCCTCGGCCACCAGCTCGCACAGATGGTCGTGGGCCTCCTCGGCCTGGGCACGGTATTCCTCGGGAATCTCCGACTCAACGGCTTCGGTGCCGTTGCAATGGCGCGCCTTCATACGCACGAGGTCGATGATGCCGTCAAAGTCCTCGCCCTCGCCCCAGCCCAGGGTCACGGCGCCCAAGCGTGTACCAAAGCGCTCCTGCAGCAGGTCCATGGTGGTCGTAAAGCTGGCCTCGGAGCGCGACAGGCGGTTTACGAACACCGCACGCGCCAGGCGCAGGTCCTCCGCCGCATACCAAAGCTTGACGGTCGTAGGCTGCGGGCCGGCCTCGGCGTCAACCACAAACAGAGCCGTCTCGCAAACGCTCATCGCGGCAAAGGCGTCGCCGATAAAATCGGGGTAGCACGGGGCATCAAGCACGTTGATGCGAGCGCCCTTCCAGTCGATCGGCGCGATGGTCGTCGAGATGGAGAATGAACGCTTGACCTCTTCAGGGTCATAGTCGAGCGTGGGCTTGGTGCCGTCGTGGCCGCCCAGGCGGGCGGTCTTACCGGAAAGGTGGAGCATGGCCTCGGCGAGTGAAGTCTTGCCCACCCCGCCTTGGCCTACGAGCACCACGTTCCTTACATTGCCGGTCTTGGGAGCACCCATGATGACCTCCTTGCAGGGCCGCGCGCAATGCGCGACGCCAACGGGGAGAGTTCGCGGTCGGTGCCGTCCCGGGAGCAGCATGGTCGGCAGCCGAGCCGACTCACCCTCCAAATGTCCTATGCCACCACCCTACCCTCACAGGTGACTGTCCATGCACACCTTTCGGCGCACGTATGGATACGGGCGGCGAGAGGAAGGAGAACGCATGCGAGGCGATTATTGAACCCCGCCGATGCAAATAAAATGTCGCCGCAGGCCATAAGACCTGCGGCGATTTCGCCTCAATTTAATAGTTGAGTAAATGGCTGAGCCTACCCCTCGATACGGCTCAAGAACTCGCGGGTACGCTGCTCGCGTGGATGGTCGATGACCTGCTCGGCAGGGCCCTCCTCGACAATACGGCCGCCGTCCATAAAGACCACGCGGTCGGCAACATCGCGCGCAAACTGCATCGCGTGGGTCACGATTACCATCGTCATATTCTGCGCCGCTAGGTCCTTGATGACGCGCAGCACCTCGGCCGTCAGCTCTGGATCGAGCGCCGAGGTCGGCTCATCAAAGAATAAGATTTCCGGATCAAGTGCCAGGGCGCGGGCAATGCTCACGCGCTGCTGCTGACCGCCCGAAAGCTCACACGGCACCTTGTTCTCGTTGCCCGTCAGCCCCATTTGCGCAATCAGCTCGTGAGCGCGGGCTTCCGCCTGCTCGCGCGGACGCTTAAGCACGCGGATCGGAGCATCGGTGATGTTTTTCATCACGGTATAGTGCGGGAACAGATTGTAGTTCTGGAACACCAGACCAAAACGCGAACGCGCCTGCTTGGGAACATCTCCCTTCGCATATATCGCACCCGATCCCGCATCCGTCGCAACCGCAAGGTCGCCAAACGAAAGCGAGCCACCGTCAAGCGTCTCGAGCAGCGTGGCGCAGCGCAACAGCGTAGACTTACCGCCGCCCGAAGGTCCGATAATCGCCACGACCTCGCCACGCTTTACCTCGAGCGAGATGTCCTTGAGCACCTCATTGCCGCCAAACGCCTTGCGCGCGCTTTCGATTTTCATCACCGAGTTAGTCATGATAATAGTCCAGCTTCTTTTCGGCGGCACCCAGCAGCATCTCGACCACAAAGTTAAAGACCCAGTAAATCAGCGCCGCAATCGCAAACGGCACCATGCTCACTTGCGAGGCAACCAGCGCCTTGGCCGTCGAGAACATCTCCCCCACGCCAATGGCAAACGCCAGCGACGTGTCCTTGACCAGTGTGATGATCTCGTTGCCCATCGCCGGCAGAATACGCTTGGCGACCTGCGGCATCACGATATACAGAAACGTCTGCAGACGCGAGTAGCCCAGCACCTCGGCGGCCTCATATTGACCGCGCGGAATCGACTGCAGGCCCGAGCGATAGATCTCGGCAAAGTAGCCGGCGTAGTTGATGATGAATGCCACGACGCACGCCGTCCATTTGGAATCGGGCGTGAGCGAGATGCCAAACACGTAGTACGGGGCAAAGTAGATCGCAAACATCTGCAGCATAAGCGGCGTGCCGCGCATGACCGAAATATAGATGCGCGCGATCCAGCGAAGCGGCGCAATTTTGCTCATGCGCATAAACGCCACGGGAATTCCCAGCGGAATCGACCCCAACAGCGTCAGCACAAACAGCTGCAAGCTGACCAAGAATCCCTGGCCAAGCATCTGCATCATGACCTGAATAGACATTACTTGAGCACCCAATTATCGAAAGATAGACCATAGCTTGAATACTTATCGCACAGGTCCTTGACCGTGCCGCCCTCGTAGAGCGCCTTGAGTGACTCGGTTACAGCATCGGCCGACTTGGTGTCGCCCTTCTTAAAGCCGACGGCGTAGTGCTCGCTGGACAGCGGCTTGTCGAGCTGCGTATAGGCATCGGGCTTGGCGGCCAGCTGATACTGAGCGATCGAGAGGTCACAGGCAACGGCATCGACCGCACCACTCTCGAGCTGCATAAACGCCGTGTTGTACTCACCGATGGTATCGAGCGTGGCAAACGTCGCGGCCAGATCCTTCTGGTCGCCCTCGAGCACATCCTGCGCAGCGGAATCAGTCTGGGTAATCACGGTCTTGCCGGCAAGATCGTCCCAGCTCTTGATACCCGCGTCCTTCTTGACCACGAGCACCTGCTCATTGAGCATGTACGGCTCGGAGAACGTGTAGTCGTCCTCGCGACCCTCCATGGTAAAGCCGTTCCAGATGCAGTTGATGGCGCCTGAGTTAAGCAGCGTATCCTTGGCGTCCCAGTCGATGGCCTCGTATTTGACCTCCCAGCCCTGCTTATCGGCAACAGCCTTGGCCAGATCGAGATCAAAGCCGGTGTACTCGCCATCGTCGCCCACAAAGCCGTACGGAGGATAGGACTTATCAAAGCCCACCACGAGCTTCTTGGACTCCGCAGCGCCCTTCACATCCTTGGCCGCGGCAGAACCAGCAGCGGAGCCCTTGCCGGCACCACCGCCGCAGCCGACAAGACCAAGGCCGAGCACCGTGGCAAGCGAACCGGCTAGACCAACAAACTGACGACGAGACATATCGCTATTCATGGTATTCCCCCTCGATAGCACTTTAGTTAGGTAAAGTGAGTCATGTAACGTCCAGAATCATACACTTTACCTTGATGGAGCACAAGGTTGGGGTTGCCCGGCGCGGGCTTATCACTGACAGGAAATGGGCGCTTGCATATCGCCCGCTGGCTTGGCACGGTACAATGCTTGCAGCTTTTAATTCATGAATTAGTGGAGTTATTGATGGCAGAATCTCGTGCGGAGCGTAAGGCTCGTCGTGCTTTGATCGAGGCGGCTGAGGGGTCGGAGGAGAAAAAATCTTCTACGAAATCCAAGTCGTCTCAGGATGCGAAGGGTAAGTCGGCCAAGGGCAAGGCTAAGGCCAAGCGCCCCAGTTCTCGTCGGAGCGAGGATAAGGCATCTCAGACTCGCTCCAAGCGCTCGCATAAAGATCCGGTTTCGTCTGCGCGTAAGGTTGTGGACCCCAAGTCTCCCTGTTCGATCATGAAAGCTTGCGGTGGGTGCACGGCGCTCAATCGTCCTTATAAGAAGCAGTTGGCGGCCAAGCAGGCTGCTATGGAGGAGCTGTTTGCTGAGCTCTGTGAGCGCGAGGGTGTTGCCGTTGATCCCATTCGCGGTATGGGTGTTACCCTGGGCGACCCGGGCAAGTATCCTGCGCCGCGTGGTTTTCGTCATAAGGCTGCCACTCCGTTTGCTCCCGGCAAAGAGGGCGCTGTCCGCTGCGGCTTTTTTGAACGTGGGACACACAGAATCGTTGCTGTTCCTGAATGCCCTGTCGAGGCGCCGGGCGCTCGTCAGATTCTCAACGGCATCGCTCGCGAGGCCGAACGTCTGCATATTCCCGCCTTTAACGAAGACAAGCATCTTGGCTTGCTTCGCTATGCCGTCGTTCGTTGCGGCTGGCGCACCGACCAGATCATGGTCACGCTCGTGACCGCTCAGCGCGACTTGCCGCATGCGCGGGAGTTCTTTGAGGCCGTCGCGGCGCTCGATCCGCATATCGTCACCGTCGCCCAAAACGTCAACGGACGCCCCGGCAATGCCATCTTGGGCGAGGAGACCCGTATCGTCTATGGCGCCGAATGCATGCGCGATCAGCTGCTCGGCTGCGACTTCGACATCTCCCCCACCGCGTTTTATCAGACCAACCCGCAGCAGACCGAACTGCTCTATCAACTCGCCATTGACGGTATGGATCTGCAGCAGGGTGACGTACTCATGGACGCCTATTGCGGTAGCGGAACTATCGGCCTGTGCGCAGCTAAAGATGCCCAGGACAAAGGTGCCGGCATTATGCTGCTCGGTGTAGAGCGCAACCCCGCCGGCATTGCCGACGCACGTCGCAACGCCGAGCTCAACGGCCTTACCCGTAACGCATGGTTTATGGCTGACGATGCCACTGACTATATCCTCGATGCCGCCGATAACAACGAGCGTGTTGACGTTCTCTCCATCGACCCGCCGCGCGCCGGCTCCACCCCCGAGTTCCTCGAAGCCGCCTGCGCACTCAAGCCGCGCCGCATCACCTATATCAGCTGCAACCCTGTGACCCAAGAGCGCGACCTGCACCAGCTCCTCGACGGAGGCTATCGCCTGCTCAAGATCACGCCCGTCGACATGTTCCCCCATACCGACCACACCGAAACCGTAGCGGTCCTCGAGCGCCGCTAATCCACCGGCACAAGAAAGGGGGCGGCCCGTCTGGACCGCCCCCTTCGCTTGGTTTATGAACTCCGCTACATCCCCTTGCGCAGGTCACACACGCCGGCTGCCGCCATCTCGCGCAGCAGCGTCTCGCGGTCGCGCGTCACGATCAAATCCAGCGGGAAGTGAATCTCGTCGAGCATCTTGCGCGCGTGATCGAGCTTGCCAATGGCCATGCCAATGTGGGCATCGGTCGACACGCCAATACCCACGCCCAGCTCGGCGCAGCGCTCGGCGATCTTGCGGCATACGGCCCAATGCTCAGTGTCGACACCGTGTTCAAGACTATGGTTGTTGATCTCGATAATCTTGTGCTTGGCCTTGGCCGCCAGCAGCACCTCATCGATATCGAACGGCACGCCCGAACGACCCGCATGCCCAAGCATGAACACCTTGGGGTGCTCCAGGGCATTGATGTACATCTGGGTCGTTTGGGCGAGCGTCGCGCCTTCGGCAAACTGCGGGTTATGCACGCTTGCCACCAAATAATCCAAATTACGCGTCACCAAATCGAGCAGCGAATGCTCACGACTATACGAATCGCCGGCGATATCGAGCGAAACGGGAATGTCTTCGCCAAACAAGCTGCCGTCCAGCGAAACGATATCAGCCTCGGCACCACGCAGCACCAGCACGCCGCTCCAAATGCGCGGCCAGATATCCTGGTTAATAAAGAATTGGAAACTGCGCAGGTCATTGGGACAAGGCGTAACCATCGAGCTTAAATGATCGGCGGAACCGAGCACCTGAAGGCCGCGCTCCGCCGCCCAATAGATGTTCTCCTCGATGGTTGAGTACGCATGCGCAGAGAACATCGTATGAGTATGAATATCACAAGAAAGAAGGTAGGGCATCGGGTCTCCTTGTCCAGTATGGCCGTCGCGTATATTCATTGTACGCATAGCTTTCGGCAGTCGTAAAACTGCTTCATCCCAATCACACAACGGCATAGACAACGGGGTCTGGCTTAAAACCAAACCCCGTTTCACGTAAAACATTGTAAGCAGAGCGCTTTACTTTCGACGATATTCGTCGGCCAGTTGCTTCCAGGCAGGCAGCGAGTTGACGATTGTCTCATAGCTCACGCAGTAGCCCAGGCGGAACCAGCCCGGCATGCCAAAGCTATCCGAAGGCACCGCGAGCAGCTCATACTTCTTCGCGCGCTCACAGAACGCATTCGCATCGGACTCCAGCGCTTTCACCCATAGGTAGAACGCGCCATCCGGCTCAACATAGGTGTAGCCGTACTCCGCTAGTGCATCGGTAAGCGCGGTGCGGTTGCGCGCATAGGCCTCGACATCACTCGGCTCATCGATGCAATCGATGATCACGCGCTGGAAGAGCGCCGGTGCGCACACGAAGCCCAGCGTGCGGGCGGCACCGGCGACGGCCGGCATAAGACGAGCAGCCTGCGGATTCGTATTGGGAACCAGGATCCACCCGACGCGCTCGCCCGGTAGCGAAAGCGACTTGGAATACGAGTAGCACACGATGGTGTGCTCGTAGATCGAAGGCACCCAAGGCACCTCGGCGCCATAGACAATCTCGCGATACGGCTCATCCGAGATAAGCATAATCGGGTTCTCGGGATCGCGCTGAGCGTTGGCCTCGCGCAGAACATTGGCCAGTCGCGTCAGCGTGTCGCGTGTATATACGGCACCGGTCGGATTGTTGGGTGAGTCGATAATGACGGCAGCGGTCTTGTCGGTAATCGCCTTGAGCACGTTATCCACGCTCAGCTGGAACGAATCTTCATCGGCGAGCGCCTCAACACACGTGCAGCCGGCCTTCTCAATCCACACGCGATACTCCGGAAAGTACGGGGCGATAACAACAACCTCATCGCCCGGGTTCGTAACGGCGTTGAGCGTGCAGGTGAGCGAAGCCGCGGCACCCACCGTCATAAAGACGTCCTTGCCCTCATAGCTCGTGCCAAAGCGACGGTTGAGCGAGTCGGCGACGGCTGCTCGACATTGCGGCAGACCCGGCGCAGGCGTGTATCCATGCAGCTGGTCGCTCGGCAGCTCCAAGGCCTTCTTAATGGACTCAGCCACGGCGGCAGGTGCCGGAACGCTCGGGTTACCCAGCGAAAAATCGAATACGTTCTCCGCGCCGATCTGTGCCTTGCGCTCAAGGCCATAGCTAAAGATCTCACGGATGATGGAGCTTTCCGCACCGCGAGCATACATAGTTTCGTTGATCATCTGTTCCCCTTTCGCATAGGCGCTATTGTACGCTTTAGCTGAGCAAAGTGCCGCAGCAATGTTGATTGGGGACAGACTTAAATGCGTGAAAACGCTCATTTAAGTCTGTCCCCAATCAACAGACGGCTCCATATCGGCCAAAAGGAAAAAGCCTCCACAGGTTTCCCCGCGGAGGCTTTCGCTACAAGAACTATTTGTCGGCGTCGGTGTTGCCGTCAGCGTTGGCAGCATTGCCATCTCCGGCATCATCGGATGCGGCTTCGGCATCCTCCTGCATGGCCGCCTGCGCAAAGGCCGCGGCATCAGCCGCCAACTCCTCCTCGCTCATGCGAAGCGAGCGCTTCTTGGTCGGCATGCCAGCCGCCTTGGCGTTGCGCTCCTCCTTGGCCGCCAAGATATCGCCCTCGCGCTCAAGGTAAGCGTCCCACTCGTTGTCGAGCAGGGCGTTCACGGCGTCACCCTCGACGGTCTCGCGCTCAAGCAGCACCTTGGCCATCAGATCGAGTTGATCGCGGCGGGCATCCAAAATCTCGACCGCACGACGATGGGCCTCACGCATAATGCGCTGGACCTCGATGTCGATGCGACGCGCCGTCTCCTCGGAGTAATCCTGGTGATCGGCATAGTCGCGACCCAGGAACACCTGATGCTGCGCCTCGCCAAAGACCTGCGTGCCCAGCTCCTCGCTCATGCCCAAGCGCGTGACCATCTCGCGCGCCATCTTAGTCGCGCGCTCCAGATCGTTGCTCGCGCCCGACGTGATGTCGTCGCACATGAGCTCCTCGGCAACGCGACCGCCCAAGAACACGGCGAGCTCGTCGAGCATCTCGTTCTTGGTCTTGAGGAAGTGATCCTCCTGCGGAAGCTGCAGTGTGTAGCCCAGGGCCTGACCGCGGCTGACGATCGAGATCTTATGAACCGGATCGGAATGCTCCAAGATGTGGCCCACCAGGGCGTGGCCGCTCTCATGGTAGGCAATCGTGGTGCGCTCGGCTTCGGTCATCACGCGACCCTTGCGTTGCGGTCCGGCAATCACGCGCTCCATCGACTCCTCGACCTCGTCCATCGAGATCACGGAACGATGGCGGCGGGCAGCCAGCAGCGCAGACTCGTTGAGCAGATTTGCCAGATCGGCGCCGGTGAAGCCAACGGTCATCTGGGCGAGCTTCTCAAACTTCACGTCCTCGTCCATCGGCTTGTTCTCGGCATGCACGCGCAAGATCTGCTCGCGGCCCTTCACATCCGGACGGTCGACCGTAACCTGACGGTCAAAACGGCCGGGACGCAGCAATGCCGGATCCAGGATGTCAGGACGGTTGGTCGCGGCGATCAGGATGACCGACTCGCTTTCCTCAAAGCCGTCCATCTCGACCAGCAGCTGGTTGAGCGTCTGCTCGCGCTCGTCGTGACCGCCGCCCAAGCCAGCTCCGCGCTGACGTCCCACGGCATCGATCTCGTCAATAAAGATGATTGACGGAGCCTGAGACTTGGCCTCCTTAAAAAGGTCGCGCACGCGGCTGGCGCCGACACCCACGAACATCTCGACAAAGTCGGAACCCGAGATGCTAAAGAACGGTACGCCCGCCTCGCCGGCAACGGCCTTGGCCAGCAACGTCTTACCAGTACCCGGAGGGCCCACCAGCAACACGCCACGCGGAATCTTGGCGCCCAGCTTGCGATAGCGATCCGGATCGCTCAAAAAGTCACGGATCTCTTCGAGCTCCTCGACTGCCTCGTCCACGCCAGCGACATCCTCAAACTTGACCTTCGGGCGCGTGGCCTCGTTGGTCTTGGCGTTGGTCTTGCCAAACTGCATGTTCCTGTTGTTGGCACCCATCATCTGGCGCATAAAGTAGAACATGATGGCGATCAGGGCAATCGTCGGAAGCACACTCATCGCCAAGTCGCCCCAAAAATCGGGGTCGTTGGTGTTGACGATGTACTTGGTATCGGGGTGCTCCGCCATGAGCTCGGCAAGCGAATCGGAACCGACATAGGTAGAGGAAAAGCTTTTGAGCTCGCTCGTATCGCCCTTGTCCTTTTTTGTCTTCCAGTAATGACCCGCCACGCTTCCGTCTTGAACCGTATAGGTCAAATCTTCGACGCGATCCTGCTTAATGGCGCTCACCATCTCGCTCGTCGCAAGCTTAACGGTATTGCTGGAGCTGGCAAAGCCGGAGCCCATGTTAAAGAAGGCGTAGCCCAGAAGCGCGCAAGCCAAAATAAAATACAGCCAGCCCGTACGCGTGGGCTTCTTGCCTCCGGGCATCCCCGGGATCTTAGGCTCCCGGGGAGTCTGGGAATTGTTATCGTTACGGTCGTCGGGCATCTTACGAATAAACCTCCGGTTTCAAAATGCCCAGATACGGAAGGTTACGATAGCGCTCGGCATAGTCGAGGCCGTAGCCCACCACAAAGGCATCGGGGCAATGGGTTCCAACATACTTGGGCGTGACGGCCGAGGTACGGTCCTCAACGTCCTTCCACAGGAAGGCGGCAACCTCCAGCGAGGCGGGCTTGCGGCTCTCGAGGTTCTTCATCAGATACTTGAGCGTCAGGCCCGAGTCCAGAATGTCCTCGACGATCAGCACGTCGCGACCGCGGATGTCGATATCCAGGTCCTTAATGATACGCACGATGCCCGAGGACTTCACACCGTCGCCATAGCTCGAAACAGCCATGAAATCGATGTTGGTCGGCAGCTCGATCTTGCGCATCAGGTCGCCCATAAAGACCACGGCGCCGCGCAGGACCGCAATCAGCACCAGATCCTTACCCGCGTAGTCGCGAGTAATCTGCTCGCCTAGGCGAGAGACGATACCGTCGATATCCTCCTGCGTAAACAGAACCTTCTCGATATCCGGATGTTGAGAAGCCATGACAACCCTTTCTTGTGCTTATCGCCCACGCACCGCCGCATGGACGCGAACTACACATTCTAGCAGCGCACGGGGTATATTTACCAGCACGTGCGCCATCAGCGCGGGAATACCGTCAACGTCGCACAGAATAGCTGGCGCGAAGCGCTATTCCGCATCGACCACACGAAGCAGATATGCCACGCGCGTTGCGGCCGTGCATTTAAAACGCTCGTCCGCGCGAACGCCCGCGACCCATACTACGGCACCTCCCGGAGCCGTTCTTACCACGGGTACGCCAGAGCGGTCTGAAACAGGAATGCGCGCCTCGTTCAACAGGTCTGACACTTTCTTGCTTCGGCCGTTCATCCCCAACGGGCACATCACGTCTCCCGGCACAGGGCTATCCACCCACAGGCGCGCCGATCGTGCCTCGGTGGGAATCTCCCCGCGCGAGCCGGCTAACATCCGCTCGCTATCGCGGTCGGCAAACCCCAGGGCCGCCGCATCCACCAAGGCCGCAACCTTTCCGGCAGCAGCAAGCTCGCGGGCGCGGTGCACGATATCGCACCCCGGCTCCACAGCCATCGGCTCCGCTGTCAGAATATGCCCCGCCCCCAGCGGCAGACGACCGGGAACGGAGATCCAATCGGCCACTAAACCCTCGCGCGCCGCCGGGGCCTTGAACGCCAGCGTGCCAAACTCCACACGGGCATCAATTCCCGCAGGAAGCGTAACCGAGCCCGAGCCCGCAGCGACGCAGGCGAGCACGCGCTCCACGTGCCGCATCTCCGGTCGCGCGTCGGGATCGATGCGCTTAATCGCCAATCGCACGATACGCCGTGCAATCACAACCTCAGCGGCGGCAAGACGGCGCGCATCGAGCACCAGTGCGGCCGCCGCTTCCTTGCGCAGGCAGCTTCGAAACGCCTGTGCCGAAAGCTGGGAAAGAAAGGCGTCTTCGTCGCCCAGAATTTCGCAAGCGGCGCCAATCGTCTTACAGACGCTCGCGTTGCGCTGTGCCACCACCGGCATCACCCGATGGCGTACATAGTTGCGCAGGTACGAAACGTCCTCGTTGCTTTCATCTTCCCGCCATGGCTGACCGTGCACCTGCAGATAGCTCACGAGCTCATCGTGCGTGAGGTCGAGCAAGGGGCGAACTACAATGTTCCGACGGCGCGGAATGCTCGATAGACCCGCGGGACCCGACCCTTTAATGGCATTCATCAAAAACGTTTCCGCGCGATCCGAAGACGTGTGTGCGGTGCAGATACGAGCCGCCGTTCGCGGTGCCCCCGTCTGGGCGCAGAGCTCGCGAACATACCTCCGCGCCGCGGCATAGCGCACCTCGCGGGCAGCCGCCTCGATATTGCCCGATTCATCATCAAAATAGGCATGCTCAACACACAGCGGCAAGCCATATTGTGCGCATAGGCCGCGCACGAAGGCCTCGTCGCCATCGGATGCCTCGCCGCGCAGATGATGGTTCACATGCAGCACGTGCAGTCGCTCGCGCGCGATGGGGGCCACACCACGCCCATCCAGAATATCCAACTTTGATGTGCATGCCATAAGGAGCAAAGCCGTCGAGTCCGCACCACCTGATACCATGAGCACCACGGGGGCAGCCGTCTGCCGCGTTGCCAGGGCTTTATCATCGGCCCACGATGCAGCATGGTGTCCATAATGCTGAGATACCGTTGGCATTTGCTTCCTCCTCTATTCGTTCGCACCCATTGTATCCTTTGGAATCTTATGTCTCGTCTGCACCTTCATATCCTTGGCAGCGGCTCAAAAGGCAACTGCGCGCTCATCGAAGGCCCCCGGGGGCTCATCATGATTGACGACGGTCTTTCTCGCCGCGAGACATTAAAGCGCATGGCAGAACTGGGGCTCTCGGCAGACAACGTCTCGGCTCTTCTCATCACTCATGAGCACAGCGATCACATCAAGGGCCTCGATGTCTGGTGCAAGCACTGGCACGGCCCCCTCTTTGCCAGCAGGGGCACACTTTCGGGCAAAGAAAATCTTTCGCATCTGCCTGTTGAGGAATTCGATCCCGGTGACATCCTATCCATTGCCGGCATCCACGTGCAAACCTACTCAACATCACACGATGTCATCAATCCAGTCGGCTATCGATTCGACGTCCTCGATGATTCCATCGGCTTTGCCACCGACACCGGAGAGCTATCGAGCCAAGCCATGAACACCCTCAAAGATTGTCGAGTCCTCGCGCTCGAAAGCAACCACGATGTGACCATGCTGCGCGAGGGAGAATATCCCCGCTTTCTTCAGGAGCGCATCCTGTCTGCAAGGGGGCACCTCTCCAACGACCAAGCCGCCGAAGCCGCGCGCGAACTTGTTACCGATCGCACCGAACAGCTCATTGCCATGCATATCAGCCAAGATAACAATCGCCCGAGCCTTACCGTCAAAAGCTATGCCAAAGCTCTAGCCGCAACCTTGGATGACGAGGTCGGCAGCTCCGCCACCCTTCTCCAAGGATCGCGAAAACTCTCGATATGCCCCGCAAGCCAGCATCGGCCAGCAACCATTCAATAGACTGTCCTAAACAGCAAAAGGGGCCGGGAATCGCTTCCCGGCCCCTTTTTGCCGTCTTTTAATAGCGCAGAACGCCAACGAAGTTAGTCGATAGAGATCTTCGTAACGTTCTTCTTCTCGACGATCTTGGGAACCGTAACGGTCAGGATGCCGTCAGCGTACTTAGCCGAGAGGCCCTCGCTCGAAGCGTCCTTTAGATACACGCCACGCGTTGCACTGTACGAGCTGAACTCCTTCTGCAGGAAGTTCTTGCCCTCATTCTCCTCGTCTTCCTCGACATTCACGCTAATGGACAAACGGCCCTCGTTAAGCTCGACATCGATATCGTCCTTTGCGACGCCGGTCAGATAAGCCTTGACCTCATAGCCATCGCCCTTATCCTCAACGTCAACGGGGAACGCCTTGGAGGCAATCGAGTTGTTTGCAAGGTCGGTCATATCATCAAACAGATCGAACAGCGAGCTTGCAGAGGGACGAACGCCAAAAACCGAACGATAAGGAACCATGCTTGCCATGTTTACCACTCCTTTATAGGACTGCCGAGTCATCTCCTAGGTGACCAGGACTTCTTTTGACGCTCTTATATATGCCCACCCGGTGCTCATATATACACCGACTATAAAGTTTTTTGAGTCCGGTACTATAAGCATATCTAAGTGTGTGTGACTCAGGTTTTAGGAAGGTTAAGGTTCTTTGAACCAGAGCTTAAATAACGAGTATGTCCACAGCTACAAATAACAAGGGGCTTACAATGAGCGCGTACACGTTGTTGGTAACGAACTAAAGGGCATCATGGACGACCAAAACCAGAACAATATGTTTATGCCGACGCAGGGGGAAGATACTTCCACGCAGCCGCCACGGTTCCATCGCCCTCACATCTCGCAAGAGCCCATTAATGATCCAGAGCCCGAGTATGTGACGAGAAATCGATATCAAACGCTCGAGAATGCCCAAACGGGACGTAAGCATATGGGCGTCGCGTCGGGCGATCCCGTATATCTGAAAGATGCACCGTTATCAAAAAACAGCGCAATCAATGACGACCCGGCGAAAACGCCCGCAACTCGGCAGCAAAGAGGTCCTCGACCTAAGCAAACCTTAACGCATTCGGCTCGTTATCTCGAGACGCCAAAACAAGGGAAAACGATCTTCGTTTCATCAAGTAAACGACGTAAACAGCATCGACTCCAATTCCTGCTTTTGATCATTGTGGTCATAGCAGTTGCCCTTGTGATTCGATTTATTGTCTTTAAATAAAAGCTCATCACCCATAAGCCCAACCGGGTTACAGGTGAAATGAGACTACATCGTGATGTATTAACGCAAAAAAGGGGGAGGCCGCGAGGCCTCCCCCTTCTTCAAGTCAAGCG